>CANPXF010000029.1 GCA_947585745.1 uncultured Clostridia bacterium | reverse complement strand
CGGGAAAATGCTCCGCAGGAGCATTTTCTCTTTCCGCCTTTCAAGTCCGCTCACAACTTTTGCCAAAAAGACAGCCGTCCTGAAAGGACGGCTGTCTTTTTGGTATGGTGCTGGTGACCGGACTTGAACCGGTACGGATTATTAGTCCGAGGGATTTTAAGTCCCTTGTGTCTGCCTATTCCACCACACCAGCAGTTTATGGTGACCCGGACGGGATTTGAACCCGTGTTACCGCCGTGAAAGGGCGGTGTCTTGACCACTTGACCACCGGGCCGTATGGTAGCGGAAATAGGACTTGAACCTACGACACTTCGGGTATGAACCGAATGCTCTAGCCAGCTGAGCTATTCCGCCGTATATACCGACATAAAAAGTCAGCGACAATTATTTTATAATAAAACCCTGTATTTGTCAATACCTTTTCAAAAATTTGTGGGACAAGACTTTTATAATTTAATAAGCGGATTTTTATACAAATTTCTATAATTTTAAATTTGTTTTAAGCTTTTGTGTAAATAAAGGAAAGCTAAGGAGAAGCTTTATCTTCCGAAAACTTCTCCTTTAATTATACATATTATTTATCCGTTAAAAATTTTTATTCATTCAGGCGCGTATGCTCTGAAAACTAATTACAGACACGCCGCCCCTATTATGCCCGCGTCATTACCGAGAGTAGCCGTGCATATTACCGTCTGCTTATCGTTATGCTTAGTAATTCTCTCCTGCTCTACGATAGCTCTTACGGGAGCGAGAAGATTTTCTCCCTGTTTGCTGACGCCTCCGCCGATACACAGCACATCGGGCTGGAAAATATTTATAACATTTACAATTCCCGTCGCAAGATAGCTTATGTAGTTGTTGATGACTTCCTTGCCGGTAAAGTCGCCCGCAAGCATAGCATCCCACGCTGTTTTTCCAGTTACGTTATTCAAATCGCCGTCAACCGCGTCAAGCATAAATGAAAATTCCGCTTTTTCGTTTACGATAGCGTCTTTAGTCATATTTATAAGCGCCGTTGCGGAAGCGTATGCCTCCCAACAGCCTCTGCGTCCGCAACCGCATTTTTTGCCGTCCTTGACGATTACCATATGCCCAAGCTCCGCGCCCGCGTAATTTGAACCGCTGTAAATCTTACCGTCAATTATGATACCTCCGCCCACGCCTGTTCCAAGCGTTATGGCAACCGCGTTTCTGCAGTCCTTAGCTGAACCCGCCAGAAACTCGCCGAGAGCCGCGGCGTTGGCGTCGTTCTCGATTTTAACATATTTATTAAGGCGCTCCTCCATCATTTTGCTTATTTCCCAGTTTTTAAAGAAAAGGTTAGGCGAGGTTTCGACAATTTTTGTTTCCGGATTAACAGCTCCCGGAACTCCGATACCGACATACGCTATATCGTCCATTGTAAGCTTTGCCTTTCTGACCGCTTTTTTTACGACGTCTGCCATAGAATCACACACGTCAGCCTCGGGACGGGGAATAGCCGTTTTACATTCCGCCTTTGCGATTATTTCATATTCCTGCTTTTTCGAGTCGTGGCGGACAACTCCCGCAACAATATTTGTACCGCCCAAATCTATTCCGACTCTGTATTCAACCATTTGAAAGAGCCTCCCTTACTTTATTTATTAACTGTCTTAATTATATCAGCGTACAAAGAAAAAGTCCAGCCGTAAAGCGAAATTAACAAACAAAAAATAAAATTCACAAAAGAGAAAAAGAGAGTAAAACAGAGAAAACAAGTAATTTTAAGAGATTGAGTTTTGTAAATTAAAAAAATTTTAAAAAAGTATTGACATTAAGCTTTTTGGTTGTTATAATAATCAAGCGTTAAAAAATGAAAGAAGATTAGGAGGATACGCTATGTCAACTTATATGGCAAAGAAAGGCGAAATTGACCGCAAGTGGTATGTAATTGACGCGGCAGGCAAGCCCTTAGGACGTGTTGCCGCCGAGGCGGCTGTACTTCTCAGAGGTAAGCATAAGCCGATTTTTACTCCCCACGTTGACTGCGGAGACCACGTTATTATTATTAATTGTAAGGATGCCGTTTTAACAGGTAACAAGCTGACACAGAAGAAGTGGCAACGCCACACGGGTTATATCGGTCATCTTAAAGAAACACGTTACGATACGCTTATGGCAACTCGCCCGACAAAGGCAATGGAGCTTGCTGTAAAGGGTATGCTTCCGTCAAATACAATCGGCAGAAACGCTCTTTTAAGACTTCGTCTGTTTGAGGGCGCAGAACACAACCATCAGGCTCAGAAGCCTGAGGCTGTAGAAGCTTAAAAAGGAGGCAAATAATTATGTACGATAAGACACCTTATTTTTACGGTACGGGAAGAAGAAAATCTTCCGTAGCCCGCGTAAGACTTTATCAGGGCACAGGCAAGGTTACAATCAACGACAGAGATATTGACGATTATTTCGGTCTTGAAACCTTAAAACTCATTGTCCGCCAGCCTCTTAACTTAACAGAAACTGCTGAAAAATTTGACGTAGTTTGCCGTGTAAACGGCGGTGGAGTTACAGGTCAGGCAGGAGCAATCCGCCACGGTATTTCCCGTGCGCTTCTCCAGTATGACAGCGAGGCTCTCCGTCCTGCGCTCAAGAAGGCAGGCTTCCTCACTCGTGACCCGAGAATGAAGGAAAGAAAGAAATACGGTCTCAAAAGCGCTCGTCGCGCACCGCAGTTCTCGAAGAGATAACAATTTCATTTGTCTATTTAACAAGGCTTTCCGTACGGAGAGCCTTGTTTTGTGTATGGTGTCCTTTAGGGCGTGGAAAAATCCCCCGGTTGAACCGGGGGACGATAAAAAAAGCTTTAGCAAAAGAAA
>CANPXF010000028.1 GCA_947585745.1 uncultured Clostridia bacterium | reverse complement strand
CTCGCATTTATCAACGTACTGATGGCCCACCATAAAAATAACACAACCATACGGTTGTGTTATTTTTTTTAGAAAAAACATCAGGGACTCCGAAACCGAGCGTTTAAAAATCGTTTCGGGGAAACGATTTTAGCGAGGAGCGCTGATGTTTCTTTTAGCTCTGCCACACGTCGCAATGTTCGAGATTTTTCCCTCGCAATTTATTAACGTACTGATGGCCCACCAAAAAGACAGTCCGTACGGGCTGTCTTTTTATATTGTAATTTATTTTCATGTTTAATTCATTTTTAATTGTATGCAAACTGTCCTTTTATATTTTACGAAACTGTACATTTATTTAGGACAGTTGATTTGATATAATACAGTCAATAAATTTTTGAGAGGTAACAGGATATGAAAAGAATCGTTACAATCCAGGACATTTCCTGCGTGGGAAAATGCTCTCTGACCGTGGCTCTGCCGATAATCTCCGCAACGGGGGTTGAGGCGGCGATTATTCCAACGGCAGTTTTATCAACACATACTATGTTTAAAAACTTTACCTGCAAGGACCTCGACGATCAAATTCTGCCGATAGCTAAGCATTGGAAAGACGAGGGAATTACCTTTGACGCTTTTTACACGGGTTATCTTGCGTCATCGGGGCAGATACAAAAAGTACTAACTCTTATAAATGAACTAAGGCAGAAAGGCAACCTTGTCATTGTTGACCCTGCTATGGCTGATAACGGCAAGCTCTACCCCGCTTTTGACAGCAAATTCCCCTCGGAAATGGCAAAGCTTTGCGCAAGCGCTGATATTATACTTCCGAACATCACCGAGGCTTGTTTTATGACGAATACTCCCTACAGAGCGGAATATGATGAGAAATTCGCAAAGGAGGTTGTAGAAAAACTCGCAGAACAGGGCGCCAAGAAAATTGTTTTGACAGGCGCGGAGTTTGGCGGAAAATACGGCGTTCTCACTTATGACAGCGAGAAAGACGAATATTATACATATTTTCAGGAAAAGTTGAACGCAAGTTTCCACGGAACGGGCGATATTTTCAGCTCAACATTTACAGGACTTTTAATAAGCGGAAAATCTATGCAGGAAAGCGTTTCAATCGCGGCGGACTACACAGCCGAATGTATCCGTATTACCGCCGAAGCTCCAAACGCTAATTGGTACGGCGTTGATTTTGAACGCGCAATTCCGTATCTCATAAAAAGAGCAGAAAGTTAAGAATTAAAAATTAAAAATTAAGAATTAAGAATTAGATTTAAAGGTAACCTTTTAATTCCTTTAAAAACTCGGATTTAGAGGAAAAGTTTTCTAAAAGCCTATATTAACAGAAAAATTAATCTCCCTATCTAAAGTCAGATAGGGAGAAAACTTGTATATAAAGAGTTTTTTATTGAATCTTTTTTCACTATCCAAAGTGAGATAAAGGAAACGTTTGATAGGATTAAATTTTATGTTTATCCCACGTTTTATTTAATAAAAAGTCTACAGCAGAACCTATCCTTTCTATCCAAAATAAGACAGAGGCTCAAACGTCTGGGGGATATGATTTGTCCGAGAGGGACTGCAATGTCTGACGTGGAAATATAAAGATTAATTTTTGACGATAACAAGCATACCCACATATGCCTTTTCATAGAGCTTTCTGACAGCGTCAAGGGGCGTGTTTACACAACCGTGAGAACCGTCACTGCGGTAAATATTTCCGCCGTAGGCTCCGCGCCACGTGCTGTCGTGGAAGCCCTGACCGCTGTAGGTAAAGCCGAGCCAGTAATTTACTCTCGTTGTCCACGAGCTTCCTCCATATGAACCGCGTAAAATCGCTGGCGACTTTCTGCTTATGATATGATGGTGTCCGATTGTCGTAGCTCGGTCGCCGGGCATTCCCGTTACAACGGAAGATTGCAGAACGACCTTGTTCTTTATGTAAAGGTAAAATTTCTGCTTTGATATAGATACTACAATTCTGTTTGCGGGTAATTTACACGACGCGGACAGGCTCGCGAGATTACCCCTTTTTATATTTTTGCCGACCTTGCGAACTGCTCTGACTGTATAATTATGCAGAGAACCGCTTAAAAGCTTTCTGTCGGTATATGTAGTGTTTTTAATGGTCTTAATTTTAACGCCGTCGCGGTAAAGCTCGTATTTTTCGGCGTGATTTACCTTTTTCCAAGATAGCTTAATTGCGGTTTCACTCGCTTTCAGCTTTTTAAAGCCCGCGGGCGCGTTTAGTTTAGTCATACCTTTTGTCGCCGTGCCTGTGCTTACTGCTGATGTATCTCCCTGCACGCGTTCCGCTACAACCTTGTATTTATAAATTGTACCGTCGTCTAAGCCTTTATCTGCAATTTTAAGCTTTCTACCCTTGCTGACCTCGCGGATTTTCTTATACTCCGAATATCCTCCGTCCCGATTTTCCTCTGAACGGTAAATAATATATTTGTCCGCTTTGGGGCTTTTCTTCCAGCTTAGAACCATTGAATTGGTCTTTTTGTCGGAAAGCTTTACGCCTGTAGCATTATTAGGTCTTGTCATTACGGAAGTGATTGCGGATTTGCTTTGAGTTACATATTCTCCCGAAACTCTGTACGCAAAAATCTGATATTTATAGATTTTCGCCTGTTCAAGCCCCGTATCCCTGAAAGAGTTGTATTTTACATCACTGTACTTTCTGTAACTGCCGATTTTGCCGTTCTTTTCCTCTACAGCGCGGTAAATGGTATATAAATTGGCGTTGTCGCTTTTGTTCCAGCTTAACAAAAGAGAATCCGATTCAAGTGAAGAAACCTTTAACCCTTTAACCGCCGAGGGAATTACTTTAGCCTCCGTAGCAGGTTCAACCGCGCTTGTAGGCTCAACAACATTTTCGGAAGATGTTGAAACATCGCTTGTATTAAACGAGGTTATCTGCGCTGTTACGGTAATCGGAACGGCGACGCACATTATTACAGCCAATAAAAACGCTACAGGAACAAAAAACTTTTTCATCGACAAGCTTCTACCTCCACAAATATATAGTCAACTTTAAGTTACAGTTATCCAAAATAGGTTTACAACTAATTTTACTAAAGTTGTGTTTTTTTGTCAATACAAATTTTATCATTCCATTAATTTTATAAAAACGGCGAAAAATCAGCGCTCGATTTATGTATATTTTTTTCCGTCATTTGATTGTACGCAAAAAAAATAATAATATTCTGCCTTTTTTCGAGGACAAATTTATTTATTTTCACATAATAACTTTCTGAATATACTTGAATATTTTTTGAAACCGATATATTATATTTATAAGAAAGAGGTGAGCGTATGATACACATTTATTACGGTGACGGAAAAGGCAAAACCACAGCGGCAATCGGTCTTGCCGTGAGAGCCGCGGGGAGCAGAATGAAGGTGCTTTTCGTTCAGTTTTTAAAAACGGAATTTTCAGGGGAAAGGCACACGCTGAGCCACACGGAAAATATAAGCCTTGCCTTTGCTCCTATGGAGCTGAAATTTACATTTGATATGAATGACGAGGAAAAAGCGAAAGCGTCTAAAATTTTCAGAAATATTTTTAACGAAAGCGTGACTAAGGCTTTAACGCAAAAATACGATATGATAGTTCTCGACGAAATTTTCTCCGCGATTGAGGCGGAAATGTTGAGCGAACACGATGTGTATGAGTTTGTATCCGACGCTCCGAAAAACCTTGAAATTGTTATGACGGGACATAACCCGCCGAAAAAAATTATGGAGCTTGCGGACTACATTACCGAAATGAAAAAAATCCGCCACCCCTACGACAGAGGAGTAACGGCAAGATTTGGAATAGAATTTTAAAAATATTTTCAGGCTGTTTCAAAACAGATTGTGTTTTGAAACAGCCTTTTTTATATTTTTGGTTTTAATTATTTAACCTTAATCTTAATTCTCTTGTATACACCGTTCTGAGC
Organism: uncultured Clostridia bacterium; assembly: GCA_947585745.1. Lineage (GTDB taxonomy): Bacteria > Bacillota > Clostridia > Oscillospirales > Acutalibacteraceae > Ruminococcoides. The sequence goes on along the minus strand of CANPXF010000028.1, from coordinate 31 downwards.
GTAAACGTAAACGTAGCACGTACCCTTCTTC
>CANPXF010000027.1 GCA_947585745.1 uncultured Clostridia bacterium | reverse complement strand
GGAAGCAACCTGCGTAGACAGCGGACTTGAAAAGAGAGTTTGCACAATGTGCGGTAAAGCTTATGAAACCCGTGAAACCGCGCCTACAGGAAAGCACGACTGGGAAGACGAGTATACTGTGGATAAAGCGCCGACCTGCGAACAAATGGGAATGGAATCGCGCCATTGCAAGCATTGCAACGCGGTTACACATCGTTCGGGAATTAATCCGATCCCTCACACATACGGCGAATGGACAGTTGTAAAGGAAGCAACCTGCGTGGACAGCGGACTTGAAAAAAGAGTTTGCACAATGTGCGGTAATACTGAAACCCGTGAAACCGTGCCTACAGGAAAGCACGAGTGGGAAGACGAATATACGGTGGATAAAGCTCCGACCTGTGAACAAATGGGAATGGAGTCGCGCCATTGCAAGCATTGTAACGCGGTTACTCACCGTTCGGGAATCAATCCGATTCCTCACACATACGGCGAATGGACAGTTGTAAAGGAAGCAACCTGCGTAGACAGCGGACTTGAAAAGAGAGTTTGCACAATGTGCGGTAAAGCTTATGAAACCCGTGAAACCGCGCCTACAGGAAAGCACGACTGGGAAGACGAGTATACTGTGGATAAAGCGCCGACCTGCGAACAAATGGGAATGGAATCGCGCCATTGCAAGCATTGTAACGCGGTTACACATCGTTCGGGAATTAATCCGATTCCTCACACATACGGCGAATGGACAGTTGTAAAGGAAGCCACCTGCGTAGACAGCGGACTTGAAAAGAGAGTTTGCACAATGTGCGGTAAAGCTTATGAAACCCGTGAAACCGCGCCTACAGGAAAGCACGAGTGGGAAGACGAATATACTGTGGATGCATTGCCGTCACCGGGACGTTACGGAATGAAATCCCGCCATTGCAAGCATTGCAACGCGGTTACACACCGTACCGGAATTTTGCCTGAAGAATATATGAATTTTGAAGAGGCATTAGAAATGGAGCCGATTATCGGTGACGCTTGTCATTAAGCAAAATTATTAAAATCAAATAAAATATCTTATAATTTTTAAATTACTGAACATAAAAACACCCCTCACTGATGTTACGCTGTGAGGGGCGTTTTTTATAAACTATAACTTAACATAAAAATGTTTTCCTGTCGAACAACGTTTTATGTAGGAATAGCCTTTATATTTTCCACTTTCAATTTCGCAGATGACTTTGATTTTCTCACCCTTTTTTATCGTCTTTTTCTCAGCTATTTTGTTATCCGAAATCTTGCTTGCGGTAATGTTCTTAGTCAGTGTTTTATTCGGACAGGCAGACAGTCCGCTTTTATCAAGCCTGCTGTTCAGACAATAGCAGGTCTTGCCGTTGTACTTAACTCTTGACCAGCCGTATTGGTCATCGTAAATCCATTCTACCTTTGCGCCTTTCTTTAATTTTACAACAGGCTTACTCGCCCCGCCGACAAGGTCTTTCCACGCATAGTTGTATAAAGCCCCGTCTTTCTTGAACTTAGCGGTATCAGCGTCATATTTTGGCCTGATAAAGCATACAATTACAGATTTTCTTCGTGTTCGGCGCAGAACATAACCGCCATTGGTGTTATTGGCATCTGACGTATTGCCTTCAATAACGCTGTACGTACCGTCGGAATTTGTTTTTTCAAAAATTCCGATATGCTCAGCTATAGAAGCGGTACAGCCTTTACTGAAATTAAATAATACGAGGTCACCGGGTTTAGGTGAGGTTACCTTTTGTGACTTCATTCCATTCATCAATGTAGTGCAGGAAGCTGTTTTCTGCCCGTTATAAAATAAATTTGAAGCGTCGCACAGTCTGAAAATGTCCCACACAAACGCACAACACCACGGATAAGCGCTTCCGCTTACGTCAGTACCATAGTAATGCTTATTAAAAATAACCTTGTTATTACCGTTATCCTTCGTTCCGATAAACGAAACAGCTTTGTCAATTATCTGTTTAGCTGTTGCCATTGTTCCCACCGTCTTTAAAGCTTTTAATCTGTTTAATAGTCTGAATTACTTTATCGTAACCGTTTGTCGCAACAAGAAAGCTAAGATACACAAGTACTGCAGTTTCAATTATTATCTGCGTTGTAATCGGCACGCTGTTGTACAGACAATAAAAAAATACAATGAATACAGATAAAATTGCTGAAACTATAACAGCTAAAAGATTTTGCGGAAAGTTAATTATTTCAAGTGTGCTCTTAATGCTCTGTACTGTCAGAGTAGTAAGCGCGCTTACAATGAATAGAAAAATGAATACAAGTTCAATTCCCATCTAATCACCTCGTTCTAAATCCGCGATACGATTGTTTGCAACCTTTATTTTCTCTTCGGCAACATCTGCTCTTTCCTCAAGCTTATACATCCGCTCAATGAGGTTATTGTGCTTGTCCACCTTTTTTTCCAATTCTCCGATTCGGTAATTTGAAAGCTTTGTGTTAATAAGTATTCCGCAGAGTGAACCGACTGCCGAGCCGATAAGCCCTATAAGGGCAACGATGATTTGAGCGGTCATTATATTTCACGGCTTTCCTTTGGCAGAGGAGTGTTCTCGTCGATTTCAATATAATTATCCTTATGCTCTCCCTTTGCGAGATAAATTTCTTTGACGCGCATTGTTTGTGTTTCTTTATCGGTAATCACCATACCTTCGCCTGCGATTAATCTTCTGAGGTTAACTGTTTTTGTTTCTGTTGTCATATAAAATTTCTCCTTTCTATGCAAGATTCCAGTTTTTATTGGTAGCGATTGCTTTCTGTTCATCTGTGAGCTTTGCAAGGTTTTCAGAGCCTATAGTAAATGTAAATACCTGCATACGTGTTCTGTCTTTAAGAGCCTCAAGCCAACTGACTATGGTTTCTTCGCTATAAAGCGTACTGCTTGACAAGTCCATTGATGATGTGTTGAAATCCTTTCCTAAAGTAACAAATTCAAGCTTGGGACATTGAGTAAAGTTTCCTCCTCCCATATCGCAATTACCCGGTAATACAACGGTTTTAAGATTTTTACAATAACCGCATAGACCGCTTTGGATAAAGGTTACTGAATCCGGAATAGTGACACTTACCAATTCCTGACAGTATGCAAAAATAGAATTGCCGTCTATTCTTTTTACATTATTCGGAATATCTATGCTTTTAAGTTTCGATTGTCCAAATGCCTGTGTCCCATATATGTTGGTAACCGAATCGGGAATATAGACATATGAAAATGTTGATTTGTAAAACGCGTAATCTCCTACTCGGGTTGTTCCCTCGGGTATATGAAGGGTATCAAAATCGTATTTTTCTATTACTTTTCTTAAATCTGCATCACTGTTAATTTTTTCAATTAATTTACTGTACTCAGATGTAGGCGTATCCTCTGGAATTTCTATAAATTTATCTTCAATAGCGTCTTTAATTGAATCAAAATCATCTTTATTTTGACTTATAATATCCATTAATTCCTTAATTTCATTTTCAAGCTCGCTTCTGGGTTTGACCTGTTTGTTCAACGACAGGACCGGATGGACTTTTAAGTCAACCGTGTTTGTTTTACCTAAAACCTCTCCGTCTGAAGAAATTTCGATATACATTTCCTTTTCTCCCGCGGTGTCGGTTATATCGGTTGTAATCGGAATTTTCAGATAAGAAAATTCTCCAAAGTCGAGCGGATATTTAATGCAGTTATCCTGCGTGTTTATATAAAGAATAAGGGATAAATCTCTTATGCTTTTACCGCATATTTTTTCAGGGGCTACAACATTTATATCCCCGATTTTATTCTCGCCCAGATAAACCTTTGCGTGATTTGTCAGAGTTAAATGTTTTTCGGGAGATATGTTAAGCGTAATCATAGTATTTTGTTCCCTTTGATTTTTTCATAATTTCACCTTTTCATAGTTTTATAGTCGGCGCTGTGCAATTACAACGCCAAATTAAGAGATTATTGCATAAAGATACGCAATTTTTGAAAAATTTCGTTACATTTTTTAAATTTTGAAAGCATATAATTATGTATTCAGAAAAACGGGGGATAATTATGCTTACGGCTCTTACGATAGAAAATATACAAACAGATAAGTGGTATAAAAATTTTTTCAATAAATTTCGTGGAAACTCTATCCGTGTGGAAATAAAAAGCGCCCGCGGTGTGGCGCTTAGAAATATTACATATATAAACAGAAACGGTCAAATTGACTGGTATGCTCTCGACAGCGAAATCGGCGCTCAAAGAAATCATCTTCTCTGCAGCGACGAAGTGGTTTTACCTGAGGAAATGGGTTTTAAAAGATTTGAGAACACAGAGTTTAAAATTCAGCTTGCGTGCAATTTGGGACTTTTTGTGCTTTCAAAGCTGAAAGGTGAAATACCAAATGTCAAAGTCGGATTGTTTGACGCATCCGCAAACTGCTCGTCCTTATTAGAGGATTTGATTAAATATTGCGGAAATGTTACGGTCGTCAGCGATAATATAGATGAATATGATGAAATAACCGAGAAAATTTCCGAGGAATGCGGGGCGGAGGTGTTTGTTACAAATAATCGTGAAGTCCTCTCCGACTGCGCGCTTGTGATTGCTCCCGAAAAAATTTGCGAGACGCTCCCGTTTTCGGGCGGAGCGATTGTTCTTTCGGGATTTGCTCCGACGGTTTGCACCGCGGGTCTTGTATATTTTGACTATCATTTCCGTATGCCGAATATGTTTGATAAAATTAAGCCTGACAGTCTAAGCAACGAATATTTTGCGGGAGCGCTTTATACAAAGGGCAGACAGTATGAGCTCGGTTCAATTGTTCCGACTTCGTGCTCCAATTTCGGCGGTTCGCAAACGCCCGGCTCAATTTGTGATTATTTAGTCAGAATGAATGAGCGGACAGCTTGACATCAAGCGATAAAAAAATTATAATATCTAATGTATGTATAAAATTACATTGAAAGGATATTTAAACTATGACTAAGAAAATTATGTTGACTGAGGAAGGTCTTGCAAATTTAGAAAATGAATTAAAATATCTTAAAGGCGAAAAGCGAAAGGAAATGGCGGAAAAAATAAAGCTCGCCCGCTCTTACGGCGACCTGTCCGAGAACAGCGAGTACGACGACGCCAAAAACGAGCAGGCTATTATGGAAGCTCGTATCCGCGATATTGAAGCAACTCTTAAAAACTACGAGCTTATAGACGAAAGCGATGAAAATACTCAGCAGGTCCGCCTTTCTTCAAAGGTTAAGGTTGAAATGATTGCGACAGGTACGGTAAGAGAATTTAAAATTGTCGGCGCAAATGAAATTAACCCCGTTGAGGGTAAAATATCCGACGAAAGTCCAATCGGACGCGCGCTCGTAGGACACAGCATAGGCGATGTTGTTGAGGCAGAGGCTCCGAGCGGAAATATCGGACTGAAAATTCTTGAAATAGGAAGATAAAATTCGGAAAATAAAGGAAAGGAAGTAGTCTAATGGCTGAAAATCCTAATCAAATTCAGATTTCCAGCGACCCTGTAAAGGCTCGCTACGATAAACTGCAAATATTAAAGGATATGGGAAAAAATCCGTTTGAGGTTACAACCTCTGACCGTGATATTACCTGCGCGCAGATTTGCGAGCGTTTTGATGAACTCGAAAATAAGACGGTCTGCATTGCGGGACGCGTTATGTCTAAACGCGGTAAGGGTAAGGTTACATTCCTTGACGTTCACGATAAAAGCGGAAAAATGCAGGTTTTCGCTAAACGCGACGACCTCGGCGAGGAAGAATACGCTATTCTTAAACGCTGGGATATAGGCGATATTGTTGAGGTAAAGGGCTTTGTTTTTAAAACGCAGATGGGCGAGATAAGCATACACGCCGAGGCGGTAAGGCTTCTTTCAAAATCGCTCCAGCCGTTGCCCGAAAAATATCACGGACTTACAAATACCGACCTTCGCTACCGCCAGCGTTATGTTGACCTTATTATGAATCCCGAGGTTAAGGATACGTTTATTAAGCGTTCGCGGATTATCAGCAGTATCAGACGTTTTCTTGATGAGCAGGGATTTATGGAGGTTGAAACTCCTATGCTCGTATCAAACGCGGGCGGTGCGGCGGCAAGACCGTTCTTTACTCACTTTAACGCGCTTGACGAGGATTTAAAGCTTAGAATTTCACTTGAACTCTATCTAAAAAGATTAATTGTCGGCGGACTTGAAAAGGTTTACGAAATAGGACGTGTTTTCAGAAACGAAGGCGTTGATACCCGCCACAACCCTGAATTTACTCTTATGGAGCTTTATCAGGCGTATACCGATTATCACGGTATGATGGATTTGACCGAGCGTATGTACCGCCACGTTGCTATGGATGTTTTGGGTACTACCAAAATAACCTACAACGGTGTAGAGATGGATTTGGGAAAACCGTTTGAGAGAATTACAATGCTCGACGCGGTTAAGAAATATTCGGGCGTAGACTTTAACGAGATTAAAACTGACGACGAGGCGAAAGCTGTCGCGAAAGAAAAGGGCGTTGAATTTGAGGCTCATCATAAAAAGGGAGATATTCTAAACCTTTTCTTTGAGGAATTTGCCGAGGAGCATATGATTCAGCCTACGTTTGTAATGGACCACCCGATTGAAATTTCTCCGCTTACCAAAAAGAAACCCGAAAATCCCGATTATGTGGAGCGTTTTGAATTCTTTATGAACGG
>CANPXF010000026.1 GCA_947585745.1 uncultured Clostridia bacterium | reverse complement strand
CTAAAAATGTCCCGCAGGGACATTTTTTTAACGCTCGGCTTCGAGTCCCTTCCATAACAAAACAGACAGTCCTTTCGGACTGTCTGTTTTGTGGCACGCCGGAAGTACCGTCATCTTTAGAAAGCTTCCTCCTCGCCTTTTGGGTTCACGTTCTTAGGATAGCTTTCATAAACGCTCCTCGCTAAAAATGTCCCGCAGGGACATTTTTTTAACGCTCGGCTTCGAGTCCCTTCCATAACAAAACAGACAGTCCTTTCGAACTGTCTGTTTTGTGGCACGCCGGAAGGGACTCGAACCCCCGATCTCGCGGTTCGTAGCCGCGCACTCTATCCAGCTGAGCTACCGGCGCATTTTTTAGGGCGGAATTTTTTCCGCCCGTATATAATACCACTTTACGCGGTAAAATGCAAGTGTTTTTTACATATTATTGTAAAAAGCGTAGAACGCGCGATACGCCTCATACACGTCAACCTTACTTATAAGCTCAAACGGAGCGTGCATCGAAAGCACGGGAACTCCAAGGTCCACAACGTCAACATTCATATTGGCTACAAACTTAGCGATTGTTCCGCCTCCGCCGATGTCAACCTTGCCGAGCTCGCCTACCTGCCACATTACCTTATTCTTTTCGAGCATAGAACGGATTTCTCCCATATACTCCGCCGAGGCGTCGGAGGTATCGTACTTTCCGCCGTGTCCCGTGTACTTTGAAATTATAACGCCCTGATTGATATAGCTTGAATTTTTTGCCTCATACGCGCTCGCGTAAATCGGGTCGAACGCCGCGTTAACGTCAGCGGAAAGGCATTTACTCTTTGACAGAACTCGGTAGCCCTCTTCGCCGTCGGACTTCGCTAAATCATATATAAAATATCTTAAAAAGTCGCTTTGCATACCCGTGTTTCCGTCAGAGCCTGTTTCCTCTTTATCCGTAAGGTATGTTATACAGGTATCCTCGGGAATTTCTGTATCAATCGCCGCCATAAGCGCAGGATACGCGCAAACCTTATCATCGTGGCCGTAACCGCCGATAAGCCCTCTGTCAAAGCCGACGTCACGGCTTTTCTGGGCAGGAACAAGGCACAACTCTGCCGAGAGAAAATCGCCCTCGGTAATCCCGTATTTATCATTTAAAATCTTCATAATGTTGAGCTTTACAAGCTCGCTTTCCTCGTCCTCCGTATCAAGCGGACGCGAGCCGACCAATACGTTTAAGTTTTCTCCCTCTATTGCCTGTCCCAGCTTTTTTGACGACTGCTCGCGGGCAAGATGCGGAAGTAAATCGGTAATACAAAAACAAGGCTCGCTCTCGTCAACACCGACTTTAATATTTACCCTCGTTCCGTCAAGCTTAACTACCGTGCCGTGAAGCGCAAGGGGCATAACTGTCCATTGATATTTTTTAATTCCGCCGTAATAATGTGTTTTAAAATACGCAAGGTTGTTATCCTCGTAAAGCGGATTGGGCTTTAAATCAACTCTCGGCGAGTCAATGTGCGCGATTGAAAGACGAACGCCGTTTTTTGTTTTGTTCTTTCCGATAACGGCGAGGGCAATGGCCTTATCACGGTTTATAAGGTAAACCTTATCGCCCGCTTTATACTGTTTATCACGTTCATATTCCACAAAGCCGTTTTCCTCGGCGAGCTTTAATGAATAGCTGACCGCCTCTCTTTCCACAGGGGAATTGTCGAGAAACTCTTTATATCCCTCGCAAAATTTGTCTGATTTTTTTATCTCTTCTGCCGAAACAGTTGAAATACCCTTTTTTGCCGACATAAAAAGCTGTTCCTTAAGCATTTTTGTCTTATTTTTTTCGTCTGACATAATCTTAACCTCCATTTATCATTTTAACTGAAATACAGTTTATTATACATTTTTTTAGCGCGCTCCACCTTTTTAATATATTTGTCGGTTTCGGGATACGGAACATTATCGAGAGTTTTTCCGTCCGAGCTGTAATTGCTGTCTTTCAGCCAGTCGGAAACAACAAATCCCGCGTTATATGCCGCCAAAGCGCACTGCTCGTTCCCGTAATATTTATAAAAATAACTCAAGAGATACGAGCCGTAGTCAATATTAACCTCAGGCTTCAAAAGATTTTCCGTGCCGAGCGTTTCACCTTTTAGCTTGTTAATCCATTCAAAGCTTTCGGGCATAACCTGCATAAGCCCCATAGCGCCCGCGTGGCTTTCGCATTTCGGGTTGAAATCCGACTCGGTTCTGATTACGGCATATATCAGCGACTTTTCAAGGTTATAATCCTGCGACGCCTTATCAACATATTCGCTGTATTTTATAGGGTACAGACTTTCGCCCAGCAAATCCTCTGCCTTTGTAAAATTATTAATCAAAAGCCATACCGTTACGCCGACTATTGAAATAAAGAAAAGAAATATTATAAAATTGCGAAAGCGGTGAGATTTTCTTCTGTATCTCCTGTATCTTCTTTGAGCCAAAACGCACCTCAAATTTCTGAAATTATTTCTTGAACCTTAGCCTTTAAATCCTCAAATGATGAGTTGTTTTCTATATAATAATCGCAGTTTTCCTTAAAAAATCCGTCGGAAAACTGTATCTTTATGCGTTGTTTTGCCATTTCTTCGGATATTTTATCCCGATTTGTAATTCTTTCAATTCTAATCTTCTCGTCAGCGGATACGGCGACAACCTCATCGCAGATTATATCCATTCCCGCCTCAAAAAGCTGGGGAGCGTCAAAAATTATTTTCCTTTCGCCCAAGTCCGTTAGTCTTTTAAGCTCCTTTATAAACAGCATAGTAATATAAGGGTGCATAACAGCGTTAAGCGTACTAACGCTGTTCTTATCCTTAAAAGCCCTTTTCGCAAGCTCTTTTCGGTTGATTTCGTTATTCTCTATCAGGTCAACGCCGAACAACGCTAAAATATTGCCCTTGACAATATCATTTTTTATCGCTTCTCTCGCTAAAATATCGGCGTCTATAACCTTATACCCGTTTTCCTCAAAAATTTTTCTGACCTGGCTTTTTCCCGAACCTGTCGTTCCCGTAAGCCCGATAAGCTTATATTTCTTCAAGATTAATCACCTCGAACCCCGCCGCGCGAATCAGGCGGTTATACACAGCCATTCCTACGCCGTCAGGTTTCGGACAACGCGCGTAGACTGTTTTTATACTCGGATTTTTGTCAATTTCTCTTAAAAGCTTAAAAAGCTCGTGAGCCTGTTCGATGTAATTATCCTTTTCTCCGAGGATAAAACAACACGTATCAATGCCCTTTTCATCGCCCTTATAGCAAAGAGCCGCAACATCGCGGGCTTTTCTTTCGTTCACAAAATTTATGTATTTTTCATCGCCCGACGATACAAGAATAACTCTCGCTTTAGGAGAATAGTGCTTGTATTTCATTCCAGGAGATGACGCTTTCGCGCCTTTTTCAAGCTGATTTAAAACCGCGTCGTCAACACTGAGTTCACCAATTACGCTTTCAATCTGCTCAACGGTTACTGCGCCCGGTCTTAAAAGCCTCGGCTTATCTGTTGTAAGTGTAATCACAGTGCTTTCAAGTCCCACAGAACATTCTCCGCCGTCCAGCACAGCGTCAATTTTTCCGTTTAAGTCGGACATAACGTGGAGGGCGGTCGTTGGGCTGGGAGAACCCGACAGATTAGCAGATGGCGCCGCAAGCGGACAACCCGACGCTTTTATAACAGCCTGAGCGGTTTTATGCGACGGAAAACGGATTGCGACCGTATCAAGTCCCGCGCTGACCTCATCGGGCACAGACGCGCCCTTTTTTAATATAATAGTGAGAGGACCGCTCCAGAACCTTTGAGCAAGCTTAACAGCCTTTTCGGTCAAATCCCGCGCAAGCTTGTATCTCTTAATATCATCAAAATCCGCTATGTGAACGATAAGCGGGTTATCGGCGGGACGTCCTTTAGCCTTAAAAATTTTTTTGACGGCGTTTCCGTCAAGCGCGTTTGCCGCAAGACCGTACACAGTTTCTGTCGGGATAGCGACCAAACCGCCGTTTGCTAAAATTTTTCCTGCCGTTTTTATATCTTTTTCATTATTCTCTAATAATAATGTATTCATCAAATCAGCTTTCCATACTCTCTTTAAGTTTCTCCGCGCGGTCGGCGGCGATGAGCGAATCAATCACCTCGTCTAAATCGCCGTTTAAAATATCCTCAAGCTTATAGAGCGTAAGTCCGATACGGTGGTCGGTCAAACGTCCCTGCGGATAATTATATGTTCTTATTCGTTCGCTCCTGTCACCGCTTCCGACCTGGCTTTTTCTTTCGGCGGAAATAGCGCTGTCCTGCGCCTCCTGCTTTTGCTGAAGTAAACGTGATTTTAAGACCTTCATCGCCTTGTCTTTATTTTTATACTGGCTTCTCTCGTCCTGACATTCAACTACCATTCCCGTAGGAAGATGCGTAATTCGTATTGCGGAAGAGGTTTTGTTAATATGCTGACCGCCTGCGCCCGAGCTTCTGAAAGTGTCGATTTTTAAATCCTTTGGATTGATTTCCATTTCAACCTCGTCCGCTTCGGGAAGAACCGCCACGGTAGTTGTGGAGGTATGGATTCTGCCCTGACTTTCCGTTTCGGGAACACGCTGTACGCGGTGAACTCCGCTTTCATATTTAAAACGGCTGTAGGCGCCTTGACCATTAACCATAAACGATATTTCCTTAAATCCTCCAAGCTCGGTTTCATTCACGTTAATCGGCTCAATCTTAAATCCCTTTGCCTCTGCGTACATACTGTACATACGGTACAAAACAGCCGAAAAAAGCGCGCTTTCCTCGCCTCCCGCACCGCCTCGGATTTCGACGATTACGTTGCGTTCATCGTTAGGGTCCTTTGGAAGAAGTAAAATTTTCAGCTCCTCTGACAGAGTTTCGAGCGATTTTTTCGCGTCGTCAAGCTCAATTTGGGCAAGCTCCTTCATCTCCGCGTCCATAGACGCGTCATTTAAAATTTCAAGGCTTTCCTCAATTGTCCGCTCCTTTTGCTTATATTCTCTGTATTTTAACACAACAGGCTCAAGGTCGCGGATTTCCTTCATTATTTTTTGGTATTCCTCTACATCGGAGGCAATACTCGGCTCGTAAATTTTCTTGTTCAATTCACTATAGCGTTTATCAAAAATTTCTATTCTTTCAAACATCAGTCAATTACCTTCTTAATATTTTTTTCGATTTTCTTTCTTGGGGCCATAACCTCTCGTCCGCAACCCTCGCAACGGATTTTAAAATCCATTCCCAATCTCAAAAGTGTAAAAACCTTGCTTCCGCAGGGATGAGGCTTTTTCATCTCTATTTTATCGCCGATTTTAAGCTCCATAAGCACCTCCGCTTAAAAGACCTGTATTTTATTATTATAATTCATTTGTAAAAAAATAGCAACCTGATTTATACTCGGATAAGTATTAAAAGTGTAGGATTACAAACAAAAACCGCTTAAAGCAGATTGATATATAATATTTATTATGTTAAAATTTAATTAGTTTAAATTGCGGGTGTGATAAAATGAAAATCAGATGTGTACTGACGGATTCAAAAGAATATAAGCAGTTTAACTGTTTTGAAAATTCCACCTATACTCTTAAAATCAGCAGGAATTTTAAGTATTGGTACTATGATTTTTGCGATTTAATAGATTTCTATAAAGGCACCGACATTGAAGTGATAACAGAGGTTCGGGAAAAGGACATTATACTTGCGAGAAAATTATACGGAAATCATAAATGTAACGAGAAAGCTTTAAGAGAATATGAAACTGATGTTATGGTTCACAGCACAACAAAGGATAATGTTCAAAGTATTCTTGCCGATAAAAAGTTAAAATCGTGGAATTTGCTGAAAAAAGAAAAATCAATCCGGGAGGATAAACCTATAGGCTCTTTACTCGGCGACATTGATGATTTTTCAAATTATGTTATGCTGTCAACCTTTTCTCAAAACAATGAGGTTGTAACCGCGTCAAAAGCTAACGGTGAGATAAATACAGATATAAATCAGACTTATGTTGCGGGCGCAAGGTTTTATTTAAACGCAAAAAAGCTTGCCCGCGACGGATTACTGCTTAGAGACGGCGCGCATATAAAGGTAAAGCATTTTATAGATTTAGAAAAATATTTAATATGGTATTCAACTCCGCAAATATTAGGCGTTGACGAGAATTTAACACCAAATCTGTTTTTCAGACTGTCAAATGAGAGGTTTAAAAATTATGAGAGCAGAGTTTAGAAAGGCTGAGGCAGATGAATTTATAAATGATGTTTACAATAAATTGAAAGTAAAATATAAGGTACAGAATAACGGGGAAATTCTTTTCCGTTTTCCGAGATTGTTTTTTACAGCAATAAAATAATTTTTATTATTAATACTTTAATACTAAATATATAGGTGATAAATACAAAATCTTATCATTTATCACTTTTAAAGTGAAAGGCTGAATAATTAATTTTATAATAAAAATTTAATGTTTATTTGTAAAATACAGTCAAATTTTAAGGGAGAAAATACTTGCCTTTTAGGGTAATGTGCTATATAATATTGATGAGGAGGTGTCCCCCCAATGAAAACAAAAAGATTTAAAAACGTTATTTCAGTTTTGTGTGTTGCGGTATTGCTGGCGGTAGCATTACCAATTGCAATTAATGCGCAAGATGGACAGAAGTTACAGAAACAGGCTGATGTCAGCGTACAGCAAAACAACGCTGTAATAGAGAATAATCTGAATTCTGACAAAGGCGAGAATGTTTCTTCTGCACAAAAGGAAAATATAAGAAATTATGTGCAGAATAATGCTATTGCGACTGCGCAAAAAAGAAAAGCTTTAGCAGAGGAGAGTTTGAAAACTAATACTTCTTCACAATCTGCGCAAAATGAAACAGTAAAAAAAGGCGCGCAAAAGCAAAGCACGGTTATTTTACAAAAAAATCAATCTTTAACAAATGTAAATCTGCATATTAACGAAATTGCGAATATTTTCGGTGTATGTGAAGTTCACGAATGGGAAGACGAGTATACTGTTGACAAAGCGCCGACTTGTGAACAAATGGGAATGGAGTCGCTCCATTGCAAGCATTGCAACGCAGTTACACACCGTTCGGGAATCAATCCGATTCCTCACACATACGGCGAATGGACAGTTGTAAAGGAAGCAACCTGCGTAGACAGCGGACTTGAAAAGAGAGTTTGCACAATGTGCGGTAAAGCTTATGAAACCCGTGAAATCGCGCCTACAGGAAAGCACGAGTGGGAAGACGAATATACGGTGGATAAAGCTCCGACCTGTGAACAAATGGGAATGGAGTCGCGCCATTGCAAGCATTGTAACGCGGTTACTCACCGTTCGGGAATCAATCCGATTCCTCACACATACGGCGAATGGACAGTTGTAAAGGAAGCAACCTGCGTAGACAG
>CANPXF010000025.1 GCA_947585745.1 uncultured Clostridia bacterium | reverse complement strand
AAACATATAAACATTAACATTTCTATTTTTTATTTTCTTAACCTTATTCATTAAATCACAACCTTGTATAATAAAGTTAGTTATTATTGTTTTTTTCTTAGGATAACACTTTACACTTGAATTTGTCAATATAAATTGCCTGCTTTATATATTATTACGGAATTTATATTGTAAAAATTTTTAAAAAAAGTATAATAATAAATGACTTGTAATAACAAACAATCTTCTGTTGTAAAGGAAAAGAAATATGATAAATCAATTTTCGAGAACACAACTTCTTTTAGGAAAAGAAAATATGGTCAAGCTTAAAAACGCGCGGGTGGCGGTTTTCGGGATTGGCGGAGTAGGCGGATTTACCGCGGAGGCATTAGTCAGAAGCGGGATAGGCGCAATTGACATTATCGACAATGATAAAGTAAGCCTTTCCAATATCAACCGTCAAATTTTCGCAACGCACAAAACTATAGGTAAATTCAAGGTTGACGTCGCTATGGAACGCTTGCTTGACATCAATCCCGAGCTTAAAATTGAAAAGCACCAAATATTCTACACACCCGAAACCTCTAATCAATTTGATTTCTCTCATTACGATTACATAGTTGACGCTATTGATACTGTTTCAGGTAAAATTGAGCTTATCCTTAACGCCAAAAAAACTAACACTCCGATAATATCATCTATGGGAGCGGGAAATAAGCTTGACGCTACGGCATTTGAGGTGACCGATATATATAAAACATCCGTCTGCCCTCTTGCGAGAGTTATGCGTTCAGAGCTTAGAAAACGGAATATAAAAAATCTAAAGGTCGTTTATTCCAAGGAAAAACCGATTACTCCCGTAGAAGATACAGAAATAATCGGTAATAATTCTGACCTCTTAAATAAGGTCAAGGAAACGGACCATAAATCACACAGACAAGTCCCCGGAAGTACTGCCTTTGTTCCGTCAGTAGCGGGACTTATTATCGCGGGCGAGGTTGTAAAGGATTTAATAAAATATAATCAATGAAAATTTAATAATAGAAAACAGAGAATTAAATAATAACTTTAACTTTATAAAATAAGATATATAATGTCGTCAAATAAAATCAAGGCGGAAAATTCCCTCTTAATCCAAATAAAACAGAGAAAGATTTAATTAATATAAGTATCGCATTTTCCAAAGCGATAACAAAAAACTGTATCATAATTGCTTATGATACAGTTTCTTTATTATTAAATTCAATTAAGCTCTCAATGAACTGTCGGATGTATGGTCAAAATACACCTTTTTTATGTCAGCGCCCAAAGCGGTAAGCTTTTCAACTATATTTTCATAACCGCGCTCTATATACTGAATTGAGCTGATTTCTGTCGTTCCGTCGGCGCAAAGTCCCGCAATTACCATAGCGGCGCCCGCTCGTAGGTCCGTAGCCTTTACGGGAGCGGCGGTAAGCTTTGAACCGCCTTCGATGATTGCAAGCCTGCCCTCAACCGAAATGTGAGCGCCCATAAGAGTAAGCTCCGAAACATACTGGTAACGGTTATCCCATACGCTTTCGTTTATAATACTTGTTCCCTCTACAGTACAAAGCAAGGTTGCGAACTGCGGTTGGCAGTCGGTCGGGAATCCCGGGTGAGGCATTGTTTTAATATTACAGCGGTTAAGGGTTCGATTGGTCGCGTCTACCAATACTGCCTCGTCAAATTCTTTTACCTCACAGCCAATTTCACGGAGTTTAGCCGTAATTGACTCAAGGTGTTTAGGGGTTACGTTAGTGACTAAAACTCGTCCCCGAGTTGCAACAGCCGCGCACATATAGGTACCCGCCTCAATCTGGTCGGGAATAATAGAATATGTTACGCCGCGGAGGAAATCAACCCCGCGGATTTTTATTGTATCTGTACCCGCGCCGCGAATCTGCGCTCCCATTGAGTTGAGGAAGTTTGCAAGGTCAACGATATGCGGTTCCTTAGCGGCGTTTTCAATAACGGTCTGACCGTCAGCCTTTACAGCCGCGAGCATTATATTAATCGTTGCTCCGACAGACGCGAAATCAAGATAGATATGACTGCCCTGAAGCTTTGTATCAGACTTAACGTCAATAATGGCGCCGTTTACAAGCTCGTGTCTGGCACCCATAGCGGCAAATCCTTTAAGGTGCAAATCTATCGGTCTTGCTCCGAAATTACATCCTCCGGGCAAACAAACCTTAGCCTGATGACATCTTCCGAGCAAAGCGCCCAAAAGATAGTACGACGCGCGCATTCCGCGTACTAAATCGGAAGTAGCTGAACAGGAATTAATATGTGTAGGGTCTATATATAAAGTGCTTTTATCTATTCTTTTAACTTCAGCGCCCATTTCCTGAAGTATTCTTCCGATAAGGGTAACGTCGCTGATATTGGGTATATTTTCAATACGACAAGGCTCATCACAAAGAATTACAGCGGGAATTATAGCAACCGCCGCATTCTTAGCGCCGCTGATGGCAACTTCACCGTCAAGCGCTTTGCCGCCGTTAATAACGTATTTCTCCAACGTGGCACACTCCAATTTCCAAAAATCGCTTAAACGCAACAAGTAAAATTCATTACTTAACTTATGCTCTTAATATATCGTAACATACCTTCCAATATTTTAATAAAAGTTACAAATTTGTTAAAAAGCACAAGCTATTGTGGTAATCCAAATATTACACCACAATTTCATCCAAGAAAAATAATAACCTAAATTACATATAAAGTCAATACATTTTTGAAAACTGTAACCGAAATTTGGTAAACTTGTATGATAATTATTATTGCTTTGTAATTTTTATTCGGAATGTGCCTAAATATGTAAATAAAATGTTATTTTCTTAATTAGAAAATTAAGTTTTGTATATTTTTACAAAAAAGAATTAAAAGTTTGAAATATTTTTACTTTATAGAATTATATATAAATAAACGTAAAACCTATAATTTATCTTTAATAAGACATAATAAGAAAAAGCGGACAGCCTTTTGGCTGTCCGCAAATCATTTTTATATTTTTTACCAGGAACCTGCAATATAATGACCGTCTGTATCTGTTTCATCAGTCGGATAGAAACCTGTTTCTCCGTTATAAACAGCGTCGGCAGTTTGAGATTCGCCGTTTGTAAATATAACATTTACACCAATCGGAATTTCAATACTGTACTGAGGTTCGCCGTAATCATTATTACCGGCTTCCGCCATAGGCTGTCCCGGCCATTCAGGCGTTTCGCCGTCATACCAGTAATAACAGTAAATTGTTCCTGACCAGCCCTTGTTATTTGTGAAAAGAACTGTACCGAGTTCAGGTTCGGGGTCTGGGATTGGTTCGGGGTCGGGAATCGGTTCGGGGTCAGGGTCGGGCTCGGGGTCTGTATATATCGGATTAGTTACTGTAGTCATAGGAACAGTAGTGGCTTCCGTCGCCTTTGTTGTAACAGTAGTTGGAGCCGTTTCCTTAATTTCCTTACCTATATCATAAGGTACGCTGATTTTAACAATCCATCTCTGAATGTAGGAGGCGTCCTTAATATTTGTAATGCCGTTTCCGTCAACATCAGAATTTCTTAAGCTGTTGTTGTCAAAGAATGTGAGTTTAACAATATACTGCTGGATATAGGTTACGTCAAGAATGTTAACGCTCGTATCACAGTTTGAATCACCCAGAATAAAGCTCTCGCCCGTTGTCGACGGAATTACCGTTTGGGACTCCGATACTGAAGTCGGCTGTGTTGTCTGGGGCTGTGTAGTTTCGGACGTTGGAGGCGTAGTGCCTGTATTATAAAGATAAACTACGTTTGTAACTCCGGGCTGATAGAAACCTGCGGAGTTTGCGGGAGTTTCAACTAATTTACCGAGAGAATCATCTCCCGCAGTCGTGTACTGGTCAGTATTCTTTTTGGTTTCGGTTTTGCTTGAATCAGCCTTCAGCTTTTTACCCGTTGCCATATCAATATATGAAACAATTACAGTTGATTGATAGGTTACAACCTTATTGTCAATAAAGCACTCGCCCGCTACGGAATATCCGGGTTCATTAGCTCCCGGTTCCTGGTTGCTTCCGCCGTCGTGGAACATTACACGGCAGGATGCTACGGGGATTGTAGCTATATACCAGCCCGAACCCTTTGAGGTATCGTTAGTCATACGCTTAGCCTGCGTCCACGCTCCGTTCGGCTCATCGCCGTTATCGGTATAAGCATAGCAACGAACGCTGGTCCAGTTGTTTGTCTTGTGATAATGAACTGTAGTTGTCTGTGAAGCAAGAGGTTTATAAGTGAATGTAATAGTTTTTGAATTACCGTCAAATGTACCTGATGTACCTGCGGGGTACTTATCTGTATCAAGCTGATAACTCTGAATAGCGCACACGGGGATAGAGTAGGTTTCGCCCTTTTCAAGAGTATATGTCATATCGGGAGTAAGAGTAGCTCCCGTCTGGCTCAGATATTTAACGGTAAGATTTCCTGTAGTCTTGCCGTTTGATTCGTAGTAGTAATCTACGGTAGTATCACCGGTAAAGTTACCGTAAGCGTTGCCTTCTGTTTTTGTAACATTGTAATTTTTAAGCAGGTCAGCGTCCTTTAAAGCGTGGTATTTCGTACCAATTCTATATGTTGTTTTAACGGTTGTAACATTTCCGTTAACGTGATGATTGGTTGTAAGTGTTCCGTACTTGAATTTATCGCTGAAATCCTTATATGAAGAAGTTTGAACAAGAATAGCCGCGGACCTTGCAGGTACAGAATAGCTTGAGCTTGAAACTGTGCCGAGGCTCTTCACTCCTGCCTTTTTGTCATTAGCGACAATTGTCCAGTCTGATGAACCGAGATTAGCCGTTGCCGGAGCGGAACCGCTGTTCAGAAGAACCGCTACTGTTCCCCATTCATTAGCCCTGTTAGCTGTATTATTGTTAATTGTATATGCTATTAACGTGCCCGTCTGGCTCTTAAAACTCATAGTATTTTTAGAGGTCGTTCCGTCGTCGTTAAACGGAGAATAAACCTCGTTAATCTGCCGCAGTCCCTTATAGTATTCAACTACTTCGGAATATGTCTGCGCGCGTTTCCAATCGAGTTTATTAATTGAGTCGGGAGAGTTGTAGGAGTTGGCTTGACCATTCTTTGTACGGGCAAATTCAGTACCCGCGTTAAAGAACGAAATACCCTGTGAGGTTAACGTAAGCGCGCCTGCAAGCTTAAGGACTCCCGTATAATTTTCCGCTGTACTGTTAACATTAGTCGCAACCGTGGACGAATTTTTACCCTCGCCGCTTTTGGTATATGCGCCGACAATCTTATCCCAAACCGTAAGGTCATCGTGACAGTCGATAAAGTTAACCGTCTTTGTATTATCGTTCGGGTCGTGGATATTACCCTTTATACCGTTTACAACAACGTCTGTACCGCAACCGTCATAACCGGAGGTTACTCCGCCTATCCAGCCTTGTGAAGACGCCTTAGTTGTTGTAACGCGCGAAGCTGCTGTACGGAATTTTCCGGAGAACACGCCTACACCTGAGCTTAAACTCTTAGCGTTGTTCTCATTTGGAGAGTTAGGACAAGCAGTAGTACCGCCGGTCCAGGGTTCGCCGTACATAAGAATATTTTTGTCAATCTGATTAAGACGTTCACGCGCGTTATTAAGAGTCGTAATATCAATACAACCCATAAGGTCAAAACGGAAACCGTCGATGTGATATTCTTCAGCCCAATATGCAAGCGACTGAATAATATAATTTCTAACCATTCCCTTATCGGAAGCAAGCTCGTTACCTTGACCTGAGCCGTTTACATACGCAACATTGCTCGACATTCTGTAATAATAGCCCGGAACCGTCTTTGTAAAGCAGGAGCCGTCCGCGCCTGCGGTATGGTTATATACAACGTCCATTACAACGGAAATTCCTCTGTCGTGGAGCGCCTGTACCATCTGTTTTACTTCGTTAATACGAACATTACCGTCATATGCGTTTGATGAATATGAGCCGTCGGGAACATTATAGTTCTTTGGATTGTAACCCCAGTTACGGTCCTTTTCGGACGCGCCGTAAATTTCATCAACACCGTCAAAATCGGCAATAGGCATAATCTGAACTGTGTTAATATTGTTCTCAACGAGATAGTCCATACAGGTCTTTAATGAGCCCTGCTTTTTATAGGTTGTTCCGCCCTCGGTAAACGCAAGGTAATTACCCTGATTCTTTTCGCTTACACCCGAGTCCTTATCAGCGGAGAAGTCACGAACATGAAGCTCCCAAACAGCAGCCTCCGTCTTATTATTAAAGGTTACGTGCTTGTCTTCGCTCCAGCCTTCGGGGTCGGTTTTATCAAGGTCAACAACCATTGAACGGTCGCCGTTGGCGCCTACAGCCTTTGAATAAACGTCCTGCGTTTCAGTAGTTACAACGGTACCGTTAACATTCTTAGCGGTAACAAGGTATGTATAATAAACGTTTTTATGGTCGCCCTGCAGGGTATATGACCATACGGAGCTTGCGCCCTTTGTTAGGTCATATGTGCCGATTACCCCCGCGCCTTTTTCGCGGTCGGTACCTGTCTTATACAGCTTTAACTGAATTTTTGTAGCCGCCGGAGACCATACCTTCCAGGTTGTAGCCGATGGAGTATAGTTAGCGCCCAAATCGGTTCCCGAATAAACCGAACTGGCATAACCGCGTCCGGATGCTTCGGGTTGGTTAAAGTATGTGCCGGTTGACGTTTTATCTGTATTGACAGCATTGGCAGAAACTACTGTCATTGTGCCAATCAAAAGCAAAGTCAGCATCAGCGAAACTACTCTTCGCATTTTCATAAAATCAACTCCTAAACATTGCAAAAACATTGCATTTGTAATTATTATCATACCAAATACAAAAGCTGTCAATATTCTGATAAAGAATTATTTTGACCTTCTTATAACGAAATTTCAGACCGTTTTTTGTGCATATTGATGATAGTCTGTAAAACTCGGCAATTTTAAACTTAATATCGTATTTATCAGAGTTATCGCTCACTTTGAAAATTGATTATAATGTGATATAATTTTATCGGTGATTTTATGATTTGCAATTTATGTCCGCGAAAATGCAACGCGCAGAGGGATAAAATATCGGGCAAGGGCTTCTGCTCATTAGGAACGCTCCCGAAAATTGCGAGGGTTGCCCCGCATATGTGGGAAGAACCCTGTATAAGCGGAAGCAAAGGAAGCGGAGCCGTGTTTTTTTCGGGTTGCACATTAAGGTGCATATTCTGTCAGAACTACAAAATTTCCGCCGAAAGCTGTGGCAAAGCCATTACTGCGCAAAGGCTCGCTGACGAGTTTAAAAGACTTGAAAGCCTCGGCGTTCACAACATAAACCTTGTTTCACCCACTCCATATATTGTTGAAATTATAAAAGCCCTTGAGATTTACAAGCCTGAAATCCCTGTTGTATACAACTGTTCGGGTTATGAAAACACGGAAACTGTTAAAGCGCTCAACGGGTATATAGACATATATCTGCCCGACTTCAAATACAGCGACAATGAGCTTGCGAAAAGCTACTCAAACGCTCCGAATTACGTTGAGATTGCTAAAAACGCAATTGCCGAAATGATAAATCAGACAAAGGAAAACTTATTTGACGAAAACGGAATGATGAAAAAAGGCGTAATAATACGCCACCTTGTACTGCCCTCTCATACCAAAAACAGTATAGGCGTAATTGATATAATAAAAGAAAATTTTCCGCAGGCCCTTGTAAGCTTGATGTGCCAGTACATACCGATGTACAAAGCAAAAAACCACCTTAAGCTTGGCAGAAAAATCACCCTGCGCGAATACGAAAAGGTTAAAAACTATCTTTTTAGGTCAGAGCTTGACGGATTTGTTCAGGAGTTGAGCTCCGCTGATGAAAAATACATACCCAAATGGAATTACAATGAATAAAATTACTCATAATTTCGTATTTTACTATATCTTATCAGAATATGAAATCATAAATAAAAATCGGTTGGGCAAAATCAATCCATTAAAACGGATAATATGATTTAAACCCCGCCGATTTTATAATTTACCGAATATTTATAGTACAGCACGAATTTTCCTTATCAAGCAAACTGCCTCTGTATATGCTGAAAGTAATGTCGACTTTTTTGATGCTTTCGGAATCAATATTATTGTCATCCAAATCAGCTGAATTTAAAACAATACTGTCGTTCTTTTTCTTGTTATCCCCTGCCTCTGCGTACATATAACCGCTGATAGAAATACCGTCGATTGACATTTCGTCTACCGAATCGGTATTACAATTTCTGCATTTCATCTAAATAACCCCCTTTAAAATTCACGGAAAAGAAAATCCGCGCATATATAATACACGGATAACATTCTCCTTTGGTATGCTCTGAGCATACCATTATCAACTTGTCCGCTGATATAATTTAATAAAAAAATGAATTACTCATCATTACTAAAAATCCGACGGCAAAAGATAATATGCCGATTATCTTTAAAAGGTTTTTAGCTTTTTTAGGATTCCTGCGATTTATAACTCGCGAGATATTTCCAAAATCCCCGAGGCAGATATAAGGTACCGCGGACCAAAAGACAAGAATTGTAATACTCATTCTCACTTGCATCTCCCATAACGGAGAATCGCTGATTTTAGGCATATAAGTTACAAACGAAAAAAGAAAAAGAAAGTAATAAATATAACATATTACTGTCAAAACTTTCTGCCACTTCTTACCCGTTCTGAAACCGGGAATATTTTTCGGAAATTCCTCGAGAAAACTTATCTTTTGTGGCTCCCTCATAGGAGTTTCATTTTTCCCGAAAAGAGCGTTTTTAAGCTGTTCGGTATTTTCGTAGCGTTTGTTCTCGTCTATCTCAATGCAACGGCAGATTATTGGGCGGTAATTACCGCTGTAGAGATTTTCGCTCGGGAGTTTTCCCGTCAGCAAAAAATTCATCAAGACACCGCAGGAATAAATATCCGCCCTTTCGTTTGTCTGCGAAAACCCGAATTGTTCGGGCGACGCATAGCCTGCCGTGCCGAGCACACGGGTATCCTTCGCTTTATTTTCCTTAACCGTTCTTGTAATATCAAAATCTATTATCTTAACAATTCCGTTTTTATCAAGCATTACATTACTCGGGTTAATATCGCGGTGTATAATTCCACAGCGGTGCAACTCGCTCAACCCGTCGCAGAGCTGTGCCATAATATTTTTAACTGCCTGCTCATTGTACGGCGTAAAATCCAAAACAGCTCTTTCCAAAATTGTACCCTCAATGTACTCGGAAAGGCTTATGCACTTTCCGTTATCAAGAATACAGTCGTAAACCCTCATAAGATTCGGGTGATTAATTTTAGCGATTCTCTCCATAACGGAAAAGTTATCACCCGATGAAATTCTTTTGACCATAATTCTGCCGTCTATGTTATTTCGTACAATGGAGATATTTTCCGCAAGCTGATACAGCTCGCTGAACTGCCAAAGATTGTACCTCTCAACATTAGTCATCAAATCCCAATAACCTTTCTAACCAAAATATATTGATTTAAAAAATTAATTGTTATAAAATAAACTATGACAATATTCTACCATAATTTACAAAAAAGGGAAGATATAATATGAAAAAAACAACGGGTGAGCTTATCAAAATTTTAAAAAGCAAAAACAGCGTTGAAGAATATTTTCACGAAAATTCGGAAGAGATTATTTTCGACACCTTGCCCGAGCTGTTGGAAACGCACCTGAAAAACAAGGGAATAAGCAAAAGCGAGGCGATTGAAAACTCACAGATTGAAAAGCATTACGGCTATCAGATTTTTTCCGGCCTTAAAAGGCCGTCGCGTGATAAGCTTATTATGCTTTGCTTTGGATTGGAGCTTAAATTAGGTCAATTCCAACAAGCGATGAAAAAAGCAGGCTGGGGCGAGCTTTATCCGCGCGACAGGCGCGATTCTGTCATTATATTTGCAATTTATCATAAACTTAACGTTATGGAAACCAACGATATGCTCTATGATATGAAACTAAAAATTTTGGAGTAAAAATGATTATAAAAAGCTTGGGATTCAGGTAAACGAATTCCGAGTTTTTAGTTGGTGTCCTTTAGGGCGTGGGAATAAATTAAGCGACAGCCAAACGCTGTCGCTTAAAAATTTACTTTCTTTTCAGTTTTAATCAAAAAAATAACAAAAACATTTTAAGAATATACTTCAACATCTGAATAATGCGCTTTTCGTTTTTCAAAAGGCGGAAGCTCCATATAATTTCCATATGTATTTTTTAAAATTGATTCCGCGTCTGCAGGACCATAAAATTCTAAACCTTCAAATACATATTTGCGCAATGGGAGAACATCGGAAACATACATAAACTTACAATCATAAAACATAGGATAAGCGTAAATTTTTGTTGTATCCGTACATATTTCCTTTTCGGATCGATGAATATCCTCAGACAATCTTCTAATTCTGTCATTATATTCAGAATCAGATATAAGACCTTTAGATTTGAGTTTTTCAATATAAATTTTATTCTGATTGTTAATAAATTCCGCCAAATCCTTCTTTTCCATATAAGTTGCCTTAAAAAGGTCAAGCGAAAGACCCTTATGAGCATAAACGCGTTCTTGCGGGTATGCTTTATAATCTACTTTGGAATGCAAATCTTTTACGCGAGCCCAAGCATGGTAAAAAAGTGGTTCAGATAAATCATCCTCAAGGAACAGATTATCCGGCAACTCTTTTCTAAGGCACTTTATTGCATCGTCATATACGTCATCAAATATAAATATGTCAAAATCATCATCCCACGGAATAAAACCTTTATGCCTTACCGCTCCCAAAAGTGTTCCGAACGCTATCATATACGGTATATTATTTTTCTCAAGAATTGAACAAGTACATTTAGCCATTTCAAGTAATCTATTTTGCACTTGTTTTAATTTTTCTTTAGAATAACCTTTTGTTTCAGGGAAATCTATCATATAACTACTCTCCTTACAAATAAATCTCTATTTTTTCCAATCAATCAAACTCTCAACCATATCCAAATCAAACACAGGAATATGCAAACTGTCAATTATGCTTTTACGTTCCGCAAACGAATCGTCAATAAAAATAGCGGAATGTTCATTGATATAATTCTTTTTTTCATCATTCACAGAAATAACAATAATTTCATCAAAAAGATTTTCAGAAATTCTGTATTTTCTTAAATCCTCATATAAATCACCTATGTGTTTTGAGAGCAGATGAATTTTTTTACCCTTTTCAATTGCTTGATATAAAAAAGTCAAAAGGGTTTTGTTAACAGCTTCGTTTAAAACAAGTGTATCATCATAATCCACATACACATGTTCATATGTAATGTCTAACTTATACGCATTATAATAAGCTCTATCCAATATCGGATGACAACCATTATCAATAACCGAAATATCATATCCCAAAAATCAAATAATGTTAACATCGGAAAATTAATCCCGCAATTTCTGGACAATCCCATTGTTCCGGGAATTCTGGGGGATATTTCCATTAGCTTATATTTATTGTAATTATTTTTCTTTAATTGAAAAAACCAAGCTCCCCTAAAACAAAGTTTACTATTAATAGTATTTGCTATAGAGAGAACCTCTTTATCTGTATCAAGCAATTTAGAGCGAACACTGATTCCTAAACGAATCCTCGACCTGTCACGCAACTTAGCAATACGCAAATTTCCGTAACGGTCAGTAAAACAATCAACAGTATATTCCATTCCGGGTAAATATTCACTTATTACTAATGAGGGTTCATTTTTTAAAATGTTTTTTAGTTCCTCTATGGAGTCGATTTTTCTTGCGCCTTTTGAACCTTGTCCTACACTCGGTTTTACAAATACCGGAAATTTCGGAACATCATCAGCGGTTTCGTAAAATTCAGGTATAAATGACTCTCCTTGAAAAAAAGTGTATGTATCTTTTTTAGAACGACATATCGCCGTTGTTTTTGATTCGGAAATAATTACAGTTGCATTTATTTTTTCCATATTCTCACTAAAAACAACGCTGGCATTATCGTGCGCAGGGTAAACAGCGTCAATTTTATATTCTTCAATTACATTATTTAAATATTCTACGAAGTCGGGGCTATCTACATATGGAAAATTTCTAATCAGATTCTTGTAAACAAATTCCGAGTGGTCATCCGCACTGGTTCCTCCAAAAATTTCAACAAACTTTGAAAATTTTAACGCATTGAATATTTCAAACGCAATTTCTGTTCCTGCCGGAAAAATTAAAATCCGTTTACGTTCCATAAGAGTTATATGCCCCTTTTTAATAAAAATATATATTTATTATATCACAAACAGATATATCGCGCAAGTTTGGATTTTTTATATAAAAAGCAAAAAATTCAAAGATAATCAAAGTAGTTTTATGATATATGTAAATTGACTTTTTGCACAAACTTCCAACAAAAAAATTGTGCATTTTGCATACTGTGCACAGTATGATATTTGTGTTATAATTAAAATAACAATTTGGAGGTGATTTTATGGGAAAAACTTCAAGCAAAGTTAAGGCAAGGTATAACGCTAAGGCATATGATGAGATAAAAGTCAGAGTTTACAAAGGCGAGAAAGAGAAGATTAAATTGTATGCGCAAGAACACGGCGAGAGTTTGAACGGGTTTGTGAATCGTGCGATATATGAAACAATGGAAAGATGCCCATAACCTTCGTTTTGCTTGCAAAAAAAAACTAATCAACAAAGATTTCCCCCTATAATAAAACTGAAGTGGGTTTTATTGCGATGCAACAACAATGTTTTGACTATAACTTTTGCGGAATAAAAATCTATTTTGGGGAATTTTGAGCAGAAAGAAACCGCACCGGATTACCTGTAATTGGCTTTCTGATGCGGTTTTTCTATGGTCCGAGTGACTGGAGTCGAACCAGCGGCCTCTTGAACCCCATTCAAGCGCGCTACCAAACTGCGCCACACCCGG
>CANPXF010000024.1 GCA_947585745.1 uncultured Clostridia bacterium | reverse complement strand
ATTTGGCAATATATAAATCAATCGAAAGCCTCGGTATAGAATGTATCGCGCCCTGAAGCGACAGCGTCAGCTACCGCCCTTTCTAACTTATCGTCTATTTTGCTGAAAACATTTCTATGCCCAAACCCGCAACAAATCATAATTCTTACCAAATAAAAAAGGTGCGCACCGAAGCACGCACCGAAAAACGCATCGCTTCTGTCGCACCACACAACATTTACTACACCTATAAAAAGCATGAGTAATAAAGCCTGCGTTTTTACCAAATGGTAAAAACCCATGCGCGAATATAGATGTAGAGATATTAAAATGTGTGTGGTGTAGTGTTATTGTACCATTAAAAAAGCTATTTGGCAATATATAAATCAATCGAAGGCCTCAGTATAGAACATATCGCATCCTAAAGCGACAGCGTTAGCTACCGCCCTTTCTAACTTATCGTCTATTTTGCTGAAAACATTTCTATGCCCAAACCCGCAACAAATCATAATTCTTACCAAATAAAAAGTGCGCAACTCATAGAGCTACGCACGAAAAACACATTGCTCTAAATGTTGCGACACATTTTAAATATACAATAGCTTACCTTTAACAAGTATGCGTATAAGAGCATGCGTTTTTACCAAAGTAAAAACACATACTTATTATTAGTAAACTATTATATATTATTAAAAAATGTCGCAAGTTTATTTTATCATATAGATTTATTAATTTCAATTATTTTTAAATTTTTCTATAATTCTAAAAATAAAAAGCTGTATCAGAACCTTTTATGCTCTGATACAGCTTTTATGTTTTATAAAAAATATTAGTCAGTAAACTCGAAATCGTCCTTATGGTTTTTCTTGAAAATTTCGTAAACCTTCTCGACAGTTTCTTCATCGTCAATTCCGACATAGTTTTCATTTTCATCGTCAACGGACTCAATTTTGAGAACGATAACGCCCTCGGCGTCCTCGACGTTTTCAATAAGTACAACGTACTCGTCGCCGTCAAGCTGAATTGTGTCAAGATATTCAAATTCCGTGCTTATTCCGTTCTCATCTGTAAGCTCAATTATTATAGCCTCGTCATCGTTTAGATTATCATTTAAAATTTCCGCCATATTTCAGCCTCCTCGGTTTTGTATAGTTTACAATAATTTCTGAAAAAATGCAAGAATAAAATCTTAAATATTTTTTCCCGTTTCGGCGTTGTATTTTTCACGCTGTTCACGCCAATATTTTTTATCTTCATCGGTAATTTTTCTGTGTACCCTGCAGGGGTTTCCGAACGCAATGCAGTCGTTGGGAATATCCGATGTAACTACGGAGCCCGAACCGATAACGACGTTATTTCCGATAGTTACTCCCGGGTTAATCGTGACATTTCCGCCAATCCATACGTTATCTCCTATTTTAACCTCTTTGGCAAATTCAAGCCCCGTATTTCTGACTTCGGAATCTATCGGGTGTCCCGCGGCGTATATACCGCACATCGGACCGATAAACACATTATCACCCATAGTTACCCTTGCGCAGTCGAGAATATGAAGATTATAATTTGCGTAGAAATTATCGCCGACAAAAATATTCTTTCCGTAATCGCAGTAAAACGGCGGTTCAATATAGGGCCATTCTCCCGTTTTGCCGAGAATTTCTTTCAAAACTTCCGTGCGCTCGTCTTTTTTATCCATAAGCATACTGTTAAATCGGTTAAGCTTTAGTTTACAATTGAGCATATCGTTCCTCAATTCATCATCAAAAGCGGTGTAAAGCTCTCCGCTTAACATTCTTTCTTTTTCTGTCATAATTATCACCCGAATTATAGTAGCATAAGTTTTCAGAAAAGTCCACTTTTTTAAATATAAAATTAACAGCAGGCAAAATTTATTCTGCCTGCTGTTTCCTATAGCTTTAAAATATATTGAATTATCCGTTGTTATCCTCAAACCGGCTGTTGTAGAGCTTTGTGTAAAGACCGTTTTTTCGTCATAAGAGTTTCGTGATTTCCGACTTCGGGAATGTCTCCGTACTGAATATAGAGAATGTTTGCCGAGTCCTTAATTGTAGAAAGCCTGTGGGCAATTACAAATGATGTTTTGCCCTTCATCATTTCCGCCATAGTCTACTGAATCAGTACCCCTGTACTGGTATCAACTGAAGATGTCGCCTCGTCAAGTATAAGAATTGGCGGATTGTTAAGCATCGCAATTCTGAGACATTGATTAAGGAACGTCTTAATCTGTGTAATATCATTGTTTGTTCTTGTGATAAGAGATGAAGCCGAGAACCTGTCAATCTCATTTTGGGAAAAGTACTGAACCTTTCTGAAAACAGAGCCTATAAAGCGCATATTATATTTATTCTGAAATGATAAATTATCAGTGGTTTTATATGATTAAAGTTTTAATATAATTCCGACCTAAAATACATCTTATGAATCGGATTTTTTCTTAGACATTTTTGAGACAATCGCAAATACGATGCAAAGAACTATACCTATAGCCGAAACAATTCCGATTAACGGGAGATTTACGTTGGATATAAGACTGAAATCAAGCTCCCCGCTTTCAGGGTTTTGGAGCGGACTGAATACCATAACTGCGTCTATAATAACCGCAACCGCGGCTGACAGCACGCTGACAGAGGAAAATACTGCCCCCAACGCGGAGTATTCCGATTTTTTAGCTCTTGTAATTGTTTCACTTGAAAAATCAAGAGTATTGCAAATCCAGTACGCCATAGCGACATTAATAATGGTTTCGGGTATCATATATGTAGCGTTGTAGCTGATTGAATAGATGAGAGCCGCCGTTGTCGGAATAGAGATACCTGCCCATACGGTACAACCCGAAATAACGTGTGATATATAGCGGATAGCACAAACGAGAGTTGCACCTGCGACAGCCGAAATTTTCCTGTCTTTTATTATGTTTGAGAAAACCCCGGCAAGTCCGATAAACGAAAACGCAAGCACATAGTCAAGCATAATAATTGCAACAGCCGCGGCAGGCGAGGTAGCGTATGAAAGGTTATTCGCTCCTAACAAAAGCTGAATAAGGCTGTAAACAAAGCCTGAAAGCATACCCCATTTAGTACCGTATCTGAAAGCGACAATCATAATCGGCACCATACTGAATGCCGTAATACTTCCGCCGTACGGCAGTTCAAACAGCTTAACCATACTCAAAACCGTCGCAAGCGCAATTAAAAGGGCGGTTTCGGTAAGCATTAAAACTCTTTTTTTCTTCATTTCCATTACTCCTTTAAAATTATTTTCGCCTTTACAAAACATATTTCGTTTTGCAAAGGAAATTTAATTGAAAAAAAGCACTGCGCAGACGCACAGTGCTTAAATACAGAATTATTATACAAGCTTCCTACGTCGGCATTATCCGAATCAGGTTAAGGGTATAATCTCAGCCGAAAAATTCAGCACCCCTGTGTTTTATTGTAATTATAGATTACTACAATTTTCCTTTTGTGTCAACTGTTTTATTCTGTTAATTGTTCGGAATAATTTTAAGAGAAATATCAAAAGCTTTAACCGAATGTGTGATTGCGCCCATTGAAATTATATCAACGCCCGTTTCGGAAACCTCGCGCAGTGTTTCGTCAGTTATACCGCCCGACGCCTCAAGCTTTGCTTTACCGTCGGTAATTTCGACTGCCTTTTTCATATCTTCAATGCTCATATTGTCGAGCATAATAATATCGACGTCAACGCTCAAAGCCTCTCTAAGCTCGTCTAAATTGCGTACTTCGAGTTCAATTTTTACCGTGTGGCCGAGTTTTTTTCTAAGGGTGTTAACCGCGTTTGTAATTCCGCCTCCCGCGTCTATGTGGTTGTCTTTAAGCATAGCGCAGTCGGATAAATTGTATCTGTGGTTTTTTCCTCCGCCTACCGTTACGGCGTATTTTTCTATAGGGCGGAGTCCCGGAAGAGTTTTTCTCGTATCGGCAATAGAGGCGTTTGTTCCTTCTATGATATTAACCGCCTTGGCAACAGCCGTCGCAACTCCGCTCATATGTTGCAGAAGATTGAGCGCAACTCTCTCTCCTTTTAAAATTGTTTTTGTTTTACCGTTTATTTCGGCTATTATATCGCCTTTTTTTACAAAATCGCCGTCTTTTTTAAATATTTCCGCCTTGAAATCGGGCTGAAGAATTTCAAAAACCCTGAGCGCCGTTTCAATTCCCGCTAAAACTCCGTCAGCCTTAGCTATAAACATTGCGGAGTTTGTCTGATTTTCGGGTATAAGGTAGTCGGTAGCCGTATCAACATAGTTAATATCTTCGAGCAGAGCGTTTTCTATAAGTCGGTCAATATAAATTTTATTAAGCGTCATAGATTAATTCCCTCTCTTAATTCGTCAAGTATAATTCCCGCGACAATCGCGATTGAGCGAGCCTCCACAAAATCAATTGAAAGCTCGTAGTTGCCCGTTATAAGGTCGTTTATAATTCTGTCAACCTCAGCAAAGCTTTCCTGATATTTTTCGGGTTTTGGGAGTACAAAGTATGTGTCCTGCATAATCTTTCTTATTTCTGTGCGGATTCCCGTAGGTAGCTTATTGCCCTTTCCCGATGGGAGCTTCGGTGCCTCTCCAAGCGGTTTTCTGCCGAATTTTTCAATCTTATACATCATATTTTCAGCGGCGCTCCTCGAGTACACAAGCGCCTCCAAAAGCGAATTGCTCGCCAGTCGGTTTGCGCCGTGAACGCCTGTGTGAGTACATTCACCCGCGGCGTAAAGCCCCTCGACTGTGGTCTGCGCGGTATCCCCAACCTGAATACCGCCCATAAGATAATGCTGACAGGGGAAAACGGGGATTTTATCCTTTGTCATATCAATGCCCTCTTCAAGACAGCGGGTGTATATCATCGGGAATCTCTGTTTTATAAACTCCGCGTCCTTTGACGTGATGTCAAGGTAGAATTTTTCGCTCCCCGTTGCGATTGATTCACGTATGACGGCGTTCGATACGACGTCCCTCGGCGCAAGCTCGCCTCTTTCGTCATATTTAAACGCAAACCTTTCGCCCTTGCAGTTTAAGTAGACCGCTCCTTCTCCGCGTACAGCCTCGGAAATTAAAAAACGCTCTCTTTCGTTTTCCGCGGCGAAGGCCGTAGGGTGAAACTGTATTCTCGAAAGATGCTTGATTTCCGCTCCGAGCATATGCGCGAGCGCGATTCCGTCGCCCGTTGAAATTGCCGAGTTTGTCGTGTATTGGTAAACGCGTCCGATGCCCCCTGTCGCGATAAGCACATAGCGGGCTGAAATTTGACTTATTTTTTCATTATTTAAGATACCGAGCCAAAATCCGTTTTCTACCTTATTTATTTCAAAAACAAGAGTGTTTTGCGCAAAGGTTACGTTCGGTTTCTTTTTAACAGCTTTAATAAGCGCGTCGACAATAGCTTTTCCCGTGGAGTCCTTATGGTGAACGATACGGTTCCTTGAGTGCCCTGCCTCTAAGGTTTTGGAAAGCTCTCCCGATTTTTCCGTATCAAACTCGACGCCTATTTCCTTTAGACGCATAACGTCTGACGGGCCCTCGCTCACAAGCTTTTCAACAGCGGAGAGATTATTTTTAAATTTACCCGCAATGAGCGTATCGGCAATATGCAGTTTAAAATTGTCGTGATTTTTGTCGAGTACGGCGGCAACTCCGCCCTGCGCCAAGGAGGAGTTTGAAAGCTGGAGCTCGCGCTTTGCAACGACAAGAACGCTTATATCGTTCTTAAATTGCAGAGCGGCGTACAGTCCCGCAACCCCCGAACCGACAATTATAACGTCAAATTCTTTATTCATACAATAACCTCAAATCGGTTTACAAATAATTTGACTTATATTATACTACTAATAACGATTTTATTCAACAGTTTTTAGAGGTAATTATGGCTTTAATTGAAACAAAAGAAAAGGCTGACAGAGCGCTTTTGGTATCTGTGGATACCGGCAGGTTCGACGCGCAGGCAAGCCTTGACGAGCTTTGGGAACTTTGCGAAAGCGCGGGCGCAGAGCCTGTTTTAACGGTTTTGCAAAAGCTCGACAGGGCAGAGGGCGCAACTTTCGTGGGTTCAGGAAAGCTTATGGAAATGAAAGAGCTTTGTAAATCCTATGAAATAGATTTGATAATCTGCGACAGCGAGCTTACGCCCACCCAGATAAAAACCTTGGAGCGCGAGTGTGATGTGCGCACTATTGACCGAACTACGCTGATACTTGATATTTTCGCTTTGAGGGCAAAATCGCGCGAGGGCAAATTGCAGGTGGAGCTTGCTCAGTTAAAACACCTTTTGCCAAGGCTTACGGGAAAGGGTATTGCGCTTTCACGTCTTGGCGGAGGAATCGGCACGAGAGGTCCGGGTGAAACCAAACTCGAAACCGACAGACGCCATATCCACCGCAGAATGGAAACCCTGAAAGCACAGCTTGGCGATGTTGAAAATCACCGCCAAAGACTTAGAGAGCGCAGAAAAAAAGACGGAGTAATTACCGTTGCGATTGTGGGCTATACAAACGCAGGTAAAAGTACGCTTATGAATTACCTGACTGACGCTGGAGTGCTGGCTCAGGACAAATTGTTTGCGACATTAGACCCTACTTCACGGGCGCTAAAGCTTCCAAGCGGTGTTTCGGTTATGCTTATTGATACCGTTGGACTGGTGCGCAGACTTCCCCACGGACTTGTCGAGGCGTTTAAATCCACGCTCGAAGAGGCGGCGCTTTCAGATGTAATTCTCAACGTCTGCGACGCAAGCTCGCCCGAAGTGTCTGTCCATATGAAAGTGACAGCCGACCTTTTGTCAGAGCTCGGGTGCGGTGATACGCCGATTATAAATGTGTTTAACAAGTGCGACAAGCTGAACGGTTTAGAAATCGGCGTGGATGATAGCAGAAACGTTCACATAAGCGCAAAAACGGGAAAGGGTATTGAAAGCCTGCTAAATGCGATTGACAAAAATCTTCCCGTAAGGGTAAAAAAGGTTAAACTCATCTTGCCGTTTTCAAAGGCAGGGTTATCAAACGAAATCAGAAGAACCGCAACGCTTTTAAGCGAAAATTATACAGAAAAGGGAATAGAGATTGAGGCTGTAATAGACGATGAAATGTACAGAAAGATGAGAGATTTTATAATTGAAAATCCTGATTTATAATTATAAAAAGGGAGGAAATGCTTAAAACCGGCATTTCCTCCCGAATTTTTCAGAAATTAATTTTTTTCAGGACCTTGTTCGTTTGACGCGCGACAATTCCGATTAAAATTCCCGTAATAAGCCCCGAAACTAAAAGAACGGGCAGGTAGTATGTAACAGCCGTGCTTTGGAGCATAATCAAGGCGGCTGAAAGCTGGCCCGTGTTGTGTAAAACTCCGCCGACCGCGCTGACGCCGATAATTGAAAGCTTTAATTTTTTGCAGATTATCATTCCGATAAGGCTTAAAACCGCCCCCGAAAGGCTGTAGACAAGCGATACTATATTCCCGAAGAGCAGTCCGATTAAAAATACTCGTATAAATGATATTCCGACTGCCTCCTTAACTCCGAACCGATAAAGCGCCGTCACAATTACAATATTCGCTATTCCTATCTTTACCCCGGGGATACCGAAATTAAAAGGTATTACCGCCTCAATGTAACTGAATATCATAGCGAGCGCCGTAAATACAGCTGTTTTTGAAATTTGTTTTGCCATATTACGCTCCTATCCCGCCACGGCGTCAATTGACTTGTCGTTGCTCTCAATTTCAATAACAAGCCTGTGAGGCAGGCAGATTATTGAGCCGTTTCTGATTTTACCCTGCCTGACGCAGTACCTGTCACGGCAGTCCGCGTCCTTTACAAACACACTGCCGTTTTCAATTACAACCGTATTAAAGCCGTTTTTTGTATTAATTTTTATCTCGTCATTTTCGTTGAGAGGATAGGTTCCGTATATGTCGGCGCCGACGGAAATTTTAACAGTTTCTCCGCCTTGAGCGTCGTTTTTTAGGTTGAAATTCAAGAAAATAAATCCGAGCGCCGACAAAATTATAACTATGCCTATCGCAATAAAGTCACGTTTGTTCATATTAATCCTTTTTTACAATGTCAAAGTCAAGCTGTGAATTAAAGCTGTCCGCAATTCCCTGTGACACGGTTAATTTTCCGCCTTCCGTGTATAAAATGATGTCAAAATCCTTTTCGCTTTTTTTATAGAACCTTTCAGCCCCGTTTTTACCCATTACAAACAGCGATGTCGAAAGCGCGTCCGAAAGCGTTCCGTCCTCTGAAATTACGGTGACGGAGCTAAGTCCGTTTTCGGCGGGGTATCCGTTTTCGGGATTTAAAATATGATGATACATTTTCCCGTTTTTTGTAAAGTTTCGTTCATATCCGCCCGAGGTTACAACAGCTTTATCCTTAATTTTAAGCTTTCCGAGATATTCGGAATTTTTATCGGGATTTTCAATCGCGACTGTCCAAAGACTTCCGTCGGGTTTTGCTCCGAGCGTCTGG
Source organism: uncultured Clostridia bacterium (assembly GCA_947585745.1). Classification (GTDB taxonomy): domain Bacteria; phylum Bacillota; class Clostridia; order Oscillospirales; family Acutalibacteraceae; genus Ruminococcoides. The sequence continues at coordinate 4,726 of CANPXF010000024.1, read as the reverse complement.
ACATTTCCGCCGAGATTTACAATTCCGCTTTCAATCCCTTCTCTCTTAAAAATTTCAATAATTTTTGAGGACGTATATCCCTTTGCGATTGCGCCGAGGTCAATCTCCTCCCCTTTAAGATTAAGAGTAACTTCATTTTTATTTACAGAGATTTTTTCGGGCTTTGCGAGTTTAAGGGCGTTTTCGATTTCCGATTTTTTCGGTACTCTGTATTTTTTGTCGGGAAATCCCCATAGTTTAGTTACAGGGAGCATAGCGGGATTAAATGCGCCGTTTGTCAATCTGCTGAATTTAAGCGCGTTTTTTATTACTTTTATAGTGTCGTTTGATAATTTTTCCGAGCCGTTTTTGTTAAGCCTGTAAACCTCGCTCTTTTCTTTGTGGGCGGATAGGAGATTTTCAAGCCTTAAAACCTGCTTTTTTGCTTTCTTGACCGCTGATTGCGCGTTTGCGCCATTGGCGGTGACGGACATATATGTATCCATAGCGAAAAAGCTGTCGCTGTAGGAATATGAACCGAACGAACAGCCCGAAAGAAAAATTATCATAATAAAAGTTAAGGCTAAAACTTTTTTCATATTGTACCTCAAAATTCAATTTATCTTGATTATACACTATATTTTAAGTTTTTTAAACCTCCAATTTTCAATATAAAGTTGAAACCGCATTTGTTTTAAAAATTTCATTCCAAAATTTCCCGACAGCCTTTTGCTTGCATATTTTTCAAACATATAATATAATTTCCTAAGGTGGATTAAAATGAGAAATTATGTGTAATTTTGATTTTTAACTAATAATTTAAGGTCGTGAAAAAATGAAATTAAAGAAAACGGTATCGTTTATACTTGTTTTTTCTGTAATTTTTACCGCCTTTTTAATGCCGAATTTGTCTGCTTTTGCGAAAGAACAGGAGATTACCTCGCTTAAAGTCAAGGTGAGCGGTACAACGGTAAAGACAGAAAATAAAAAAGCTCTCAAATACATAAACGAATACCGAAAATCCAAGAATTGCAAAAAGCTAAAGCCCGATAAGGCTCTCTCGAAAACCGCGTACGAAAGAGCGGCTATGCTCGCGGTAAATTACAGCAGGAAACTGCCCGTTGAGGGAGGGCTTAAAAATATGCCCGAAAAATTTATAATCGCAAGGGGTTCAAACTGTAACGCCCTTGTGAAAAAGTACAAAACGTCCGATTATAAAAAGGATAAAGAGATAAATGCCTGCGCAATTGCTAATTTAAAGGCGGGAGATGTGACGTTCTGGGTTTTGCTTATGGATAAAAAGCCGAAAGGCGGGATTGACGAAATCACGTCCTACAGTGGAAAAACAAAGAAATATTCCTCAAGCGCTTTTTACAAAACAGAATATTTAAAGGGTAAGGAAAACTGCGGTGAATTTATAAAAAAGACCGTACGCTATAAGAAAAATAAAAAATATTCAGGAAAGCTTCAGATTAAAAATTATAACAGTGACGTAAACAGTTATTTTGAAGCGATAAATTCTTCCGAGTATCTGCCAATTGAGTATACCTCGATGAATCCCGACGTCGCTGTTGTAAGCAGTTTCGGCAACGTTACAGCGAAGCAGGCGTCTATATATAAGGAAAGAAACCGCTATACCCCCAAAAAGGGCGACTTTGTTTTATTCCATTGGTACAAGGGCGACGGTTATCTCGCTAATCACGTCGGTGTAGTTTATAAGGTCACCTCAAAATCTATCGTCACAATAGAGGGAAATACAAAATCAAACAACTGCAAAAAATCCGTTGTTTCTAAAAGAACCTACAGGAATTACAAGAAAAACAGGCAGATTGTCGGTTTTGTTGATATGTCAAAATATATAAGCCGTTCAAAAGCAAAATCCCTCGCGAATCTTGCGAAAACACAGATAGGCAAAAAGGGAAAGAATTACTACAACCACACAAAGGCGTGGAAAGTGATAAACGGCGGAAAATACGGAGCCGACCAGTGGTGCGCGATTTTCTGCGGTTGGCTTATGGAACAAAAAAATATAGACCCTGAAGACGCAGGCTGTTGGAGTCCGAGCTGTACAATGTGGATTAAACAGTGCAACAGACGCGCCACGGCTAAAATTAACGCGAGAATAAGGGGTACGGATAAAGTCTACAGCTATAAGATAACGTTTAAGGTGTAATATGAGCAATAAAACAAGAAAATGGATAATACGGATAGTCGCCCTTGTGTGTGCCCTGCTGATTGCAGGCTCAATACTTGCGGTTGCTTTAAATCAATAAGAGGATGTATCATTTAGTAAAAATAAACAAAAATGTAACTTTTTGACAGTAAAATTTCTATATACAAAAATTACCTTTTTTTACTGATTTTCCTTGAAATATCGCTTTTTATATAGTATAATTGTCGAGCACGACTGCGGATAAAGGGTGTTTTGCGCCCTTTTCGCGGTCAAGACTGCGAATGATATGCGTTGAAGCGGGAGGTTGCGGTTCGTTTTGAGCCGGTTTTTCCGTGGAGTATGTCCGATTTTAAACCGGGCGAAAGTTATAGTTTTTAAGCTGTGGCGTAAGAGTTGCTATGCCTGTAGGCTTAAATTGTGTCTTGAAGTACCGGTTGACTTAAAAGTTAATCGGTTTTAAAAACGCAGGTGCGGGGAACACCCGGCGCTGTGGAAAACTTCAAGGAACGCCCGCCAAATTTTTTAAGGAGGCGACGATAATGGCAGTCAAAGAAAAAATTCGTATAAGATTAAAGGGGTATGACCACCAGTTGGTTGACAGCTCTGCTGAAAAGATTGTTGCAACAGCTAAGAGAACAGGCGCCCGCGTTTCGGGTCCCGTTCCGCTTCCGACAGAGAAGCAGGTTGTTACAATCCTCCGTGCGGTTCATAAGTATAAGGACAGCCGTGAGCAGTTTGAGATGAGAACCCATAAACGTCTTATCGATATTTTAAGACCGTCAAACAAGACAGTCGAGGCTCTTATGAGCTTAGAGCTCCCTGCCGGTGTTGATATTGAGATTAAGTTATAATCTGATTTACCAACCTACAAGCAGACAGGGTAAATGTCGGGTAATCCCGACCAATAACCTAATAAGGAGGAAATAGACAATGCAAAGAGCATTAATCGGAAAGAAAATCGGTATGACGCAGATTTTCGACGAAACAGGCAAGGTCGTTCCTGTTACTGTTGTTGAAGCGGGCCCGTGCGCGGTCGTTGCAAAGAAAACAGTAGAAAACGACGGTTACGCGGCTGTTCAGCTCGGCTTCGGCGATGTAAAGCCCAATAAGGTTAAGAAACCGCTCGCAGGCCATTTTGCAAAGAACGACGTTGCGCCTAAGAAGGTTCTCAAGGAGTTCCGTTTTGACGATACCGACGCTTACACAATCGGCGACATCGTTAAAGCTGATACCTTTGAGGCAGGAAACAAAATTGACGTTACAGGTACAAGCAAGGGTAAAGGTACCGCAGGCGTAATTAAGCGCTGGAATTTCCACAGACTTAAAGAAACCCACGGTACAGGTCCTAACGTACGTCACGGCGGTTCAATCGGTATGTGTTCATCTCCCTCAAGAGTATTCAAGGGCAAGAAGATGAACGGACACCTCGGTTCAGAGAAGGTTACGGTTCAAAACCTTACGGTTGTTAAGGTTGACGCTGAAAATAACTTAATCGCAATCAAAGGCGCTGTCCCGGGACCGAACAAGGGCATCGTAGTAATTAAAGATGCCGTGAAAGCGTAAGAGGGGAGGACTTTAAATGCCAAGTATTAATGTAGTAGATATGAAAGGCAAGAAGGTAGGAACAGTCGACCTTTCCGACGCTATCTTCGCTATTGAGCCTAACGAAGCTGTTATGCACCAGATGGTAGTGAGCTATCTTGCTAATCAGCGTCAGGGTACACAGTCAACCCTTACAAGGTCCGAGGTTTCCGGCGGCGGAAAAAAGCCGTGGCGCCAGAAGGGTACAGGACGCGCCCGCCAGGGTTCGACGCGCGCTCCCCAGTGGACTCACGGCGGTGTGGTTTTTGCTCCAAAGCCGAGAGATTACAGCTTTTCTGTAAATAAAAAGGTTAAAAGACTTGCTCTCAAGTCGGCTCTTTCCGCTAAGACTGCGGAAAACGAGATTATCGTTGTAGACGCTATTACGCTTGATGAGTATAAAACCAAGGTTGTAGCAGAAATGCTTACAGCTATAGGTGTGGACAGAAAAGCCTTGATTGTTCTGCCCGAGGTAGATAAAAAGGTTATTAAGTCCGCTTCCAACATTAAGGGAGTTAAAACAGCCCAGGTTAACGAGTTAAATGTATATGACATCTTAAACGCTGACAAGCTTGTTATCGTTAAGGATGCAGTAAGCAAGATTGAGGAGGTGTACGCATGATAGCGCAGGATATTATCATTCGTCCTATAATAACCGAGAAAAGTATGCTCGGCGCGGTTGACAAGAAGTACACCTTTGAGGTTGCAAAATCAGCCAACAAGATTGAGATTGCAAAGGCTTGCGAGGAACTTTTCAAGGTAAAGGTAGCTAAGGTTAATACCGTTAATGTACGCGGACACTTCCGCCGTCAGGGTCAGAATAACGGAGGCTACACAAAGTCTTGGAAAAAGGCTGTTGTTACCTTAACAAAAGACAGCAAAAATATTGAATTTTTTGAAGGCATGATGTAATACCGAAGAGCCGAGGAGCGAAGCCCTCGAATAACGACTGACGAGGACTAAGCTGTGAAGAATTACAAAGTAATTTGAAAC
>CANPXF010000023.1 GCA_947585745.1 uncultured Clostridia bacterium | reverse complement strand
CGGCTGCAGGGGGTAAGCCTGTAATAGCCCCTTATAGGGGCTGGTCAAACCACCCGTTCAACGGGTGGTTTTGATTTGTCCGCGTCAGGCATTGATGTTACTCTCTGATAATTAATATTCCAAACAGGTGCGCCTCTGTTTTGTTTGAAATAAAAAATTTTTTAACTTAAAATAAAAAAATCAAAAATTTTGTCCTAAATTCCTCAAAAAAAGGATTGTAGTATATGAGATTGCAAAAAGCGATTTTGTATACTACTTTTTTTAGGAAGAAATAAGTATGAAAAAAATTATTAAAATATTTGAAACTTTTTAGCAGAATTTTGACACTAATATAGTGAAGACTGAATTATTTTAAATCGGAGGAAATAATTATGAAAAAATTACTGTCAATTTTACTTGCAGGTACAATGCTTATATCTGCTGTTCCTATGATAAGCGTATCGGCGCAGACTGATTCTACTCAAACTAATGAAAGCGCATCAGCACAACAGGCATCAACGGAAAGTACAACTGTATCTACGGAAATTACAGAGCCGACTGCCGAAACTACCGTTCCAGATACAGAGTCTGATAAACCCATAGCTAAAGAAAAAAAGGAAAAGACATATAAAAAATTTACCTATTCTGTACAGGGAAAGGCTGTTACAATAAAAAAGTACAGTGGTAGCGCAAAATCCGTTAAAATTCCATCGGAAATAGAGGGTAAAAAGGTTCGCGTAATAGGCAAGAAATCATTTTATAAAAATAAAACACTCGAAAAGGTCACAATTCCCGACAGTGTTTATGAAATAAGAGCTTATACTTTTTATAATTGCGTAAAACTAAATAAAGTTTCTATAGGAAAAAACGTTGATAAAATTGGAGAAAGTGCTTTTAATGGCTGTAAAAGCTTGAAGAAGTTTAAAATACCGTCTCAAGTAACTAAACTTAATTACGATGTATTTGCACGCACGGGAATTAAGTCTCTCCATATTGGTAAGAATATCAAAAACATTTTACCCTCAAGCTTTTATAATATGACGAATAAACCTTTGGAGAAAATCACAGTATCCAAAAAGAATAAGCATTATTCTTCCGAAAACGGAGTTTTATATAATAAGAAAAAAACAAGGCTGATTTTATGTCCGCCAAGCTTAAACAGGAAGAGTCTTACACTTCCCTCTTCCGTAAGGATAATAGGCGACGACGCATTTGAGTTTAATAAGAATTTAAGGACTGTAAAACTTCCGAACAAATTAAAGTTAATTTATCCGGGTGCATTTTGTGATTGCAGGAACCTGAATGAAATAACAATCCCCAAAAGTGTTTATGAGATTTACGAGTACGCTTTTGCCAATTGTTCAAAACTCACTAAAGTTACAATTTTGAACAAAGATGCTAATATTGAAGAGTTAGTCTTTGAAAATTCCGGTTTTAAAAGCATTGTAGTTTCTCACAGTATTCAGGAAGGCTTTCGGAGTTGTAAGAAACTGAAGAAAATAACTATACTTCCCAATGTAACAGATATACATTACAAACAATTCTTTAACTGTCCAAAGCTAAAGACCGTTACAATCCCAAAAACAGTGAAGAGTATCGGTAAAAAGGCTTTCGGTTACAGATACAAAAGAATTAACGGCAGTTTAAAAGTTGTAAGAGTAAAAGGATTTACTATAAAGGGAAAGAAAAATTCTGCCGCTCATAAGTACGCCAAGAAAAACGGCTTTAAATTTGTTTCGCTGAATTAAAAAGAAAGATGTGGGACTGAAAAACAACTGAATACAAATAAAACGTTATTGTATGGTAAAGAGGGAATATTATGAAAAAATTTTCATTAATAATATTTTGTTTTCTAATAATATTAGTTTTTTCTGTTTTATCACTTTTTGAAAATTCGATTACAAAATCTAAAACTAATACGGTCAATAAAACCGTTGAATCCTATTTGCAGAAAGAGGCTGTAATAAATAATAAAAAAGTTCCTTATTACGGATTTAATGATCCAATAGAGTATTATTATGATGAGGAGGAAAAAATCTTAGAACTTGAAAATAGAGAAAAAAGTTTTTCATATAACGGAGAAAACGAAAATATCACTTATAGGGATTATAACAATGGAATAGAAATTGTGTATGACGGTTATTATGAATCAATAATTAATGTTCCGTCAAGTATAAATGGTAAGCCAACTATAAAATTGGGCGGATTTATGGAAGACCCTGAACCGATTGCAAATGATATGGGCAAGACTTATTATACATTTGTAAACTGTTTTTATATGTCATATGCTAAAGAAATACATATCCCTTCTACTGTAAAAGAAATAGTAAAAGGAACCTTTAATATTGAAACATTGGAAAAAATAGTAGTCGATAAGAACAACCCTTATTATTCTTCAAAGAACGGTATTCTCTATAACAAAGACGGGAGTGTAAAATTATGCGTTCCAAAAAGTCATCATAGTAAAATTAAATCAGAAAATTAAGTTAAGACCATATAAAATACGCCAAGAAAAACGGCTTTAAATTTGGTGCTCTTAATTAAAAATAAAAAAGTTGTGTTTTAAGGGGGATAGTTATGAAAAAGGTGTTTTCGTTTCTGATTGCAGTTATTATATTGTTATCTGTCCTAATGTCCTCGTGTTCTGATAATAAAGACGAAAAAAACAACGCTGAAAATTCGACGGCAGAGTCAACGAGTGAAGAATTATCGTCAACAGAGTTGCCCTCTCTAAAATCAGTAAAAAATACTAAACCGCCCGAAACAGATAATATATGCTATACATATGATAAAGGAACCGGAACCCTGACAATTAATATTCAGGGAAAAATGAAGTATAATTGTGATAATGCTCCTTGGTTGAACATTGAATATCCCGAAAACATTGTGTTCAAAAAAGGTCTTACAAGTATTCCGGACTATGGTTTTTCATTTGCTGTTCATGGTAACGGCGGTGAAAAATTAAACAACTATGACAGAATAAAAATAGTAAGTCTTCCCGGCACAGTAAAAACTATAGGTTCCGAAGCTTTTTCACATTGCAAAAAACTGAAGAAAATTAATATACCGAACGGAGTTAAAAAAATCGGTGATAACGCATTTTGGTTTTGTGAAAATCTAAAGGAAATATCAATCCCCGGAAGTGTGAAAAAATTAGCATATGGATTGTTTGAATATTGTAAAAAATTAGAAAAAGTAAAGATTAACAAAGGTGTTACCAAAATTGGAAATGATGTATTCTTCGGTTGTAAAAATTTAAAATACGTAAAAATACCTAACTCTGTAAACAGTATCGGCGATGCATTCGCTCATTGTAATTCATTAGTAAAAATCAGACTTCCCAAGGAATTAAAAACAATAAAATCCCAAACCTTTTATTCCTGCAAAAACCTAAAGAAAGTGACTATACAGAACAAAGTAACTAAAATTGAGAAATTTGCTTTTGATAATTGCATAAGCCTCAAGAAAATTATACTTCCCAAAAGTGTCAAAGCAATCGGTAAAAAAGCCTTTGGATATAAGGCAAAGTGGATTGACAACGAGACTCTTGAATATGAACATATAAAAGGCTTTACAATAAAAGGTTATAAAGGTACAGCCGCCGAAAAGTACGCTAAAGAAAACGGCTTTAAATTTGTTGCGCTTAATTAATAAAATTTTTAATTAAAATACTGAAATACAGTATTATTTTAAATCGTACATTTAAAAGACCGCAAAGTGATTTGCGGTCTTTTTCTGCTATTTTGCAAGGCTTTTGTTCATTTTTTTAATTTTCTTTCTTGTTGTTAAATAAATTATCAGCCAGATTAAAGCAAACCCTAAGGCGAATATTGACGTGAAAATAATTATAACATCAAGGCTGTTTACAATCCAACCGTTAAAAAGATAGATAAGTATATAATCGAGATATAAAACAGCAAAATGTATTAAAGCGGCGGGCGCGGTTTGAAGCCGTTCGATATTGTATACAAAATTTATTCCGCCCGCGATAAAGGCAAGAATTGCTGAAGTTATTATTCCCTTAACCACTTCAATTGTGCTTAACATATCAACAATACCGTTAGCGTATAAAACAGCGTAAATTATCGCTAAAATAATCGGGCCTCCGACTGACGCTATGATTCCTCTATGCAGAAAATCTAAAATATATTTTTTCATTTTATTTCAACTCCTTTTTAATTTGCGCGAAACATCTTCTTGATACATAATCCGTGTATCCGCTTTTAAATATTACATTTACCGAGCCGGAAAATGCCGCCGAAAACTTTTTGATGCTGTTTCTGTTTGCGACAGACGACTTGTTAATTTTAATGAATGACGACGGTAAAAGCTTTTCTATCTCATAAAGCCTTTTCTTCAGCCTAAAGCTTTCTCCGTTTTTGTCAATCGCGAATGTTTTTGAATTTATAACGGTAACACATTCAATATCCGAAAATTTTAATACGGCTATATCGTCATCCGTGTATGCCGTCAGGGTGTCGGAGCCGTTATATTTCATTACCATTTCCTCAAGCCTGTTTGCGAATTCACAATATTTATGCAATACCGCGCTCACGCTTTCCTCTGATTTTGAGTTAACCTGTAAATTAAATTTCAAGCAACTCACCTCCTTTGACTGTCATTATATCACCTAAAAATAAAAAATGTTGTAAATTATACTTATCGGTACTTTTTTAATGCTAAACGGTATTTGCAAATAAAAAACGGTCAGCGGACAAATGTAAATCATTACCGCATAACCGTTTTAAATTCAGGTGAATTTTTTGAAATTTAATTCTTTTGAAGAATATAAACGCAAGATTTTTTAATAGTTTAAAAATAGTATTTCAATTTAATTTCAGATTGAAAAATCCCAAAAATCCTGCTCATATTTTTTATCAACACTGTATTCAAGCTGTGGATTTCTAATATTAACCTTCATTCCCTCGGGAATGGATTGGATAATAAATGCGTTACCGCCGACAACTACATTGTTTCCGATAACCGTTTCTCCGCCTAAAATGCTTGTGTTTGAATAAATCGTTACATTATCTCCGATAGTGGGGTGGCGTTTAACTCCTTTAAGCTGTTGCCCCTTGCGTGTTGACAGACCGCCGAGCGTTACGCCCTGATATATTTTGACATTGTTTCCGATAACAGTCGTTTCACCGATAACAATACCCGTGCCGTGGTCAATAAAAAAGTATTTTCCTATTGTAGCGCCGGGGTGAATGTCAATACCCGTAAGGTTGTGGGCGTATTCGGAAATAATTCTCGGTATCATCGGAACTTTTAAAAGCCAAAGCTCGTGCGCAATTCTGTAAACGCTTATTGCAAATACTCCCGGATAGCAGAAAATAATCTCCTCCGTGCTGTAAGCCGCAGGGTCGCCGTCGTACGCGGCTTTAATATCCGTGTACAGATATTCGCGTATAACGGGAATTCTCTCAATGAATTTATCTACAATTTCCTCTGCCTTATCTTTGTTATTTTTTTTATCGGAATTTGCGTTGTTTAAAGCGCGCTCGATTTGTTTTTTTAAAGTATATTCGATGTACTCCAGCTTTTCACCGATAAAATATCTCACATAATCTTTTTTGACCTTTTTGTTGTCAAAATATCCCGGAAAGAGAAGCTTTCTAAGCTCCTTAACAAGCAGGATAAGCGTATCTCTGCTGACTATATGGTCCTCGTCAATTCGGCTTGTGAGGTCATATTTGTTGTAGCTTTCCAGTATCATATCAACTTTCTTATCTGTAGCGTCCATAAATATCATCTCCATAGTGATATGTTAATATTATACAGGACTTTTTCAGATAACGCAACAGAAATCTTGAAAACTGATATTTGTACTCTAAAAATTATTGTAATACATATAAAAATAATATATAATAATTACGGTGATTAAATTGAAGTTTCTTAAATTTTTAATTTCCATATTACTGATTACGGCTTTAACGGTTACCGGATTTTCTGCGTCTGCCGCGGCAAAAACCTCTCAGGGTATAATTTATCCTTATGTGCATGATGTCGATAATTATTACGGCGAGGCAGAGGAGTATATCGCAAACGCGCTAAGGGAACGAGAGTCTGTAATAAATCTTGAGCTTTTTCAAATTCCTCAGGATGATATAATTTATATTATGCGTTCTGTTATGTTTGATAATCCCGATATTTTCTATGTAAACGCGTCGTATATTCCGTATCAGTACAATAAATCCACGGGAATTATATCAACGGTTACTCCGCAGTATATTTTTACAAAAAGTAAAATTCCCTCATATATCAAAAAATTCAACAGCTCCTCAAAGAAACTTATTGAGGGCATAGATTCGTCGTGGTCGGATTATAAAAAAGCTCTCGTAATCCACGACAGAATTATCGCTCATTGTAAATATAAAAAGGAGAATCTCAAATCCTACACGGCGTATAATGTTATTGTTTCGGGAAAGGGCATATGCGAGGGATACTCGAGAGCTTATTGTTATCTTTTATCTCTTGTCGGCGTAGACAGTAAATGTATCAATAACGAAAGTAAGGCTCATTGCTGGAATATGGTTAAAATAAGCGGAAAATGGTATCATGTTGACGTGACGTCAGATGACCCCGTTCCCGATTTAACGGGATATGTCAGCCACAAGTATTTTTTAATAAACGATACAAAACTCAAATCCTATAAATCAAAGGAACACACGGGATATAAATCTGATTTATCATACAGCTCATCATATAAAAGCACTTCGTCAACTCATAATAACGCTTTTTTCAGAAAAATATTAACGCAAATTATATACAGCAACGGTTATTATTACTATCTTGATAACAATTACAAAAATAAGCATTATTCAGCTTTAATCAGAAAAAAGGACAGCTCCAAAAAAGTTATTAAGGTGATAAAGGACGTTTGGCGCGCGGGCAACGGTGTAAGATTTGTAAGGTCTTACTGTAATCTTTGCGAAAAAGACGGATATATTTATTTTAATTCAAAGCGTTCAATATATCGTTACAGTCTTTCAAGCTCAAAGCTTAAAAGGCTTTATAAAATGCCGAGCTTTTTATCGAAAAATTTTGTCGGAATTAAATTCAGCGGTTCTTCAATTTACGCGACAAAAAGAAACGCAGATATGACAAAATCAACCGTTAGCCGTATTATTTCAATTTCCTCAAAAAATAAAGCGACTGTTTTACCGTTTGTGCGTTACAGTTCAAAAAAATTGAAAGCCAAAAAATCTTTTAAATTAAAGGTTTACTACGGAAGCGGAAAGACAGTTTATAAAACTTCCAATTTAAAAGTCGCAACGGTGAGTTCAAAAGGTAAAGTAAAGGCCCTGAAAAAAGGAACCTGCACAATTACAGCGGTTAAAAATAACAGGGAGATGAAATGTAAAGTTAAAGTTACAAAAAAATAAATTGATTTAAAGGAATTAATTTTAAAAGCGTGCGTTATGTTGTTTGTACATAAGGCGCGCTTTTTACTGCTACTTGATAATTTTTGTTTTAATGGAAGTAAAAACGCAGAACCTGTCCTATATATCCAAAGTGAGATAGAGGAAGAAACGTATGGGGAGATAAATTGTCAGAGAGGGACTGAAATGTCTGACGAGGAGATTTAAAAATTAAGAATTTGATTTATAGGTAAACTTTTATTTCCTATTCAAAAAAGATAGAAAGGAAAAGTTTTTAAAAATTCTAAAAAGTCTACCGCAGAACCTATCCTCCCTATCCAAAACAAGACAGAGGCACGAAGGTTTGGGGGAGATGAATTGTTAGAGAGGGACTGCAATGTCTGACGAGGATATATAAAAGACCTCCGCCGAAACGGCGGAGGTCGAAATTAAAGATTAATTTGAATTGTAAGAATAATTATTTAACCTTAACTTTAACGGTCTTGGTTATTGACTTAGACTTATATGTCTTAGTACCCTTTGCGGTAACCTTAACCTTAATCTTTAAGGTAGACTTCTTATACTTACCCTTCTTAACGGTAATCTTACCGCTCTTCTTGCTTATAGTAAGCTTCTTAGAGCCGGAAACCTTCTTGTAAGAAACTGTACCCTTAGCCTTCTTGACTGTAATAGCCTTAACAGTCTGCTTAGCCTTCTTAAGCTTAGACTTCTTAACTGTCTTTGTCTTTACAGTAACCTTAATCGGGTTGCTTTTCTTTGTTACCTTAGCGGGCTTATGAGCAGGCTTAGGCTTAGCGGTTGTCGGCTGAGTAACATCTGTTGAACTCGGCTCAGTAGAAGTTGAGTCCTCAATTTTAGTTACGTTTCCGAGAATTTCCTCGAAAGTAACTGAGTTTGTAATATTAACGTCATTTAGATTGCATATAAACAAATTGGAGGCAGAACGGTCGAGAGAAATCTCTCCGTTGCCCGCGCTTTTAACGATGAACGAAACTTCAATAAGAAGGTGCTTTGTCGTGAAGTCATAACCATCATATTTAGAGAAGTTAAAGTCAATTTCATCCGTAACATTCTCAGTATAGTTAACAGTAGGGAAGCCCAAAATAGAGTCAAACTTAATGTCGCTTACTGAAAGTAATGAACTTGGATAGTAAATAATAAACTGACCATTCTCAATTACTTCAGGTGTCGTCATATTAATGGTATAAGTAATTGTGTCGCCCTCACCGCATTCATATGTAGTACCGTTAAGTACAATTTTTGTGCCTGATGCCGCGCTGACTGCCGCAATCGAAACAGTTCCGATTATAAGCAAAGCCGAAAGAATAATTGCAATAGTTTTTTTCATTAAGAAAACCTCCTTTAATCTTTTATATTGTAACATAATTACATTTAAAAATCTATAGTGAATTATGTATATTTTTCAATTGAAATTTTGTATTATTTGAATATATTGTTTTTGTAGACTTTATTTTATAAATATGGTATCATTTGTAAAAAGGTAAATTCGGAGGTAATTATGTATAAAAGAGTGCTATCAATTTTTATTTGCGTTTTATTGATTTCGTGTTCAGTCTTAAATCTGTCGTCTTGCTCGGCTTCCCCAAAGAACGCTGACAGTACAAACACGGATTATAAGCTTGCAGAAAATATAAAAGACGGCGCAATTCTTCATTGTTTCTGCTGGGACTTTAAAACAATCGAAAATTCTCTTGAGGATATTGCGTCAGCGGGTTACAGCGCAATTCAGACATCTCCGATTAACGAGTGTCTTAAGGGCGAAAACGGCGGAATGAGTCTGTATAGCTTAGGCAACGGTAAATGGTATTATCATTTTCAGCCGACCGATTATACTATCGGCAACTATCAGCTTGGAACGCGTGATGAGTTTAAGTCTATGTGTAAAAAAGCGGATAAACTCGGAATAAAGGTTATCGTAGACGTAGTCGCTAATCACACAACCCCCGCTACAGGTTCAATTAACAAAAATCTGCTTGACGCTGTAGGCGGTTTGGAAAAGCTTTATCATAAAAATAACAATAAAGATATTGCCGATTACGGCGACCGCCTGCAATGCACGACATATAAAATGGGCGGTCTGCCCGACATTAATACCGAAAACAAGGCTTATCAGGATTATTTTATTAAGTATCTCAACGATTGTATAAGCTGTGGCGCGGACGGCTTCCGTTATGACGCGGCAAAACATATCGGACTTCCCGATGACCCGACAGAAACCAAAGGAGTAAAAAATAATTTTTGGGACAGAGTCACCAAGGAAATAAAAAATGCCGATAAAATTTTCAATTACGGCGAGGTGTTGCAGGGCGATAACGACCGTATCGGAGATTATATTAATAAAATCGGAGCCTGCACCGCAAGCTCGTACGGCGGAGCGCTGAGAAACGCCGTAATAAGCTGTAATATCGACACGGCGTTTGTTGAGGATTTAAAGGTCGGCTCAAACGAAAACTGCGTGACGTGGGTCGAATCTCACGATAATTATATCAACGACGGCAACTGGCAGGCTATGAATAAAAAGCAGGTTATTACCGCGTGGGCTGTTATAGCGTCAAGAGCCAAAGGCACGCCGTTGTTCTTTGACCGTCCCATAGGTTCAGCTACCGACAATCAGTGGGGAACGATGAATCGTATCGGAGCGAGCGGAGATATGTTTTATAAGGATAAAAAAGTAACAGCTGTAAACTTCTTCAGAAACGCTATGGCGGGCGAGGACGAATATCTTATGAATCCCGATGAAAACTCGACATCACTGCAAATTTGCCGAGGCGACAAGGGCGCTGTAATTATAAATACAGAGGAAAATTTAAAGGTGGATTTTGAAACAAATCTTGCCGACGGCACTTATGTTGACCGTGTTGACGGTGAAACAGTATATACCGTAAAGGACGGCAAAATAACCTGCGATAAAGAAATTCCCGAATACGGCGTTGTTGTTCTCTACAATGAAAACTACACACAGTACGCTTCTCCCGTAACCGTAAAGGTTTCCGATAATACAAAATTCACCTATGATACAGATACAGTCAAGGTTAAGCTTCAGGCTGAAAACGCTGATAAGTCGACCTACAGCATTAACGACGGTAAGGAAAAAACATATAAAAACGGCGATAAGGTTACAATTAAAGCGAAGGACGCTTTTGACGGCGTGGTTACCTTAACCTTAAAAGGTACGGGAAACGCGGGCCAGAAATCTTATATGAAATATTACTTTACAAATGAGTCTGTTGTAGGAACAAGTACGGCCCGTGTAGTTAATCCGGGGGATAAAATAACTCTTAAAAAACCTCAAAAATGGGGTAACAGTATTTACGCATACGTTTACGGCGACGAGGCTCAGGAGGCTCCGTGGCCGGGCGGTAAAATGAAAAAGAAAAAAAGCGGAGTTTACGAATACACCTTTAGGTTTGATTGGGAAAACGCTTATGTTATTTTTAACGACGGCAAAAATCAGTATCCCGGTAAAAATGAACAGGGACTTGACCTTGAAGCAGGCAAGGAATATTCTATTGAAGAATAATAAAAATACGGCGCCTTTGTTTAAAGACGCCGTATTTTGTAATTAAATAGGAGGTAGTATATTCAATTATTATCCGTTTAGAAGGTAGACAAAAAGGTTAAGATAGCTCGCGAACAGAGTCCATAAAATATATGGGATTTGTAAAAGCCCCGCGGTTTTATTTTTGTTATAAAATCTTACCGCCATAATTATAACCAGTATGTCCAGAACGACAATCCAGATGAAAGCGAATAATCTCCATTTAAAAACGAAGAAAGCTATCGGCCATAACAGATTTACGAATAATTGAATGTAGTAAATTCCCGAAATACTTGAGTCAACAAGCATTTTATCTTTGAGTATTCCGTAAGATATACCCATAAGTATATACAGTATTGTCCATACGATAGGGAACACAAATGACGGCGGTGACAAAACGGGCTGTATCAGCTCTTCATAGTCCATTGACCCGGAAATTATGAACCCGACTATTCCTCCCAGTACAACGGGTACAAGTATGGAAACAATATATGTTTTTATTCTATCCCAGTTTAAACTGACTGTCATAAATTCAACTCCTTTAAAAGCTTTTTACAATAATTTATGCGTTTAGTATCTTTAATATACTTTTAACAGGAGGTCATTTTGATTAAAAACGGGTATTTATAACAACTTAATAAATGTTGTATACGGCGTTTATCAAGCGGTTGAAAGGATGAATATAATTATGGAAGTAAATAAAGTAGAATACGAAGTTAAAAAACTTCTGGCTTAAAAACAACACAAAAAACTTTTAAATAATATATAAAAATTTTTAAAAAATATTAAACAAATATTTACAATGGAAGTTGTGCAATTATACTATATTTAAAATATTTTTTTTAATAAAAATAATACAAAATTCTTTACTATTTTGAAAATAAGGAGTAAAATTAAATGTAATAAATCTTGTATATACGAGAGGATAGATGTTTATGAAATTAACAAGAAACTTCACAAAAATTTTTTTATCATTATTGTCACTTACAATCATTGCTTCAATGCTGATTTCTTCAGGAGTGTATGCAACAGCCGTGGAAGGAACAAACATTAATTATACCTTCAGCGGAGATAATTCGGAAACTGCCGGTTACGCAGAGGGTACAATCACTTTTTCATCGGATACAGACGGAACTTATTATCTTTATTGGGCTGATGATATATCCGCGCTTAAAGGATATTATCCAATAGATGAAATAACGATTAAGGCAGGCGAAATAAGTACATACAAATTCGGCTGTCACACAGCTATACCTGCAAGTGCAACAAAAATTATCGCTTGTCTTTCAAAGAGCGATGTATCCGTTAAAAATGCTGTTGCTATTTTCGATATACCAAAGAATAAACAGCTTTTATCGGGTTCGGGCGATTTGCTTTACAGTTTTAACTCCTACTCCGATGTTCATATTGATTTGGACGGATATTATAAAAACGCGAGTAAAAACTGGGCTCAGGCGCTTAAATTCGGAGTTGATAAGGGTACTGATTTTATTGTATCGTCGGGTGATATGGTGACAAATGCAGGCGGTCCCGACTCAGAGTGGGATGAGTATGAACGTATTCTCTCGGAGTCTGATTATGTTAATCCTGTTTGGGAGTCTGACGGAAACCACGATATGAGAAGCGGAGTTGCGTCGGGACTTAAATCATTTGTTAAAGCGAGCGGAACAGACAGCACTATTGCAAATTATGACACAAATAAACCTTACTATTATGTAAAAGAGCAAAAAACAGGGGATATATTTATTTTTATGGCTCTTGAAACAAACCACAATCCAAGTGCCTCAAACGAATTTTCTGACGCGCAAATGACGTGGCTTAATAATCTGTTAAATAAATATTACGGAACAGGGGTAAACATTTATATTGTTGAACATTCTCCAATCAACGGTTTCGGCGCAGGCGACAGGATGTCATACCCGTATTATAAAGCGCATTTAAGTCAGACGCATATTTCAACGGTTCAGTTTAAGTCTTTGCTACAAAAATATCCAAAGCTTATCTGGATGTCGGGACATACTCACGAAGATTATTCTATGGGGTATAATTATTCCAATGAAAGCAATAAGGCCTGCCATATGATACACAATCCTGCGGTTGCGGGTTCGACGCTTGCCGACGAATCAAACACAGGGCTTGATTATAACGACGGATACGGCTATAACTCGCAGGGCTATTATGTTGAAACGTATCGTAATCAAGTTGTTTTTTACGGCGCGAATCTGACAGATGAACTTATTTATCCCGATTATTGCTACATTATGGACGGTTCGAGAGGCTCCTCGCAGGAAGAAACAAACCCAACGGAAGAAATTACCACTGCCGACCCAAACGATACCACAGGCGTAACAGGCTCCACTTTGCCCGCAGGAGCAGAAACAAAGACAGTTTATTTTGCTAATACTCTTAAATGGGGAACTGTAGATTGTTACAGCTGGTCGGAAGAAGATAAAACTTCCTGCACTTGGCCGGGATACGGAGCTGTATATTACGGTACAAACGAGCAGGGAGTGGATCTGTATTACTGCAAAATACCTAAATCTCATAAAAAAATAATTTGGAATAACGGTAATAACGGTTATCAGACAGTTGATATTGAGCTTGACGGCGTAAACGATTTCTTCGCCCCGTCAACCACTGTAAACAGTGATGCTGTTACCGTATCTAAGTCTGTTTGGGATTATAATCTGCCTACAGAATCAAAAGAAACTACCGAACCGCCCGTAAGCAGTAAAGATACTGAAACATCAAAAAGCAGTGAAGATACGACAGCCTCCGAAAGCATAGAAGATACTACTGCGTCTGAAAGCAGAGAGGAAACTACAGCCTCAGAAAGCAGAGAGGATACTACTTCTTCCGAGAGCAAAGAGGAAACTACAGCATCTCAAAGCAGTAAGAATACGCAATCCGCCGAAACCGATAAACCGACAGAATCAACTTCAACCGATGTAAGTAAATATAAGCTTGGCGATGTTGACCTGAGTGGCGAAGTCAATATCAGCGATGTAACCGCTATACAGAAATACATAGCAAAGCTTGTCACATTCAGTAACGAACAGATTGAACTTGCGGATACTGACGGCGATAAACGTGTTTCAATTAAAGACGCTACCTTGATTCAAAAATTACTTGCTAAAATTATTAAAGATTTTAATTTAACACAGCAGAATGAAAATAATACACAAGGTAATGTTTCACAGAAGATTAAGAATAAAATTCTCAAAACAGGCACGTCAAATCTTGCAGGAAAGCTTATAGAAGTTAAGACGATGCTTGACGGCTACTATACATTTGCTTCATATGATCAGTACCAGTCGCTAAAGAAAATGTACTACAAGTATAGGAACAATTCGTTTGTTGACAACGAAAGTGAGGTTGTTTCAGAGTTTGATAAATTAATATCAGCGCTTGACGTTATCGCTCAACACATAGGTATTCAAAAGATTTATCCATTAGGAGATACTTATTTCTTTGAGAATACTTACAACTGGTCTACGGTTAAATGTTACGCGTGGAAGGGCTCGAGCGAAATAGGCGAATGGCCCGGCGTAAGCGTGCAAAAGGTTGGTACAAATCAAGGCCATGATGTTTACGGTATAAAATTTGAATATGCAGGGCAGTATAATAAAGTTATATTTAATGACGGTAAAAAAGACGGCGCAACTCAAACGATTAATATTGATTTGAGTAAATATGAATTTAATTGTTTCTACCTCAACGGCAAAAAGGATTCAGAGGGAAAGCTTGATGTGGGAAACTTTAACTATAATAGCCCGATTCAACCGACAACTCCTCCTATTACTACAAAAAATGTTTCTGATAATAAGCGTTATGCTATGTGTTATTATAACTCAAGTGCTCATTCCTGGTCTGATATAGATACATTCCTACTGCCTCAAAGCGACGGAACCTATGCTCTTGATTTTGTTACAAAAAACAACAGCGATATAAATATGTGTATATATGATAATTCTTCGGCAAGGTATAATTGCGTTTCTGACAGCACAAGCTTTACCTATTCAAACGGAGAGGAGCATAACTACTCATTAGTCGGTTCGTCCTCAAGAGGCAAGAGTATTACTGTTAACGGCTTGTCAAGCGGATTGATTTTAAGACTTGAATATAATCCAAAAAATAACTCTGTTAAAATCATATGTAAGGGTTCTTCGGGCGTTGACCCAACAGAAAGCCGAACTGATTCCGAAAATGAAACCTATACGCTTTATATGGCTCCGACTGTGTCTGACATAAATTCGGGAAATATTTTTAAAGTAAACATTAAGGACAGCTCGTCAAGTTATCATACATATGACTTCAGCAAAACAAATATGAAATTTGACGGCAGAGATGTTTATAGCGCACAGATAATAAACCCAAGCTATAACATTGTAATTAAGGTTCAATATCAGGTTCTGGATTCTAATTCTGAATGGATTACGCAGGTAGTAGATGAAAGAAACACAACCTTATCATATTACAGCGGTAAAATTATGGTTTGTTCCGCTTCAGATAAAGGAACGCTTCAAATCTTTGTCGCTGATTAAAACTATTCGATTTATTAGATTATCGTTAATGGTTTTTGTTAACCGGAAAAGTTAAAAAATAGCAAGCGACAGCAAATTAAGCTGTCGCTTGTTTTTGCAAAAAATAAAAGCAGTCCGTTCGGACTGCTTTAATGGTGACCCATCGGAGTAAAAGATAGATAAGAGAACAACAATCTCGAACCTTGTGTCCACGTAAGGGAGAAAAGTTTCATCAGCGCTCCTCGGTAAAAATGTCCCGCAGGGACATTTTCTTAACCCTCGGCTTCGAATCTCCTCAGGGCAAGAAAAAAGCAGTCCGTTCGGACTGCTTTATTGGTGACCCATCGGAGATTCGAACTCCGGACACCTTGATTAAAAGTCAAGTGCTCTGCCAACTGAGCTAATGAGTCA
>CANPXF010000022.1 GCA_947585745.1 uncultured Clostridia bacterium | reverse complement strand
AGGTTTTCTTTTGCTAAAGCTTTTTTTATCGTCCCCCGGTTGAACCGGGGGATTTTTCCACGCCCTAAAGGACACCAATACAAAAAGCTTATGCCCCGTTTTAAGGGGCATAAGCTTTTTTATTATATTCTGAAACCGTTGTCACATTAGTTTTTGAAAACTGTAATTTAAAAAAATTCCAAATTTATGCACGAAAATCACACCCCTAAAACGAGTTATAGGTGAAAGGAGGTAATCAAAACGAAAATCGGTACCGAAAAAGCTGAACAATTAATAAGAGAGTATTCAGATATGATTTACCGCATAGCAGTACATAATCTGAAAAACACGGCAGATGCCGAGGATATAATGCAGGAGGTCTGCATTGAACTTTTAACAAAATGTCCTCACGAAAAGGATAGCAGTTACATAAAATTCTGGCTTATCAGAGTTACAATAAACAAATGCAACAGCTTTCGCCGTCTTGTTTGGCAAAGCCGACGTGAAAGCCTTGATGATTACCTGCACCTTGAGGCGCCACAACACAGAGGTGTTATGGAAGAAATATGGCAACTGCCTAAAACTGACAGAAATATCATTTACCTTTATTACTATGAATCCTATACAATAGCTGAAATTGCGCGGATACTTAATAAAAAACCCAATACCGTCAGCTCGACGCTCAGACGCGCACGCATAAAATTAAAAAACATACTTGTCGAAGGAGGATATAATAATGAGTAAAAACATTTACACAGACGCGGTTGACAGCATAAAGGCTCCTGACAGAGCAGTGAATAAAATGCTCGATACCGCCAGAAAATTTGACAAAAAGGAGAAAATTATTAATATGAAAAAATTCAAATTCAAGGGCGTAATTGCCGCCTCGCTCACAGCAATTTTAGCAATAGGGGGTGTAATCGGATATAACACCTTATCGCCAAAAAACTCTTTTGTGATGACTGTTAACGCCGCGGAAATTACTAAAGATAATTCCGCTAAAATAAGCACAAGCGGAGATAACGGTTTCAGTTACGGCGAAGGTGATAATGACGAAATCAGTTATTGTCTTGACCTTCCTGTTTTGTGCAAGGGGCAGAATATAGATACTGTTTCCTATTCGGTAGACAGCGGAGCTTTGTCAGTAAGCTATTATAAAAATAATAATCCCGTAATATACGGCAAAAAAAACAACAAGGTAAACAACACGCCAGAGAGCATATCCTATACTGCCAAGGATAAAAAATACATTGACAATGAAAATAAAAAAGCCGAGGCAGAGCATAAGGGCGAAAACCCGATAAGATACAATTCCGACTCATATGACCCCGCTCAAAATTACAACTGCAAGCACTACTCCTCTATTACTTTAGATTATGACAATCAGCTTCCCGAGGGTTCATCTATCTCTATTGTCGGCAACAGCACACGTCTTAACGAGGCTGAACAAAAATATTTAAAGGAACATAAAAATCAGCTTTTTAATCTCAACGGTAAAGATAAATTTCTCAAAGCGCAAAAGTTATGTATTGATAAATTGCTCAAAAATGAAGTGATTCACTGTACAATAAAATTTAATGACGGTACAAAACAGTCGCAGGATATAAAGCTTGATACAACAATCGGAAAATTCAGTGAAATTTGTAAATCGGATTTTGAAAGTATTCCTGAAAAGTACAGAAACGCAAAGGACTATAAGGATGTTTTTATAACCTGCTCTATCGCATAATTTTTCCGCATGATAATATTTAATAAACAATTTTACGCGAGTATTGACAATATCATAATTACTTAAATTAAGCTTAACAAGGAACCGCCCTGAATGTAAAACATTCAGGGCGGTTTACATAATCCGTTTTGATTTTAAATTTTATTTAACCTTAATTTTGCATTTAAGCTTCATACCGTTTGTCTTTACGGTAATTGTGGCTTTGCCTTTCTTTTTGGCTTTAATGTTACCCTTTTTGCTGACGGTCGCAACCTTTTTGTTGCTTGAGGTAAACGTAGCGTTTCCTACCTTTCCTTTAATACTTAATTTAAAGGATTTGCCTTTTTTCAGAGTTAATTTGCTCTTGTTAAGCTTGGGATTTTTAACGGTTACTTTAAATTTCTTTGACACACCGTTGTTTGTTACGGTAATAGTTGCCGTGCCTTTCTTAACGCCTGTTACCTTTCCGCTTGAATTTACCTTTGCGACCTTTTTATTGCTCGACTTATATGTCGTCTTTCCTTTTGCTTTTTTAATTGTCGCTTTAATCTTTGTCGTACCCTTTACATAAACAGTAGCGGAGGATTTTTTGAGTTTGACGTCTGTTCCTATATTTATAAACTTAAATTCGTTTTCCTTTGCGTATTTTTCAGTCTCTGTACCGCCGTAGCCCGTAATAGTAAAGTTATCTACATAATAATATCCGTCGTTTTCATAATCATAACAATATCCGAGCGCGTAATCGCCTATACTTGTAACGCTTTTGGGAATTTTTATGCTCTTAAGGCTTTCGCAATAAAGGAACGCGTTCTCTCCAATACTTTTAACTCCATTTTCTAATGTCACGCTTTTAAGATTTTCACAATGACTAAACGCGCCTCTTTTTATGCTTTTAATATTGCTTGGTATCGTTATTTTTGTAAGTCCCGTACATTTGCTAAATACATATTCCTCTATGCTTGTAATACTTTTGGGTATTGTTATTCCCGTAAGTCCGTAACATTCCTCAAACGCGCCTTCCTTTATACTCGTAACACTATTGGGGATTGTTATGCTTTTAAGGCTTGCGGAATTACAAAACGCATAGTCATTTACGCTTACGACGCTGTCGGGAATAACAAATGACGTATCGGTCTTTCCAACAGCATATTGTATCAGTTGTGTTTTATCCTTATTATACAAATCACCGTTTAATGAAGAATAAGAAGTATTTTCTTTATTGACTTCTATATTTTTAAGGCTTGTACAATGCGCAAATGAATTTCTTTCTATATTTGTAACGCTGTAGGGTATCGTTATTTCCACAAGGCTTGTGCAATTTGCGAATGAATTTTTTTCTATGTTTTTAACGCTGTCGGGGATTGTTATTTGCGCAAGACTTTCGCAATAAGAAAACGCCCCGTCTTCTATAATTGTAACGCTGTCAGGTATTTCCGCTTCTTTTAGATTCGTGCATTTTTCAAATAAACTATATTCAATCTTAGAAACGCTGTTGGGTATTTTTATTCTCGCCAGGCTTGCGCAATTGTAAAATGCCATATATCCTATACTTGTAACGCTGTCGGGTATCGTTACGTTTTGAAGACTTGTGCAGTTTTCAAATACATTACTTCCTATATTTGTAACGCTTTCGGGAATTGTTATTTCCTTAAGATTTATACATTCGGCAAATGCACTGCCCGCAACTCCTGTTATACCATCCTTTAACACTATCGTTTCGGGACAAGCTCCTTTATATTTATAGGCAAGCTTTCCCGCATATACTAAACCGTCGGGCTGATTTTCATACCAGGCTGTCCTGGCAAAAGCGTCACAACCTATGTGCGTAACGCTGTCGGGTATTGCTATTTCTTTAAGGCCGGTACAATCGGAAAACGCATAATCGCCAATGCTTGTAACTTTATTACCGATTGTTATTTTTTTTAAATTAACGCAATCATCAAACGTACTGTCTTGTATACTTGTAACACTATCGGGTATTGTTATTTCCTTAAGGCTTGCGCAACCGAAAAATGCGCTGTCTCCAATGCTTTGAACACTTTCAGGTATTGTTATGCCTGTCAGATTTGCGCAATCTCCAAATGCCCAATTTCCTATACTCGTAACACCGTCAGGGATTGTTACTTCTATAAGACTTGAACATTCATAAAACACACTGTCTTCTATATTAGTAACACTATTCGGAATTGTTATTTTCATAAGACTCGTGCAATCGTAAAATGCCCCGTCTTTTATATTTGTAACGCCGTCGGGTATGGTTACGTTTTCAATGCTTATGCAATCTTCAAATGCGTAAGCGCCTATGCTTGTAACAGTATAACGGCCTATGGTATGAGGAATTTTAAGTTTCGCATCATAACCGTTATAACCTGTAATCTCCGCCGTACCGTCGCCAAGAGCTTTGTACTCAAAATCACCGCTTTTTGCTGATGTTATATTTGTATCAGTATCCACCGCTCCGGCGGTAAAAGGCAGAGCTGTAAATACGCTGATTATCATTAAAAATGACAACAGCAGACAGATTGACTTTTTTGTATTTGTTTGAAACTTCATACCGTTTCCTCCTTTGAAAGTTTAAGTTATTTATGATACAAATATATTCTATCACAAATTATTTTATTTTGCAATATAATATATAAAAAAACCGCTCAGAAAATCCAAGCGGTTTTTATATATATTTTTACTTTTAAATTTTCTTAGCTAATGCTCTTTGCATAGCCGTGGCGTCATTAATATTTGTTTTACCGTCACCGTTATAATCAAGAGTGTTTGAATTAACGTATTTTTTATCAATAATCTTCGCAATCCACTTCTGATAATAAGTTACATCTAAAATATTAAATGCTTTGTCGTTATTAATATCGCCCTTAGCTTTTAATGAAGAATCAGAATTTGAGTACGGCGTTGTGTTTTTGGAGGCATTAACAAAAGCGTCGTTGTTTTTTCCTATTTCAATTTTAGTAATGTCGCCATATACCGAACTTATGTTATTACAATTCTCAAATACAGAATAATCAATACTCCTCAGAGTTGAAGGAACATAAACAGCGGTTAATTCTTTGCAGTCCTTAAACGCTCCAAATTCGATATTTGTTACACCTTCGGGAATAGTAAGAGTTTTTAATCCGCACTCCTTAAACATCATATATCCGATTGATTTAAGCTTTTTGCCGATTGTTAAATCTGTCAAGCTCTTGCAACCGCTGAATACTAAATCTCCTGCATCGGTTACCCCGTTACCCATATATATTTTGGTAAGATTTTGACAGTCCGCAAACGCCGAATCGTCTATATATGTTATATTATCGGGAAGATTTACTGACGATAAGCCGTTACAACCGTAGAAAGAAAATTTACCTAATGTTTTCAGACTGTTTCCGAATTTTATATCCTTAATTGATACACAACCCGAAAACGCAAAATCACCTATAGTTGTAACACTTTCGGTAATATTAATATCGGACAAATTAGCGCAGTTGTGGAAAGCGCCGTATCCGATTTCAGTAATTGTATTTGGAATATTGACTGACGCTAAGTTTTTATAATCCCTAAAAGCATCATAGCCAATACTTGTAACAGGAACATCTTTAGTCTTTCCGTTTTCCGTTACAGTAAAAGATGAGGGAATTTGAAGGTTAACAACACTGCCTTTGTATCCTACGATATTGACAGAAGCTATATTATTACCTGAATAATTGCAGGTGTATTGGTAATCCCCGCTTGTGTAAATAACGGCGTTTGCGCTCACTGAACCTATCAGCATACTGCTGACAACAAGAATTACGATTAAAAATAAGCTTGATATTTTTTTAGTTTTGATTTTCATTTTGTACTCTCCTTTTTTAAAAATAATATAAAAGTGTTCCTGATAAAATTTTAACCTTTGCGTATTATCCTTATTTTAAGGACATCTGACGCTAAAATGAGAAATTCTATTACAATTAAAAAATGCTTTTTCCACACCTTTTCATCACAATAACTTTCGTTAATATATTAAAAATAATAAAATTCATTAAGATAATTATATAACACCTTTAAGTTGTTGTCAATAACTAATAAAAGGTTTTTTATTTGGCAACATAATATTGTTAATATATAAACAGAGGTGTTGTTATATGGTGAGAAATTTAAAATATTTACGAAATATAAAGGGTATAAGCCAAAATAAACTCGCTGAAATTGTCAACGTAAGCCAGCAGTCCATTAATAAATACGAAAACCACAATGTTGAGCCTGATATTTCCACGCTTATTAAATTAGCCGATTACTTTAATACCTCTGTGGACTTTCTTATAGGTCATACCGAAATCAATCGAATTATTGAAAAGGTTGAACGCTGTGATTTGAATTCGGACGAAATGGAAGTTGTAGAAAAATATCGAATTATAAGCATAAAAGAAAAAGAAAGCATAAAACTCATATTGCAAAATTACATTTCAAAAAGTTAAGGTAAAGAAAAAAAGACCGCTGTATAAACAGTGGTCTTTCAGTTTTAATAATAATTTACGATTCAATTATCAGAAATTCAAAAAACCGTTTCCGGCATTTACAAGCTTGAACGCAAGCGCAAATACAAGCGATACGATTGTCATAAGCTTGATTAAAATATTGATTGACGGACCTGATGTATCCTTGAATGGGTCGCCGACAGTATCTCCTACTACCGCCGCCTTGTGCGCCTCGGAGCCTTTTCCGTCGCTCGCGGTTTCAATATATTTTTTGGCGTTATCCCAAGCGCCGCCGCTGTTTGCCATAAATATGGCGAGCATTACGCCCGTTATAAGCGAGCCCGCGAGCAGTCCGCCGAGCGATTCAACTCCGAGCAGAAATCCTACCGCCAAAGGCGCCAAAACAGCCATAACGCCCGGCAAAATCATTTCCTTGAGCGCGGCATTGGTTGAAATCGAAACACATCTTGAATAATCGGGTTCCTCCTCGCCCTTGAGTATTCCGGGCTTTTCCTTAAACTGACGGCGAACCTCGGCTATCATTTTATTTGCCGCGCGTCCTACGCTGTTCATTGTAAACGCGGAGAACAAAAACGGAAGCATTCCGCCGATGAACAATCCTACTACTACCTTCGGACTTAAAATAGACATACCGTTGTCGGCAATTCCCGCAGTCTGCGCAAAGGACGCAAAGAGCGCGAGAGCGGTCAGAGCGGCAGAGCCGATGGCAAAGCCCTTTCCGATAGCGGCGGTTGTATTGCCTACGCTGTCGAGCTTATCGGTTATATCTCTGACGTTTGAATCGAGCTCGCTCATTTCCGCAATTCCGCCCGCGTTATCGGCAATCGGTCCGTAAGCGTCAACCGCTATTGTCATACCCGTTGTCGAGAGCATACCGACAGCCGCGAGCGCAATTCCGTAAAGACCGGCGGACGCGCTGCCTGTTGAAACAAACATCACATAGTAGGATAAAAGTATTCCGATTACAATAAATATAATAGGAATTGCCGTGGATTTCATACCCACGCCCAGCCCCGTGATGATATTTGTCGCGGAGCCTGTTTTTGAGCTTTCCGAAATGCTCTTTACCGAACGGAATCGGTCGGAGGTGTATATCTCGGTAAGCTTTCCAATCGCAGTACCTACGACAAGTCCCGCAAGCACGCACCAAAACGGATTAAGGCTGTTAAACATATAGTAGCTCAGTACCGCTCCGCCGATAATAACGAGCGCCGCAGCGAGATATTCTCCCACATTCAAAGCCTTTTGCGGGTCGGAATTATCCTTTCCGCGGACAAAGAACACGGAGATAACCGAGCCTAAAATTCCGATTGTGCAGAGAAGAAGCGGAAAAAGCGCCGCGTTCATTTTACTTTCCGCTCCCGTAAATGCCGCAAAAGCCAGGGTAACGGCTGAAACAATTGAACCTACATAGCTTTCAAAAAGGTCGGCTCCCATTCCTGCGACATCGCCCACATTATCGCCTACGTTATCGGCGATTGTGGCAGGATTTCTCGGGTCGTCCTCGGGTATTCCCGCCTCAACCTTTCCCACAAGGTCAGCGCCGACGTCGGCGGCCTTAGTGTAGATACCTCCTCCGACGCGCGCAAAAAGCGCAATCGAAGAGGCCCCGAGGCTAAAGCCCGTGAACACTCTTAACATCTCGTCATTCTGAGCGAGGTTGAACATATTATTAAGTATTACAAAAACTATTCCGAGCCCTGTAACGCCGAGTCCGACTACGGAAAGTCCCATAACGGCTCCGCCTCGAAACGCAACCTTGAGCGCCTTGTTCATACCGTTCTGCCTTGCGGCGTTAGCCGTGCGGACATTCGCCATAGTAGCGACGGTCATTCCGAAATAGCCCGCTAAGGTAGAAAACAGCGCGCCGAGAATAAAACAGCCCGCGGTGCTCCAGTCGATTACAAAACCGATTACGGCAAAAAGCACAACAGCGAAAATAATCAGTATTTTGTATTCCGCAAACAAAAACGCTCTTGCGCCCTTTGAAATAGCGGATGAGATTTTTTTCATTCTTTCCGTTCCCGAATCCTGTTTACGAATAAACAGCGCGAAATAAACCGCAAAGCAAAGCGCGAGAACGCCTGCGATAATAGGAATAAAAATTGAAAGGTTGTTCATTTAATCACTCCTGACCCTTTTTAGTTTTAGATTTTGTATTTATGCAGTTATATGATATTACCACCGTTTTAACAAAACGTCAACTTTTTTTGGCTTCGGAGATAATTATACCGTTTATTTTAGAGCTTATAATTTCGTAAAGCTCGTTGCCCATAACATTAATATCGGTTTTTCCGACGCAGTTGGACAGTAGGGTTACAGCCTCCATATTGCTCCTGTTAATATGCACATACGCGCAGTGTAACGCCGTCCTTCCCGTACAATAGGCGTTATTGCCGTCAATTTCAAATCCTAAGTATTCGCTTGACGGAGCAAGCTTCAGCCTTTCAAGAATATCAATACCGCCCAATTCCCCGTTTATCAGTCCTATATAAAATTTGGCAATATCCTCACTGCTTGATACAATTCCCAAAGCCGCATACATAAAGCCGTAGCTTGAATATTCAGGACGCTCGCCCTGACGGTGCCAAACTTTATTGTCCATATTAAATCCGCTGAAATTATATTTTGAGTAAACAAACCCCGAATTCTTCATACCGAGAGGGTCAAAAATATTGTTCTGAATATATTCTCTGTAGCTCGCGCCTGAAGACAGCGAAACAATTTTTCCGAGAATATAGTAATTTGACATAGTGGAATCAGAGTTTTCATCTACACCGTGATTAAAAATATGACCGATAATCATATTGCTTATTCTAACGCTGTAAATATCGGGATTTTCTGTATTCAGAAACTTATAGTAGGTTGAATACTCTTCACGGTTTGATGTAATTTCATCATAATATGAGCCAAGACTTATTTTATTTGTCAAAAGGTCTTCCACTTTAATATCACGAAGATAACTACGGCTTCCTTGCGCGTCAAAATATTTGTCAAGCGTATCCGAAAGCTTTAGCTTACCGCTCTTTTCAAGCATAAGAACGGCAACGCCCGTAAAGTTTTTTGTAAGCTCGTTAATCTGATAGCAGGACTTTGTAGTTAATTTTTTCTCTTTTATCGCGTCGGCGTAACCGTAAGCCTTATTATAAAGCTCATCTTTGTTCAGAGAAATTGCGGCGCTTCCGCAAAATTCGTTGTATTCGAGGATTTTGTCAACCTCTTTTTCAATTTCCGAACGCTTCGCGCTGTCCGCTTTTACGGACTTGATGTCGTACGTTTCTGCTTTTTCAGGCGTACAACCCGCAAAGGCGCAAGCGGTTAACGCAAATGCCAAAAGCGCGCAAACGGTCTTTTTAAACTTCATTTTTTTCACCTCTTATTTTTTCAACACCTTAACAATCTCGCTTATATACATTCTGTGATAATCATCGCCGTTATAATTTTTCAGCACTTCTTCCTTTGCCACGATACTCTGCTCGTTTAAATCCTGGGCGTAAAGCTTTCTGCAAATTAATACAAGGTCCGCCTCTTCAAAATACGGCGCCTTTTCGTCATACACGGGTGTTATGTTACATTCCTTTGCCTTATCATAATCGCGTCCGCTTCTGCTTCCGCAAAAGCGGAGCACATCTCTGTATTTCTCTTTATAAAAGCTCAGAGAAAAATACTGCTCGTTTTCAATAAGTCCGTAGGTAAACCGCTGAGGTCTGATAAAAGTAAACGCCACAGGCTTATTCCACATTATTCCGACTCCGCCCCACGATGCCGTCATAGTATTACAGCCGTCTTGATTTTTTACCGTGACGAGCGCCCAGTCCTTTCCTATTAAATCAAAGGGATTATTATTAATTTCGCTGACCGAAATCTCCTTAAAATCTGACATAATATCAAATCCTTTCTCACTAACTATATGCTGAAAATTAATTGCTATGCAAATATTGTATCACATAAACGAATAATATTCAATATATTGTATAATTATACATAATATTACTATTTTTATACATTTTTAAAAAACTCGCAATAAATTTCCTTTGCCTGTTAAGGCTGAAAACTTCTATCTTTTTATCAATAAATATCGGAATATTTAATTGAAAACAACATATTTTATGTAAATTTCATAAATTTTGAATATTTATGCAAAACCTCTTGATTTTTTGTATATTGTGTGTATAATGTTAAGAGTAACACAAAGAAAACTCTTTTGGAGGTAAATATGGCAGACAAAAAAATTAAAAAGGTAGTTCTCGCTTATTCGGGCGGACTTGACACATCAATTATTATTCCCTGGTTAAAGGAAAATTACGACAACTGCGAGGTTATCGCGGTATCGGGTAACGTGGGACAGGCAGACGAGCTTGAAGGACTTCAGGAAAAGGCTATCGCTACAGGCGCTTCAAAGCTCTATATTGAGGACCTTAACAAGGAATTTGTCGAAGAATATGTATATCCTACAATCAAAGCGGGCGCGGTATACGAGGGTAAATATTTACTCGGTACATCCTTCGCTCGTCCGATTATAGCTAAAAGATTGGTGGAAATCGCCAAGAAAGAGGGCGCCGACGCAATTTGCCACGGCTGTACGGGCAAGGGTAACGACCAGGTTCGTTTTGAGCTTGCCATTAAGGCTTACGCTCCCGATATGCCGATTATCGCCCCGTGGAGAACGTGGGAATTTAAAAGCCGTGAAGAGGAAATCGCTTACGCGGAGGAGAAGAAAATCCCTCTCAAAATAAACAGAGAAACTAACTACTCAAAGGACAAGAACCTATGGCATTTAAGCCACGAGGGACTTGACCTTGAGGACCCCGCAAACGAGCCGATGTACGAAAAGGAAGGCTTTTTGGAGATGGGCGTATCCCCGATTCAGGCGCCCGACAAGCCCGAATACATTACAATCCATTTTGAAAAGGGCGAGGCAAAAAGCATAAACGGCGTTGAGATGGACGCTGTAAGCATCGTTGAAAAACTTAACGAAATCGGCGGAAAGAACGGCATAGGAATTACCGATATTGTTGAAAACCGTCTTGTCGGTATGAAAGCAAGAGGAGTATACGAAACTCCGGGAGGCACAATTCTTTACACAGCTCACAGCAAGCTTGAGGAAATTTGTCTTGATAAAGACACACAGCATTATAAATCCGTTCTCGCGATTAAATTCGCGGAGCTTGTATATGACGGAAAATGGTACACGCCTTTAAGAGAGGCTCTCTCCGCTTTTGTAGACAGCACGCAGGAATACGTTACAGGCGATGTTAAGCTAAAGCTGTATAAGGGCAACATCATTGACGCGGGCGTTACAAGTCCGTATTCACTCTACGATGAGGAAATCGCGACCTTTGACGAGGACGAGGTTTATAATCAGAACGACTCCGCAGGATTTATCAATCTTTTCGGACTTCCGATTAAAGTAAGAGCGAAAAAGGGTCTTATTAAATAAATTAAATTTTACAAGCTTTTTCGGGGCAGGGGTAACTCTGTCCCATTAAGTGATTTTAAGGATAGTTTAAAAAGCGGTAAAATGGTATTGTATTTATCGTTTTATGCTTTTGATGAGGTGATATAATGCAATTATGGAAAGGACGTTTTAAAAAGGAGCTTTCCAAGACGACCAACGATTTTAACAGCTCGATACCCTTTGACAGCCGTATGTACAGAGAGGATATTGAGGGAAGTATCGCGCACGCTACTATGCTCGGAAAATGCGGTATTATCGAAATGTCACAGGCAGAGCATATTATAGACGGTCTTAATTCAATTTTAAAAGATATAGAAAACGGCTCGCTTAAAATAGATATGGAGGCGGAGGATATACACACCTTTGTCGAGGGCGAGCTGACAAAGCGTATCGGCGACGACGGTAAAAGACTTCACACATCAAGAAGCCGTAACGACCAGGTCGCTTTAGATAACAAGCTTTATTTAAGAAAAGAGCTTAAAAATATAAAGGCTCAGCTCGAAAAGCTTTTAGGCGTTATCTCCAAAAAGGCCGAACAGTACAGCGAAACCGTTATGCCGGGATATACTCACCTCCAGCGCGCCCAGCCGATTACCTTCGGCCATCATCTTTTAGCCTATGCTGAAATGCTGTTGCGGGATATAGGACGTCTTGATGACTGCTATAAAAGAATGAACGAAATGCCCCTCGGTTCCTGCGCCTTGGCAAGTACGACATACCCGATTGACCGTTCAGTAACTAAAGAGCTTTTAGGCTTTGACAGCATCACAAACAATTCCTTAGACGGTGTTTCCGACCGTGATTACTGCATAGAATTCTCCTCGGCTCTGTCGATTATTATGGTACACCTGAGCCGTTTCTCCGAGGAAATTATAATGTGGTGCAGTTGGGAATTCAAATTCATTGAGCTTGACGACGCGTTTTCCACGGGCTCGTCAATTATGCCTCAGAAAAAGAACCCCGACATCGCGGAGCTTGTCCGCGGAAAGAGCGGACGGGTTTTCGGAGATACAATGACTCTCTTAACGGTTATGAAAGGAATCGCGCTTGCGTATAACAAGGATATGCAGGAGGATAAAGAGGCAATTTTTGACGCGGTCGATACCGTTAAAATGTGCTTGACCGCTTTCACGCCTATGCTCGATACAATGAAGGTTATCCCAGAAAATATGCGCAAGGCGGCGGCAGGCGGATTTATTAACGCGACAGACGTCGCCGACTGGCTGACTAAAAACGGAGTTCCGTTCCGTGACGCTTACAAGGCCACGGGGGAGCTTGTCGCGCGTTGTATTGAGCTCGGCACGGACCTTGAAAGTCTGCCTCTTGACGAATACAAAAAGGTTTGCGATGTGTTTAATGAGGAAATTTACGGCGCGATTTCTCTTGAATACTGCGTTTCACAGCGTACCGCGTTCGGAGGTCCGGCTCCCGAAAACGTAAAAGCGCAGGTAAAGAGAATTTCCGATATTATTAATAAGAAATAGGGAGTTAAAACGACTAAAAATTTAAGGACTGATAGTATGATAAAAGCAGGAATAGTAGGAGCGACCGGCTACGCTGGCACGGAGCTTGTCCGTCTTATAACCTCTCACCCTAAAGCGGAGGTTTCGGCAATCAGCTCCGTAAGCTTTGAGGGTAAGAAAATTTCTGACGTTTACCCGAGTTATATTTATCTGAACGATATGGTGTGCGAAAACGTGAACGAGGTCGTGGATAAAAGCGACGTGGTATTCGCGGCCCTGCCCCACGGTTTAAGTCAGGAATTGGCGTCGGACTGCAAGGCAAAGGGCGTAAAGTTTATCGACCTCGGCGCTGATTTCAGACTCAACAGCGAGAACGAATACAGCGAATGGTACGGCGGTACATTCATCGATAAAAATTTACATAAAGAGGCAGTTTACGGACTTCCCGAGCTTTTCAGAAATGAAATTAAAGGGAAAAGCATTATTGCAAATCCCGGCTGTTATACGACCTGTTCGCCGTTAGCGCTGGCTCCTGCCGTAAAAAACGGTCTTGTAAAGCTTAAAGGCATTATTTGCAACTGCGCGAGCGGAGTTACGGGAGCGGGAAGAAAGCCAAATCAGGGAAACCACTATCCCGAGCTTAACGAGGGATTTCACGCGTACAAGGCGGCTCAGCACCGCCATACTCCCGAAATTGAACAGACGCTGTCAAAGCTCGCCAAAGAGAAAGTAACGGTTACCTTTGTTCCTCACCTTCTGCCTGTAAACAGAGGTATTCTCGCGACCTGCTACGCCGACATTAAAGAGGGCGTAAGCTTTGAGGAAATAAGAAAGGCGTATGAGGATTTTTATAAAGACGAGTATTTTGTAAGACTGCTCCCCGACGGAATGTACGCCGATATTCATAATATTAAATACTCAAATTTCTGCGATATTTCCCTGCATTATGACAAGCGCGCGGGCAAGCTTATTGTCTGCTCGGCGATTGACAATATGGTAAAGGGAGCCGCGGGACAGGCAATCCAAAATATGAATATCATTTTCGGTTTAGATGAAAAGACGGGGCTTCAAATCCTTCCCCCGGCGTTTTAAAACCGCTTAAAATAAAGGTAGATACTATGTATAAATTCATTGAAGGCGGTGTCACGGCGCCGCAGGGCTTTACGGCGCAGGGTATTTGCGCCTCGATTAAGCCCTCTAACAAAACAAAACGTGATTTAGCGCTTATATACTGCGATGTTCTCTGCAACGCGTCCGCTGTTTTTACAAAAAACCTTGTAAAATCCGATGCTGTTAAGGTAACGCAAAAGCACCTTGAAAACGGAAAGGCGCAGGCGGTTATCGTAAATTCGGGCAACGCCAACACCTGCAACGCCGACGGAGAGGAAAAGGCGGAAAAAATGTGCGAAATTGCGTCTGATGTTTTAGGTGTTAACAAAAGCGACGTCATTGTAGCCTCGACAGGTGTAATCGGTGAAATTCTCCCGATTGAACCGATTATTGACGGGTGCAGAAAAATGCGCGGTACCCTCTCAAAGGACGGCGGTACAAATGCCGCCGAGGCGATTATGACGACAGATACCGTAAAAAAAGAAACGGCTATAACTATGACATTGGGCGGTAAAGAGGTTACAATCGGCGGTATCGCAAAGGGAAGCGGTATGATACACATAAATATGGGAACAATGCTCTCGTTTGTAACTACCGACGCGTCAATTTCAAGCGAAATGCTCGACTGCGCTCTTAAAGAGGCGGTTGAGGACAGCTACAATATGGTAAGCGTGGACGGAGATACCTCCACAAACGATACCCTCGCCGTTATGGCTTCGGGAAAGGCGGAAAATCCCGAAATTGTTGAAAAAAACGAGGATTATTATACGTTCGTAAACAGTCTTACAGAGGCGTTTAAGGTTCTCGCCAAAAAGCTCGCAAAAGACGGCGAAGGCGCGACAAAGCTTTTAATCTGCTCTGTAAACGGAGCGAAATCAAAACAAGACGCAGTTAAAATCAGCAAAAGCGTAATTTGCTCCAGCTTGTTAAAATCGGCAATGTTCGGCGCTGACGCAAACTGGGGGCGCGTCCTCTGCGCAATCGGCTACAGCGGAGCAGATGTTGATGTAAAAAAGGTTGATGTGAGTTTTAAATCCGCTAAAGGATTGATTGACGTTTGCAAAAACGGAGCGGGCGTCTTATTCTCGGAGGAAAAAGCAAAGGAAATTCTGCTTGAGGACGAAATAAACATTATCATAGGCTTAGGCGACGGAAACGGCAAAGCCGAAGCGTACGGTTGTGATTTAACCTATGATTATGTTAAAATAAACGGAGATTACAGGACGTAAGTTAGAAGGTATGATAATGGATAATAACAAAAGGGCGGAAGTCTTAATACAGGCAATGCCTTATATTCAGAAGTATTCGGGACAGACGATTGTTGTCAAATACGGCGGAAACGCGATGAAAAGCGAGGAACTGAAAGAGGCTGTTATGAGCGATATTGTGCTTATGCAGCTTGTTGGAATAAACGTTGTACTCGTTCACGGAGGCGGTCCCGAAATAAATCAGATGCTCGATAAAACGGGAAAAAAGAGCGAGTTTAAGAACGGACTGAGAGTAACCGATAAGGAAACCATCGACATAGTCCAGCAGGTTTTGGCGGGAAAAGTCAACAAAAGTCTTGTTCAGCACCTCTCAACGAGCGGGGGCAGAGCAATCGGACTTTGCGGACTTGACGGGAAAATGCTTATGGCAAAAAAGCTTGCCTCCGCCGAGGATTTGGGATACGTCGGCGAGATTGACCGAGTAAATCCTATGATTATTATGGACTCGCTCAAAAACGGATACATTCCCGTAATCTCAACCATCGCGGGCGGATACAACGGCGAGGTTTACAACATCAACGCTGACCTCGCGGCGGCGCGGATTGCGGCAAAGCTCGGGGCAAAAAAGCTTATTCTTATGACGGACATACGGGGACTTCTCCGTGATGTAGATGATGAAAGCACGCTCATTTCTGTTGTCAACGCAAGCGAAGTTCCCTCTCTAAAAAAAGAGGGAAGCATAAGCGGAGGTATGATTCCGAAAATTGACTGCTGTGTCGAGGCGGTCAGGAGCGGAGTCGGCAGAGCGCATATTCTCGACGGACGCATCAAGCACTCAATACTGCTTGAGCTTTTCTCCGACGAGGGTATCGGCACAATGATTTATTAATGGTGGAATATGCAGATTCGTTCGATGAAAATTGAAGATTATGATGAGATTTTCGCAATGTGGCAGATAACCTCCAAGCGCGCTTTAAGCTCGGCTGATTCCCGCGAAAGCATAGAACGCTACCTTAAACGCAACCCCGAAATGAGCCAGGTTGCTCTTGACGGCGGTAAAATTGTAGGAACGGTTTTGGCAGGTCACGACGGCAGACGCGGTTTCATTCATCATATGGCGGTTTTACCCGAATTCCGCCGTAAGCATATAGGCAACGCTATCGCAACC
This sequence comes from uncultured Clostridia bacterium, assembly GCA_947585745.1. GTDB lineage: Bacteria > Bacillota > Clostridia > Oscillospirales > Acutalibacteraceae > Ruminococcoides. The sequence goes on along the minus strand of CANPXF010000022.1, from coordinate 5,517 downwards.
GAGGCTGTTAAAAAAATTACCGCCGACGGCATAGAAAAAACTCATATTTTCTGCTATCAGGACAATTTTACGGGACAAAATTTCTGGGAAAGTCTCGGCTTTAAAAAGCGCGGGGATTTATTTGTCTTTTCAAAATAGGTTTTTTACGGATTTACAAGAGGTGATTTTATGGATACAAAACAGCGGGACAAAAAATATATTATGAATACCTACGGCCGTTACAATGTGGCTTTAAAAAGCGGTAAGGGCTGTTACGCGTTTGACGAGAACGGAAAGAAATATCTTGACGTGAGCTCAGGCATCGGCGTAAATTCGCTCGGTTACTGCGACGACGGCTGGGTTGACGCCGTTACAAAACAGGCGTCGACAATTCAGCATATGAGCAACTATTTTTACAGCGCTCAACCCTCAAAGCTTGCCGAAACACTTTGCAAGCTCACTCCTTTTTCAAAGGTTTGCTACGGAAACAGCGGAGCGGAAGCCAACGAATGCGCGATTAAAATTGCGAGAAAATACAGCTTTGATAAATACGGCGCGGGAAGAAACGAAATTATCTCCCTTAAAAACTCATTTCACGGGCGTACCGTTACCACGCTTTCCGCTACAGGTCAGGAAAATTTTCACAACTTTTTCTTCCCCTTTACTGGGGGCTTTCTGTATGCCGACGCAAACGATATTAACAGCGTTAAAAGCCTGATAAGCGACAAAACCTGCGCTGTTCTGATTGAATGTGTGCAAGGCGAAGGCGGAGTTAACATACTTGATAAAGGCTTTGTAAAGGAGCTTAGAGCTATCTGCGACAAAAATGACCTTATTCTTATCGACGATGAGGTTCAGACAGGCGTCGGACGCACGGGCAGGCTTTTCTGCTATGAAAATTTCGACATCGTTCCCGACCTTATCACCTGCGCAAAGGGCTTGGGCGGAGGACTTCCGATTGGAGCCTGTCTTTGCTCTGAAAAGCTTGAGAACGTTATGCAACCCTCAACCCACGGCACAACTTTCGGCGCGAATCCCGTGGTCTGCGCCGGCGCGAATTATGTTCTCTCTGTAGTTTCCGATAAAAAATTCTTAGACGAGGTAAATAAAAAGGGAAATTATTTAAAAGAAAAGCTACTTGAAATAAAGGGTGTACTGTCAGTCAGAAACCTCGGTTTAATGGTCGGCATTGAGCTTGAAAGGGACAACGCGCACGATATTGCCGTCAAATGCGTTGAAAACGGACTGCTTATTATTACGGCTAAAAATTTACTTAGAATGTTACCTCCGCTTAACATCAGCTACGGTGAAATTGATGAGGCGGTTAAAATATTAAATAAAACGATTCAGGAGGATATATAATGAAACATTTACTTAAATTGGAGGATTGGTCAACCGAGGAGATTATCAACACCCTCAACCTCGCGGACCAGTTAAAGTATGAGCAAAAACACGGCATTGAACATAATCATCTTAAAGGCAAAACTCTCGGTATGATTTTTGAAAAAGCCTCAACGCGTACACGTGTATCGTTTGAGGTTGGAATGACTCAGCTCGGCGGTTATCCGCTGTTTTTATCGTCAAACGATTTACAAATCGGACGCGGAGAACCCGTTGAGGATACCGCCCGCGTACTCTCCCGCTTTATTGACGGAATTATGATACGCACATTCGAGCAAAGCGAGGTTGAGGCGCTCGCAAAATACGGCTCTATTCCGATTATTAACGGTCTTACCGACTACTGCCACCCCTGTCAGGTGCTTGCGGACTTAATGACAATACGCGAGTTCAAGGGCAAGCTTGAGGGACTTAAGATGTGCTTTATCGGAGACGGAAACAATATGATGAATTCCCTCATCGTGGGCGCGCTTTCAACAGGTATGAGCATTTCTGTCGCCTGCCCCGAGGGATACGACCCGCCGAAGAATATCATTGACTTCGGTAACAAATACGGCGCTGACGGCAAATTTGAAATCTGCCGAAACCCGATTGACGCGGCTAAAAACGCCGACGTCGTTTACACAGACGTCTGGGCGTCTATGGGACAGGAGAACGAAAAGAAAATCCGTGAAAAGGCATTCGAGGGCTATCAGGTTAACTCGGAGCTTATGGCTGTTACAAATAAGGATTGTATGGTTCTTCACTGCCTGCCCGCCCACCGAGGAGAAGAAATTACCGCAGAGGTTTTTGAGGCGCACGCAAACGAGATTTTTGAGGAGGCTGAAAACCGCCTTCACGCTCAAAAAGCCGTGCTTGTTGAATGTATGGGAGAATAATCAATGCTGTTTTTAGAATATCCGAAATGCTCAACCTGCAAAAGGGCAAAAAAATGGCTCGATGAACACAACATCGAGTACACGGACCGTGATATTAAGCTTGATAACCCGAGCTTTGAGGAGCTTAAAGACTGGTACGGGAAAAGCGGACTTCCACTTAAAAAATTCTTTAATACAAGCGGATTGATTTACCGTGATTTGGGACTTAAAGACAAGCTTGAGAATATGAGTGAAAATGAGCAGTTAACGCTCCTCTCGGGTGACGGAATGTTGGTGAAACGCCCTCTCGCAATCTCTGAAAACGCCGTTCTAATCGGCTTTAAAGAAAAGGAATGGGAAGAAAAGCTTATTTGATTATAAACAGAGAAAATAAACTTTCCGCTATATCATTTACTGAATTTAAACCGCTGACTACATTAAAGAATTCAAGAAAAAAGCCGCTTGCTTAAAGCAAGCGGCTTTTGTTTATTTAGGTGTATTTTTCCAATAGGTTGCCGCATCTGAATAGTTATCAGATAAAACTACCTTATATTCGGTTGTCGGTAAATCTGTTTCCTCGTCATAAGCTGTATAAGAATATATGTAATAAGAGTATGTTCTCATATACTTATTCGCATTTGACTCCTTATTTTCAGCCTTTGAAGCGTAAATATACTGATATGCCTTGAGGGCGGTAGAATAACGGAAAACATTAGAATTAATCTTTGTAGCAAAAGTATACTTTCCCTCATCATCCTTTTCCAGAGCATCGCCCGATCTCTTATACTGTTCATACGGCAAATATCTGTAAACAAGACCTGTGCTTCGGCCACTAACCTTGTCAACCGTCGGTTTAATTTCAGTACCGTACGCTATAGCTTTAGCGAGGTCTTCGCTGTCGGTAACTTCACTATTTGGAATTTGTTTCTCTATTACAGCTTTAAGTCTGCTCTTAATTGAGTCGGAATTTGCCTCACCGTAAACGCTTCCCTCAACATTTTGTCCGTGCACATATCCCGCGTCAATAACATTTTGGTTAAATGTTTTATTATCTGCGGAATCCTTTGTGTAAGAATAGTATGCCACACCGCCTCCGACAAATTTGACATCATCTCTCGGCGCGCCGTCTTCACGAGTAACTCTTGCCGGGTCAAAGAAATCAGCAATATAAAAATTCTGAATAAGCTTTTCAACTTTCTTACCTGGGTCGCTTGCGCTTTCCTCGTGGGTTAATTCATAACCCGAAAGAGATATAGACGTTTGGTTATCATTATTTTCCCCGCCAATCGATTCAGTTTTAAGTTTAGTATCATTTGTAACTCTGAATCTGTAGCTTTTACCTGTTGCTAAAAGCGCTCCCGACTTCTCGTCGTACCAGTTTGATTTTTCATCCGCGGTTGCTGTTACATACGATTGATAATAAACCGGATTTCCGTTTTGGTCAGTATTCTGTTGTTCTTTATATCCGGTTATTTTGGTACCGCCAACCGATACGCTGTATGTTCGGGGCTTATGAATTAAAGACACATCAATAGTTGCTGTATGATTGATTGCACTGGGATTTTTAATTACAACTGACTCTGAGCCTTCAGTAAATTCGGGCATTACGTATGTATAATAGTCATTTTCCGGCATATCTACTATTGCATCGATTGCAGAATTAAATATATTTGATTTTGTAATTTTATCAGCTGTAAGATTACGCACCTCAAAATTACTTACAGTATATACCTTTTCATTATGTGTGTTCTCAAAGCCATTATCTTCTATATATTGAGGGTCATACTGATAGAAATCCAATTTTTCAACAATAGGATTACCGTTTTCGTCTACTACTTTATTACCTTCACTATCTGTTTTTTCTATTTCTCTCAATGTTTTGTACTCATAATATTTAAAGTTAAAGGTAACGTCAACATATTCATATTCCTCATAAATCGCTTCGAACGTAGAGCCGTCAAGCGTCATTTTACTTGTCGCTGTTTCAACTCCGTCTGTAATAGACTTTGTTACTGTCTTATTAATTTCCGGATTTTCTTCAAAATTCTTTTGCCAGCATTTTATACCGTACCGTCTACCACTTGACGTGTATCTTTCTGATTTTGTTTTTACGGTAGCAGTAACATAAATATCGCCATAATAAAATTGATTATCCGCTTTAGCATATTTCACAGTACAGTTAGAACCGTTTATAGTAACTATAGCTGAGTTTTTATAGCCGCTACTCGAATTTTTAGGTACGTTCGCAACTCCTGATACCAAAGTTTCTACACCTGAAATCGTTGCCGGATAGTCAGAACCCATTTTCTTAATACTAATTGTCGAGGTTTGGCTTTCAATCGACATAATTTTAAACCCTTCAAATTTAGTCGGGTCATTTATTTTTACATTTGTATAATAACTTTTAGAATCTCCTAAACTGTTTGAAACTTTAACGGTAATTTGAGCTGTACCGGAGGCTTTAGGAATAATATTTCCCGTAGCGTCAACATCAGCAACAGTTATATTGCCTGAAGTATATGTAACGGTAAATTTTTGGTTTGATAGAGTCGGAGCTATGTTTACATCTCCGTTTTCCGTTTCTTTGAGATTCATCTTAACGTTGCTGTAATATGACGCGCATTCCGGCGCGGCGATTACAGTATCCATTGACGATGCAGTTTCTGTTGAATTAAGTTGAAAGTAATTAGTTGTTCCTACAATTGCAATATTCCCTGTTTGATTTCCGCTTCCATTGTGGAAAATGACATTTGTCGCATATCTCGTGGGAATATCATAGTAATAATACACATGACCCGAACTGGAACTAAATCGAATCATTTGTTTTGAATTATCCCAAGTTGTAAATGATTCGCCATTATCATTCCAACAGTAGATATATACGTTCGTCCAGGTGTTTCCGGATGTAACCCTATCAAGATATATTCTTTTATATCCGCTTTGGACTGTTTTTGAGGGCTTAGAGGGAGTCATTGAAAGAGTCTGAGAAGCCTCATTAGTAGCTTCAAGCCAAATTTCTCCTGTTTCTACAGCTCCCTTATTAATTTTAACATTATAACTTTTACCGCTAAATGAAATAGTCGCGTCAGAGGCAATTTCCATAGTAGTAGGTGAATACGGAGTATCAACTGTTGCGGAGTAGACCGTGCTGGTTCCTTCCTTTGTAAGAGATTTTGCCGTTTCACCGTCAAACTTAATAGTCGGATTTGACGGTGTATTATCGTGGAAATCTACATAATAGGTAACAGATTGATTTTGTGACGTCTGCTTCGCGTTAATCGTA
>CANPXF010000021.1 GCA_947585745.1 uncultured Clostridia bacterium | reverse complement strand
GGCTGCAGGGGGTAAGCCTGTAATAGCCCCTTATAGGGGCTGGTCAAACCACCCGTTCAACGGGTGGTTTTGATTTTTCTAAAAATATTAAAATAAAATTTTTCTATAAAAAATGCGTTACCCATTGGGTAACGCATTTGTAGTTGACTGAATATTAATACTTTTTACGCTCAACGTATGAAGTATGTAATAACTCGTGAGCCTTATGTGAGCCTGGTTCTCCGAGATATTCGTCATAGATTGCCTTGATTTCGGGGTTATCATGTGACTTTCTGAATGGGAGATTACGGTCGTCATCATATAAAGCCTCAGCTCTTTTAGCTTTTAAGTCAGTAAAGTTTCTTACATGACCGGGCTGAATCGGCTGACCTCCGCCGTTGATACAACCTCCGGGACAGCACATAACTTCAATGAACTGATACTCCGACTTTCCCGCTCTGATGTCGTCAAGGAGTTTAGCCGCGTTTTTCAGTCCTGATGTAACCGCAACCTTAACGTCAATTCCCGCAACATTGTATGTAGCTTCCTTAACGTCGTCCATACCTCGAACTTCATGGTATTCAAATTTTTCAAGGTCCTGACCCGTGAGTTTGTCAGCAACTGTTCTTAAAGCCGCTTCCATAACACCGCCCGACGCGCCGAAAATTGTTCCCGCGCCCGTGCCGATACCCATAATCGGGTCAAACTCGACGTCCTCAAGCTCGGTAAATTGTATACCTGCTGTCTTAATCATCTTAGCAAGCTCTCTTGTAGTAATTGAAATATCGTTATCCTGCATACCGTCACGGCCTTGGTCGTCACGCTTGATTTCAAACTTTTTGGCAACACAGGGCATTACAGATACAACAACTATATCCTTCGGGTCAATTCCTACTTTTTCAGCGTAGTATGATTTAATCATTGAACCCTGCATCTGCTGAGGTGATTTACAGGTTGAGAGATGGGGGATAAGGTCGGGATAATAATGCTCGCAGAACTTAATCCAACCGGGTGAACAGGAAGTAATCATCGGGAGAGTACCTCCGTTTTTAACACGGTCGATAAACTCTGTTCCTTCCTCCATAATTGTAAGGTCAGCGCCGAAGTTTGTATCAAAAACTTTGTCAAAACCGAGCATTTTTAACGCTGTAACCATTTTACCCGTTACATTTGTACCTATAGGCATACCGAAACATTCGCCCAAGGTAGCGCGGATTGATGGAGCAGTATGAACTACAACGTGCTTTGTCGGGTCAGCTATTGCCTCAAATACCTTAGCGGTATCATCACGCTCAACTAATGCGCCTGTAGGACATACAACGGTACATTGACCGCAGCTTACGCAGGAAACGCTGTTTAAATCCTTATCAAAAGCACAGCTTACAACCGTATCAAATCCTCTGTTGTTAGCGCCGATAACAGATACATACTGATTTTTACAAGCGGCTACGCAACGACGGCAGAGAATACATTTGTTATTGTTTCTAACGAGGTGAAGTGTGGATTTATCCTGCTCGTAATGAGTTTCTTCACCCTGGAATTTTTCCTCGTCAACGCCGTACTCAAGACAAAGCTGTTGAAGCTCGCAGTTGTCATTTCTCGGGCAAGACAGACATTTCTTATCGTGATTAGAAAGAAGAAGCTCAAGGTTAGTCTTTCTGTATTTACGAATTTCGGGTGTGTTTGTAAAAATTTCCGTACCCTCTCTGTCGATAGGGTATACGCATGCGGCAACCAGGCTCCTTGCGCCCTTAACCTCACAAAGACACATACGGCACGCGCCGATTTCGTTTATTTCTTTAAGATAGCATAATGTCGGAATTTTAATGCCGAACTGATGACAGGCTTCAAGAATAGTGGTATTTTTTGCAACGGAGTAATCCTTACCGTTAATTTTAATGTTTAACATTTCCATAACAATATATCCTTTCCTTAGCCTTTAGAAATAGCGTTGAACTTACAGCCTTCCATACAAGCGCCACACTTGATACACTTGCTGTGGTCGATTTCAAACGCAGGTTTTTTCTTGCCCGGAGCAATATAATCCGTAACGGAAATAGCCGAAACAGGACATTTTCTCGAGCAGAGCGAACAGCCGATACATTTGTTTTTATCGATTGTAAATTCAAGAAGCTCCTTACAAACGCCCGCAGGACACTTGTGGTCAACAACGTGGGCTATGTACTCGTCCTTAAAGTAACGAAGTGTGGAAAGTACGGGGTTTGGAGCAGTCTGTCCAAGACCGCAAAGTGAGTTTGCCTTAATGTAGTAGCAAAGCTCCTCCATCTCGTCAATCATCTCTAAGGTACCCTTACCGCTTGTGATTTTTTCAAGCATTTCAAGAAGTCTTTTTGTACCTATACGGCACGGCGTACATTTACCGCAACTCTCGTCAACGGTAAATTCGAGGAAGAACTTAGCAATATCAACCATACAGGTCGTTTCATCCATAACGATAAGTCCGCCTGAACCCATCATTGAACCGATTTCGATAAGATTATCGTAGTCGATAGGAATATCTAAATGCTCTGCGGGAATACATCCTCCGGAGGGACCGCCTGTCTGCGCGGCCTTAAATTTCTTTCCGTCGGGAATACCTCCGCCGATTTCCTCAACAATTTCTCTTAATGTAGTTCCCATAGGTACTTCGACAAGACCTGTGTGCTTAATCTTACCGCCGAGAGCGAATACCTTAGTACCCTTGCTCTTTTCGGTACCCATTGAAGCAAACCACTCGGGACCGTTTAAGATAATCTGCGTAATATTTGCGTATGTTTCAACGTTATTAAGAATAGTAGGCTTTCTGTAAAGACCTTTAAGAGCAGGGAACGGGGGACGGGGTCTCGGCTCGCCTCGTTTACCCTCTATAGAGGTCATAAGAGAAGTTTCCTCACCGCATACGAACGCGCCTGCGCCCAAACGGAGCTGTAAATCAAAGTTAAAGCCTGTTCCGAAAATATCCTCGCCTAAAAGTCCGTATTCACGCGCCTGGTCAATAGCTATTTGCAGACGTTTAACAGCGATAGGGTATTCGGCGCGTACATATATGTAACCCTTTGAAGCGCCGATTGCGTAACCTGCAATAGCCATAGCCTCAATTACAGTATGCGGGTCGCCCTCGAGTACCGAACGGTCCATAAACGCGCCCGGGTCGCCCTCGTCGGCGTTACAGCAAACATATTTCTGGTCAGCGTCGTTAGCGGCGGCGAATTTCCATTTTAAGCCTGTGGGGAAGCCCGCTCCGCCTCGTCCTCTAAGTCCGGAATCGAGTACGGTTTGGATAACCTCTTCAGGCGTCATTTCGGTAAGAACCTTACCTAAAGCGGCATAACCGTCCTGAGCGATATAATCGTCAATCTTTTCAGGGTCGATAACACCGCAGTTTCTTAAAGCGACACGCTTTTGTTTAGCGTAAAAGTCAGTTTTATTAAGAGATTTAATTGTGTCTTCCGCAACAGTTTCCTGATAGAGAAGTCTTGTAACAATTCTACCCTTTAAGAGATGCTCCTCAACGATTTCGGGAATATCCTCCTCTTTAACCATTGAATAGAAACTACCCTCCGGGTAAACTACCATAATCGGACCTAAAGCGCAAAGACCGAAACAACCTGTTGTGATGACGTTAACTTCTTTTTCAAGTCCTTTGGCTTTAAGCTCCTCATTTAGCTTATCAACAATTTTCAAGCTGTTTGATGAGGTACATCCGGTACCGCCGCAAACAAGTACATTAGAACGATACATTATTGTCCTCCTTATTTAGTGTTAGCTCCGATAGTATACTCGGTAACAACATTCTTATTTACAATATGGTCGTTAACAACCTTAACCGCTTTTTCAGGAGTCATTTTAACGTAAGTAACTTTTTCCTCGCCGGGAATCTCGATTTCAACAACCGGCTCATACTGACAGATACCGATACACCCTGTCTGTGTCACGGTAACGCTGTCTGTAAGTCCCCTTTTAGCAATTTCCTCAGTAAAAGCATTCAGTACGGGTCTTGCTCCCGCCGCAATTCCGCAAGTAGCCATACCCACTAAAACGCGGGCAGCATTCGGGTTTTCCTTTCTAAGGTCAAGATTAGCCTTAGCTCTTTCTCTGATAGCCTGTAATTCAGCTAAAGATTTCATTATCTAAACACCTCCGAATATAATTTGTGTTTGTTCTTCTAAATATTGATTTATCCATTCTAAAACGTCGGGCGTATCTAAGCTTACATCTCCGAGTATCTCTCTTAACTCTCTTGTATCAAGAGTAAAGCTTCCGTTATCTGTGCTGTGAGTGAACACAAAATCCGTATCGGGATTACATCTTATAAGAATTTCTATCGTTGAATTAATATCTCCCAAAGGAGTCATATCAACGTGGCTTTTAACGTAGCTTGCTTTTGTGACAGTTCCTTTTCCGACTTGTGATTTTATGTCAAAACTGCCTCCCGTTTGTTCCGCCGAAAGCTTAAACAGAGGAATACCGAGCCCGACCTTTCGGGTTGTGCGTGTGGTAAAAAAGGGGTCAACGACCTGATTTACCTGTTCTTCTGTCATTCCGCAACCGTTATCCTCAATTGAGATAGAGAGGCGGTCGTTCTTGTCGCTTTCATTTACAGTAATTGCAACAAGCTTTGCCTCAGCCCTGATTGAGTTTTGGGCAACGTCCATAACATTAAGTGAAAGCTCACGCATCAGCTTTTTTATATTTGTCAATTATTCCCGCAACATCATCAACGGTAAGTCTGCCGTAAACATCGTCATTAACAGTTATAACCGGAGCAAGTCCGCACGCGCCGATACAACGGCAGGCGGTAAGCGAGAACATTCCGTCAGGTGTGCACTCTTCAGCTTCAATACCGAGAATTTCGGAAAGCTTATCGAGAATATTTCCGGAGCCCTTTACATAGCAGGCGGTACCAAGACAAACTGAAATATCGTATTTGCCCTTTGGTGAAAGAGCAAACTGAGAGTAAAAAGTAGATACTCCGTAAACTTCCTCAAGCGGTACATTAAGTCCCTCCGCAACCATTGTCTGAACTTCAATCGGAAGATAACCGTAAATATCCTGTGCTTCCTGTAAAACAGGCATAACGGCGCCCGGGTCATCACTGTGTTTAGCTATAACCTCTTTCAGCTTAGCTTCCTGTTCAGGTGTACCCGTAAAAGGGAGATTGCTGATTTTCTTTTGCATCGTTTTTCCTCCTTTAAAAGATATTGTACGCTGTTTAGATATAATATAGCGCACTTATACGTTTAGAGCTATTATATCACATAGATTGTCGATTGTCTATATTTTTTTGTTTGTTTTAATAAAAAAACATTGGTAAATATGGCTTAGTTTAGTGCAATTTAGTTAGTTAAAACTAACCAATTGTTTTAAATAAAAGTTTTTAAAAAAGCTAAAAAAAATAATTAAAAAATTTTTAAAATATAAAAGCGTACGCGTTATGCGCGCACGCTTTCTCTTATAAATCAATGTTTATTATCCAGATATTCAATTATCGTTTCAGGTGAAATATTCGGAAGGTCAAGGTAATTTTGAGCCTCTTTCATATTTTCCAGATAATGGGCGTCGGAGTTTGTGACAATATTGAGGTTATTAAGTGCAGGGTGATTTTCTTTAAGTTCAATTTCCTTATTTTTATCGGCAAGCTCCGCTGTTTTAAAACCGCAGTTTTCGTCTATTTCGCCGAGAACGGAAAGTATCGAAAGACTGTCGCGGTCTATGTGCGCGGGGTAGCATATACCCCCGAATTCTTTAACCTTTTTGTAAGCCATCATAATACTTATATTTGTCGCAGGCAAAAGAAGCTCCTCAATTTCACCGATTTCCTCGTCTTTACTGTTCATAATAACCTGTCTGCCGTAAATTTCACTGCGGTTTTTGATTTTTATTCGGTTATTATCGACATATTCATTCCAGTCAAGCGCCCTTTCGAGCGTCGGGAACAGACAGACCGCGTGAATATCCTCGCTTGTGGTAAGCTCCATTCCGGGAATAACAGTTAACCCGATTTCATTACCAACTTCAATCGTCGCTTTGCAGTTGAGCGATGTGTTGTGGTCGGTCAGAGCTATCAAGTCAAGACCCAAAAGCTTAGCCATATTAGCAATGTTGTTAGGCGTCATATCCATATCTCCGCAGGGGGAAAGACACGAGTGGATATGTAAGTCATAAAAATATTTCATTTAATCAACTCGCTGATTTTTACCGCCAGTCTGTAGCTGTTTTCTTCCGTTGAAAGTATCGTAACCCCGTGTATCTCGGCTTTCTTTTTAGCGTCCTCGTCTAAAGAAGCGTTTTCCACAAGAATTATACAGCTTACGTCCGCTAAGGTTGCCACAGCTATGGAATTAATATTTCCCATAACGGTAAGCCACGCCGAATCCTCGGGCGCTCTGCCCATAACCCAGCTGAGAAGGTCGCCGATATAGCAGTCGGTTACCTCTCTGTTGAAATCTCCCGAATCCGTCAAAACATTCAAATTCAATTTATCAATTAATTCTTTAACATTCATAAAAACCTCTTTATATAGTGTTTTTAAGCTGGTCGTAGACGCTTTGTATCTGTTCTTTCAGTTTGTGGATACAGTCGGTTTCCTTGGCTTTACCCTTAACAATATCTTCTGCCATTGCTCTGCAGGTCGGGGAACCGCACGAACCGCAGTCCAGTCCGGGTAAATCCGCGCAGATTTTTTCCATTCTGTCCATCATTTCCATAGCCTTGAAAATATCATCGCTTAATCTGAAAATATCGGCGTCAAAATTAAGCTCCTTTTCCCACATCATTTCATCTAAATCACCGTCATTCAGGTGATTCATAGAAACAGGCAGATATTTTCTCAGCTTTTGTATACGTGCCTGTGCAACGTATGGATTTTCAACAGTCAGAACTCCGCCTACGCATCCGCCAGAACAGGCGTTAAGCTCAACAAAGTCCACATCTCTTATATGTTCGTCTTCAAGCTCTTCAAGAATACGGATTGCATTTTCTATTCCGTCTGCGGCAAGATATTTTTCGCCGAGCATACCCGCGCTTTCACCGCCTGATGTTGCCCAGCCAATGCCGATTAAACCCGAACGCGCGAGATTTTCAACATTGTCAAGGCGGTCCATAGCCTTGGTAAGCTCGGGATAAATCCGCGAAATACCTATAGCGCCGTTGCAGGCTGATTTTTCAACGCTGTTCGGCGTATGAATTTCAGTAACCTTTGCAGGGCAGGGGCTTATAAAGAAAACGCCGATTTCTTCGGGTTTTAGTCCTGTGCGTTCAATTGCCTCTTTTCTCGCGACTTTTGCCGCAAGCTCAATCGGAGCCAAAAGCGGTATAACATTATCGCAAAGCTCGGGAAAGCGTATTTTGATAAGTCTGACAATCGCGGGGCAAGCCGAGCTTATTACAGGTTTTTTAAGTTTATTCTCTTTTATAAGCTTTCTCGTAGCTTCAGAAATAAGTTCCGCGGCTCTTGAAACCTCAAAAATTTCATTGAATCCGATAGCTTTTAATCCCGTGAGTACAATGTTAACATTGTCAAGATTGTTAAATTGACCGTACAGCGACGGCGCGGGAATAGCCACATTGTATTTGAATTTTTTAATATCTTCTAAATTAGAGCTGTGCGCTTTTTTTGCGTGATGCGGACAAACTCTGATACATTCACCGCAGTCAATGCACCTTTCCGAAAGTATATGCGCCTTGCCGTTATGTATCCTTATTGCTTCGGTCGGGCATCGCTTTAAACAGTTGGTGCATCCGCAACACTTGTCCACTTCCAGCTCAACGGAGTGAAAATAAGTGCTCATAGATACTCCTCATATATATTTTTATTCGTTTACATTTACCGTAAGATAAAGATTTGTTCCCACGCCTATTGTGGTGTCAATCTTCATATGGTCTGTATATTTTTTGATGTTCGGAAGTCCCATACCCGCGCCAAAGCCTAAATTTCTGACATTATCGGGCGCGGTGGAAAAGCCCTCCTGCATAGCCTTATCCACATCGGGAATACCGGGACCGCTGTCAGAAAGAAGAATCTCAACTCTGTCGGGATAAATATCGACGTCGCAGTAGCCTCCGTTTGCGTGGATAACCATATTTATTTCCGCCTCATACATAGCAATCGCAACTCTTCTTATTGCGTCGCTGTTATATCCGAGCGATTTAAGCCTTTTCTTTACCGAACCGCTTGCTTCGCCGGCTCTTGTAAAATCGTCGCCGGATACATCATAGTGAAGATGTATTGCGTTGCTCATACCTTAGTACCTCCGGAAAGTCCGTTTGAGTAAAGCAGACCGCACGCGGTGAACATTCTGTATTTTGTTTTTAAAAGTGTAATTCCTCTGCTTTTAGCGAGGCTTACAATAGACTCATCGGGGTCCTTTCCTCTAACAAATACAATGCAAGCCATATCCATCATTTCGGCTGTGCGTACAACCTGAGGATTTACAAGTCCCGTGAGAAGAACCGACTGGTCCTTTACAAAAGCGAGTACGTCACTCATCATATCAGAACCGCAGGCGGTTTTAATCTCTGTGTTGAGGTTACCCTCGCATATTACTTCGCCCTCTAAAATTTCTATAATATCCTTTACTACCATCTAACCGACATCCTTTCTGCTTTGAAAAGTTTATACCAATCACGAATATTATATCATATATATGTCACCTAAAACAATATACAATTTTTATATAAAATATTATGCAAAAATAGGAAATATACACAAAAAGAATATTGAGCTAACCGATTAAAATTTCCGTGAGATTTTCTATTCGTTTTTTTAACGGCAGTATCATTAAAACAGTGCTTAAATTAAAGAGCGTATGTATAACCGAAATTCCTATCGGGCTGATATTTATGCTTAAATTTATAAAATTTAAAATTACAAAATATCCTAACATCCAAACCGCGCTTCCGCTTACATTAAACAGAATCTGGAAAAAGCAGATTTTACTTGCCTCTTTACCACTGCCTAAACAGGCGATTACGGCTGTAATACAAGTGCCGATATTTTGCCCCAATATAATAGGTACAGCTGATAAAAAGCTTATGGCGCCCGTTTCACAAAGGCTCTGCAATATTCCGATAGAGGCGGATGAGCTTTGTATAACGGCGGTAAGAATTATTCCGAAAATAATTGCGAAGAAAGGATTTTTAAATAGATTTACAAAGTCTGAAAATTTGTCTGTATCCGCTATATTTTCCATTGAAAGGCTCATACTTGTGATACCTGACATCACTAACGAGAATCCTATCATAATTAATCCCGTGTTTTGCCTTTTAATTTTCTTTGATAGAATTATAAAAAATATTCCTATAAATCCTATAACGGGCGAAAGGGCAGAGGGGTTAAAAAGGTGAATCAAAAATCTGTTGCTTTCGATTGCAGAGAGTGAAATTATCCAGGCGGTAACGCATGTTCCGATATTGGCTCCCATAATAATTGCTGATGACTGCGAAAAATTTAAAAATTCCGCCTCCGCCAAACCTATCAGACTTACCGTGACCGCCGACGAGCTTTGTATAAGCGCCGTTATACCCGTGCCGAAAGCTATACCTTTTAAGTTGCTTTCAGATACATTTAAAAGAAGATTTTTTATTTTATCTCCCGATAAATTTTTAAGTCCTGTTTCCATTACGTTTATTCCGAACAGAAAGAAACTCAATCCGCCGATAAATCCCAATATATCCAATAAAATCTGTCCCTGATTTTTTCATTTATAATTAATATGAAACAGATATGATAATTATTAAGGACAAAATGATATTAAATAAAAATCCGTCGTACCTTTAATGATACGATGGATTTCTGTTAAATGAATATAATAATTTTTAATCTAATGACGTTACAAATTCTTCATACTTTCGGGCAATATATTGATTTCTTACAAGTGAAAAGTTATCAATTTCCATATTATTAAAACATCTCATATGGTTACTAATGCAGTCATACCCTGCAATACAGGAAAATTTAACTCCGCCTGAAAATCTCGGATTACATTCCAAAAAATAATATTCACCGTCTGTATTTTGTATCCATTCAAAATTAACGCATCCTATAATATTTAGTGCGTTTGCCAATTTAATGCAGGCTTTCTCCAAGCTTTTATCGTGAAAAACGTATACAGACGTACCTGCGCCGTTTAATGTTCGTAATAATTCGCGACGAGGTATCGCAACAGTATTGCCGTTAATCGGAGAGCGTATTACATCAACTGTAATGACGGGACCTTCTATATACGGCTGAATTATGTAATCTTTTAAATTATGACCGGAAGTTAACGCGTCCCACTCCTTCCTGTTATGTATATATACCATTCCCTGACTACTGCGTCCGTTATTAGGTTTGCAGACGACAGGCCAATCCCATTTAGGCATAAGGTCTTTGGTAAAAGCTGTTGCAGGAATTAATTTGATACCTAATTTTGATTTTTCTATAAAATTATAAAGCCCTTTTTTATTTCTGCATAAATCAATTGTGTTTTTATCTGATATACATAAACAAACATTATTCTCTTCAAACCATTGTCTGTTACAATTTAAAACATCAATTTCAATGTCAGTTAATGGAAATATAAAAGAAATATTTTCTTTTACACATATTTTTTTAAGAAATTCTATATATTTAGAGCTATCTGTTGCATATGGCGCCTGATAAAATTTTTGTACGCTTAGAGAATCAGCAATCCAGGGTTTGGGATAAATATCACATCCGACAACACCCATACCGATTTTTTTTAAATTTTTGATTACTATATCGGCTGAAAAGGAGCCGATGGCGGTTACAAGTACATTTTTCATTTTTAAATCCTTATCCTTATCATATTATACATTAATATATATATATATATATATCTTATCAAATGTAAATCTAAGGGTCTTGTATATTGTTCAGCTTCCAATTTAATAAAGCCCAGTTTTTTATACAAATTTATTGCTTTAAAATTATTTGGAGATGTGTATAAATGAACGGCTGGGATTTTTTTGCTTTTACAAATTTTAAAAAAGTTTTGGATTTGTTTTGTAGCAAGCCCTTGACCGCAAGCCTGAGGCAATGTAGCTACTACGGAAATGTATGCCAGGTTATTAATTAAATTTTCAGTATAGCCTGCAACAAGCGATAGTATCTCATTATTTTCCGATAATGCAACGCATAAAGTTGCTTGATTATATAGTTTTATTGCAAAATCATTTAAATTTGTTTTGTTTGACAGGTGTGTTGGAAACAAATTGTTGACCTTTACTAAAAATTTATATAAGTCTGAAACTGTGGGAAGGTAACTGCTGGTATTTGTCTTCTCATAATTAAAATCCGGTGTATTCACTTTTAAAGAATTCCTCCAAACTTAAAGTAATAGTAAAAACTTGTAAAAAAATATTGACTTTTTATTTATAGAATGATATAATCTAAAAGCTGTCAAAATTTAATATGCGAGTGTGCTGGAACAGGCAGACAGGCACGTTTGAGGGGCGTGTGTCTTTGACGTACGGGTTCAAGTCCCGTCACTCGCACCATTTTGTGAATCTCGGAAGTTCGATAAAAAGTGACTTCCGAGGTTTATTTTTTGCCTTCAAAATGTGATTCTAAAAATTTGTAATTTTTTAAATCTTTTGTAAAATATTTAATTATATTTTCAATATTAAAAAATTTTTTGTCAATTCATAATAACACATCTGGTAAATTCAGTCAACTCTAAAAGTGTTTATATTTAACACCTATTGTAATGATTTTTTGTTTACAATAAGTGTAGAGGTGAAACACAATGATTAATTCACTGCCCAAAAGGTTAAAATCTTTGCGCAAAAAATATGGTTATTCACAAAAACAAGTTGCGGATAAATTGCGATTATCACCTTCTATAATTTCTGCATACGAAACGGGAGAAAGGACTCCCAGTACAGAGATTTTGTTATCTATTTCATATTTATATAATTGCAGTGTTGATTATCTTTTAGGTAAGCGTATGACTGAACCAAAGGTAATTATTGATACTTCAGGATTAAGCGATGAGCAGATTAATGCCATTAATTATTTAATAAAAACTATACGTGAAAAACAAATTGATTAATTATATATATTTCCCATTAAAAAAAGCTGTCATTGACAGCTTTTTTTAATGGGAAGATTTTTGGAAAATTAAATTTTAAAATATATATTTTTTATATCGTCAGTTTTATACAAACCTATTCAGCTTTTCGTCATAGGTATAACCTATTGATTCTAATTTTTCTACAAGGTTATTTTCATCTAAATCTAAATCTTCACACAAATTTCTAAGATTTGGATAAAAATCCCTAAGCTTTGTATTTACAACCGAAAGCAGTATTGCGGGGTCGTTTGGCAAATTCATAAGTAATCACCTCAAAATAATTTTATCAAACAAAATTTATAATGTAAATAGTTTGATAAAATACTTTTATAATCTTCCAAATTGTGGTATACTAACTGATATATGTGAAATAAACGAGTAGGAGTTGTAAATATGAATCCGATTATACAGAAGGAATTGGCAGACGGCGTTGTTTTTAACAGCATTTCGGATAACCGCTTTAAAACAATGAAATTGCTTGTGAATATATTTCTCCCTTTATTAGAAGAAACCGTTTCAGCAAACGCTCTGTTGTGCTATGTACTGGTGCGTTGCTGTAAAAAATACCCCGATATGTTTACAATGTCGCGTAAATTAGGCTCTCTTTACGGCGCGGAGGTAAACGGTTCTGTGTCTAAAATGGGCGATATGCAGTGTATGAAAATCGACATCAGCGGACTTTCGGATAAATATGCGATTAACGGCGAAAAAATAAGCGAACAGCTTTCAAAACTTCTTTGTGAGGTTTTATTTAATCCAAAGGTTGAAAACGGAAAATTTGATGAAAACGATATTATGCAGGAAAAACGCCAAATTTCAGATATGATAGACTCAGACTTTAACGATAAGCGAGTCTATGCCTCTCAGCGCTTAACCGAGATTATGTGCGCGGACGAAGTTTACGGAATTAAGTGGTGCGGAACCAAAGAACAAATTGAGAATGTCACGGCGGAACAGCTTTACAACGCGTGGCAGAATATGCTTAAAACCGCCCATTTTGAAATTACTTTTGTTGGGGAATGTAATCCCGATATTGCCTCGGAAATTATAAAAAATTCTTTTAAAGAAATAAAAAGAACGCCTGTCGACCTTTCTACCGACGTTGTGTATTCCGTGTTTGAAGAAAAGAATGTGGAAGAGGATATGGACGTTGCGCAGTCAAAGCTTGAAATAGGATTCCGCACTGCGTGCGCCGAGCCTGAACCCGAGGCAACGGCGACAAGATTAATGTCGGTAATTTTAGGAGGAACGGCGTCTTCAAAGCTCTTTAATAATGTCAGAGAGAAAAAGAGCCTTTGCTATTATTGTATGAGCCGTTACTACAGGCTTAAAGGTATTATGGTAGTGGAATCAGGCGTTGAAAACGCAAATATTGAATCGGCTAAATCCGCTATTTTAGCTGAAATTGACGATATGAAAAAGGGTAATATTTCCGATTTTGAAATTAACTCGGCAAAGCTTGCGGTTGTAAACAGTACATTAGGCGTCGCCGATACTGTAACGGGTCTTGCAAATTGGTACAGCTCGCAGGTAATGGACGCTTCGGTAGACACCCCCGAAGAGGCGGCAAAAAAGATTAGCGCCGTTACTAAAGAAGAAATAGTAAATGCTGCAAAAAAACTACAGCTTGACACAATATACGTTCTTAAAAGCAGGTGATTTTATGAGTAAAATTAAAGAGGTTAAGTCCGCCCGCACGGGCGATATGTATTATAAAATCGAGCACGATTCGGGACTTACGATTTACCTTTATCCAAAGCCCGATTATAATTCAAAGTACGCAATTTTCGGAACTCATTTTGGAAGCGTGAACAACGCTTTTTCCTTAGACGGAAAGGAAGTAAAAAGGGTTCCCGACGGAATTGCCCACTATCTTGAACACAAAATGTTTGAGTGCGAGGACGGCGACGCGTTTGTAAAATACGCAAAGACAGGAGCGAACGCAAATGCCTATACCTCCTTTAACAAGACCTGCTACCTTTTCAGCTGTACGGAAAATTTTGATGAGAGCTTTGATATTCTTCTTGATTTTGTACAGCGCCCGTACTTTACAGATGAAACAGTCGCCAAAGAGCAGGGTATAATCGGTCAGGAAATTCGTATGTATGACGATTCCGCCGATTGGGTAGTATTGTTCAATATGCTGAAAGCGATGTATAAAAATCACCCTGTTAAAATTGATATTGCGGGAACTGTCGAGTCTATTGCGAAAATTACCCCGAAGCTTCTTTACGACTGTTACTATACCTTTTATAATTTAAACAATATGGTGCTTTGCGTAAGCGGAGATTTAACGGTAGAGGATATTTTAAAGATTGCGGACAAAAAACTCAAACCTTGTGAAAAGCACGATATAAAGAGCTTTTTTGAAGATGAACCATACGAGGTGTGCGAAAGCTATATTGAGCAAAAATTCCCCGTTTCCGTTCCTTTGTTTAATTTAGGTTATAAGGAAAAGTACCATACGGTATCTTGCGAAGAAAGCGCGCAAATTGATATAATAATGACAATTCTCACCTCTCCGTCATTTGAGCTTTACAATAAGCTTGACGGGAAAAAACTCATAAATCAAAGCTTTGACGCGGAATATTTTGACGGTCAGGGTTATAACGCGGTAATTTTCAGCGGTGAGTCGCGTTCTCCTAAGCAAGCTTCTGAAACGATAAAGAATTATATTGAAAATCTCAAAGAAAACGGAATATCAGAGCAGGATTTTGAGATTGCGAAAAGGGAAGTCTACGGCGACCTTTTATCATCGCTCAATAATGTTGAGGCTATTGCCAACGCTATGGTTGACGCTCATTTTGAAAATCACGATATATTTAAGTTGATTGATTATGTGGCGGACTGCACCGCGGAGGACGTTAATTCAAGGCTTAAACTTATGTTTGACGCAGATAATACGGCTCTGTCGGTGATTTTGCCTGATAAGGAGTAAATTATGTATAATGTTTCCTTCCCAAAATTGGGATTTGAATTTTTAATTAATCCGATAGCCTTTTCAATCGGTTCTGTAAAAATTCACTGGTACGGAATAATAATCGCCGGCGGACTTTTGCTCGCTCTTTTGTACGCTTATTTTTCGGCGGAGCGTTTTAATGTTGATAAAAATAAGCTTTTCGACTGCGTTATTGTCGGAATTGTAACGGGAATTATCGGAGCGAGAGAGTACTATGTACTGTTTAAGCTGGATTATTATATAGCGAACCCCGCCGAAATTATAATGATAAGCAACGGCGGTCTTGCGATATACGGTGGAATTATCGGAGCCTTTTTAGGCGGATGTATTACGGCGAAAATTTTAAAGGTTAAAATTCTTCCCATACTTGATATTGCGTCTTTAGGATTGTTAATCGGACAGGGAATAGGTCGATGGGGAAATTTCTTTAATCAGGAGGCGTTCGGCACACCCACCGATTTGCCCTGGGGAATGTTAAGTCAGAACACAGCTTTAAAAGCTGTTCACCCCTGTTTTTTATATGAGTCGCTTTGGTGTCTTTTAGGATTTGTACTTATTCATTTTTTGAGCAAAAAATTTCAAAAATACTCCGGTCAGGTCTTTTACACATATCTTGTATGGTACGGATTTGAGAGAATGATTGTTGAGGGACTTCGTACCGACAGCCTTTATCTGCCGTTTGCCGTGTTCGGATTTGACATAAGGGTGTCGCAGCTGCTGTCGGCAGTTATATTTATTGCAGGTATTATTTTATTAATTGTAAACAGAAATAAGGAGGACAGGTTTTATGACAATTATAGACGGAAAAAAGGTTTCCGCACAGGTAAAAGAGCAGGTAGCCGTTGAAACTAAGGAGCTTATATCGAAGGGCATCACCCCGGGTTTAGCGGTAATTTTGGTAGGAGAGGACCCCGCTTCCAGAGTTTATGTCAACAATAAGAAAAAAGCGTGTGAGCTTGTAGGATTTAAGTCGGAGGAATTTAATTTGCCCGAAACAACCTCGCAGGACGAGCTTTTATCTTTGGTTGAAAAGCTTAATAACCGCAGGGATATAAACGGAATTCTCTGCCAGCTTCCCTTGCCCGAGGGACTTGATGAAAATGCTGTAATTGAGGCGATAAGCCCCCTTAAAGACGTTGACGCGTTTCATAAACAGAATGTTGGAAGGATTATGATAGGCGATTATGACTTTCTTCCCTGTACGCCCGCGGGAATTATGGAAATGCTCCACGCTTATAATATCAGCGTTGACGGCAAAAAATGTGTGGTTATCGGAAGAAGTAATATTGTCGGAAAGCCTATGGGAATGCTTCTCCTCCACGAAAACGGTACGGTTACAATTTGCCACAGCCATACGAAAAATCTAAAGGAAATTACGTCTGACGCGGATATTCTTGTTGCCGCTGTTGGTAAACCTAAATTTGTAACTGCCGATATGGTAAAGAACGGAGCCGTAGTAATTGATGTCGGTATGGACAGGGACGAAAACGGAAAGCTTTGCGGTGACGTTGACTTTGAGAACGTTAAGGATAAATGCTCCTACATAACTCCCGTACCGGGCGGAGTAGGACCTATGACGGTAGCGGTATTAATGAAAAACACTTTAAAAGCGGCAAGACTGCAAAACGGTTTAAAATAATTGTTGACAACATTTTCCCTTTGTGTTATATTATATAAGCCGCGTATTGTGGGCAGAAAGATTTTGATTTGCAAAACGCCTACGAATAGCGAGTCTTAAAAAAGGATGGTACTAATATGTACGCAGTTATTGAAACAGGCGGAAAGCAGTACAAGGTGGAAGAAGACCAGATTATTTTCATCGAAAAGCTTGACGCAGAAGAGAAAGATACTGTAACATTTGATGTAGTTGCTTTAGGCGCAGACGACGGCATTAAAGTCGGAGCTCCTTTAGTTGACGGCGCAAAGGTTACGGCGGAGGTTCTTAAAAACGGTAAGGGCAAAAAGATAAGAGTTTCTACTTATAAGCCGAAGAAGGGCTCCTCAAAGAGAACTCTCGGTCACAGACAGCCTTACACAAAGGTTCAGATTAAGTCAATCGAGGCTTAATTGTGATTAAAGTAACATTCTTTAAAAACGGAAATGACTATACGGGATATGAGTTTTCGGGTCATTCCGATTATGCTGAAAACGGTTTTGATATAGTATGCTCGGCTGTGAGCTCATCCTCATATTTAACGGCTAACAATATTACCGATTTCTTTGGCATAAAGGCTGATGTTACTGTATCCGACGGTTATATGAAGCTGACCGCGGAAAAATCCGATAATCTTAACCGATTGATAGGCGGACTTTATCGGCATATGCTCCAGCTTGAGGAGCAATACAAGAAAGATATTATTGTAAAAATTTCGGAGGTGTAAGGTAATGCTTAAAATAAACATTCAGTTATTCGCTCATAAAAAAGGTATGGGTTCCACAAAGAACGGCCGTGATTCCGAATCAAAGCGTTTAGGTGTTAAGCGCGCGGACGGACAGCAGGTTCTCGCGGGAAACATTCTCGTAAAGCAGAGAGGAACCCACATTCACCCGGGTCAGAACGTCGGCATCGGTAAGGATGACACACTTTTTGCGAAGGTTGACGGAGTTCTTCGTTTTGAGCGCGTCGGCAAGGACAGAAAGCGTGCGAGCGTTTATCCTGTAGAGCAGTAATAATGCCTATTTAGGGTGGATTAATTCCACCCTTATTTTTTTATAACATAAGGACAAAATATGAAGCTTTTATCGGTTTTGTTATTAGTTGCCGACCCTCTTCTTATCGCTTTTATCTCCTCCGTGATAATCGGAGCGTGTATTAAAAATGTTGACGCGATATTGTTTATAAAGAGAGCGGTTTCACTAATTCTCTTTTTAATTTATTTTTTAGTATATTTCTATTTTGTATTTATTGCAGGCGGTGTTCCAAAATATATAGCTATGTTTGCGCCGATAGCGGTTATGATTGTTTTTATAATCATATCGGTTATAGTTGCGCCTAAAGACTGCCTGAAGAAAAGCTTTAAAGGCGATTATAAGATGACTGGTTGGGACACTATGTTCCCGAACGACCTCGATAACTGCGATAAAAACAATAAATGATAATAATTTACATATTAACGCAAATGCTAATAGACAGGTGATACAATGTTCGTAGATGTTGCGAAAATTCATATAAAAGCGGGCGACGGCGGTGACGGAGCGGTAGCCTTTCACAGGGAAAAATATGTTGCCGCGGGCGGACCCGACGGCGGTGACGGGGGCAGAGGCGGAAACGTAGTTTTTCAGGCTGATACAAATATCTCCACCTTATCCGATTTCCGCTATAAGAGAAAATATTCGGCTAAAAAAGGCGAAAACGGACGCGGAAATCGTCAGAGAGGTAAAAACGCCGAGGATTTGATAGTCCGCGTTCCTCTGGGAACTTTGATAAAGGACGCTGAGAGCGGACGTATAATCGCCGATATAAGCACCCACGAGCCTGTCGTTGTCGCAAAAGGCGGAAAAGGCGGTTGGGGAAACCCTCATTTTGCAACGCCTGTTCGTCAGGTCCCGAGGTTTGCAAAGCCGGGACTTCCGGGAGAAGAAATGGATGTTACTCTGGAGCTTAAACTCCTGGCTGACGTAGGTCTTGTGGGATTCCCGAATGTAGGAAAATCTACGTTAATTTCAGTCGTTTCAGAGGCTAAGCCCGAAATCGCAAACTATCATTTTACAACTATAACTCCCGTATTAGGCGTTGTTTCTATGGGCGAGGGGAACAGCTTTGTAATGGCTGACATTCCCGGACTTATTGAGGGAGCGTGGCAGGGAACAGGTTTGGGACACCGGTTTTTGCGCCACGTTGAGCGTTGCCGAATGCTCGTTCATATTGTTGATATAAGCGGAAGCGACGGCAGAAACCCGTATGAGGATTTTAAAATCATTAACAACGAGCTTGAAAAATTCAATCCCGAGCTTGCCAAACGTCCGATGATTGTCGCGGGAAATAAATGCGATATGTGTACCGACGAGCAAATCGCGGAGTACAAAAAATATATTGAAGATATGGGTTACGACTTTTTCCCGATTATGGCGGCAATAAGGCACAATGTAGACTCTCTTCTTAAGAAAATACAGGAAATGCTCTCGAAATTACCGCCTATAGAACATTATGAGGCGGAGCCTGCTCCGATTGTTAAGGCGGAGGATTTTGACGACCACAGCGTTAAAATTAGTAAAACAGACGGGATTTTTACGGTTGAGGCAGACTGGCTTTACAAGGTTATGAAATCAATTAATTTTGACGATTATGAAAGCCTTAATTATTTTCAGAATGTGCTTAGTAAAAACGGAGTATTTGACGCCCTGCGGCAGGCGGGTATCAACGAGGGAGATACCGTTTCTCTGTATGATGTTGAATTTGATTTTGTGGAGTGATATATGAGTTTTTTTAGTGAGGAAAGCCGAAATGCAAAACAGCTTTCGCCCCAGACCTTGGCATTTATGGGAGATACCGTGTACGATTTGTTTGTACGGGAATATCTTATTAATGAGGAGAATCGCCCCGTAGGAGAGCTTAATAAATTAAAGGTAAAGTACGTTAACTGCGAATCGCAGGCGAAAAGCGCGGATTTAATTATCCCGACTCTTTCGGAAGCTGAACTTTCCGTTTACAAAAGGGGCAGAAACGCCCATACAAAAACAACGCCGAAAAATTCCCCCGCATCGGATTATCACAGCGCAACAGGTTTGGAGGCTCTTTTCGGTTATCTTTATTTAAACGGCGAGCTTGAAAGGCTCAAAGAGCTTTTCAAAATTTGTATCAGCGCTGTTGATAATATCTCTACATAATTCTAAAATAGAATAAAGAGTGATATTATGATTAAAAATAAAATACTTGATTATATGGTAATTACATTGGGCGCATCGCTTTACGCTTTGTCCGTGGTGATTTTTACAGCTCCGAACAACATCGCTCCGGGAGGGCTGACGGGAATTGCCACGCTGATTAATTACCTTTTCGCGTTTCCTATCGGCACATTCATCTTAATTATGAATGTGCCGCTACTTTTTTTAAGCTACAGAAAGCTTGGTAAAAGCTATTTTTCCAAAACCTTGGCGGGAACGGTTTTAGTTTCAGTATTAATCGACATTTTTACCCCTTTTATTCCCGCTTATACAGGTAATATGATATTAGTGTGTGTTTTCGGGGGATTTTTTAACGGAGCGGGAATAGCGTTGATTTTCACAAGAGGAGGTTCCTCGGGCGGTACGGATATAATCGCGTCTCTGATTCATAAGTATTTTCCTCATATTTCCGTGGGATATATTATAATGCTGTCGGACGCAGTTATAGTAACAATTTCCGCTTTTGTTTATAGAAGTATAGAGGCGGGACTTTATGCCGTAATTTCAATTATGGTAAGCTCGCGTCTTATCGACAGGATAATTTACGGAACGTCAAGAGATAACGGAAAGCTGATTTTAATTATTACGGAAAAGCATAATGAAATTTTATCACAGTTACTGGAAAAGGTTTCAAGGGGAGTTACGGTTTTAAACGCTTACGGCGGTTACAGCGGAAACGGGAAAAAGCTTTTGGTATGCGCGGTTCGTCCGAATCAGGTTTTTAAGGTTAACAACATAGCAAAATCCTGCGATCCCTCTGTATTTATAATAGTTTCAACCGCTACGGCGATAAGCGGGGAAGGTTTCAGAAATAAAATTTAATACAAATAAATAATAAAAATTACTAATTTTATGCAAAAGTTAACAATTTTATTACCTCTATTGCAAAATACGACACAAAGGGTTATAATAATCAAGTCGCAATTTGGGCATTTTGCATAGTATATTTGTGCCTGATATGAGGAAATAATTATGAAAAACTTTATTACCGAGCATAAAAAGATAGTAATGTTTTCCTTTATAATTCTTGTTTTGATTGCAATTTTTACGACCGCGGGTATTTCTGCGCCTCAACGGGATAATAAAAAGACTATTGATGATATTTCAACCTGCTCTGCTCCCGAGGGGAAAATTATCGCTCACGGAATCGACGTGTCAAAATACCAGGGCGATATAGACTTTGAAAAGGTAAAAAAAGACGGCTTCAGCTTTGTGATTATCCGTGTCGGAACGGGTATGGGAGGCAAAGACAGGAATTTTGAAACCTATTATAATGACGCTAAAAAGGCGGGGCTTGACATAGGCTGTTATTACTACACCTATGCTTATACCGTTTTGGACGCAAAGGAAGAGGCAAAGAACGTACTGCGATATATAAACGGAAAGACATTTACCTATCCCGTTTTTTTCGATTTTGAGTATCCTGAGCTTTTAAAATACAGCAGAGCGGATGAAAATACAAAGATGATAAACGCTTTTTGTAAATATATAAAGCGCGGAGGATATTATCCGGGAGTGTATATGTCAAACTCCATTTATAGAAATTTTATAGATAACAGAACTCTCGGTAATAAATGGGATTTTTGGATAGCAACCTATATTGACAATACACACAACTCAAATAAATTCTCGAAAAGCTTTTCAATGTGGCAGTATTCAAGCAACGGAACGATAAACGGAATAAACGCAAGGGTTGATAAGAATGTTGTTTATGTAGATTATCCTAAAATCATTAAGGAGTTTAACTCCAAATTTAAAGAATATTCGGAATCTTAATTCATTAAGCTGGGGGAATGAATTGTGATAAGCTATAAGAAAAATGATTTGGGCTGTACCTATACCTTTGACCGCACAATATTCAAGGTGTGGTCCCCGAACGCTTCGGGTATCAGAGTTCAGCTTTACAAAACAGGCTCTGACAGCGAACCAAATGCCCAAAAGCTTGAAAGCTACGCCCTTACCTATGATAAAAACACAGGCGTATGGTCTGTTACCGTTTACGGCGACCTTAAAAATCTTTATTATACATACCTCGTTACCGTTAACGGTGTAACAAGGGAAACGCAGGATGTATATTCAAAGGCTGTCGGAGTAAACGGACAGCGTTCTATGGTATGTGATTTGCAGGAAACAAACCCTAAAGGCTGGAATGCTGACAAACACGTTTTTGTTGAACATTCAACCGACGCCGTTATATGGGAGGTTCATGTAGGCGACTTCTCGGGAAGTCCCTCATCGGGTGTTTCTCCCGAAAACAGGGGCAAGTATCTCGCCTTTACAGAACGTAAAACTACTATCAATAATCAGGGTGATATTCCGACCTGCGTGGATTATCTTGTAAATCTCGGTATTACCCACGTTCACTTGAATCCTGTGTATGATTTTGATTCGGTTGATGAGGCGCACCCCGAAAGCGGTGAATATAACTGGGGATACGACCCTGCCAATTATAATGTTCCCGAAGGCTCATATTCCTCTAATCCCTTTGACGGAAACGTGCGTATAAGAGAATTTAAGTCAATGGTAAAGGCGCTCCACGACGCGGGTATCGGCGTGATTATGGACGTTGTATATAATCACACAAGTTCGACCGACTCTTGCTTTAACCGCACCGTTCCCGATTATTACTACAGAAAATATGACGGAAGATATCTAAATTCATCAGGTTGCGGAAATGTTTTCGCAAGCGAAAAGGATATGGCTCGAAACTATATTCTCAACTCCGTTTTATACTGGGCTGAGGAATATCACATCGACGGTTTTCGTTTTGACCTTATGGGTTGTATTGATACGACAACAATGAATCTCATACGTCTTGCCTTAGATGAAATTGACCCCAGGTTTTTAATCTACGGCGAACCCTGGACAGCAAACCTCGGAGAAAACGGTATCAGCTTTGAGGACGCTACAGTAAAAGAAAACGCCTTTAAATTAAGCTCTCGCGTGGCTATGTTTAACGATTCGTTTAGAAACGCTTTAAAGGGTAACACTGACGACGCGTCTATCGGATATATTCAGGGAAATAATCACAACATATATTACGTTATTTCGGGTATTTTGGCATGCTCTTCGGATACGTTCCTAAAATGGGCGAAAAAGCCTACTCAATGCGTAACCTATAATTCCGCGCACGATAACCTTACTCTTTGGGATAAGATTTTAAAGTCGCAGAATATTACCGATTATGATACTCACGACGAAAACATTATCGCTATGAATAAGCTTTCGGCGGCTTTAGTTTATACATCTCAGGGTATTCCGTTTATTTTAGCGGGAGAGGAAATGGCTCGTACAAAGCACGGCGACCATAACAGCTATAAATCTCCGCTTTCAATTAACGCGATAGACTGGGAGCGCGTAAGGTCTTATAAGAATCTTGTCGAATATTATAAGGGTCTTATTGAAATACGCAAGCATTATACACCGCTCAGAGAACCCACAACCGTAACGGTAAGCAATACTTATTTTGAAACTGACGGTCATTGTATAGCTTATACAATTCCTAATATTACTCACGGCGAGTGGGATATGATGGCGATTTTGTTTAACAACAGCCATAATGTCGCTAAAATCACGCTTAAATCTCATACAACCCTGCCTCACTCCTGGGTAATTATTACAACAGGCGATAAATCAGGTTTAGAGGAGTTAAGGCGAATTGACGGCAACGATATAAATATTCCGCCGATGTCCACCTTAATTTTGATTGATGATAAAAGCTTTGACCGTCTAAAAGACAGTAAATAATTCTTGACAAACTGTAAAAATATGTTATAATTACAATGTTATCCGTTAAACTTAGGTTTAACGGATACTGTATATCCTTGCGATATTTAAAATATCGCCATTATGTCCAAAAGGAGGTGTTCAACGTGGCAGTAAAGGCTAATTACGAAACAGTAATGATTTTCTCATTAAAGCTCGGCGAGGAGGGTATCCAGTCCCTTATCGAAAAGTTTAAGACTTTAATTGAGAAGCACGCAACTCTGCAGAATGTTGATGAATGGGGTAAGCGTAAGCTTGCTTATCTTATCAACAAAGAAAGCGACGGTTACTATGTTCTGATGGATTTTGAGTCAGAGGCTGATTTTCCTGCGGAGCTTGACCGTGTATTCAAAATCACAGACGGCGTTCTCCGTTCTATGATTGTTAAAAAAGGCGAATAATTTAAAGGTACGCGTTTTGCGCGAATGAAAGGAAAAAATTATGCTGAACAGAACTATTTTAATGGGCCGCTTAGTTGCCGACCCGGAACTCAAAACTACAGCTTCAGGCATTAGCGTAACAAGCTTTCGCATTGCCGTTGACCGCAATTATGTAAAGAGCGGTGAGGAGCGTAAAGCTGATTTTATCGACATTGTATGTTGGCGTCAGACAGCGGAGTTTGTCTGCCGTTATTTCGGCAAGGGCTCTCTTATTGCTGTCGAGGGACAGCTTCAGTCCCGTACCTATCAGGCTAAAGACGGTACAAACCGCTACGTTGTAGAGGTTGTAGCTGATAATGTAAGCTTTACAGGCGAGCGCCGTGACGCAAACAGTTACAGCCAGTCCTATAACTCGTACAGCGGTGAGCCTGCCTCTGCTATGCAGGCACAGCCTGAACCGAGTTATCAGAGCGGTACAAATTCCGATTTTCAGGAAGTACCTCTTGATGATGACTTACCGTTTTAATTGATTCTTATTCCTTAGGGAATTTATAGAAAAGCTTCTAAATTTTGAAAGGAGAGATAATCATGGCAGATCGTCCTATCCGCGGTCGTAAAGGCCGTAAAAAGGTTTGCGCGTTTTGTGTAGACAAGATTGAGAACATTGATTATAAAGATATCGCTCGTTTACGCCGTTATATGAGCGAGCGCGGTAAAATTTTACCCCGCCGTGTAACAGGTACTTGCGCAAGACATCAGAGAGAACTGACAACCGCAATTAAGCGAGCTCGTCAGGTTGCGCTTCTTCCTTACACAACTGATTGATATTTAAATTTAAGGCTGTCTTTAAGACGGCCTTTTATTTTTACTTTTTTCAAAAGTCAAGCAAAAGCGAAAAAAGAAGCTATGCAATAGTCGGAAAATCCGAAAAAAATAAAAGATAATATAAAGCAAGCGACGGCTGAGAAGCTGTCGCTTGCTTTAATGGTGTCCTTTAGGGCGTGGAAAAATCCCCCGGTTCAACCGGGGGACGATAAAAAAGCTTTAGCAAAAGAAAACCTCCGAGTATAATGGTAAGAGTTTGACGACGCAATACCAAAGATACGAGG
>CANPXF010000020.1 GCA_947585745.1 uncultured Clostridia bacterium | reverse complement strand
CCGGCTGCAGGGGGTAAGCCTGTAATAGCCCCTTATAGGGGCTGGTCAAACCACCCGTTCAACGGGTGGTTTTGATTCCAACCTTTTGGGGGTACTGATATAATTTTGTGTCATCCCTCTGAATTAAAATAATCCTCAACGCTTTTTACAGCGTTTGCGCCGTCGGCAACTGCTGTGCATATCTGGCGCAACCGTTTTGTTCGTATATCTCCCGCGACAAAAATTCCGTCGCAGGAGGTTTTACAGCTCTCGTCTGCTTTGATAAACCCGTTTTCCGTTTCGACAATTCCGCCGAGCAACGCGGAATTTGCCTCGTTTCCGACAGCTATAAAAACTCCGTCAGCCTTGAGTTCTTTTCCGTCCTTGAGTTTAAGTTTTTCTACCTTGTTATCTCCGATAATCTCATCAACTTCCGTGTTGTATAGGATATTGATTTTCTCGTTTTTTATGACCTTTTCCTGAAGATATTTCGCTCCGCGGAATTTATCGCGCCTGTGAATAAGGTTAACCTCACTGCAAATATTCGCAAGATACAGCGCGTCTTCAAGCGCGACGTCGCCTCCGCCGACAACCGCGACAGGCTTGTTTCTGAAAAAATTTCCGTCGCAGGTCGCGCAGTAGCTTACGCCTTTTCCGATGAGCTTTTCCTCGCCTTTAGCGCCGAGCTTGCGGGGGGTTGAGCCTGTCGCAAAAATGATTGTTTTAGTATCATAGCTTTCCTTTTTACATTTAAGCGTGAAACCGCCGTGAATTTTTTTAATCGAGAGGATTTCGTCGTTAATAAATCCGGCTCCCGATTTTTCCGCGTGTTTTCTGAATGTCTGACCGAGAGTGAAACCGTCCGCGCTTTCAAAGCCGAGGTAGTTGTTTATATCATAGCTGTTTAAAACCTGTCCGCCCGACATAGGAAGTTTTTCAATTACCGCAAAATCAAGCTTTGCGTTTGACGCGTAAACGGCCGCCGAAAGTCCCGCGGGACCGCTTCCCGCTATAATCAAATCCCTCATTATAACGCTTTCTCAACTAACTCTTTGATGTCGTCCTCTGAAATTACTCCGACAGACTGCTCGACGATTTCTCCGTCTTTAAAAACAATGAGTGTGGGAATACTCATAATTCCGTATTCTCTCGCGAGCTCGCTTTCCTCGTCTACGTTAACCTTATAAAAATCAAC
Organism: uncultured Clostridia bacterium; assembly: GCA_947585745.1. Classification (GTDB taxonomy): domain Bacteria; phylum Bacillota; class Clostridia; order Oscillospirales; family Acutalibacteraceae; genus Ruminococcoides. The sequence goes on along the minus strand of CANPXF010000020.1, from coordinate 24,002 downwards.
GTTCCCAACCTGTTCGCTTACGCTGTCAACTACGGGAGAGAGCATTTTGCAGGGACCGCACCACTCCGCCCAAAAGTCAACAAGTGCCGGCTTGGAGCTGTCGATAACCTTTTCATCAAATTCCTGCGTCGTAATATCTTTTACCATTTTTTACACCTCTGTGAAAATTTATTTCAAACTGTTCTTTATTTACTTTTATGTGCGCCCGCTTTCTTGTATTCTATCATATTATTTGCGCTTGTCAAGAATTAATGCGCGGAGATTAGGCTTAATTTATATTGATGTAAAGCATAGATATAAAAAATCAACCCCGCTTTTAAAAGAGCGGGGTTAGATGCAGGTTGTTGACAATTATTTTATTTTAACAGTCTGTCTTATAACGTTGCCTATATTTTTTTCGGTAAGACCGAATTTTTCCAAAAGCTCCCACGCGGGACCGCTGTAGCCGAATCTGTCGTTAACGCCTATCCTTGTTACCTTAACGGGACACTCACTGCTTGTAACCTCACAAACCGCGTCAGCAAGTCCGCCGATAATATTATGTTCCTCAACGGTAATAATCTGTTTACATTCTTTAGCCGCTTTGATGATGATTTCTCTGTCGATAGGCTTAATTGTGTGAATGTTGATAAGACGCGCCTTAATTCCCTCGCTTTCAAGCGCGAGCACGGCTTTTCTTGCCTCGTTAACCACAAGTCCCGACGCGATAACTGCAACATCGTTACCCTCGTGCAGAGTGATTCCCTTTCCGAGTTCAAATTTATAGGCTTCGGGATTGTTAAAGCTGTCTATAGCAAGACGTCCCAGACGTATGTAGACAGGTCCTGTATGATTAACCGCCGCCTTAGTCGCCTCCATCATCTCAAAGTGGTCGGCAGGATTTAAAACGGTCATTCCCGGAAGCGTGCGCATAAGCGCAATATCCTCGAGGCATTGGTGAGTTGCACCGTCCTCGCCCGTGGAAATACCCGCATGCGAACCCGCGATTTTTACGTTGAGATTAGGATACGCAACGGAGTTTCTTATTTGCTCGTACGCGCGTCCCGTTGAAAACATAGCGAATGACGCCGCTACAGGGATTTTACCGGCAGTTGCCAAGCCTGCGGCAACGCCAATCATATTTGCCTCCGCGATACCGCAGTCAAAAAAGCGATGCGGAAATTCCTTTTGGAAGATTGAAGTTTTTGTCGCCGCCGCGAGGTCCGCGTCAAGAACGACAATGTCGTTATTTGTTTTTGCCATTTCGCAAAGAGCCATACCGAAGCTTTCGCGTGTTGCCTTACAAACTGCATTCGCCATTATACTTCAACCTCCAATCTTGCGATTTCATCTTCAAGCTCTTTAACAGCTATCTTGAACTCCTCGTCGTTGCAGGCCTTTCCGTGCCAGCCCACCTGATTTTCCATAAAGCTTACGCCCTTGCCCTTAACTGTTTTCATAAGAATAGCGAAAGGCTTTCCCTTTGTATTTTTTGCTTTGTTAAGAGCGTCGGCGATTTCGTCAAAGCTGTGACCGTCAATTTTTGCAACCTCAAAACCGAACGATTCAAATTTCTTGTCGAGAGGTTCAATTCCCGCGACCTCCTCAACGGTACCGTCGATTTGAAGTCCGTTTTGGTCAACTATAACAACAAGGTTGTCAAGCTTGTTGTGAGAAGCGAACATCAAAGCCTCCCAGACCTGACCTTCCTCGCACTCTCCGTCGCCGAGGACAGTATATACGCGGTAGTCTTTTTTATCGAGCTTAGCCGAGAGCGCCATTCCGCACGCCGCCGAGATTCCCTGACCGAGCGAACCCGAGCTCATATCAATACCGGGAGTTCCTTTCATATCGGGGTGACCCTGAAGCATTGCGCCGACGTGACGCAGAGATTTAAGCTCGTCCCAGTCAAAATAACCTTTAAGCGCCAAAACCGCGTAAAGGCTCGGACAACAATGTCCCTTGGAAAGTACGAAACGGTCCCTGTCGTTCATATCGGGATTTTTAGGATTTACGTTCATTTCCCTGAAATACAGATAGGTAAAAATATCCGCCGCGGAAAGTGAACCGCCCGGATGTCCTGACTTAGCGTGATAAGTACCTATGATTGCACCGAGTCTTGCCTTGGCGGCAAGAATTTTTAACTGTGCGTTACCATCCATAAAATGCTCCTCCTAAGCGTATTTTACATACAAATAAATCATAACATACAAAATATAATATATTTTTCACTAAAAGAAAAATTTTAATATTAAGTGTTGAAAGTTTAATTATTATGTATTATACTATAATGTGGATAATTTCGAGGTGAGAATGATGTTACTTTGTACCGACGTCGGAAATACAAATATAAAATTTGCCCTTTATGAAAAGGACAGACAGGTTGTAAAGCTGAGGTTTGCGACTGATTCCAAAAAGACCGACGATGAATTTGCGGTTGAGCTTTTTACTATTTTTCATATAAACAGCGTCGACGTAAAAAAAATAGACGGCTCAATAATTTCGAGCGTTGTTCCAAAGGTTACCGACTCGCTCGTTAAGGCGATAAAAACCGTTACGGAGCAGGACTCAATCGTTCTCGGACCCGGCGTTAAATCAGGACTTGATATCAGAATTGACAATCCCTCAACCTTAGGCTCCGATATTGTGGCTATGTGCGTTGCGGTTAAGGAGATGTATAAATGTCCCGCTGTTATTATCGGTTTGGGTACGGCTACTACAATCGTTTACCTTAACGAAAATAAGTGCTATTGCGGAGGAGCAATCAGCCCCGGAGTGGGAATATCACTCGACGCTTTGACGAGCAGTGGCGCTCTGCTTCCGAGTACCGATTTAAAACCGCCGAAAAAGGTTATAAATACCAATACCGAGGACTGTATCCGAAGCGGAATAATTTTCGGCACGGCAAGTATGATTGACGGTATGATAGACCGCTATAAAGATGAAACGGGGAATGTTTCAACCGTAGTTGCTACAGGAGGGCTTGCCTATGCAATTGTTAATAATTGCAGGCACGATATTATCATTGACGACGACCTGATACTTGAGGGTCTTAAAATAATTTACAACAAAAACAAAAAATAAATTCGGCATTAATAAGAGTACAAACGAGCGAAAGCTCTTTGTAAATAAATATTGCGCTGTACTTCTATTTGACGGAAGACGGCAGCAGGAGGTTTTTATTATGTCAAAATCAAACAAAGTTTACCGTATGGCAGGACTTGGAATACTGACGGCAATTATAATTGTCCTTCAGGTTCTTACGACCTACTTTCCGGTAAAACCGTTCGCCATCACGCTCGCGCTTATTCCGATTGTTATCGGCGCGGCTCTTTACGGCGCTAAAGCAGGCGCCTATTTGGGCGCGGTTTTCAGCGTAGTCGTAATTGCAATGTGCATTTTCGGCGTTGATGCAGGCGGAGCTATGGTATGGAACGCTAATCCGTTTCTTTGCGTACTCGTATGTATGTTAAAGGGTACGGGAGCAGGATTTGTTTCGGGCTTGGTTTACAATCTTTTGTCAAAGAAAAATGAGATTGTCGGCTCAGCTTGCGCGGCGGTGCTTTCTCCGATTGTAAACACGGGAATTTTCGTACTCGGACTGATTTTACTTTTCAAGCCCGTTCTCGAAGCGTGGGCAGGAGGAAGCGACATTATTTATTATGTTGTAACGGGACTTGTAGGAGTTAATTTCCTCGTTGAACTCGGAGTAAACATTATCCTTGTTCCCGTTGTAGTACAGGTTATAAAGGCTGTAAAAAAATCAAGAGCATAATTAATTACATAGCGTCAGATTAGTCTGATTGCTTTCGCGAAACAAACAGAGAGTGATTAAAATGCAGGGAAAAATCGTAAAACTTTTATATAACGCGCAGGACTATGTTTCGGGTCAGCAGATGTCCGAAAGCCTCGGCGTATCGCGCCAGGCTGTAAATAAAGCGGTAAAGTCGCTTAAGGATAAGGGATTTAAGATTAAATCTGTAACCCGAAAGGGCTATCTGCTTGAAAAATTTCCGACTTATCTGTGCGAGGAGGCTGTCAAATGTCACCTCAATACAAAGCTTATCGGACAGAACATAAAGGTTTTACAGACTGTAGGTTCAACAAACGATTATCTTAAAAAGCTTGGGAGCGAGGGCGCGCCCGCGGGTACGGTAGTTATCGCCCGTGAGCAGACCGCGGGCAAGGGCAGGCTCGGCAGAGTTTGGCAGAGCAAGAAGGACGAAAATGTTTCGTTTTCCCTGCTTTTGCGTCCCGACCTTCCCGTGAGTGAAATTGGTTCGATAACTCCGCTTTCAGGGCTTGCAATGTGCAGGGCGATTAATGATTTCTGTATGCTTGACAGCCGTATAAAGTGGCCCAACGATATTATTGTCGGCAAAAAGAAGCTTGTCGGAATATTAACCGAAATTTCAGCGGAATTTGACAGGGTTGACTATACGGTTACGGGTATAGGAATAAACGTGGCAAATACCGTTTTTCCCGAAGAAATTGCCCATAAGGCGACCTCAATTCTTTTGGAAACGGGCAGACATATCGACATAAATAAATTTATAGCGACCATACTCAATTATCTTGAACAGGAGCTTGTTATAAATCACTACAGCTTAGGAGGTCAGGCGGTTGCGGATTATCAAAAGCTTTGCGCTACCATCGGCCGTCAGGTTACCTTCAGCAGGGGCAACCGCAATATCAGCGGTATGGCTGTTTCCGTAAACAATTCGGGCGAGCTTGACGTGATGCTTTCAAACGGAACTATCGCCACGGTTAACTCGGGCGAGGTAACCGTTCAGGGAATTTATTAAATAACTCAAAAAAGACTGCGCGGTATTTCAAATACCGCGCAGTTTAACTATGCAGAATATGTCTTAGGTTTTATTATATAATGTGTAGTGATGTAAACGCGCTTATAGCGTACTTCATTACAAAAAGAAGCACGATAATATACATAAGCGGGTGAATTTCCTTAATCTTTCCTTTTGCAAGCTTAATAATTACATATGCGATAAAACCGAACGCAATGCCGTCTGTGATTGAATAGAAGAACGGCATACCCGCAACGGTAAGAAAGCAGGGAATCGCAACCTCAATATTTCCCCAGTCAATGTCTTTAAGCGAACTGCACATCATAACGCCGACAATAATAAGCAACGGAGCTGTAGCGGCAGTCGGCACAAGACCTACAATCGGAGAAAGCACGAGCGCGAGCGCGAAGCAGATTCCCGTTACCGTAGATGTAAGGCCTGTTCTTCCGCCTACAGCGATACCTGAAACAGACTCTGAAAAAGTTGTAACTGTTGACGTTCCTACAACAGCGCCGGCTGATGTTGCGACAGCGTCGGCAAGCATAGCTTTTTCAATTTTAGGAAGGTTACCGTTTTCGTCAAGATAACCCGCCTTGTCCGCGGCGCCGATAAGAGTTCCGATAGTATCAAACATATCGACGAGCGCAAGTGTAATCATCGTAGCGAGAAGTGAGGCGACAGGCGCTGAAAACAGGTCTTTGAAGCCTTCAAAGCAAGCTCCGAAATATGAGAAATCAAGATACGGAACCCAGCTTGTCGGAGCGGTAACGCCGACGTCAATTCCAAAAGCAAACTGTAGAATACAGCCGATTACAGCCGTTAAAACCATACCCGAAAACAGCGCGGCGGGAACTTTAGTTACAACGAATACAATTGTAATAATAAGTCCCGCAATAGCGAGTAATACGGCAGGGTCGGAAAAGTTTCCGAGACCGATGGTGGTAGATGAGCCTGCTTTTTCGCCGATAACAATACCCGAATGAACAAAACCGATAATTGCGATAAATAAACCTATACCCGCTGAAATAGCCTTTTTCAGATTCAGCGGAATAGCCTTAACAATAGCCGTGCGCGCTCCGGTAACTGTAAGTAAAATAAAGAGAATACCTGTGATGAATACGGCGGCGAGCGCGGCGCCTGCCGATAATTTAAAAGTACCGCAAAGCGTGTAGGCGAATACAGCGTTAAGTCCGAGCCCCGGAGCCTGCGCCATCGGGTAGTTTGAGAGCCAGCCGATAAGCCACGTTCCGATAGCGGCGGCGATACAGGTAGCTGTTATCACGGCTGTGTCTGCCATTTTGGTCGGTGAATCCTGACCGATAATAACAGGATTTAGAAAGATGATATATGCCATTGTAAAGAAAGTAGTTAAGCCCGCAATAATCTCTGTCCTTATGTTTGTTCCGTGTTCTTTGAGTTTGAACAGTTTTTCCAAGAGATTTACCCCCTATGTAAATTTTACTTGTCGGCAATTTATACAAACATAAATTTCCAATAAAATTATACACAATTTTTATCAACAATTCAACATAAAATTATTAAAAAAGGCAGAAATTACAAAAATGGAATTTTTGAATAATATTACTTTCTTAATAAATCGTCTTTATAAATGTTCGGCGTCTTAAAAAAGCATAAATTCACCCTTTTCATTTTGACGTAAAATCCGAGTGAATTTCCTTGCCGATTAATGAGGGAGTAAAATAAAAGAAAGGCTTTCGGAAGCTTCCGAAAGCCTGTTATACTTTTTATTTATTACTGCTTGTTTCGCGCGAAATGCGCGCCTATTTCCTTGATGTCGCCGAGCTCCTTTCCGTTTTCAATTACTCTTGCGCATGCAGTTTTACTGCATACATACGCGTCGGAAAATTCCTCAAGCGTTGACATCAGATAAAGAGAGAGGGGCATGGTGTTTATTATGAGATAATATTTTCCGCCGTTTAAATACACTTTGCTTTTCGGCAGAATAAACTTTTCAAGCGCGATGCCCGCGTTTATCATCGCCTCAACATCCGAGAAAATACAGCAGTAGCTTTTGTCGCTCTTTTTAATCTTGTAAACTCGCCTCGAGCTTTTATCGGTTAAGGTCAGAAGTATAAGACATCCGCTTTTGTGGGGCAGGGCTTCGACATACATTTTCTTGTTACTTACGCTTATTCCTGTTTTTGTACAGGCAAGCTTTAAAAGCCTGCTTAAAATTCTCCTTGAATGAGGGTCGGAAAATCCGAGAGTGCTGTATTCAAGAGAGAAGTCTTTCATATCTTTACAACCGAGGAGAATCATAACCTTGCTCGAGTCAATCTGTTCTATCGTCATAGCAACCACCTAATAACATAATATGAGATAGCGTTAATTTTTGCAAGTGATTATTATTGGAAACCATTTTTTTCCTGTATATTCTATTGCATAATGTGTTAAAGTTATGTTAAAATTGAATTGTAGAATGATTTAGGAGCTGGTATTATGCCAAAATGGTTAAATGACGCAATATTTTATCAAATCTATCCGCAAAGCTTTTACGACAGTAACGGTGACGGTATAGGAGATATCTGCGGAATTATTGAAAAGTTAGACTATGTAAAACAGCTCGGCTGTAACGCTGTCTGGCTTAATCCGATTTATGATTCTCCCTTTAAAGACGCGGGATACGACGTCAGAAATTATAAAAAGGTTGCGCCGCGCTACGGAACTAACGAGGACTTGCTCGAGCTTATAAAAACCGTACATAAAAAGAAGATGCGGATTATACTCGACCTTGTTCCCGGCCATACAAGCGATACCCACCCTTGGTTTAAACAGGCTAAACAGGCTAAGGAAAATAAATTTTCAAACCGATATATATTTACCAAGTCAGTATGGGACGCTCCGCCCGAATATAGAATGATATGCGGACTTTGCGAGCGTGACGGAAACTATATGGTAAATTATTTCAGCAGTCAGCCCGCTTTAAATTACGGCTTTGCCGAAATTGCACACCCCGAGTGGCAACTTCCTATGGACCATCCCGACTGTCAGGCGACAATTGTGGCGTTGAAAGAGATTATGAGGTTCTGGCTTGACCAGGGCGCCGACGGATTCAGGGTAGATATGGCGGATTCGCTCGTTAAAAATGACGATACAAAGGAGCCGACCGCGACAATATGGGCTGATATAAGAAAAATGATGGATAAAGAATATCCCGACGCGGTTCTCGTTTCCGAATGGTGCAATCCTCCCGTCGCGATTAACAAGGGCGGATTTCATTGTGACTTTTATCTTGACCATATCGGTAACGGATACAATAATCTTTTCCGCGCGGGAGATTGGGGAGATAAAGCGTTTTTTAACAAAAACGGACAGGGAAATATACGCGCGTTTACCGATGAGTTCGTACCCGCGTATTTAAAGTCAAAGGACAGCGGATTCATCAGCTTTTTTACCTGTAATCACGATACTCCTCGTTTGACCGCTTATCTTGACGAGCAGGCGATAAAAATTGCATACGCGACAATTTTTACGTTGCCCGGAGTTCCGTTCCTTTATTACGGCGACGAGATAGGTATGCGGTATCTGAAGGGACTTACGAGTGTTGAGGGAGGCTACAGCCGTACAGGCTCTCGTTCGCCGATGCAATGGCGCAAGGGCAAAAACTTCGGCTTTTCCGAAAGCGATACGACCTATATTCCCGTTGATAAAGATGAAAAAGCCCCGACCGTTGAAAACCAACGCCGTAAAAAGGACAGTATCTATAAGGTTGTAAAGGACGTTTTGAAATTAAGGAGGAAGTATCAGGAGTTTAGCGCGAGCGGAGATTTTGAGGTTGTTTATGCCGAGGAAAATTCATTCCCGTTCGTTTATAAGCGCGGAAAATATGTTGTTTTTGTAAATCCGCTCGACCGCCTTACAGACGTAAAATTCGAGCACGAAATAAAGTCCGAAATTTACAGAATAGGGGAGTACGTACAGTCGTGGGAGAAAATGACTTTAAGTCCGCAGAGCTTTGCAATTGTTGAAATTTAAAATAATTGTTGAAATTAAAATATCTTAATAAAACCCGCGCGCATAATTATGCGCGCGGGTTTTATGTCTGATGTTATGCAACAATTTTTCTTGGAATCGGCAAATATTTAATTAAAATGATTTTAGCATTTTTGCAATGTACATCTGAATCAACGTTGCGTCTCTGATATTGACTTTACTGTCCGTGTTTGTATCCGCAATTTTCTCTTGGATACTGTTAAACTCAAGAGCCTTGACAATTTTTTTCTGAATTATAGTAACATCAGAAACATTTACGGTTTTATCAAGATTGACGTCGCCGACTATCGGATTGTCGGCATACGCGTCGGAGAATACATCGTAAATATATTTTTGACCTTCCATTATAAAGCTGTCGGGATTAATTGTTATAACCTTTGTGACGTCTGCGTCAATATTTTGAGTTTGCAGGCCGTTGTCGCCGTTGTTAAAGATAATGTACTCATATTTGCTGTCAAAAACCGCTTTGTAAACGGGGTATCCGTCAGCGTTTTTACCGATTAATTCTGCTTTCTCTCCGGGCCATCGGCTGTTGCTGTTGTTGCCCTTCCACGTATAGAAGTTGACCGTATCCCAGCCGAGGTTGTTTACAAAGTAAATATCCTTTTGTCCGCTTGGAGTTGTCGGGTCTGTGGTGCTTGTGAAAGAAGTCGGACTTGTCGGAGATGTATCGGAGGTTGCGGAAGTCGGATTAGTAGCAGGGGACTCATAAACACCTTCGCTTACATTGTAAATATCTTTTTTCGCCGAGTTGAGTTTGCCTGTAGAAGTTGTGGCTGTATACATATTAAACGCGTCGCTTAGACTAATATCTACCGTTTGTTCACCGTCATAGCCCTCGTCAAAAATAATGAAGTTAAATTCGGGGTCGATTGAGGCTTTGTAAATTTCGACGCCGTTTTCGTCAGTACCGATAAGCTCGGCGGGCTTTCCGGGCCATACCATAGTTTCTTTATCAACTGTCCAAACTCCGCCCGTCCACGCGAAGTAATTTACGTCTTTCCAGCCGAGAGTGTTTTTAAAATAAACTGTTTTAAGAGCGGGGTCGGGGTTGGGGCTTGTAGACGGCGAGGTAGAGGGGTCAATGGGTTTATCTCCCGTAAGCTGTGAGGTCATCCAGTCCGCTCTCGCGCTTGTCCAGTCCTTGAGGTAGTTTAGCTCGCCGTCATAGTCGTGCGAATAGTTTTTGTTAAGACCTGAGTTATATCTTGAGCAATACCACATAAAATCCCACATTATGTAGTTGTTATATTGCGCCTGTGAAATTGAGCTTGCATAGCTGTCAATGCTTTTTAATTTTCCGTCCGAGGGAGCGTTACCAAGTAAAATATTAATTTTGGGAATGAACTTCTCTTTCCAAATTTCCGAGCATATCTGCTCAAAGGTTTTTCCGTCGGAGGAGGTGCCCTTTACATAGAACGCCTGACCGTAGGGGTTAACGGTAGTATTGCGGTTTGACGAATAGGTTGCGTTTCTCGTAGTCCAGCCCTTGTAGTAACAGGTTGACTCCGAACAGCCGTCCCTCATACAGTCAACCGCGCCCAAACATGAGTCGCAGTCCCAGATAGGAGACGCGTAGAATTTACCCTCGTCAGCGTTGTAGGTAAAGTATGTGCTCGTGTAACCGCCGTCGCAGTTTTTGCCTAAATCCTGTAAAAGATATTGTGTTGCGAGGCTGTTTAAGTCGCATATTTTTTCAATGTCCGAGAGCGTACCGCCGTATAGGGCTTGTTCAAGCTTCGCGTAGGTGCTTTCGATGTAGTCGTATTTCGCTTTCATACTCGGGTCGCTTTCGTCATAACCATCAAGGTCGGGGGTTTTGAGTACAACGTGATAACCGTTATCGGTGATGAAGTAAACGTCGCTTGCGTAGTTCCATACGTCAACCTCTACCAAAAAGCTGAAATCGGTATCCTGCGTATCAGAATTATCTTTCAGACTTACAAGCGCGCTTTTTCCGAGGTCAACCTTCTGACACGCGATATAACAGCCTCTGTAAACTCCGTTTACAAAAAAGTCGATAAAGCTTTGGTCGGGAGCGTACGGCGAGCCGACGTCGTTTGCAAGGTCGTACATAATCGTGTTTCTTAAAAGCGTGGAGTCCTTTGCGTTCGATACAAACGAGAATTTTTTATCCGTTGTGTGACCGATTGTAACCGCGCTGTTAAAATTAAGATTAAAAGGCTTTTTGTCTGTATCTCTCCAGTTTGTGTTTCCGCGTCCTTTGATTTTTTTCAGGGTAGTTTCCGAAACGGTGTTGTTCCCCGCGATTGCGCAGTCGCTTCCCTTTACGGAATTTTCCTTGTTTTGAATAAGAAAAGAGTACAAATCGGTGTTTTGCACCCTGCCGTCCGCGTCTATGTAGGAATTGGTCGTATCGTTGACGTAAACGGAGGCCTCGCTGTCGCTTTTGTAAACAACAAGCTTATAGCTTTTTGTCGAAACTTTAACGTTTATTTCTTTTCCCTTTGTGTAATTTACAACGGCGCTTGTGTACGGTGCTATAGTGACATTTCCTGCTGTCGCCTGTTCACTGTAGTTGTTGTAAATTTCAACTCTGCTGTCATCAGCTGTGTTCGGCAAAAAGAAATACCTTACTCCGCTTTGAGCGTTCATTCCGCTGTATCCGCTGCTCCATTTCTGCCACGCCTGCGCGCTGTCGCCTCCCAAGGTGGCGTGCGCGTAAAGCGCGCCCTGGCTCTTGTCGGCAAATTTCGGGTAAGCCTCGGGATTCAAGGTTACTCCGTCGTCAACGGCAAAAGCCACGACTGCTGTGCTTACAGTTAAAATCAGAGCAAGTATCAGCGATATTATTTTTTTGGATAATCTAAAATTTTTCACGTTAGTCACCCTTTCTAAATCTCTGTTTTTATTATACTTACTAACTTAAAGAAAATCAATCAAAAAATGAAATTTTTGCAATAAAAAGGGCGGTTGTTCCCAACCACCGAAAATCAAAGCATTTTTTTCCTTTTTAAAATAAACAGAGTTACTATGCAGATAATAAGTGTGGCAAGACATACTATGGCAAATCCGTGTATCGTGTTTGCAAAGGGAAGCCATTTAAGGTTCATTCCGTAAATACCCGAAATAACTGTCGGTATAGCCATTACAAGCGTAATTGATGTAAGATATTTCATCACGTTGTTTAGTCGGTTGTTCGTAACCGCCGAGATAAGCTCCCTGGTCGAGTCGATAATGTTTCTGTAAATTGTAGCCATTTCGATAGCCTGATTGTTCTCGATTATTGTATCCTCAATAAGCTCCTCGTCCTCGGGAAATTCGTTGCTCCTTTTAAGGCGTGTAATTACCATATTATTAGCCCTTAGCGAAGTGGCAAAGTATACGAGAGAAGCCTCAAGCTCGTGGAGCGAAACAATATCCGTGTCCTTTGTTTCCTTGCCCGCGCGTTCTTCAATTTCCGTACGCGCCTTATCAATATTTCTAAGGTCGTAAAGGTAAAGACGCGATATGCTGTAGAGAATATGATACACAAATCTCATACGCTTGCGAGTGCTGAAGTTGCGCATTTTAAAGCGCAGGTTCTTTTCAAAAATATCAACCTCTTCACGGCAGACCGTTATGACCGCGTCGCTTGTGACAATAATGCCGAGAGGAATTGTGGTATAGTAGGGCTGTTCGTTTCTGACTTCGGTAATAGGAATATCGACAAGAATCAGGGTGTAGTTGTCCTCAAACTCAATACGCGAGCTTTCTTCGTCATCGAGAGCCGCTACCAAATCGCTGTAGTCGATACCGTAGTGGTCAACAATCTGCTGGTTTTCTTCCGCGTCGGGGGTGGTAAGCTTAACCCAAACATCGGGCTGGAGCTCCTTGACCTCGTTAAGAACACCTTTTTCAGTAGTATATATATTCAGCATTTTAACCACCTCATTCCGATTTATATAGTCCTTATAGTATTCTACATCATTTTTATTATATAATCTATAGTCAAATTTGTTAAAGATACGGGTCTTTACCTCGTATTTTTATTAATTTGTGTTGATAAGCGCGAACTTTAGCGAATTTCATAATAAAATTTGTTTATGTTTTTTAAACGGTTATTTAAAAATAGACTTTTCAGATTTAAAAGTATAATTTTAATTATAATATTTATTTTACAAAATTCCCATAATGTTTCAGCATATAAAACAATAATTTGTTTTAAAAATATTGACTTTTCTATGCTTTTTACTTATAATTATGTGGTAAAATCGATTTACTGCGGATTATTATTTCTATAGGGGTTTGGCGTATGAGAAAATTTACAAGACGTAAGGTTGTCTTGGCTCTCGCCGATGTGTTTTTTATCATTGTCGGCACACTGATTACAAGTTATATATTCAGCCAGTTCCTCCCAAATTACTCAATAGGCTACAGAGGTATAATATATATATCCGTAATTGACGCTATACTGTGCTTTTTGGTGCAGTATTCTATCGGCTCGTATTCTAAGATGTGGCGTTATTTTGAGATTAAGGATTACTTTTTCTGCGCCTTGGGAATGTTCGCGGGACAGTTTTTATCCCTTATCATATTTTATGTCCTTAATAAGGACGTTTCAAAGCTTTTCTTCCTGATAAATTATATAATTATAACAATTGCCGTGCTTGCGTTCAGGCTTGTTTTTAAAAGAACGTTTTTAGTTCTCACAAACGCGGGCAAATATTCTGAAACTCAGAGAACGCTTATTGTAGGCGCGGGTAATGCGGCGGCAATGATACTTACAGAAATTGAAAGCGCGAAATTTGACCCCGAAAACCCCTCAAGAAATATAGAGCCCGTAGCGCTTGTTGACGACGACCCGGGCAAAATTCACACAAAGGTTCACGGAGTGCGGGTGTTCGGTACAACTAACGATATTCCCACTCTTGTTCAATCATTAAAAGTCGACCAGATTATATTTGCGATTCCGTCATGTGATAAGGGCGACCGCCACCGCATTTTGGATATATGCTCTAAAACTAAATGCAAAATCAAGGTTATACCGTACCTCGGAAATCTTCTTTTCGATGATGAGCATACCCAGCTTATCTCGCAGGCGGCGGATATTAAAATTGAGGATTTGCTCGGAAGAGAGCCTATAGCCTTTGATAAAAGCAAGATAAAAAAATATATCAAAGGAAAGGTATGTATGGTTACAGGCGGAGGCGGTTCAATCGGCTCCGAGCTTGTTCGTCAAATTGCGAAATACAGTCCAAAGCAGATTATTATAATTGATATCTACGAGAATAATGCCTACGATGTCCAGCAGGAAATGCTTATGGAGTATGGCGATTCCATAAATTTTGTAACTCTTATTTCATCGGTCCGCGACTATGATAAAATGGAGAAAATTTTTAAACAGTACCGTCCGAATCTCGTATTCCACGCGGCGGCTCATAAGCACGTTCCGCTTATGGAGGTAGTTCCCGAGGAGGCCGTAAAGAATAATATCTTCGGCACGTTTAACGTGGCGACGCTCGCGGAATTTTACAAGGCGGACAAGTTTGTTATGATTTCGACCGATAAGGCTGTAAATCCGACAAATGTTATGGGCTGTACGAAAAGAATTTGCGAGATGATTATCCAGTATAAGGCTCAGCACAGCACCCACACCGAGTTTGTCACAACACGATTCGGAAATGTTCTCGGCTCAAACGGCTCGGTTATTCCGCTGTTCAGACGTCAGATTGAAAGCGGAAAGCCCGTAACGGTGACCCACCCCGATATTATCCGCTATTTTATGACAATTCCCGAGGCGGTGTCTTTGGTTTTAGAGGCGGGCGCTATGGCGTCGGGCGGTGAAATTTTTGTGCTTGATATGGGCGATCCCGTTAGAATTGTTACCCTTGCGGAAAACTTAATCCGTATGTACGGCAAGGTCCCCTATGAGGACGTTGAAATTAAATTTACGGGACTTCGCCCCGGAGAAAAGCTTTTCGAGGAGCTTTTAATGGACGAAGAAGGTCTGAAAAAGACGTCGAATAAAAAAATATTTATAGGCAATCAAATTGAAATAGATTCGGAAAAGCTTCTTTCTCAGCTTGATGAGATTGAAGGATTTGCTGATAAAAACGACAGCGAAAAGGTTGTCGAAAAGCTTGCGGAAATTGTTCCGACATTTCATCATAAAGTTTGAGCATAATAATCATAAAAACACAGATTGATTTAATATAATATATTGAAGGTGAAAGGTATGTGTGGAATAGTTGGATATGCAGGACCGCGCGACTGTAGCGAGGTGCTTGTAAGTACACTTACAAATCTTGAATACAGAGGATATGACTCCGCGGGAATTGCGGTGTTTGATGAAAAAAATATTATCGAAACAGTAAAATCCGAGGGAAAGCTTTCAAACCTTAAAAATAAGCTTGAAACACTCGGAAAACCCGAAGGACATATCGGAATAGGTCATACGCGTTGGGCAACTCACGGAGAGCCTTCGGATGTTAACTCGCATCCCCACAGCGCTCCGAGAGTAACCATTGTTCATAACGGTATTATCGAAAATTATCAGGAGCTTAAAGAATTTTTAACAGGCAAGGGAAAAACATTTATTTCCGAAACCGATACAGAGGTTGTGGCGCAGTTGCTTGATTATTACTATGACGGCGACCCTATCACGACTATAGATAAAGTAATGGGCGAGGTTACAGGCTCGTTCGCGCTGGGAATTATGTTCGCGGAATTTCCCGACAGAATTTACGCGGTAAGACGTGAAAGCCCGCTTATTGTCGGAGTTGCTGACGGAGAAAGCTTTATCGCGTCAGACGTCACGGCGATTTTGCAGTACACAAAGAACTACTATCTTCTTGAACACGATGAGATAGCCACTCTGACGCGCGACAGCGTAAGCTTTGTTGATAAATACCTTAACCCGATTGAAAAGGAGCTAAAGGTTGCGGATTGGGACCGCGAGGCGGCTCAAAAGGCAGGGTATCCGCACTTTATGATAAAGGAAATCAACGAACAGCCTACTGCTATCAGCACAACCGTTAACCCGAGAATCAGGGGAGGTCTTCCGAATCTTGACGAATGCGGTTTAACGCTTGATATTTTGAAGGATTTGAAGTCGATAACCGTTGTTGCCTGCGGAACCGCAATGCACGCGGGAATGGTCGGCAAATATGTCATTGAGGATATAGCGAGAGTTCCCGTAAACGTAGATATTGCGTCGGAGTTCCGCTACAGAAATCCGATTATAGGCGAGGGCGACCTCGTAATTATAATTTCTCAGTCGGGCGAAACCGCAGACTCTTTAGCGGCGCTCCGACTTTCAAAACAACGCGGGGCAAAGGTTCTTGCGATTGTTAACGCAAAGGGTAGCTCTATAGCCCGCGAGGCGGATATGGTAATTTACACGCTTGCGGGACCTGAAATAGCCGTGGCCTCAACAAAGGCGTATATAACTCAAATTTCGGTTATGTACTTGTTTGCATTTGAGCTTGCTTTGGCGAAAGGTACTGTAAGCACCGCGGAGTGTAAGCGTTTGACTTCGGCTCTGCAAAAAATGCCCGAGGCGGTAAAATATGTTATTGAAAGCGTTGACGAAATCTGCCAGTATGTAGGCTCAAAGCTTATTACAGCCGACAGCCTTTTGTATATCGGACGCGGACTTGACTACGCGCTTTCAATGGAAGGCTCTTTAAAGCTAAAAGAGGTTTCCTATATTCATTCCGAGTCCTACGCCGCAGGCGAGCTTAAACACGGAACAATATCTCTTATTGACGATGAGATGCCTGTAATCGCGGTCGCGACTCAGTCGGATTTGATTGAAAAGACGATTTCAAATGTTGTTGAGGTTAAGTCAAGAGGCGCAAAGGTGATTTTGGTATGCACCGATTCGTGCGCGAATAAAATAAAAGACGGCATAGCTGATTATAAGATTATAATTCCGCATATCGACGAGCTTCTTATGCCTATTACAGCGGTCCTTCCGCTACAGATACTTGCGTACTATACCTCAGTAAACCGAGGTAATAACCCCGACCAGCCGAGAAACTTGGCTAAGTCGGTAACCGTTGAATAAAAGCGTAATAAAAAGGTCGGACAGACAAATGTCTGTCCGGCCTTTTTATATCTATTAAGTGAAAGCTTTAAAACTCCTTGTAAAGAATTTCCTGTATGATAAACTTAGGTCTGTGCTTGCTCTCCAGGTAGATTTTGCCGATGTATTCTCCGATAATTCCAAGCATAAGCAGCTGCATTCCGCCTATTCCCCAAAGCGATACGCTCAGACTTGCCCAACCGCTCACGGTGTTTCCGAGGAAAAACTGGACTATACAGTAAATCAAAATTATAATTGCGACAATAAAGGCGATAACTCCCAAAAACAGCGAAATTCTTAACGGCTTTACAGAAAAAGACGTTATTCCGTCAAAGGCGAACGCGAGCATTTTTCTAAGCGGATATTTAGACTCGCCCGCCAATCTCTCATTTCGTTTGTATTCAACTATAGCGCATGGATAGCCTATTTGCGGAATGATACCGCGCAGGAACACATTGACCTCGCCAAACTCTAAAAGTCCCTCAATTGCGCGCTTGCTCATAAGTCTGTAGTCGGCGTGATTGTCAACGATGTCCACTCCGAGCGCTCTCATAAATTTATAGAAACCCTGCGCCGTGTTCCTCTTGAATCCCGTGTCTGTGTCGCGGTTGTTTCTCACTCCGTAAACAATGTCGTTGCCCTCGTAATATTTGTCCACAAATTCGGGGATTTTATCAACGTCGTCCTGTAAATCGGCGTCAAGCGTAATAACCATATCCGCGTAATCTTTAGCGACCGTAAGTCCCGCTAAGAGCGCGTTTTGATGTCCCTTATTCCTCGATAAATTTATACCTACAAACATATCAATGCCTGCGTGATATTTTTCAATCAGTTTCCAGGTGTTGTCTTTACTTCCGTCGTTTACAAAGGCGATTTTGCTTTCGGGCGCGATTTTTTTGTTTATAATCATATCCGCCATAATTTTATAAAGGCGTTTTGAGGTTTCGGGGAGGACTTCCTGCTCATTGTAGCAGGGTATAACAAGCCAAAGATTATCCATATTTACACCTTCCTTTATCTGATCTTCTTTTGAAATTGATTACCGCATTTCGGACAGCGTATAGTGTGTTTACCCTTTATATTTTTTACTCTAAGCTGTGCCTTGCAATTCGGACACTTGTAGTAACGGTGGGTTCTGCCGTCTTTGAATCGTCGGTAGTTAAATTTAAAAAAATCAACGGTTTTGGTGAAAATCGGTTTAAACACTTCATTTTCACGATTCCTCTGATAGCAGTTTCTCGACAACATTCTGAAAATAAAGATAATAATTAACGCGAACGAAATAAGCCTGAAAATCATTCTTGCTGTAAAGTTAAAAATAAATCTGCCAACGATATTTATAATAAGCGCAATAACCAGTATGCTCATATTGAGCTCGTCAAAGCCGTATCGTCCGCGCATAAACGCCTGAATTTTATATATAAAATTACGCATACTATCATCTCCTCGCTTATTTTATCATCAATATATGAGGGTTACAATATACAAAACCCTTATTCTGAAGGAAAAGCGTCGAGCCTTTCCATTGTCAAAATGCCGAATCTTTCCTGAATACGCCCGTCGTCAAATTCTCCGTGATATATATTGTAGCTTGAAGCCTTAACGTCTGTATCCTTGCTTATTGAAACCATTGTCAACCCTATAAGCTGTATCAATACCGCGACGAGGACAAGCGTGATTTTTGCGGGAAAACGCAGTTTTTGAAACGAAAAAATTTTATGCCCTATTAAAAGGTTAAATATAAACGGTATTATAATCGCAATAAGATAAAATTTTCTGTCGATTATTGCGTCTGTTATCTGTTGCGCGGTCAAAGCTGAAGTATGTGAAAAGCTGAAAAACCGCTTAAATACGCTAAAATAAATAAGCTCGTAAGCATAGAAAACGGTTAAAGTAAATGTAAAAATATTGCAAAGAACGAGATTAAACCTTCTGCCCGTAAACGTGCATATCAGCGTAAGGGCAAAGGCTATCGGAAGTGAAAAGCAAACGAGGTATAAGATACTGATTGGCTCAAACGCCTCTTGACACCCGAGCCTTAAAGAAATTTCCAGCCAGAGAATCAAGACGGGGAAGAAGAAAACCGTCAAAAAATTACCGCCCGAATTTCTTTTAATCCTAACGGGCTTGTCCGCTTTGCCGAAACCGTCGCCGTAGTCCGTATTTGAACGCGGTTCAGGCTCTTTGGGTTTTACGCTTTTTTTTGCTTTTGCTCGATTTGCGGGAGCGGTTTTTCCCGAAAAAACGTCATAGTCGGGAAATTGTTCAAACAAATCGTTAATATCGGGCATAAACTCACCTCGCAGGTCGTATAGACACAATTATAATTCTAATACACAATTATATTATAATCAAGTTACATATTTGTATTATTTGTTCAGGAAATATAAAAGTATACACGCTCTGATGATGTAGCTCCGCAAAAAATATCGGGAAGACTTGCGCCTTCCCGATTTTTTAAGATAATTCTCCGTCCGTAGCTGATTCTTCACTTGAGTTTTCGGTGGAAACAGTTTGTTCCTCTTCGCTTTTAAACAGGCTCCAGTTGTAGGGAATATCGCTTGCCCCGTGAACCGCGTCAAAAACCTGTTGCATATCAATTATCTGACTGTTTAAAGCCTCGTCAAGCGTCAAAATTTTATTGTCGCAAACTACATAAAGTCCAAGCTCATAGGGTTGCTGAACCATATTTACATAAAATGTGTAGTTATCAATTGTTTTTTCATACTGCTTGTTTGAATAGCTTGACGGTATGTTAAAATAAAGCTCATAATTATCTGTGGATTTAAGCCTTGCCATTGAAAGGATGTCCTGACCGCCGAAATAATCGCGGAAGTTTTCGGAGGTTGGGTTTTTATCCGTAACATCAATTCCGATATCTCTTTCGCCGTATTCTCCTATAAGCGAAGCGACGGCTGAAAAGTTATCAAAAATTCCTGCCTCATAGGCGTCCGAAAGGGTGTAGCTTTCCTTTTTATCGCAGACATAAATTCCGAGTCCGTACGGATACTGCCCGCTTACTGCGGAGAATGTGTAGTCGCCGATTATATAATCACAGCTGTAATCTGACGAGTTTTTGTTACCCGCGTAGCAGATATTATATCCCTCGGCTTTACCGAGAATATAAAGCCATTCTACGGGGACACCGCTTTCTTTGAGGCTTTTGATATTATTTTTTATTTTCTGAGCTTCACTTTGACGCTTTGGCTGTTCAGGCTTTTTGCTGTCAGAGCTTGAAGAGTGATGTGTAGCCTTGGGAGAGGCGCTTTCGGTTTGAGCAACGGGAGCGGTAATTGTTTCCTCCGATTTTGGAGAGAAAAGTCCGCCGTTCTGGTTCGCAACCGCAACAATTGTACCTGTCACGGCAAAGGCAATAATAACGGCTACCGAAATAAGCTTTGTCGGTTTCAGGGTAATTATTTTCGGTTTTTGTTTTTGTGAAGTATGATTGAGTATGTCTTCTCTGATTTTATCAAAATCAGGCATTTGTCGGTCGGTTGCGGATTTAATCAACTTGTCTTCTCTCATATCACTTCACCCCTTGCTTTGTATATTTCTCTTATTTCCTGTATTGTTCGATAAAGCTTGTTTTTTATGTAGGACTCTTTAACCCGCATAAGATTTGCAATATCCGTTATAGACAGCTCAAGCGAAAACCTGAGAAAGAAAATTTTACGGATTTCCTGCGGTTTGCCCGCGATTATATCCTCAATTTCATTTACAAGCTCGTTTGTGCATATACTGTCCTCAAGATAAGCTTCCTCAGGTTGCAGGTCAAGCGTTATTTCACCGTTGTCGTTAGTTAAAAAGGACAACGGCAAGTCCGCCTTTACTCTTTGTAAAACGGTATAGTGCTTATATATTTTACTTTTTGCAATATTAATTATGAATGCGTTGTCGTTTTCGATATAATTTTCTCCCTTGTTAAGAAGCGTAGTATACAACTCCATATATGTTTCCTGAAGAATATCGTTAACATCTTCCATATTACCGCATTTAGCCACGATAAAGGCGAGAACTTTCTTATTTGTGGAGTTATAAATTCTATCGAAAACAGACGTGACGTTGCTGTCGCTGTTACCCATCTTCATCTCTCCTCACTATAGTAGTGTCAAAAAACAGAGAAAAAGTTTCAAAAATTTTAAATTTTTTTGACTTTATAGTTTTTATAAGGAGGTAATTTTATTAGTGTATAAATATTATTAAATATTTTGCTGTATCGGTTCGGACAAATCATAAAGCTCGTGAGGGGCGATATCCTGACCGCCCTGCCATTCGACCGTATCTCCTTTTGGATGAACAGTTTTAAAGACATCGGGATTTTTAAGCTTACCGAACCACTCTCCGATTATATACGGCGATACGTCAAATATTCTTTTTTCTCCGTTATCGTATTCAATATAAATTCGGAAATCAGACATAGGCTCAATTTTTTACTTTAGGCATATTGTTTTCTCCTCAATTGTAGCGGGGCGCAATTTAATGTTAAATTTATTATATAATGGCTGTTTGTTTTTTTCAACTGTTGAGGTCAATACTCTTGCTGTAGAATTGAATATAAAAAACCGTTGTATGCTTCCGGATTACATACAACGGTTGAATTTTTGCATAAAAAAAGCGTTATAGAAAAATCTATAACGCCTTCAATAATATTTATTCATCTATATACTCTATTTCAAGAGTTTTAATATCTATCTGTTCAGTTCCGTTCCAGCCAAATACTTTATTGAAAAATTCGGGAGTATATTCTACTTTATACTGATAATAAACTCCGTCTTTCAAAAAATGAGCAGTTAAATCATAGAGAGTATCTCTGTCTATTCCCAGATCCAAACTGTTTTTTTCAATATTGATTTTTACACCAATGAAATTGTCAAAATTAGAGGAATGGTCGGCAAGGTTGTTTATGTCAGAATCCCCTAAAAAAAGCTCATTCCACAATATATCGAGGTGATACCACTTACCGTCATATTTTATGGCGTTCCAAGCGTGACCTTCTCCATTCTTAGGGAAATAGTCGATATATACACAGGGTATTCTTCTTAAAGTACATAAATAGACAGTAGCATTGGCATAATTTCCACATACTCCTGTATGGTCGATTATAACATATTTCGCGTCACTTGTTCCGTGATAATCTAAATCATATTTGCAATGCCTGCTTATCCAAATATCTAATGCAAAAATGCCTTGAACAATTGAATTATATTCGTCGAAGTTTATCTCTTTTAAAATCTGATCGGCAGTATTATATAATAATTTACTTTCCTGCTTTTCTTCTTTTGTCTGTTCAAAAGTCCAAATTTCCATACCATATTTTGTTTCATCCCAATCAATGAAATTCCAAAATTCAGAATTACCCACAAAATAAGCGAAGTTTTCTCCGTTTTCATACTCATCTTTTGCAGACTTATCAATGAAACTTTCAAGTTTTGAGGAATCATAATAGCAGGTCATACTCTCATATTCAGGCGTTTCTCCCTTTAAAATATAGTTATAAAATGTTTCTTTTATGGTATTGTACGCCTCTCGATTACTGTAAACAGCTTTGCTTTTTTTGCCTTTGTACGTTGTTTCACTTACTTTCGTAATCGTAATCGGTATGCTTATGCTCTTATTATCATATTTTGCAACGAAAGTTGTTTTGCCTTTATTTACTGGAACAATACCGTTTCCATTTAGTTTGGCTACCTTCGTATCTTTAATTGAAAACGTCGGCTCTCCTAATATTTTTTCAATTTTATCGCTATATTTATTTAGAGTAGAAATACTATAGCCTTTCTTTATAAATTGTCCTAAATTTGATTTTGAATAACATTCAACTAAATCCCAAATCTCTGATTCTGTAGCAGGTTCTCCTATATTCTTAGTATAAGATGAAACCTTTTTACATAAAACAGATGAAAACTCAATTTCTTTTTCAAGTTTTGATACCGATTCAACAGTCACTTTACAATTATATTTTTTCCCTCTATATTTTGCGGTGATTGTAGCGGTACCTTTTTTCTTTGCGGTGATTTTGCCCTTTTTACTTACAGTTGCAATCGATTTTTTTGAACTCGACCACTTAACTTTAGCATTCGCTCCGATAACTTTAAGCTGATAAGTTTTTACTCCAAATTTGGTTTTCGTTGTTTTCAGAGTAACTTTTTTCTTATTAAGCTTTGGATTTTTTACTGTTACCTTACACGAAGCCTTTACTTTGTTGTTTGTAACGGTAATCTTAGCTGTACCCTTCTTAACTGCCGTCACCTTTCCGCTTGAATTAACCTTTGCGACCTTTTTGTTGCTTGATTTATATGTTGTTTTTCCTTTGCCGTTTTTAATACTCGGTTTCAGATTAAAGCTTTGTTTAACATAAAGAGTTTTTGACGTTTTGTTTAAACTTATTTTTGTTTTTGCACTTGTTGTCGGCTTTTTGGAAGTAACATCAGCTGTTGTAGGTTCTGTTGTTACTTGTTCACTTGCCGTTGTAGGTTCTGTAACCGTTGTAGGTGCTGTTGTTTCTGTAGATTCAGTATTCGTACTGCTTTCAACAGAAGTGTTAACATTTGTTGTTCTTATAGCATTAACATTAAATGGGATTACTGATGTAATCATTAAAGATGTTAATACAATTGCTGTCAATTTTGTTCGTTTCATAATTTTCATCCTTTTTTCTTTTAAATTTTAGATACATTCGTTTCAGAAGTGAAATTTTCCCCACTTCTTATCTATAAAATAAAAGCTTTTTTTTATTTTGTCAATAGATTTAATCCTATTTGTTAAGATTTACTAAAATTTAAGAAAATTTTTGGTGATAGTTAAATTATAAATTAAAAGAGGCTGAGTAGCCGTCATGAATTTACAGCGATTTATGTATCGGCAGGGGGTGACCTGCGTTCATAATTTAGGAAGTAAAAAATATCGCATATAAAATCGGATTATGAGAAGAAGCGGACTAAACCCAACGGCGGGAAAATGCTCCGCAGGAGCATTTTCTCTTTCCGCCTTTCAAGTCCGCTCACAACTTTTGCCAAAAAGACAGCCGCCATGAATTTACAAGCAATTTATGTATCGGCAGGGGGTGACCTGCGTTCATAATTTAGGAAGTAAAATATATCGCATATAAAATCGGATTATGAGAAGAAGCGGACTAAACCCAACGGCGGGAAAATGCTCCGCAGGAGCATTTT
>CANPXF010000019.1 GCA_947585745.1 uncultured Clostridia bacterium | reverse complement strand
ATACAGTATTGAACGAAGCGGAAATGATGAAGATATATATTGTTCGTTAGAAATTTATTATAAAGATTATCCCGCCTTATATTCTTTCGGTTGGATTGAAGTCGATAAAAATAATAATTATTATCTTGGTCGCATGAGATCTACAAAAGACGAATTTTATCCTATTGACAAAAACTCCATATTATTAGATTGTATAGAATGATTTAACGGTAACCTAATGCGGTATCTGACTGATTAACAATACTGTAAAGAGGCGTGGTTGAGCCTTTCTAAAACCGTCTTGCGGTAGGAAGTGATAATCAATCCACAGCGCCTCCTACAGTATGGCATATGTGCTTGGAGAGGCACAATAATAACTAACTTTATTATACAAGGAAGTGTTGCTATGAAATGCGGTAATTGCGGTCATATTTTTAACGGAAATTTCTGTCCGAAATGCGGTACAAAGGCTGTGAACGAGGCTGAAAAAACTATTGAAGAAAATAAATTCGGCTCGATTAATCAAAATGAGGAAAATCCCTATGAGCAGAGTTATTCAGATAGTCAGGAAACGCGGACACCTGAAGCTTCAAGCTATACAACTCCGCCGGTTGCTCCCTCATACAATCAGAATGTTTACCAAAACAATAATCAGCAAAATACTGTAAATGTTCCATACCAATATCAGCAGTATCAGCAAATTCCGCCGAAAAAGCCGATGACAGGCGGTAAAATCGCGGCAACAGTGGTCGGAATTGTGCTTGCTGTGGTCGTTTTAATCTACATAGTTCCGTTTGGCTTTATAATATGCGTATCAACAATCGATAATGCGGGAAGTGAGTTTATAACCTCGCAGGACCTGACAGCTGTTTATTCAACAGATGAAACTGTGGATATGGGTGATTTCAGTTACAGCGTTGACAATATATCTTACACCGATACATACGGAAATGATAAGGCGGGTGACGGCTACGAATTTTTAAAGGTTGATGTTATAATTAAAAACACTTCCGACATCAGCGAATATGTAGACGCTGAAATTAACCTTTATACAGACGACTTTTTATATGAAAGTTTTAATTCGCCCGACCCGAACAGATATTTAGACGTCGGAAAAAGCGAGAAAGTAACCTATGTTTACAAGATTCCCAAGCAACGTGAAAGCGTTGAGTTGAGCTTTTCGGTTACTGATGATTTTGCGAATGACAGAAATTTCAGGTATCAGATTTCAGAATAAATTTCTTAGTATTTTAAAAAACAGCCTTATTTTTTAAGGCTGTTTTTTATTTTTTCACGCTCTGTTTGTTATCCCGATTTTATAGAGCCTTTTTGTAACAGGCTTTTTTACTGTTTTATTAACATTTTGGTATCACAAGAAGAAAAATTACATAATATGTTACGACGGTTGGAAAGAAGTGATAGATTGAATTGGAGCGTAATTGAAAAATACCTTCCGTTGTATGAAAAAGCGACGGTTCTTACCTTGAAGATAGGGTGGCTCGGGGTGCTTTTTTCGGTGGCTATCGGTCTTGCGGTTTCATTGATTGTTCATTACCGTATTCCGGTGCTTCGGCAGACGGCAAAAATTTATATCGAGATTTTCAGAAACACCCCCTTGCTTATCCAGCTTTTTTTTATTTATTTCGGGCTTCCGAAAATCGGAGTCAGCTTTTCGCCCGAATTTTGCGGAGTTTTAGGACTTGGACTTTTAGGCGGAAGCTATATGGCGGAAACCTTCAGGAGCGGAATCGAAGCCGTTGATAAAATCCAGTACGAAACGGCTTTGAGCCTTGGAATGAGCAAAGCGCAGGTTATGTTTCATATTGTATTACCGCAAGCAATAACCTACAGCACGCCTGCTTTTGTTGCTAATATAATTTTTCTTTTAAAGGAAACAAGCGTATTTAGCGCGATAAGCCTTATGGATTTGATGTTTACGGCTAAGGATTTAATCGGGCTTTACTATAAAACCGCTGAATGTCTTGTGATGCTTGTAGTTTTCTATCTGCTCATACTGTTGCCCGTATCCGTTATCGGCTCGGTTGTAGAGAGGAGGCTTAGCTATGCAAGCTTTGGGGATTGATGTCCTCCTTAAAGGAAACAATTTTATAAGGCTCATCGACGGACTTTGCACGGCGCTTAGAATAAGCCTCGTTTCCGTCATTTTCAGCATTGTTTTTGGCATTGTATTCGGTATAGTAATGACATATAAAAATACCGTT
Organism: uncultured Clostridia bacterium; assembly: GCA_947585745.1. Classification (GTDB taxonomy): domain Bacteria; phylum Bacillota; class Clostridia; order Oscillospirales; family Acutalibacteraceae; genus Ruminococcoides. The sequence goes on along the minus strand of CANPXF010000019.1, from coordinate 25,276 downwards.
ATAAGTGTTGTTTCAAGAGTTTACCTGGAAATCGTGCGTATTATGCCTCAAATGGTTCTTCTTTTTATCGTTTTTTTCGGCACAACGAGAATGTTCGGCTTAAATTTAGACGCCGAGCTTGCCTCGATAATTGTATTTACATTTTGGGGAACTGCGGAAATGGGAGATTTAGTGCGCGGAGCGGTTTCAAATATACCTAAGCACCAGTACGAGAGCAGTTATGCTCTCGGTTTAAATAAAGCGCAGACCTACTTCTATATTGTTATTCCGCAGACGTTACGAAGACTTATCCCTCTTTCCATAAATCTTGTCACCAGAATGATAAAGACGACAAGCTTAGTTATGATGATAGGCGTTGTTGAGGCGCTGAAGGTAACCCAACAGATTATTGAGGCGAACCGAATGACCGCTCCGAACGCGGCTTTCGGACTTTATCTCACGGTATTCATTTTGTATTTTTTGGCTTGCTGGCCTATAAGCCTGCTTGCGTCTTATCTTGAAAAGAAGTGGAGTGCTTAAAATGGCTGATAAACTTCTTACAATAGAACATCTCAAAAAATCCTACGGAGATAACCTCATTTTAAAGGATTTTAATCTTACGGTGAACAGAGGAGAGGTTGTCGTTATAATCGGACCGTCAGGCTGTGGGAAAAGTACGTTGCTTAGATGTATCAACGGGCTTGAGGAAATACAGGGCGGAGAAATTAAACTTTACGGCGAGAAAATAGACCGCAATAAAAAGAATATTGCCGAAATCCGCCAAAAAATTGGAATGGTATTCCAAAGCTATGAGCTGTTTCCCCACAAAACCGTTCTTCAAAACATAATTCTCGCGCCGATAAAGGTTCAAAAACGCAGTAAATCAGACGTTATAAAAGAGGCGGAATATTTGCTTGAAAAGGTTGGACTTTCGGATAAAAGAGATGTTTATCCCCGCCAGCTTTCCGGAGGTCAGAAGCAGAGAGTTGCCATTGTACGCGCGCTTTGTATGCACCCCGAGATAATGCTTTTTGACGAGGTGACAGCGGCGCTTGACCCCGAAATGGTGCGGGAGGTGCTCGATACAATTCTTGAACTTGCAAAGCAGGGGAGAACGATGATAGTAGTTACCCACGAAATGTCGTTCGCAAGGGCGGTTTCCGACAGGGTGCTGTTTTTGGATAAGGGTGAAATCATCGAGGAGGACATTCCCGAAAGGATATTTGATAATCCGAAAACCGAACGTGCGAGAAGATTTTTTAATACTTTTGAGTACGACGCGGTTAAAAATCATACCGATACATTAAACCGAAAGGTTTGAATTAATAGAGAAAAAGAGGTAATTAAATGAAAAAATTTAAGAGAATACTTGCTGTAATTACCGCGGTAATGATGATTGTTGCCGTTGCCGCGGGCTGTTCCGATACGAGCTCAAACGCGGATAACACTTCAAAAAAGACAGTTTACCGTACGCTTGATGAGATTAAAGAGAGCGGTACGGTTAAAATCGGCGTATTTTCCGATAAAAACCCATTTGGATACGTTGACGAAAACGGCGAGTATCAGGGCTATGACGTCTATTTCGCAAAACGCCTTGCAAAGGATTTGGGCGTAAAGGCGGAGTATGTATCGACCGAGGCGGCGAATCGTATTGAGTATTTGCAGACAGGAAAAGCAGACATCATTCTCGCTAATTTTACCGTGACAGACGAGCGTAAGGAGGAAGTGGATTTCGCGCTCCCTTATATGAGCGTTTCGCTCGGAGTGGTATCTCCTGACAAAAAGGTAATAAAAAACCTTAATGACATTAAAGACGGCGATGAGGTCATAGTAATTTCGGGTACGACAGCCGAAACATATCTTACAGAAAATCATCCCGACATAAAGCTGAAGAAATTTGACGCTTACGCGCAGGCTAAAACGGCATTGGAAAACGGCGAGGGCGCCGCGTGGGCAAACGACAACACGGAGGTCATTGCGTACGCTCTCCAGAATAAAGGCTATACTGTGGGAATACCCTCGCTCGGAAGTAAAGATACGATTGCTCCTGCGGTATCAAAAGGAAACAGAACGCTTTTAAATTGGATTAACGATGAAATTAAAGCACTCGGAAAAGAAAAATTTTTCCATAAAAACTACGAAAAAACCCTCGCCGATACCTACGGTAAGGACTACGAGGAACAGCTTGTGGTTGAGGGCGGAAAGGTAAAAAAATAATTCGCAAAATTTATACACAATTAAAACAACTCCTGCTCTGACAAAAGAGCAGGAGTTGTGCGCTTTATTTTATGAATATAAGTTCAGAAAACCTTATCTTCCCATTCAAAGCCGTATAAAACCCGAAAACGTTTTTGGAATATGAGCTTTAAATTAAGGCTGTATATGGTGACGAAGGAATTTAAAACTTTTTACCCGAACTCCAAGCCTGACCGACTTTATCGCCGATGTTGTAATATCCCGAGCGGAATTGGTCGAATAAGATTGCGTTTAATTTTTCGGGATTAACCTTTCCGTCATCTCCGATTACTTCCTCGTCAGCGCAGACGTTGACAATTTTACCTACAACAGCGTGGAGGTTTTCGGTTTCGGTTATCTCTGCAAGCTCACATTCGAGCGAAAGAGGAAATTCATCAATAATCGGAGCGTTTACATTTTTGCTTTTAACAGCCGTAAAACCTGTGCGCTCAAATTTGTCGGGTGTTTTATTTCCTGTAGCAATACCGAAGTAGTCCGCCTCCGCCGTGTGCTTTTCGTCAGCGAGAGCAACGGTAAAAGCCTTTACCTTTCTGATATTTTTCGTGGTTTTGTGAGGTTCGCTTATAAAGAGAGCGATTTTGTCGGGAGCGCAGATTGAACCCCAAGCGGCGTTCATAACGTCGATGACGCCGTTTTCGTCATAAGTCGCAATCATAAGCACGGGCATTGGAAATACAGCGGGAAGTACGCCTAAATCTTTTTTCATTTTATTATCTCCTTACTGTTCAAAGAATTTTTCGTGAATTGCGGACACCGCTCTGTCGGCGTCCTTTTTATCTATAAGAACGCTTACTTTAATTTCTGAGGTTGCTATCATCTGAATGTTGATTTGCGCGTCATAAAGCGCCTCGAACATTTTTGTCGCAACGCCTGCGTGGCTTTCCATACCTGCGCCGACAATCGAAATCTTTGCAACTTCCGTGTTTACGATGAAATCCTTGGCGTTTACGTTCTCTACATAATCCTGAACGCATTTTTCCGCGTCAGCGGCTCTGTCCTTAGCTACGGTAAAGGAAATGTCCTTTTTGCCGTTGTGGCCGATAGACTGGAGGATAATATCAACGTTGATGTTTTTTGACGAAAGCTTTGAGAATATTTTAAAAGCGAATCCGGGCTCATCGGGAACTCCGATAACCGAAATTCTCGCTACGTCTGTATCCTTTGCAACACCGCTGATTAACATTTTCTCCATTTTACTTTTCTCCTTTACTATAGTACCCGGAGCCTTTACCAAGCTTGAAAGGACTTCGAGCTCAATGTTATATTTTTTTGCCATTTCCACGGAACGGTTGTTAAGTACCTGCGCGCCTAAGGTCGCAAGCTCAAGCATTTCATCGTAGGAAATATCTTTAAGCTTTCTTGCGTTTTTAACTTTTCTCGGGTCTGCGGTATAAACGCCCTCGACGTCAGTATAAATCTGGCACAAATCTGCGTGCATTGCCGCCGCAATTGCTACCGCTGATGTATCCGAACCGCCTCTGCCCAAGGTTGTGATGTCGTCATATTTTGAAATTCCCTGAAAACCCGCCACAACAACGATACATTTCTTGTCGAGCTCTTTTCTTATGCGGTTGGGAACAACCCGTTTGATACGCGCCGAAGTGTGCGCGGAGCTTGTCTGAAAGCCTGCCTGCCAGCCTAAAAGCGATACGACAGGGTATCCGAGCTTTTCAATCGCCATAGCCAAAAGCGAGATGCTTATCTGTTCGCCTGCCGATAAAAGCATATCCCTTTCTCTTTTTGACGCGTTAGGGTTAATTTCATTTCCTTTGGCGATTAAATCATCGGTAGTATCGCCCTGCGCGGAAACGACAACAACTACATCGTTGCCCTCGTCATAGGTTGACGTAACAATACGGGCGACATTAAATACACGTTCGGCGTTCGCGACCGAACTGCCTCCGAATTTCTGTACAATTAAACTCATTTATTTTACTCCTTTTTAAAATTACCTCATTACCTGTTATAAATCGCTTATTCTGATTTTTGAGAGAACCTTTACGCCCTCGCTTTCAAGCTTTTCAAGGTTGCTTTCAATTTGAGAGATTTTCATAAGGTCTGTTGCTACCGCAAGCTCTTCGTCGCTTGCAATTACATAAACCTTGCCGAAAATTTTATTTATTTTATCGAGCGCGTTTGGTGTGTTTACTCTAAGATACATTCTGGTTCTCGATTCATTATATGGCAAAACGCTCTCATTGTTGCTGTCAGCCCAGTACAGATGTTTTCTTTCTTTGATGTGCATACAGCTGTCCATTATGTCAGCTACAACAGCCGAGGCTGTCGGGAGAGAACCCGCGCCCTTGCCGTAGAACAGAACGTCGTCGGTACAGTCGCCTCTTACCATAATTCCGTTAAACTCATCGTTTATGTTAGCGAGCTGGCTCTTTTTGCCGATAAGCATAGGAGATACGAATATGTCGATTTTACCGTTATCTAAAAGCTTAACGTCGCCGATAAGCTTAATTACGCTTTTGTAATCGGAGGCGTATTTTACGTCTTTAAGGCTTATTTTTGTAATTCCCTCTGTGTGTATATTGTCGGGATAAATGTGCTTTCCGTAGGCGAGCGAGGCGAGAATACAAATTTTACGGCAAGCGTCGTGACCCTCAACATCAGCCTCCGGGTTGCGCTCCGCAAAGCCTAAATCCTGCGCGAGCTTTAAAGCCGAGTCAAAATCCATACCTTCGTTTATCATCTTCGAGAGAATAAAGTTTGTCGTGCCGTTTAAAATTCCCGCGATTTCCTTAACATTGTTTGCGACAAGGCATTGGATAAGAGGACGGAGAATCGGAATACCTCCTCCTACCGAAGCCTCGAAAAGAAAATTCGCGTTGTTGTTTTTTGCAATTTCAATAAGCTGAGCTCCCTTTGACGCTACAAGCTCTTTATTGGAGGTTACAACGCTTTTTCCCGCTTTTAAAAGCTTCGTTGTGTAATCATATGCCGGATTTATTCCGCCCATAACCTCCGCTACAACTCTGATTTCAGCGTCGTTTAAAATATCGTTAAAATTTTTCGTGAAACGGTCTGAAAGAGGGGAGTCGGGAAATTCACGCAAGTCTAAAATTTTCTTTATATACACCTCTTCGCCTAAGCTTGCGAAGAGCTTTTTCTTATGAGTTGTAATAATTTCTGCAACGCCGGAGCCTACTACTCCGTATCCCATAATTGCAACCTGTACCATTATATCAATCCTTTCGGAAAATTTATTTATTCAGACGCGGGGTTTTCATCTTCCCCGTCATTGCCGTCGGCATTGGAGTCGTTATCATCGGAGTTATTGCTGTTTGAGTTATTGTCTTCATCTCCGCTTTCTCTGCCATCATCGTCTTCGTCGGAGCTGTTGTCATCGTTATCTCCGCTGTCGTCGTCTTCGTCATCACTGTCATTTGAATCATCATTGTTATAGGTGCGGTAGTTGTAGTCGTTATTATCTTCCGCGTAGTAATCAACGTAAGATGAGCTTCCCGACGGGAGCTTGTTTTCGGAATAATAACCCAAATATCTGCCCTCGTAAGCATTGCCGACGTTGTAAATGCTTCCGCTTGACGAGTTGTAATTTGCCTCAACAATTGAAGTCGGCCTCGCATAGTTTTTCTTGGCTTTATTTCTCAGATAATATCCCATAACATCGCTGAACAGCGTTGTCGCCGTTCTTTGACCTGTACTTGAAATTGTTCTCGGAGAGTCAAAGCCTGTCCATACAGCGAGCGTTGAGTACGGGCTTAGTCCGCAGTACCACGAGTCCTTATCCCGGTCGGTAGTACCTGTCTTTCCGATTATATCCCAGCCGTCAACCCTCGCGTAAGCCGCGTTGGTGTGGGCGCAGTATGTCATATTATAGTGGAGAAGTCTGTTCATAATATAGGCTGTATCGGGCGAATAGGACGTCTTTGGAATCGCGTCGCGGTTATCTATAATAATATTGCCGTCTGCGTCAGTTACATAGTAATAAGTATACGGTTTAAAGTATCTTCCGCCGTTGCCTATATAAGTGAATGCCGCCGCCATTTCTCTGACGGTTACACCGCCCGTAAGACCTCCGATTGAAAGTCCGCCCGTATTATCCTTGTCCTGTTCGTCAAGGTGTTCAAAGCCCTGCAGGGTTACGACTTGATTATATGCCGCCTCGGGACTAATCGTATTCATAACCTGAACCGCTGTCGCGTTCGCGGACCATTCGATTGCGTCGGGAAGGAGCATATTGCCTTTATAGCTGAGATACCAGTTGTTTGGTCCCGCAACATAATGCCCTTTCACAACCTTGTATTTTGCGAGGGGCTCGTCCTTAACAACCGAGCTGTAATTAAGCTTTCCTTTTTCAATAGCGTATGAATATACCACGACGGGTTTAATAGAAGAACCGGGCTGTAAAACCGACTGCGTTGCTCTGTCGAAAACGAGGTTTTTCGTTTTTTCCTGTGATGAACCCGTTGTCGCGATAACCGCGCCGTTTAAATCAATCATAGTTGCGGCACACTGCATACCTTCGTCATAGCTTGTGTTGATATTCATTGCGGCATTTTCGAGGTATGACTGTGTGTCCTTATCCATAGCGCAGTATATTTTAAGTCCCTCGGTAAAGATTTTATTTGACGCCGCCTTTTCGCTTATGTTGTAATATGTCGCGAGGTCTGCCTGCAAATCGCGCTGAAGCTCGTCGATATACCAGTTTTGTACCTTGCTTCCTATATTCTTTCTGTTGCTCTTTTTAAATCCCACAAAGGTCATATTTTCGGATTCTTTCAGAGCGTCCGCGTATTCCTGCTTTGAAATTATCTTTTGGTCGTACATCTCGGCAAGCACGGTTTCACGTCTTTTTTTATTATCCTCGGGGTGATACAGTGGATTGTATTTGCTCGGATTCTGAGTGATACCGGCGATTGCGGCGCATTGAGCGAGCGAGCAATCTCCAATATCCTTTCCAAAATAAAGATTTGCCGCCGCCTGAACGCCCTGACAGTTGTTTCCGTAGTTGACGACATTCAAATACGCCTCTAAAATTTCATCCTTGGTGTACTCGGTTTCAAGCTTTAGCGCCTTAATAATTTCCCGCAATTTACGGTTGAGCGAAACATCATTATCGTCCGAAATATTTTTAATAAGCTGTTGCGTCAAAGTCGAACCGCCGTAGCTTGCCTGACCGCTTGAAAGATTTAATACCGCTCCGAGCGTACGCGTCCAGTCAACTCCGTGATGCTCTGTAAAGCGCTTGTCCTCAATCGCAATTTGCGCCTCTTTCATATTTTCGGGAATATCGTTAAAATTAACCCAAACTCTGTTTTCAGACGAGTAAAGAGATTGGTATTTTTGGAACTTGCCCTTGCTGTTTTTAACGTAGATAAAGCTTGTCTGGTTTATAGATTTAGCTTTCAAGTCAATTCCCGTCGGCTCCGACGCGATTTTTGCTATATAAACCGAAAGCGATATGCCGACTATTGTTCCCGTGAAAACGAGTACCATTAAAAGAGTAAACAAAGCTCGTCCAACGGCTTTAAAACATCTTCGCGTTGTCGTGTCGGGGAGCAGACTTTCATTATCTTTTTCTGTAAATTTACTGATGTCTGTTTCACGCATAGGAATTCTCCTTATTCAAAACTTATGTACATTTTTGCAAACTTACACACTATACTTTAACATAATAACATAAATTTAATGAAAAATAAACCTTTTACCGACATTTTCTTTCCATTATATAGAGAATTTTTTAGGCTTTACAGGATAAAATGTATGAATATTACCGAGATAACCGCGGAAAATATTAGTATAATTTAAAAAGAAACGGAAAGTGAAAATATGAAAAAGCTTATACTCATTACAGGTATTCTCGTTTATTCTCTGTTCGCCGTTGCTATGATTGCCGACGCGTCAAAGGGAAATAAGACCTCCGAGCAGGTTCAGTTTGAAACCTACGCTACCGAAACCGTTACGGAAATAGAGCCAAAAGAGCTTTATGTGCTGAAATCCGACGAGGGCAGAATTGTGGTTGTCGACGCGAAATCGGGAGAAATAATAAAAAAAACGGATACTCTCGTATCAATTTTACCCGAACAGGACAGACGTATGCTTAACAAAGGAATTAAGGTTGAAAGCGATGAGGAGCTTAGACTTTTGCTGGAGGATTTCTGCAGTTAACAGAGCGCAAAATAGTCTTGTATATGAAAATAGGCATTGACTATTTTGCCTACATATAGTAAAATTATGGAGAATAGTTTTATATTGAGTTACTATGTAAAAATATACTGTTCGGATTGATAATAAAAATGTAATATTTAAAAGAAATATACTAAAAATAAAGATTTTTTGTCAAAAAGGATGATACATAATGATTTCAACCGTAATTAACGAGAAACTCGGAATTAAATACCCGATTTTTCAGGGCGGTATGGCTTGGGTAGCGGATGCTTCTCTCGCCGCGGGCGTAAGTAACGCGGGCGGACTCGGGCTTATTGCCGCAATGAATTCAAACGGAGAACAGTTAAGGGCCGAAATAAGGAAATGCAAGGAGCTTACTGATAAGCCTTTCGGCGTAAATATTATGCTTATGAGCCCGTTTGCCGATGAAGTGGCGGACGTTGTTGTTGAGGAAGGCGTAAAGGTAGTTACTACGGGCGCGGGAAATCCGGGTAAATATATGAACAAGTGGAATGAAGCTGGAATTAAGGTTATCCCCGTTGTTCCGTCTACTGCTTTAGCCAGAAGAATGGAAAAGCTCGGCGCGTTCGCTGTAATCGCCGAGGGCGGTGAAAGCGGAGGCCACGTCGGCGATTTAACTACAATGGCGCTTGTACCGCAGGTAGTTGACGCCGTGAACATTCCCGTAATTGCCGCGGGAGGAATTGCCGACGGACGTCAGGTTGCCGCGAGTTTTATGCTCGGCGCTGTCGGTATCCAGGTAGGAACCCGCTTTTTGGTTGCAAAGGAATGTACCATTTCGCAGGAATATAAAGATAAAATTTTAAAGGCAAAGGATATTGATACCGTTGTAACAGGTAAACGCCTCGGTCATCCTGTGCGTTGTATTAAAGGAAGCTATACAAGAGAATATACAAAAATGGAATATGATTCGTCAACCTACTCGGACGAGGAGCTTGAAGCTAAGGGCGCGGGTGTTTTACGCCTTGCCGCGAGAGAGGGCGATGTTAAAAACGGCTGTGTTTTAGCGGGTCAGGTAGCCTCTATGGTTAATAAGGAGGAGCCCGCCAAGGACATTATCGAGGATTTGTTTACTAAGGCGGAAGAAGTTTTAGGCGGTGCTGATAAATGGGTAAAATAGCGTTAGTTTTTTCAGGACAGGGAGCGCAGTATTCGGGAATGGGCAAGGAGTTGTACGATAATTCTCCCGCCGCGAAGTCTGTGTTCGATATGGCTGACAGTATCCGCCCCGGCACTTCCAAACAATGCTTTGAGGGTACCGCGGAGGAGCTTTCCGTTACCGTAAATACCCAGCCCTGTGTTTTTACGGCGGATTTAGCGGCGGCGAGAGCCGTTTCGGAAAAGGGGATAAAAGCCGACTGTGTTGCGGGATTTTCTCTCGGAGAAATCGCCGCGCTCGCGTTTAGCGGAATGTTAAGCGACGAAGAGGCGTTTAAGCTTGTTTGCCGTCGGGGTGAATTGATGGATAAGGCGGCTAAGGAAAATCCCGGCGCTATGCTTGCCGTGTTAAAATTACCTCCCGAAAAGGTTGAGGAAATCTGCTCGAAATTTTCCGATACATATCCTGTAAACTACAACAGCCCCGCACAGACGGTTGTAGCCGCAAAAGAAGAAAATGTTACAGCCTTAATCGAGGCCTTTTCCGCCGAAAAGGGCAGAGCAAAACGTCTTGCGGTCAGCGGAGCGTTTCATTCTCCGTTTATGGCGCAGGCGGCAGACGGACTTGAGAAGTATTTGAACGGCATAAAAATCGGCAGTCCAAAAATTCCGATTTACTCAAACTATACCGCAAAACCGTATTCGGGCGACTATAAACAGCTTATAAAATCGCAGGTCGAAAATCCCGTGCGCTGGCAGACAATTATTGAAAATATGGCAAAAGACGGAGTTGATACCGTTATCGAAGTCGGCGTGGGAAAAACCCTTACGGGACTTGCGGGAAGAATTAATAAGGAAATTAAAGCTTTAAAGGTTGAGAATCTGTCTGACCTTGAGGCTCTTGATATTTAAAAGGAGAAGCTTATGGATTTTAAAAATAAGGTCGCCGTTGTAACAGGCGGTTACAGCGGAATTGGTAAAGCGGTAAGCGAAAAGCTGGCGTCTTTCGGCGCGGATATTGCTTTGGTTGGAATAGGCTCTGAAGAGGATAAAAATTCTGCTCTTGAGTCTATAGGCGCTTTAGGAGTAAAGGTTAAAGCGTATGACTGCGACGTCAGCGATTTTTCGGCAGGCGAAGCGGTTATAAAGGAGATTATTTCCGAGTACGGTAAAATTGATATTCTTGTAAATAACGCGGGAATAACAAGAGATAAGCTAATGCTTAATATGCCGGAGGCTGACTTTGACGCGGTTATAAACGTAAACCTTAAAGGTGCGTTTAATATGACTAAGCACGTTTATAAACCGTTTATGAGGCAGAGAAGCGGACATATCGTTAACGTAGCGTCTATTGTAGGCATTAACGGAAACGCGGGGCAATCCAACTATTCAGCTTCAAAGGCGGGCGTAATCGGTCTTACAAAGTCGGTCGCAAAGGAGCTTGCGCCCAGAGGAGTTACCGTAAACGCGGTCGCTCCGGGATACATAGATACGGCTATGACGCAGGCGCTTTCTGATAAAATCAAAGATGAAATTGCTTCCTCAATTCCGATGAAACGGCGTGGACTTCCCGAAGACGTGGCAAACGTAATTGCGTTCTTATGCAGTGATTACGCGTCTTATGTAACGGGAGAGGTTATCCGTGTTGACGGCGGAATTGCGATGTAGAAAAATTAAGGAGAAAATTATGAAACGAGTTGTTGTTACAGGCGTAGGAGCTGTTACCCCGGTCGGAAACGATGTACCGACTATGTGGAAAAATCTGCTTGACGGTGTTTGCGGTATTGATAAGATAACGAAATTTGATACTGAAAATCTTGCGGTGAAAATTGCGGGCGAGGTCAAGAATTTTGACCCGACTTCAGTGGTTGAAAAGCGTGATTTAAGAAAAACGGATATGTATACAGTTTATGCTTTAGCGGCGGCTGAGGAGGCTGTAAAGGACAGCGGAATTATCGGCGCGGTAGATGAAAAACGTTTAGGTTCATATATCGGTACAGGTATAGGCGGACTGTATTCTTTTGTTGAAAACACACAATCTTATCTTGAAAAGGGACCGCGAAAGGTAACCCCTCACTTTATTCCCAAGATGATTGGAAATATCGCTACAGGTCAGGTTGCAATTAAATATAAGGCAAAGGGAACAAGTCTTTCGGTTATGTCCGCCTGCGCTACAGGCGCAAACTCTGTAGGCGAGGCTTTTCACGCTATAAAGGACGGCTACGCGGACGCGGTTATAGCAGGCGGTACAGAGTATGTTATACATCCTCTGACAATAGCGGGTTTTGCAAATATGAAAGCCCTTTCGACTACCGAGGACCCGAAAAAAGCGTCTATCCCGTTTGACATAAAGAGAAACGGTTTTGTTATGGGAGAAGGCGCAGGAGTTCTTATCCTTGAGGAGTACGAACACGCTAAAGCGCGCAAAGCCAAGATATATGCTGAAATTTCGGGTTACGGAAACACCTGCGACGCCTACCACGTAACCGCTCCCGAACCCGAGGGTGAGGGACTTGCTCAGGCTATCAGAATTGCGTTTGACGAGTCGGGCGTAAAGGACAGCGATACTATTTACTTAAACGCCCACGGAACGTCAACCCCAATGAATGATAAGACAGAAACAATGGCGATTAAGTCCGCTCTCGGAAAAAAGGCATACGACATAAGTGTAAGCTCTACAAAATCAATGACGGGTCATATGCTCGGCGCGACAGGAGCGGTTGAGGCAATCATTTCCGTACTCGCCTTAAAAGACGGAATTATTCCGCCGACAATCGCAACAGATGAGGTCGACCCCGACTGCGACCTTGACTATACTTTGGGCAAGGCAAAAAAGAGAGATTTAACCGTGTCGGCAAGCACGAATTTAGGCTTCGGCGGTCACGATACCTGCCTCGTATTTAAAAAGATTTAACGGAGGAAATTTTATGGATATAGAAAGAATTAAAACTTTGATGAAGCTTCTTGAAGACAGCGAGCTGGCGGTTTTGGATATTGCTGATGAAGAAGGTTCAATTCGTCTTGAAAAGCCTTTTACCGCCTGCGAAAATACCGCCGTTCAAACTATTCAGCCCCCCGCGGCCGCGGTAACGGCGCCTGCAAATCCTGTTCAGGATGCGGCTATTAAATCCGACGGTAAGTTTATTAAAAGCCCTATGGTCGGCGTATTTTATTCCGCGCCCGCGCCCGACAAGCCCGCGTATGTGCAAGTCGGAAGTACGGTTAATAAGGGCGATGTAGTCTGCATTATCGAGGCTATGAAAATTATGAATGAAATTACAGCCGAGGAAAGCGGTACAATTACCGAAATCCTTGTGAATAACGGCGATGTTGTCGAGTACGACGAGCCTCTTTTTAAAATCGGTTAAGGTGGATTATGAATCAGGAAGAAATAAAAAAGATTATACCTCATCGCGATAATATGCTCCTTGTGCAGGAGGCTGAAAAAATTGACGATGTAACTTCTCACGGTAAATATACCATAAGCGGAGACGAGTTCTTTTTAAAAGGACATTTTCCCGGCAATCCCGTTGTCCCCGGAGTTATCCTCTGCGAGATGATGGCGCAGTCAAGCTGTGTTATGCTCGCCGACAAGTGCGAGGGAAAAACCCCGTATTTCACAAAAATGGATAACGTAAAATTCAAGGGTATGGTAAAGCCGGGCGACACTCTCGAAAGCACCTGCACTCTGACGAGAAGCCGAGGAAATTTCTATTTTATAAGCGCAAAGGGCTATGTTAACGGAAAGCTCTGCGTGAGCGCGGACTTCAGTTTTGCGTTAATGTAAGTTTTGGATGTGAAGAAATGTTTAGTAAGATATTAATTGCCAACCGAGGCGAAATTGCGGTTCGGATTATTAGAGCCTGCAGAGAAATGGGAATAGATACGGTTGCGATTTATTCCACAGCCGATAAGGACGCGATGCACGTTAAACTCGCAGACGAGAGTTATTGCGTCGGGGGCGCCAGAGTAGCCGACAGCTATCTCAATATGCCCGCGATTCTGACTGTTGCTGTCGAAAGCGGAGCGCAGGCTATTCACCCCGGTTACGGACTTCTTTCCGAAAACGCAAAGTTTGTAAAGCTTTGCGAGGAATGTAATATAGAATTTATCGGTCCTTCCTCCGAGATGATTAATCTGCTCGGCGATAAGGATATGGCGAGAAAAACGATGCGAAGCGCGGGCGTTCCCGTAACTCCGGGTACGGATGTGCTTGAAGATGTCGAAAGCGCCAAGGTTCTCGCCGAAGAGGTGGGGTATCCGCTTCTTATAAAGGCGCGTTCAGGAGGCGGCGGACGGGGTATCCGTCTTGTCAAATCTGCGGACGAATTTGAAAACGCGTATAACAGCGCGTATGCTGAGGCGGAGTCTGCTTTCGGCGACGGCGCTTTATACATAGAAAAGTTTCTAAAGCCTGTTAAGCATATTGAAATGCAGCTCCTTTGCGATAAGCACGGCAACGCAATATGTCTTGGAGAACGTGAATGTTCCGTTCAAAGGCATAATCAAAAGCTTATCGAGGAAAGCCCCTCGCCCTCGATTTCCGAAGAAACGAGAAAGAAAATGACCGAGGCGGCTATAAAGGCGGCTCACGCTGTAAACTATAATTCAGTCGGAACGGTTGAGTTTCTTTACGACAGCGAGGGTGATTTCTACTTTATGGAAATGAATACAAGACTTCAGGTCGAGCACGGAGTTACCGAAATGGTAACGGGTATGGACATTGTGCAGTGGCAAATCAGGGTTGCCGCGGGAATAGAGCTTAACCGTACTCAGGATGAGGTTTATTTCCACGGCCACGCTATAGAATGTCGTATTAACGCCGAGGATCCCGAAAACAATTATCTTCCGTCATGCGGAAAAGTAACCGCGCTGCACATTCCGGGGGGCTCGTTTGTGCGTTTTGATACGGCTCTGTCGCAGGATTATGTTATTCCGCCGTTTTACGACTCTATGATAGGCAAGGTTATAGTCCAGGGAAGAACGAGAGAACTCGCTATCCGTAAAATGAAAATGGCGCTTTGTGAGCTTAATGTCAAGGGAATAAAGGTCAACCGTGATTTGATGATTGACATTCTTTCCGACAAGCAGTTTGTTGACGGCAGTTATACAACCGATTTTATGGCGGAGTTTGAAAAACGTAAAAATAAAAATTAGCAGAGGAATTTTTAAATGGATTTATTTACATTTATTAAACCTAAAAACGAGCTTGAAAACAGCGACGATACCGATACTAAAAAGCCTTATGTTCCCGATGAAATGTGGGAGAAATGCCCCGAATGCGGAACATTGCTTTTGACTACGGATATTGAGGAAAATCTAAGAGTTTGCTCAAAATGCAATCATCATTTCCGCCTTAACGCAAGACAGAGAGTGGATATGATCGCGGACAAAGATACGTTTGTCGAAATGGACAAGGATTTTGAAAGTGCAAATATAATAGATTTTCCGTTTTACGATGAAAAGCTTGAGAAAAGTAAAAAGCAAAGCAACGAGAAGGAGTCCGTAATCTGCGGAACCTGTAAGCTCGGAGGAATAGAAACAGTCATAGTTAGTATGAACTCGGAATTTATGATGGGCTCTATGGGTACTGTTACGGGAGATAAAATTACAAGAGCGTTTGAGTACGCTACGGAACAAAGACTGCCGATAATTGTATTTACTGTTTCGGGAGGAGCGAGAATGCAGGAGGGGATTCTCTCCCTTATGCAGATGGCGAAAACCTCAGGCGCGGTGAAAATGCACAGCGACGCGGGACTTCTTTATATTACTGTTTTGACCGACCCGACCACGGGAGGCGTAACGGCGTCCTTTGCTATGGAGGGAGATATTATTCTCGCAGAGCCTAAAGCGCTTATCGCGTTCGCGGGACCGAGAGTTATCGAGCAGACTATAAGACAAAAGCTTCCCAAGGATTTCCAGACGGCTGAATTTCTTAAACAAAAGGGATTTGTTGATAAGGTGGTAGACAGGCGTTATCTTAAAGAAACGTTAAAACATCTGCTTAAAATCCATAACTACGGGGAGGATTGAAATGAGCGCGTATGATAAGGTTACTGCCGCGCGCAGTACAAAAAAATTAACCTCTGTTGATTATATTAACGCTCTTTTCGGAGAGAGCTTTATAGAGCTTCACGGGGACAGATGCTACGGCGACGATAAGGCTGTAGTCGCAGGCGTCGGAATGCTCAACAATATTCCCGTAACGGTTATCGGACTTGAAAAGGGAAGAAATACATTTGAGAGAATGGAGCGCAATTTCGGCGCGGCGCACCCCGAGGGATACCGAAAGGCTCTGCGCCTTATGAAACAGGCAGAAAAATTTCACCGCCCCATTCTTACATTCGTGGATACGAGCGGAGCTTTCTGCGGAATCGGAGCGGAGGAGCGCGGTCAGGGCCATTCCATAGCGACAAATTTAATGGAAATGATGGCTTTAAAAACCCCTATACTTTCCGTGTTTATCGGGGAGGGCGGTTCAGGCGGAGCGATAGCGCTTGCGGTTGCCGACGAGGTTTGGATGATGGAAAACGCCGTTTACTCGGTGATTTCTCCCGAGGGCTGTGCGAGTATTCTTTGGAAAGACAGCTCAAAAGCGCCCGACGCGGCGGAGTGTCTTAAACTTACCGCAAAGGATTTATTCGACCTCGGCGTAATTGAGCGTATTCTGCGCGAGCCGACTGCCGACGACCATAAAATGTTTGAGAGTTTAAAGCTTCTTATATGCAGAACGTTTGAAAAAAATCTTGCGATTCCGGGAGATGAGCTCGCAAGAATCAGATATAACCGATTCAGAAAAATCGGCAAACAGGATTGATTTAATTTAGTATAAAATTATCACCTCAAACCCATAATAGGTTTGAGGTGATTTTATGTTTTCGGACTTACCCGATGAATTTAGAGTTGAACTTCAAAAAAATTTTTGCGCTATGAAATATGTCCACAATCTCTCCGACAAAAAGCGAAAAAAGATAATAGAAAAGGCGCAACAAATGGATACAAAACAGCTGAAAAGCTATGTATCAGAGCTTGGGAATTTTATCTGATTTTTTCGTTTTACCTTTTATTATGAGTACAAGCGCGGGAATTAATGAAAAAACTCCGATTAGCGCGCTTGATTTTCCTATGAAAATTGAACCCGCGCAGGAAAGCGCTACCCCTATGTGAAAGTATAAAAGCGTCAGACCGAATACTCTTGTTTTGATAAGTCTGCTTTTGTCCCTGTCCATAAAATATTCAATAAGAGAGGTCGCGAACTGTCGGTAGTTGTTACTCGAAAAAATAGTAGAGCTCGAATAACCCTCTATGTATTCAAACGCGGTCCATTGGAAAGCGGTAGCGAAGAAAATAGGATACAGACTTATCAGATGCGGGATATTTTTCGGCAAAAGCGCCAAAACGATAAACGCTGAAATATCTATAAAAATACTTACGATTTCTGTGCGCAGTTTTAAAATTTTCGGTATCAGCATCGCAAGCGCAAAACCAATGAAATAGAGCAGAGCGGCGATTATTCTAAGCCACAACATAGAAAAATCGCAGAAAAAAATATTGTATACAATACTAATCAGATTTAAGGTCTGCGCGTTGCCGAAAACCTCTCCTAAGTTGCACACGGCGAATCCTCCGAAAATTCCGCCCGCAAGCGCCATATTGTAGTGTATAAAATTGTTGGTTTTTATCTTCATACAAACACCCATTTCATAGCTGATATTATATTACTTTTTATAACAAATTTCAAATTATAATTCTATTACAGAAAATTAAAAGCCGTCGTTTTGTATTTTAATATAAAAAGAATTATCTGTCCGATTAGCAATTTTTGGGTACGGGCAGATAATTTTTATTAAAAAATTATCGTTTTACGATAAAAAGTTATTGACTTTTTTAAAATTAGGTGCTATAATGCTGGAAATGAAAGGAATGATAAAAATGTTAAATAAAAAATGGGCTAAGTTATTAAAGAGTGTAATATGTCTGCTTGCGCTGTTAGGCGTTGTAATGTACGCTGTAGTGATTCCGTGGTCGCTTAGTACCTTTGTTGAACAGTATCCCGAGTTTTCCAATTTCTTTACGCCGTGGCTGATTTTTATATGTTTAACCGCGATACCCGTTTATATAATTCTCGCGTTCGGGTGGAGCGTTTCGGGTGAAATAGGAAAGGATATGTGCTTTACGTCAAAAAACGCAAAAAGCTTAAGAGGCGTTATGCTTTGTCTTGCGTTTGAGGCAGGCTTGTTTTTTACCGGAAACATTGCCTTATGGATTGCAAATCTCAATTTTTTGGGAGTGGTTTTAGCATCGACCGTTTTGTGTATTTTTATCGCCTGTATCGCTGTGGTAGTCAATATTCTCGCGCATCTTGTTGAAAAAGCGTCGGCAATCCGTGAGGAGAACGAAAGTTATATATAGAGGGTAGAAATATGATTGTAATTAATATAGACGTAATGCTTGCAAAAAGAAAAATGAGTGTAACGGAGCTTGCTGACAAAGTCGGCATAACGATAGTGAATATGTCCGTTTTAAAAAACGGACGCGCAAAGGGCATAAAACTTCAAACTCTTGACGCTATCTGTAAGATTCTCGACTGCCAGCCGGGAGATATTTTGGAGTATAGAGATGAATAGCCGTGAAATTTATAAGCATTTAGGTGTAAATATGAAAAGAACATTATATTCAACATATTCTGTATTGTTCACGTTCATACTGACACTTTTATTATTTCTCTCAATGACAGGGTGCATGTATTCTAATCAAGCAAGTTATCCAGAAGAGAAACTAATAGTATATGGTGGCATTGACGGGGCTTCATATGTCTATAGCAATAAGGTGGACGTAACGGTTTATGCCGATAACGGGAAATATATGAATCTTACGTTGAAGTGCTATAAGAGTGATGAGGTATGGTACGGTGACGGATACCAAATTTTTGATAAGCTGAAATATAAGTATTTCGCATGGAACAATTATTTTTTATATATTCAGACGGAGGATAATGTTTATTATTCCTTAGATATTAAGGGATATGAACCCGGAAAGTTTGTGGACAGTAAGGAAAAGACTCCTAAATATACGCTAAAAAAATATACTGATAATGAATTCAAAAATTCACATCCAAATTATAAAACGTATGAATGGTTGGACGGCTAAAAATATTTAATTGTAAATATTTAATTAGAAATCAAGAATGAAAGAAAACTCTGTCAATTGGGATAATGATTATGAAAAGCAGTATACATAAGGGATTGATTATAATGAAAACAAAAATCAGGTTTGTTATACTGATAATCTTTATTTTACTTACTGTTTGCGGTTGCGGAAAATTCATTTTCAGCGACTATAATCCAGGAGATATGATAGAAAGTTGTTTAGATGGTAATTTTTATAAACTAAATTCTAAATTTGTAATGTTTGATGATGGAGGGTTCTTGAAAGATAATATAGTTAGGATTAATTCTTCTGAAGAGAATAGTGATAAAACTGCGGGTGATTATTATAATGATGGAACATCATATTATAGTGCTGTAATTGATAAAGTATATTGCAGTGAAGATTTTATTGTAGCCACACTCACAAATGATAACAAAGTGATAGTAATTGATTGTAATGAAAAGAACAAAAAAAGTGCAATACATAAATATAGCAGTTTAGATAAAGTGGAGTTGGATTTGAATGATTACACATTAATTGAATGTACCTATTATTAAATCTTAGCAGTTACTTTTTCAGTCGAATATAAGTTCAATAAAAAGGGGCTTATTACAGAGCGCTATGACGGTTGGCAGTTAATAACCACATACTATTACTACGATTGCAACGGTAATCTTATTGCAAAATATGCTGAAGATGACGAATCGAAGCTTGCTTACTACGTTTGGCTTGATGGTAAAAATACTGTAGAAACGAGTTATGACTGAATTGCCACTATACGCCTTATACGCCCACGATAAGGTTGTAATGATTTTTAATTATTTTTGTAGGCAGAAAGGCTATGGCGATTTTTATGAAAAAATCATTTAAAGCGTTGTTTTTAGTATTCATATGTATTCAACTTACATCATGTTCTTATTTGATTAGACCTGAAAAAACTTTTGATGACGCAAGTCCCGGAGATTTTCTATATGGGAATCGAGATGGGCAAATGATGAAGTTAAACGATTCGTTTGTTATTTTTGATTCATACGGAGAGGATGATGACCGTATAAACAGAGTGAAGGATGACGATTTATGGTATATTGGATATTATGAAGGACCTTCACAAAGAGTTTATTATAACAATGATTTTATTGTTATCCAAACAAGCGAAAACGTTTGTGTAATTAATTGTTTACGAAGAAAAAAAGATGCAATTAGTATGTATAAGAGTTTAGATGATGTTGATATAGATTTATCTTCATATGATAGCATAGAAACACAAGATTAATAGGTTATTAAAGATTTTTAATATTAGGATTTAAAAAATTACATATTAATTGAATGCAGCATTACACTTATTAAATCTCAGCAGTTACTTTTTAATGTAAATATAAGTGTGCCAAGAGGGAATTATTAGGCAGTTTTAGTATAGTTTAACAATAAAACAGGTGCGAAGTTGTGAAATTTAAAGTTTTTTGTTTATTCTTAGTTATATTTTCATTTACATATTTCACGGGTTGTTTCAACGCAGTACAGATTACCTCTGAACAGTCTGCCGAAAATTTTAAATTTTACAAAGGTGAAATAGAGGATATATGTGAAAAATATGACGTTAAGATAATTGATATTGAAAAAAAGAGGTCATTTTTAGAGTTGCACTTATCAGTGAGCGGGACCCAGGAAATTGATATAAATATGACAAATTCAACGTATTACTATGGTGATACGACTACATCTGCAGGAAGAGAAGATTTTTCTATACGTTATAATAAGTCTTTGGCAAGTGATTTTAATGTTGATTTATTTGTAGATCTTGTAAATGCAATGTCCGGAAGAACTCTTTCCAAAGAGTTTTGTCAGGAATTTTTGGACGCTCCTGAAGAAGATTATCCCGGAGAAAGATATGGCGATGAAAAACAATCATATGAAATAAGTTACAAAGTGCATTCTCTGAATTTTTTTGAAGATTGGGTTATTGCTGATACTGTTTACAATGATAATACTGAGGAACTAAGCTTCAGAGGTTTAACTAAAACGGGTACTAACGGGTAAAATAGCTTTTTACGCGGAAAGATAAACTACTATGAGGCAAACTATAGACGATATACGAAGTTGCGAAAAATTTGAAACGAATGAAAATATAATTAGTTATTAGGAGATGAAGAAAGATAGTTAGAAGCTTTATAAAAAAGTATCTACAGTCTATTATAACTGTAATAATTATTGTTTTAATTGTATGCGGGTATCGGTTTATGCAAGCTATCGTTTTTTTACTGAAAAAGCGAGGCAAATGATAACGGCGGGAGCAAAATGCTCCCGCATTTTTCGTTTCACAATTTTAGCGAGCAGCCATTTGGGTATTCAAACGGTAAAACTGCCCGCAGAATAAACATTTTCAGCGGGCAGGGGATAATTGTATATCCAAGATACAATGCCTCGTTAGAGACACCCTAAGACACGATATGAGAGTCAAAGAGTTTGACATTGAAAAAGAAATTATGGAATTTAAACTTCCATAACATTATCCGTCCA
The DNA here is from genome assembly GCA_947585745.1 of uncultured Clostridia bacterium. Taxonomy (GTDB): domain Bacteria; phylum Bacillota; class Clostridia; order Oscillospirales; family Acutalibacteraceae; genus Ruminococcoides. Next base: position 4,117 of record CANPXF010000019.1, on the reverse strand, counting down.
CAGCTCGCACTGTGTCATCACGGTCTGTACTGCGTCCTCCATACCCTCAGGCGGGTACTTGTGCTTTTTCAGCAGCTTCTTTATCAGCATACGCATTTTTGCCCTTGCGGACTCTCTCTTCTGCCAGTCAATCGTTTTGTTTCTTCGCAGAGTATCTGCAAGCTCTTTGGTAATGGCAATCAGTTCTTCATTATTATAGAAATCCTTAATTGCCTGCGGCTTAGTCAGAGCGTCATAGAACGCAAGCTCATCGGTGCTGAGTCCTAACTGTTCGCCTTCTTTTTGCGCTGCAGCAATCTGCTTTGCAAGCTTCAGCATTTCTTCGATGACTTCCTCGTTTGTGAGCATACCGTTGAGATACGCATTGAGGGAACGCTGCATAATCTCACTGAATTTCTCCGACTTGACCACATTAGTCCTGCGATAAACAGAAACCTGTTCGGCAATCAGCTTTTTGAGTAGTTCCACCGCAAGGTTTTTCTCTTTCATATTGGCGACTTCTTCGAGAAACTTGGGATCGAACAGCGAAAACTCCTCTTTGATGTCGGAGAACAGATTGATGACGCCCTCGCTCTTGATACTCTGTTTGAGTAACTCGTTAATTCTTGCGTTCATTTCCGACAACGAAATATTCTTGCCGATGCCGGTATTCGTCAGTCGTAGCACAAGTACACGCACCGAATCAAAGAACGCCGCTTCAAATCGCATATCCTCGTCCACAAGAGAGGAGCAGAGGGAGAGCGCCTGATGGAGCATAAGTGCTTCTTTTACGAAACTGTCCTTATCCTCGACCTTTTCTCTGCCGATGATGAAGTTGACCGCTCCGCTGATGGTTTTTGCTCTTTCAAGGTCAGAACCGGTCATAAACTTGCAATAATTGAATCCGTGAAACTTGTCACGGCAGATGGAAAGCTTTTCAAGAAACTTCGGATAGGCGATCTTTGCCACATCGGTATCTCCGTAGTTTTTCTTGTCACGGCTTGTGTAGTCGTTCATTGCCTGTTTCAGCGCAGAAGCAATGCCGACATAATCTACCACAAGTCCGCCTTCCTTGTCTCGGAATACACGGTTGACACGGGCGATAGCCTGCATAAGATTATATCCCGCCATCGGCTTATACACATACATCGTGGCAAGAGAAGGCACATCGAAGCCGGTCAGCCACATATCCACAACGATGGCAATTTTCATTGGGCTTTGGTTGTCCTTAAACTTTTTTGCCAGCTCGTCTTTATGGTGCTTGTTGCCGATGATTTTACGCCATTCTTCGGGGTCATTGTTGCCGGAAGTCATTACCACACCCACTTTTTCTGTCCAAGCGGGGCGCAGCTCCAAGATGCGCTTGTAAATCTTCATTGCGATTGCTCTTGAATACGCAACGATCATCGCCTTGCCGGTCAGCAAGTGTTCACGGTTGTTCTCGTAGTGGTCAAGAATATCGCAGACGAGGGAGTTAATGGTATTGTCATTTCCGAGTACGGCTTCAAGCTGTCCAAGCTCACGCTTGCTCTTTTCAATCACTTCGGGGTCGGCGTTGTTTGCCATAATGTCGTATTCGGTATCTATCAGCTTCAAGGTCTGTTCGTCGAGCTTCAGCTTTATGACACGGCTCTCATAGTAAACCGGTCTCGTAGCTCCGTCCTCGACCGCCTGCGTCATATCATAAACATCAATGTAGTCCCCAAACACCTCACGGGTGCTACGGTCTTTTGAAGAAATCGGTGTTCCGGTAAAGCCTATGTAAGTGGCGTTGGGCAGGGCGTTGCGGATAATCCTCGCTGTGCCGATAACACGCTTGGCAACTTCTTCGCCTTTCTCGTTTTTGGTAATTCTGATTTTTTCAGCGAGTCCATATTGCCCACGGTGCGCTTCGTCCGCCATTACGATGATGTTTCTGCGGTCGGAAAGAGGTTCAGAGGACTCCTCAAACTTCTGCATAGTAGTAAAGATGATACCGTTTGCATGTCTGCCGGCAAGCAGAGTTTTCAGATGCTCTCTGCTCTCGGCGTGCATTGGCTCTTGACGCAGGAACTCTTGGCACTTTGCAAACTGCCCAAAAAGCTGGTCGTCAAGGTCGTTTCGGTCAGTTAGCACAACAATTGTCGGACTGTCCAGTGCCTCCTGCAAACGGTGGGCATAGAACACCATAGACAGAGACTTTCCGCTGCCCTGTGTATGCCAAAATACGCCACCCTTGCCGTCAGTCACGGTGGCTTTTTTGGTAGACACAACCGCTTTGTTTACGGCAAAATACTGGTGGTAACCGGCGAGTATTTTGAAGGTCTGCGTTCCCTCATTCGAGAAGCAGATGAAGTTTTTGATGATATCAAGTAGCCTTTCTTTTTTGAACATTCCTTCAAAGAAGGTGTCAAACTGTGCGTACTGTGTGTTCTCATAGCTGCCGTCTTTGGTTTTCCATTCCATAAAGCGATCTTCACCCGAAGTGATAGTACCGGCTTTTGAGATTAGCTGGTCGCTCATCACGCATATTGTGTTGTAAATGAACATCGACGGGATCTCCTGCATATAGTTGCGAAGCTGCCGATAGGCTTCAGAGGCGTCGGTTTCTTCACGGGACGGAGATTTCAGCTCGACAAGCACGACAGGCAGCCCGTTCAAAAACAGGATAATGTCAGCTCGTTTATTGCTGTTCTCAATAAAAGTCCATTGGTTGGCAACGATAAAGGAGTTATTGTCGGGATTTTTGTAGTCCACAAGATAAGCGATAGAGGAGCGTTCTTCGCCATCTACCAAGTACCGCACGGAAATACCGTTTTGAAGATAATCCATAAAGACGGCGTTCTTCTGCACAAGAGAGCCGTTCTCAAAGTTTTTGAGTTTAAATAAGGCGTCGTCCAAAGCGTCGGATGGCAGTTCTCTGTTAATACGCCGCAGAGAGTCTGTCAGGACCTCATCATAAAGCGGGCTATAAAAGTCCCTTTCCACATCGGGACCGTATATGTATTCGTACCCCAAGTCGTTTTTTAATAGTTCGATTACCGAGTTTTCGTAATCGGATTCGGTGTAATATCCCGACATTTCATTCGCTCCTTTGTATAAAAAACGTATTGTTCCCGTCTCTATCCACGGAAACATCTACCCAATTTTGCAAATCTATCAGATATTTGTATGCATTGTTATCATCGATATTTGGCATTAACATAGCAAATCCGTTTTCTATTTTTTCATAAGAAATCTCATTTAAAGCGAAAAATCCATATCTTTTGATAGGCTCGATTGTATCAGCCAACGCCAAAATAAAAGCAACTTTATTATTTGCCTTTATTTTTGAATTCTCTTTGTATTCCTTACCTTTTTTCTCTAAACATTTCTTTAGAGTATCTAACCAAATATTGTGTGAAATTATGGCGTCCGCCGCCTTTGCATAATATTGAAAATGTTTTGTTGAAAAATACAAGCTATTATAGTTAAACGAGTTTTTTGTAAGGTTTTTGTCGGTAGTGGACGCTTTTTCCCAAGCTTGTTCATAATTTTTTCTTAACCTGTCATAAAGCATTAAGCCCCCCGCAATCCCATGATCAATTACACCCATTTTTCCATTCGAGCATTTAGCCCGATAAGAAAGATACAAGTCTATATTTCTCTCATTGTAAGTTCGAAACTCATCTTTTTCATAATACTTGATATCACATATATTTTTTAGAGCCGCTAAACCTTTTGTTTGGATTTTTCTCAACTGTTTACAGCAAGGGTTTTCTTCATAGATGTAGCCTATATCGTGGTAAAAGCAAGAAAGGAACCATAAATACTTTAAGTTCATAGCATTATCATCGTTTTTGCATAAATCCAAACCAAAACTTTCAGCAATAATAATACCCAATAAAAATGTTGAAACAATATGTGGCGCGCGCTTTTTTATAATGTCAGATTCTCTGTCAATATATTCATCTTCAAACAATTTCTCTTTTCCACCGCAAGAAAAATATTCTTTTATGAATTCAAATGAATCATTTTCGATAAAAAGTGTATTGTAGCTTAGATATGGCGGGTTATCATAATATGACCATCTGTTCTTGCAACGAATTAAGTCTTTATACATTTCCAGTAATGTTTTTTCCATAGATAATTTCACACTTTCTTATAAACAATAATTTAG
>CANPXF010000018.1 GCA_947585745.1 uncultured Clostridia bacterium | reverse complement strand
GGTTTTCTTTTGCTAAAGCTTTTTTTATCGTCCCCCGGTTCAACCGGGGGATTTTTCCACGCCCTAAAGGACACCATTAAAAATCGGGACTGTTGCAAATAATAGTCCCGATTTTTCTTTACAAGAAACAAAATCGTAATAATGTAAAATTAGTACAAATAATTCATCTTATTTTTGACATATTTTCTATTGATTTATCATAAAAATTACATTATAATACTTAATAGGTTTAACGACCGAAAAAAATTTTTTAAAGGAGGAAAATTTCAATGGGAATTTTCAAGAAAAGTATAGCTATTCTTCTTGCTGTTCTTATGGTTCTTTCACTGGGTGCTGTTATGGCATTCGCTGAAGATGAACTTCCCCCGGGAGCTTCAGAGTATTTTGTTGCAGGTAACGAAAAGCTCTGCGGTTCTAATTGGTCAGCAAATGATGAGGCTAACAGAATGTCTTTCGGCGAAGGTGGTCTTTCCTATAAACAATACCACTTAGCTGCAGGCACAGATTATCAGTTTAAAATCACAAAAGGTGATTGGGACGATTCTGCTAACGTTTTCGGAAAAGACGGTCAGAACTTTGTATTTAACGTTACCAAAGAATGTGACGTTCTTATTACCTTTAACCCCGAAACAAAGGAAATCACAGTAACAGGTGACGGCGTAGAGATTCCGTCAGGACTTAACTTCGACTTTATAACTGTAGCAGGCGACAATAAAATGGATCCTGCTTTCCTTAATGGTATTAAATGGGATCCCTCTGCTGAACAAAACAAAATGTCAACAGAAGACAAAAAAGTTTTCACAATTACTTATAAGGGTGTATCTAAATACGAAGGTTACGAGTTTAAGTTTGTAATTAACGGAAACTGGGATTCAGGTAGCTGGGGCGCTCCCAAGGCTCCCACAGAGGATACTCCTGCTGATGCGTTAGATTATGACGGTTCTAACATCCAGTTAAATGTTACGGATTATGATTATGCTGATGTAACAATTACACTTGACCTTACAAACTTTGACTATGATACAAAGTCAGGCGCTACCTATAAAGTTGATATCGTTGAGGGCAAAGCTCCTGAAACAACAGCTCCTGAAACAACAGCTCCTGAAACAACAGCTCCTGAAACAACAGAGCCTAAGGAGTCAACAACAGTTGCTCCTACTACAAATGAAGAAGAAACAACTACTGCTGCCCCTGCTTCAAGCGGAGATACACAAGCTACTACAGCTTCAGGCGAAACACAGGCTACTTCTACCGAGGCACAAGAAACAACTACAGCTACAGAAGAAACAACTTCTGCAGAGGAAACAACTACAGCAACAGAAGAAACAACTGTTCCCGATAAGCCAATCGTTCCCGGTTTCTATCTCGTAGGTTCTGAGGAAGTTTGCGGTGCTGAATGGGATTGGGAAAAGCCCTGGAACTATTCTACACCTATGACAGCTTCTGCTGACGGTTCATACTACTACAAGGTAGTTAACAATGTAGCTAAGAGCGATGGCAATGTTACTGACGAAGGTCCTGACATCTATGTATTCAAGGTAGTATATGTAGACGAAAGAGGCGCAGTTACATGGCATCCGGACGGTATGGGCAACAACACACAGGTTAAGGTTGAGGAAGACGGTTCAACAATCGCATTCACATTTGTTCTCCTCTCCTCTTCTCCGACAAAACCGAATTCTAATGAGGCAGTTGTAGCTACTGTTTACAAGCCCGGCGAGCAGGCTCCTGATGTTCCTACTCCTCCGACTGCTCCTACTACAACAGCAACAGAGGAAACAACAGTTGCTCCTGCTACCACAGCATCTACAGCGCCTACAACTGTTAAGCCCGAACCTAAGCCGACTACTCCTAAGCCCTCTAAGGTAACAACGAAAAAGAGCAACCCGATTAAGGTTACTGTAAAGACAAAGACAGTTAAGAAGTCTAAGCTTAAGAAAGCTAAGCAGACTGTTAAGGCTATTACAGTCAAGAAGGCTAAGGGTACAGTTTCTTACAAGAAAGTTTCAGGTTCTAAGAAGCTTACTATAAGCAAGAAGAGCGGTAAGATTACCGTTAAGAAGGGTAAGTATAAGAAGTCTACCTTAAAGATTAAGGTTAAGGTTACCGCAAAGGGTACTAAGACATATAAGTCTAAGTCAATAACCAAGACCGTTAAAGTTAAGGTTAAATAATTATTCTTACAATTCAAATTAATCTTTAATTTCGACCTCCGCCGAAACGGCGGAGGTCTTTTATATATCCACGTCAGACATTTCAGCTCCTATCTGACAATTCATCTCCCCCATACCTTTCTTCCTCTGTCTTGTTTTGGATAGAAAGGATAGGTTCTGCTATAGACTTCTTTAGACTTTTTAAAAACATTTCCTCTAAATCTAATTTGAATAGGAATTAAAATGTTACCTTTAAATTTAATTCTTAATTCTTAATTTTTAAATCTCCACGTCAGACATTTCAGCTCCTATCTAACAATTCATCTCCCCCATACCTTTCTTCCTCTATCTCACTTTGGATATAGAGGACAGGTTATGCGGAAAATCACTATCAAACCTTTCCTTTAAATCCGACTTGAAAAGGAATTAAAAGTTTAACTATAAATCCAATTCTTAATTCTTAATTTTTAATTCTTAATTAAATATCTGTAACCTTTAAATTACAATTTTTAATAAACACAATATATTGCGTGTGGTTACAATTTAGACACAATTTGTTGCTTTTTAGCGTTTAATTCCAATAGAAAATTTTATTTTACATTTATGCTCGTATTGCACAAAAATGCACCCTTAAATTTGTCATTTTGACTATTGACGAAAATGGATAAATCCGCTATAATGTGCAAGCAATCTAAAGGGAACCACAAGATATTGTGTTTCTAAAGAAATAACATTTACAAATATGTAATATTGGGAGGGTAATGATGATTACGAAGATTAAAAAACGCGACGGACGTACAGCTACATTTGATATTGAAAAAATTTCACAGGCTATTTACAAGGCGGCGCAGGCTATAGGCGGTACAAATTATGAAACCGCTAATGAACTCGCAAAACAGGTTTGTAACATACTTGAATCTCAGGAAGAAACGGAACCGACCGTAGAACATGTGCAGGATACAGTTGAAAAGGTTCTTATAGAAAACGGACACGCAAGAACCGCGAAAGAATATATTCTTTACCGCGCAGACCGTACTCGTGTACGCGATATGAATACAAAGCTGATGAAGATTTATGAGGACCTTACCTTCAAATCGGCTAAAGACAATGACGTTAAACGTGAAAACGCTAATATAGACGGCGATACTGCTATGGGTACCATGCTCAAATACGGCTCTGAGGGAGCAAAACAGTTCTATCATATGTATATCCTTAATCCTAAGCACAGCAAGGCTCACCTCGACGGAGATATTCATATTCACGACCTTGACTTTTTGACTCTTACTACTACCTGTTGTCAGATTGACCTTTTAAAGCTTTTTGAAGGCGGATTTTCGACAGGACACGGCTATTTAAGAGAGCCTAACGATATTCAATCATATTCCGCTCTCGCTTGTATCGCTATTCAGTCAAATCAAAACGACCAACACGGAGGTCAGAGTGTACCTAACTTTGACTACTCAATGGCTCCGGGAGTTGCTAAAACATACAGAAAGCGTTACCGCCAGAATATTGAGAGAGCTATTGAACTTTTAACCGATACTGAAAATCCCGAAGCGCTCGCAAAGGAAATTACGGACAAGGCTGAAGAAATTTCAGGCGAGAAACCAAAGCTTGAGGATAACAGCCCTGAATATAAGGCGGCCGAAATTAAAATTCTCACAGAGAATTTTGGGGGTAAAATCGCCAATAAAATTCAACGCTTTGCATTTAAGCACGCGGAAAGCGAAACTGACAGAGCGACTTTCCAGGCTATGGAGGCTCTTATCCATAATCTTAACACTATGCACAGCCGTGCGGGCGCTCAAATACCGTTCTCATCCTTAAACTACGGAACAGACACCTCCCCCGAGGGCAGAATGGTTATGAAAAACATTCTTAAGGCTACGGACAGAGGTCTCGGAAACGGTGAAACACCCATATTCCCAATTCAGATTTTTAAGGTTAAAGAGGGAATTAACTACAATCCCTCCGACCCCAACTATGATATTTACAAGCAGACAATGAAAGTTTCGGCAAAGCGCCTGTTCCCCAACTACTCATTTTTAGACGCTCCTTTCAACAAGCAGTATTACGTTGAGGGACACCCCGAAACAGAGGTTGCGTATATGGGATGCCGTACAAGAGTTATGGGAAATGTTTACGACCCCGACAGAGAGCAGACCTACGGCAGAGGTAATTTAAGCTTTACCTCAATTAATCTCCCTCGTCTTGCAATTTTATCTAACAAAAATGTTGACTTCTTCTTTGAACAGCTCGACAGAATGTGCGACCTTTGTGTCGAACAGCTTTTGGAGAGATTTGAAATTCAATGCTCAAAGCTGGTAAAGAACTATCCGTTCCTTATGGGTCAGGGAGTATGGCTTGATTCAGAGAAATTAGGTCCTAACGACTCTGTTCGCGACGTACTCAAACACGGCTCGCTGACTATCGGTTTTATCGGTCTTGCTGAATGTCTGAAAGCTCTTGTAGGCGCGCATCACGGCGAAAGCGAAAGCTCGCAAAAACTCGGACTTGAAATTGTCGGCTATATGCGAAAGAAGATGAACGAGGCTACCGAGAAATACAAATTAAACTTTGCCGTAATCGGAACTCCCGCGGAGGGACTTTCGGGACGTTTTGTAAGAATTGACAGAGAACGATTTGGCACAATTCCGGGAGTTACGGACAGAGATTACTACACAAACTCGTTCCACATTCCTGTTTACTACAACATATCTGCTTTTGAAAAGATTAAGCTGGAGGCTCCCTACCACAACCTCACAAACGGAGGTCATATCTCATACATTGAACTCGACGGAGATCCAACGCAAAACCTTGACGCTTTCGAGGCGGTTATCCGTCAGATGAAAGAATGCGGAGTGGGCTACGGCTCGATTAACCACCCTGTTGACCGCGACCCTGTTTGCGGACATACGGGAATTATAGGCGATTACTGTCCTGTATGCGGACGTAAAGAAGGTTCGGGAGGTCAGGGCTTTGAGAGAATACGCCGTATCACGGGATACCTGGTAGGTACACTCGACCGCTTTAACGATGCGAAACGCAGTGAGGTTGAGGACAGAGTTAAACACAGTCTCGGCGAAAGCTTGGATATGAGTGAAATAACGGAAGAAACCGCATAATGGGAACTAAACTGAATTTATCCGGGGTTGTCAGCGAAAGTATCGTTGACGGCCCCGGTATCAGAATGACTTTATTTACACAGGGTTGTCCGCACCATTGCAAAGGCTGTCACAATCCCGAAACCTGGGCGTTTGAGCCACGACATTCGGGCGATATTGATAAAATACTTGCTGTGGCTGTTAAAAATCCGATTTTACAGGGATTAACATTCTCAGGCGGAGAACCCTTCTGCCAGGCGGAGGCGCTTTCGCAATTAGCCCGAAAATGCCACGAGAACGGACTCAACGTGATGTGCTACACGGGGTATACCTTTGAACAATTAATAGAAGGCGGTGAAAAACACCCCGAATGGATTAAGCTTTTGGAAAACTGCGACTACCTCGTTGACGGAAAATTTGAGCTTGAACAAAAAAGTCTTATGTTACTTTTCAGAGGCAGTAAAAATCAGAGATTTTTAAATGTGCCGGAAAGCCTTAAACAGGGCAAAGCCGTTAAAGTAAACGAAGACACGCTTTATCTTGGCACCAAAAAGAGAGATAAAAATAACTAATCGGTCAGATTAGGGGCATTTTGCCCTTGTTAATCCGACCGATTTTTGTTTTCTACTATACGTTGACTTATTCCACACTTAATTTATTTTATTCCACCCTGTCTTTTTATAAAATTAAGGTAAAAGGAAGTGGTGAAATGAAAAAAACGGGACTTATAATCATCTGTATAATTTCAGTTATATTTTTAATTTGGTTTATATTGCCGATACAATATAATATCATTAACCCCGGAAACGTACTCGGAGTTATAATTTGTCTTTATCTTATATTTTGGAGCGCGTTTAATAAAAAATACAAGGAAATAAAAACTCGTTTGTGCGGGTCAGGAACGGTTAAAATATTATGGAGGATATTCAATGTGTGCGCCACGGTTTTTATCGCCTACGCTGTAATTATCAGCTTTTTAATGGTATTTACAGCATTTTCTTTTACACCAAAGGCAAATGCGACAGCCGTTGTCTTTGGCGCACAGGTTAAACCGTGGGGGCCGAGCGTACTCCTGCAACAGAGAATCGACGCGTCGATAAAATATCTCAACGAAAACCCCGACGCCAAAGCGGTTGTGACAGGCGGAAAAGGAGCCAACGAACCTATAAGCGAGGCAGAAAGTATGTATCAAAATATAAAGAAAAGAATAAATAAAGAAAGAATTTTTAAAGAGAACAAGGCCGTCAACACAATGGAAAATCTTAGCTACTCATCTAAAATAATAAAAGAAAAAAATCTTAATAAAAATATCGCAATTGTAACGGACAGCTATCATCAGCTTCGGAGCAGAATTATCGCAAAAAAGCTTGGAATAAATTCAAAAATCGGCTCTGTAAACACAATAAACGGAAAGATAGGAATAATAAACTACCCTACATTTTTTGTCAGGGAATGGATAGCGATTCCCGTTGAAATTATTAAACCTTATTAAAATCACAAAATTTTAAGCCGTACGCAAAGTGTACGGCTTAATTTATTGCCTTTAAAACGGCATAAATTGATTATGCAGGCTTTGAAGCTTTAACCCGCAAGCTCAGCGCCCAGCGCTTCACAAGCGGAAACAGCTTCATCATCGGGAGCGTCATTGCAAATTACGCTGTCGCAAGCTATATTTGCACCTATTTCATTGCATTTTTCTTCCCAACTGCGCATCCATTCGCCGTCGCCCCAACCGTATGAACCGAACAGAGCAATTTTCTTACCGTTTAAACTCGGCTCACAATCGTTGAACATCGGCTCAAACTCGCTGTCTTCAAGCTCCTCATCCCCCATAGACGGACAGCCAAACGCAATGGCGCCATAATCTTTTACCTTATCGCCGTTAAACTCGGACGCTGTAAACATCTCAACCTCAGCGCCCGCGCTCTCAGCCCCTTTCTCAACGCTTTGAGCCATAGCCTCCGTGTTCCCTGTTCCGCTCCAATATACTACTGCAATTTTCATTAAAATTACCTCTTTTCAAATTTTCTATACAGCTACCGTAAGCTGTACGATTGACTTGCCTTCTCGCCAAAGGCGCATATAAATATCCTTGCACTTTTTAAACTTGTTAAAGGTTTTTACCGCCTCACATTCATTGCAGTAAACCTTCCAACAACCGGCACGCTTGAATTTTTTGCCCGAATTTTTAATAAAACCTATAACATCACCCAAGGGATAGCCGAGGAAAAGACCGATTTCGTGTGGAAATTTTTCGTCAGCAGACAGCTTTTTTTCAAGGATGTTAAGAGCGTTATCAACATTTATATCGTCGTAGCCGTTTCTTTTCATAAATCGGGCAACGCCTGACTTTTCTAAATCTTCTTTAAGCATATTTTTTCGGTAAAGATACACAAGAGCCGAGCCGTCTTTATATTTTAATAGAATTAAATTTAACAGCTTATTTTTTAATTTTTCATTCCAATACCCGATGTCCTTTTTTATCGAATTTATGTCACAGGAAGTGACTGTAAAAAGACTTCCTGTTTTTAGCGAAGCTAAAGTAGGCGAGCATTGGTTAATGAGATATTTTTCAATCATAATTTAACCTCCCGCATTTCTTTAGTTTGCCCCATAAAATATGCTTAATTCGATTTTGAATATATAAAAAATTGAATTTGAATTAATGTGAAATTTATTTAAAAAAAATTGTATATTAAAAATGAAAAGTTTTTAAAATGTCTAAAAAGTCTATAGCAGAACCTGTACTTTCTATCCAAAGTGAGATAGAGAAAGAAATGTTTTGGGGATATGAATTTTTCGAGAGGAACTGCACGGACTGATGTGGAAAATCTAAAAAAGAACCTGTCCTCCCTATCCAAAACAAGACAGAGGCACGAAGGTTTGGGGGTTTTGAATTAAGAATTAAAAATTAAGAATTAAGAATTTAATATAAAGGTAACATTTTAATTATTTTTCAAATATAATTTAAAGGAAAAGTTTCTAAAAGGTCTAAAGAGTCTATAGCAGAACCTATCCTCCCTATCCAAAGTGAGATGGAGGAAGAACGGCTTGGGGGAGATGGATTGTCAGATAGAAGCTGAAATGTCTGATGTGGAAAAACTAAAAACTGATGTGGAAATAAAAAACCCGACGTAAAATTACGTCGGGTTAAATATTTGAGGGATTTATTTGAGATACGATGTAGTTGCTCCGATTTGACCTGAAATAGGTGTATATTCCGGCGCGCAACATACATAAACTCTCATATTCGCCTTTTCGATATTACCAACAGAGAGTGTTCCGTTTGTTACAGTCTGAACATCACCCGTAACAGCGTCAATATACTTACCGTTAGGAATATTTTTAAAGGTTGCGCTTCCGCTGATAGCAACACAGGCAAGCGAATCAACATTCTCTGACGCGTTTGTATAACGTCTTATATAAGCCATATTACCGCTTACATACTTGCTGTCAACTGTATACTGTCCCTTTTGAAGAGCGGGAATTGCACGGCGGATAGCATTAAGTTTCATAAGGTGCTGGCTTAGAGGTTTATCAAGAGTATCTTTAACTGTACCGCTTGCGGAATATTGGCTAAAGTCACTTGCGCTGACACTACCCTCAAGATGATCGCCGTAATAAGCGCGTCCTGATTTAGCAAGAGGAAGGTCGGGGTCGGGTCCCTTGTCAATTGTCGCACCCTTTTGAAACTCAATTTCCGAACCATAATACAAGCACGGAATACCGCGGAAAGTAAACATCAAATCTAAGTCTTCCGCCCAGGTTTGCGTTCCGCCCGCAAAACGTTTAAATTCGTCCGGTTGCTCGGGAGAATAATCATGGGAATCTACATAAGTAACATTATAGGTCGCGTCATTGTAATACTTATCGGTTCCTTTTGCAAAATTAAACGCATTGCTTGCATTACCAAACATTCTGTGCATCTGAAAGTCAATAACATTCATTCCCGAAGCTTTTGAATGATCGGGGGTATGATATTGTATTCCGCTTAAGTACGCATTATCGGATTTAGCCTCAAGGCTGTTATGATCTAATTCATAATTATCTTCTTCCAAATAATGCTGGAGTACTGTATTCATATTATCGTTAATATCCTGAGCAGACGTACCCCATTTCCATTGTTCAGCCCATTTGCTGTTAGGCTCATCCCATGTATAGTATGGTGTTGATTCTTCGGCGTGGTCACGATACCAAATCTGAGTATAACGTGTGCAAACCTCACCAAACATATAGAAGTTGCTCTTTCCTGAATCTGCCGCAGCTCCGAGAATCTGAGGATTATACATTAAATTAAGAGAAAGTCTCGGAATATGACGGGTTGTATCAACACGGAACGCGTCAACGCCCATATCAATATACTGCGAATAAGCGTCAGTAGTATATTTTGCAACAGCAGGGTTCTCTGTATTAAGGTCTACACAGTCACCTGCAATCTGAGAAAATTTTGTTGTCCAGTCATCATAGTTGGGGCTTTGGAAATAACCTGTATGCCAGTAGTTATTTGAATTGTACTTGTCGCTGAGAGAAACCTTATTCATCTCAAAATCTTTCTCACCCGGGAGATGACCCGTACTGTTTCCGTTACTTCCTGAGTAGGTAACATTCTTCATAAGGTTAAGGCGGGCATCATACTGCTTTCCGTCAGGCAACGACCAATACTGCTCAGCAGTACTTACACCTGCTTCATCGAGAAGTAATTTTGTAGGAATCATACTCTTCTTTAAATCAGATAAATCCGCAGAATAATCCTTTTCAAACAATTTGCAAAGATTTGTTTCACCAAAGTTACCCGTATGGTTCCAAACTACGTCCTGAACTATCTTCATATCTTTAGCGTGAGCCGCGTCAATTAAATCCTGAAATGTAAAGTCAGAGCTTTCATAACGGCTGTCGACTTTAGTAAAGTCCATAGCGTGATAGCCGTGATAATCGTATCCCGACGCATTCTCAACAACAGGAGTTATCCAAATTGCGGAGAAGCCGAGCGCCTTGATGTAATCAAGCTTATCTGCCAAACCTTTAAAGTCGCCTCGCCAAGCGGGGTCAGTATCAGGGTTATTTGCTTTTCCGTCATCCCAGCAATGAACGTTGTTACCCTTATCGCCGTCATAGAAACGAGTAGTCATTACAAAGTAAATACTCTCTTCGCGGAAGTCAACATCTTCAGGACTGTCAGCGTTATCGGGATTTGAGGAACGCCAAACTCTGTTTTTATACAGCCACCATTCGCCTGTATTTCTTGTGAGTTCTGCTGTAAGCTGTTTTCCGTCTTTATCGGTAAAAATCATATTAACCTTTGTAAGTTTATCAAAGGTGTATGTGTACCAACCTTCTCCCTGGGTTGCGTCTTTTGTCATTTTAACGCCCGGATAGGTTGTTTCTATATTTTGGGGAAGTGAGTTCCAATAATAGATATAAGGCTCTACTTCGGTACTCTTGAAGTGGACTGTAATACCCACTTTTTCATCGGCAGAAGCCGAATTTTTATTTAATGTCGCTGCTCCGACAGAAACTACGCCTACTGAAACAGCAAGTACAATTACAAGGAGCAAAGCGACAAACTTTTTATATTTTGTCATTTTGTCCTCCTTAAATTGAACTAATCATCTTAGCTACATACTTCATAATTACGGTAGCGTCCTTAACAGAAATTTTACCGTCTTTATCTGTATCTGCAAGAGACGCGTCATAATTATCAACATTGATAAGCGCTACAGCCTTCTGAATCTTTGTAGCGTCAAGAATATTTATTTCACCGTCGCGGTTTACATCGCCAAGCTTGGGATTAGGTACGGTGACTGTCTGAGATGTAGATGTCGCAGACGTAGAAGATGGCTGTTGAGGTGTCGGAGATGTTGGAGATGTTGGAGATGTTTGAGAAGTCGCAGATGTAGGAGCTGTTGTACTTGTAACAGGCTGTGGATTTGTATCTCCGGGCTTCTCATCAATTACATTTACACACGAATATGTGTAAACTTTTGAAATAGTGTTGTTGTAGGAGTTCTGCGCAAATGCCGTAATGGTATAGGTTCCGAGTTTTGTCGGAGTATAGCTGTAGGCATTGCTCGTTGTATAATACGCAACATTATTGCCGCCGTCAGGGTCAGTTACAACAAATTTATAGAAGAGAAGTCCGTTTCCTGTGTGTCCGCCGATTGCGTTTAATGTAAACGTGATATTTGAATTTTGTTTTATCTGTGTTCTTGTTCCGAGGGAATTTGAAAATGCAGTTATAAACGCTTCCTCAAGAGCTGTTGCATCCTTAACCTCAAAATCAATGGAACGCGAATTTTCATTTCCAGCGGTATCCTTAACATCTACAGTAATTTTATATTTTCCTGCGGAAGTCGGAATCCACGCGGCTGTAGACGATGCTCCGTCTGAAATTGTTGTTTCTCCACCGTTTTGATCCTTTACAGTAAACTTGTATGTTAGATTGCCACCATCTGTTGATTTAGCTGTTGCTGAAATTACAACGCTGACACCTGTATAAGAAGGAGATTCCAAATCTGTAGTAAGCGCTGTAATTTTTACCGGACCGTTACTGTATGGCTCCCAAGTATTTTTGCTGTTGTTGTAAATATAGCTGTCTCCCGGTAAAACTAAATCATCTGTCTGAGGAGTTCCGCTCTGGCTGAATATAACATTAGCATAATTTTTTCTGTAGTTATATTCCCAGACATTATCTCCGAGGTCTGTCATCTTTTCTCCGGGCCACGATGCGTTTTCATCAGTTTTACTGTTCCACATATAGCAATATACGGTTGACCAGTTGGCGTCATTCTGACAATACACTGTACCGACGCCTGTATTGCTTCCTCCGCCCGAAGTTGTCGGAGAGGTTGCTGATGTTGGTTTTGTTGGTACTGTGTCTGAACCCGTATAAGCTTTCCATGATACGCCAAACTTATTATTTGAATCGTTCGGAGTAGCAATCTGATTGTTTCCCGGATAATCAAGGTCGTCGGACTGTGTTCCGCCTTGACCTGAATTAAAGATTATTTTGGAATAATCTCCGGATATGGAGTACGCCCAAATATCTCCTGAAACATTGGTCATCTGCTCACCGGGCCAGATGTCATTTTTGTCATCATCGCTGTTATAAACATAGCAATATACGGTTGAAAACTTTGTAACGGAGTTATCAAAATAAACCACGTCACCAGAGGCAGCAGAAGTGCTTACACCTGCGACTGCAAGGCAAGTCATAACCATTACTACTGCAAGGATAAAACTTATAAATTTAGTTCTCCTCATAAAAAATTCCTCCTTCTAAATAAATAAATTTCAAAACTTCCCATAATAATAAAATTATGAAATTATTCGTATATTATTTTAACAAAAAAACACAGTTTTAATTTTCGGTAAGAGAATTATACCTTCGTCAAGTTAACGAATTTTTTTAATTATTTTTGTATTGTTTAACTAATAAAATTGAGCGAATTATTTTTCATAAGTCCGCAAATGCGGACAACAGAAAAATAAGCCCCTTGATGTTGAATATACATCAAGGGGAAAATGGATTTAAAATAGGGATTGCAATGTCTGACGATTTAAAAATTAAGAATTAAAAATTAAAAATTAAGAATTGGATTTATAGGTAAACTTTTATTTCATATTCAAAAAAGATAGAAAGGAAAAGTTTTTAAAAGGTCTAAAAAGTCTACCGCAGAACTTATCCTCCCTATCCAAAACAAGACATAGGCTCAAACATATGGGGGATATGATTTGTCCGAGAGGAACTGCAATGTCTGACGTGGAGATTTAAAATTTTTTGATTTTGTCCCAATACACTTTAAATGCCTGTTCGTTTTTATTGTCGCCGAATTCGTAGTAAGAAACGTCCTTAATAGAGTCGGGAAGGTATTGCTGTTCAACGTAATGGTCGGGATAGTTGTGGGGATAAAGGTAAAACTGCCCTTTATTCGGATTGTCCTCGCCGTCGTAATGCTTGTTTTGAAGGCAACGCGGAACGGGTCCTCCCTTTCCCGCCTTTACATCGGCAATTGCTCTGTCAATCGCAGTAATACCCGAAATGGATTTTGGCGCGTTACAGACCATAATAACAGCGTCAGCCAATGGAATTCTTGCCTCGGGCAATCCGACTTTGAGCGCCATTTCCACACAACTGTGGACTATAGGTAAAAGCTGTGGATATGCAAGCCCGACGTCCTCGCTCGCGCAAACCATTAATCTCCTGCAGGCAGACGGAAGGTCGCCCGCCTCAAGAAGGCGCGCAAGATAGTGCAAGGCGGCGTTCGCGTCAGAACCACGCATACTTTTTTGATACGCCGAAACAATGTCGTAATGTTCATCACCGTCGCGGTCATAACGAATCGCGGATTTTTGTGTAAGCTCGTCCACGGTAGAATATTCGATGACCTTACGTCCGTTCTTTTCTGGAGCGGCGAGAACAGACAGCTCAACGGCGTTCATAGCCTTTCTTACATCTCCGCCGCAGGCCGTAGCAATATGGGAAACGCTCTCGTCATCTATATCAATATCTATAGACTGCTCCCGAGCAAGAAAGTCTACAGCTCTGTAGACTGCTTTCTCTATCTCCTTAGGCTCAACGCTTTTAAACTCAAAAACCGTACTCCGCGAAAGAATAGCGTTATAAACATAAAAGTAGGGATTTTCGGTAGTCGAGGTAATAAGCGTAATTTTTCCGTTTTCTATGTACTCTAAAAGCGTCTGCTGTTGTTTTTTGTTAAAATACTGGATTTCGTCAAGATAAAGGAGTATTCCGTTTAAACCCATAAGAGTATCGGTAGAGGCGAAAACCTCCTTTATATCAGCGGTTGACGCAGTTGTACCGTTTAGCTTTTTAAAGGTTCGGTTCGTTATTTTCGCAATATAATTAGCGAGGGTAGTTTTGCCCACTCCCGACGGACCGTAAAATATTAAATTGGGAACTGTACCGCTTTCAATAATTTTTCTAAGCGGTTTATCTTTTCCGAGAATGTGCTTCTGCCCCACTATATCGTCAAGACTTTGGGGCCGAAGGCGGTCGGCTAAAGGAGCGGACATAATAAAAACCTCTATATATTAAATTATTCGTAAAGCGGATATTTAGCGCAAATTTCCTCTACTCCCGCTCTTACCTTATCGGCATTAGCCTCAAAATCGTTAAGAACTAAAGTGATGTATTCCGCGATTTTATCCATATCGTCTTCCTTTAATCCTCTTGTAGTAACCGCCGCGGTGCCTATACGAACACCCGAGGTTACAAACGGAGAAAGAGGCTCGTTTGGAATAGTATTTTTATTAACTGTAATGTAGCACTCGTCAAGTCTTGCCTCAAGCTCCTTGCCCGTAACGCCCGTACCGCGCAAATCCATAAGGAGAACGTGATTATCCGTACCGCCCGAAACAAGCTTATTTCCGCGTTTTATGAGTCCGTCCGCTAATGCCTTGCAGTTGCTTACTATCTGCTGTGCGTATTCCTTAAATTCAGGCTTCATAGCCTCGCCAAAGCATACCGCCTTTGATGCGATTGTGTGCATTAAAGGGCCGCCCTGCGTTCCGGGGAAAACGGCTTTGTTAATATCCTTGGCGTACTTTTCTTTCATAAGAATAAGACCGCCTCTCGGACCTCTTAAAGTCTTATGTGTCGTTGTTGTAACAAAGTCGCAATAAGGAACGGGATTCGGGTGAACTCCGCCCGCGACCAATCCTGCTATATGAGCCATATCGACCATAAGATAAGCCCCTGCCTCATCGGCAATTTCACGAAGTTTCGCGAAATCAATCACACGGGGATACGCGCTTGCTCCCGCAACAATAAGCTTAGGCTTACAATCCTTGGCGATTTTGAGTACGTTATCATAGTCAATATAGTGAGTTTCGGGGTCTACACCGTATGGTACAAAATTAAAATATTTACCTGAAATATTTACCGGAGAGCCGTGAGTCAGGTGACCGCCTTCGTTAAGGTTCATACCCATAACTGTATCTCCGGGATTGAGCATTGCAAAATAAACAGCCGTATTAGCCTGCGCTCCCGAATGGGGCTGAACATTGGCGGCCTCTGCGCCGAACAGCTTGCAGGCTCTGTCACGCGCAATATTTTCAACCACGTCTACGCACTGACAACCGCCGTAGTAGCGTTTTCCGGGAAGTCCCTCCGCGTATTTGTTTGTGAGAATACTGCCCATAGCCGCCATAACGGGCTCGCTGACAATGTTTTCACTCGCGATAAGCTCAAGATTCCTCCTCTGTCGGTCAAGCTCGTCCTGCATAGCGTTTCCGATTTCAGAATCATACTGCTTTAAAAGCTCAATGTTCTGCATTTCCTTCATCTTTTTCTCTCCTTATGTATAAATATAATATTATTGACTGTTTAAAACACGCTCAATAAGAGCGTACATATCGCTGAGGGTACTGACGTATCCCGCCTCGTTACGAAAGCCTGCCGCTTTCTTAAAGCCCTTTAAATACCACGAAATTTGCTTTCTTGACTGCAACATTCCGAGTTTTTCTCCCTTGTATTTGCAGACAAGCTCAATATGCTTCGCCATAGCTTCCATTTTTTCTTTCGGCGCAGGCTGATTTATTATAATTCCTTTATCGAAATATTCGTTTAATATTCTGAATATCCACGGATTGCCGAGAGCGGCTCTTGCAATCATAATTCCGTCACAGCCTGTAAATTCAAGCATTTTTTCAGCGCTTTTTATATCTCTAACGTCGCCGTTTCCGATAACGGGTATTCTTACATTTTCCTTAACAGCCTTAATAATTTCCAAATCACAATGTCCCGAATAGTACTGCTGTCTTGTCCTGCCGTGGACAATTACCGTGTCCGCGCCGTTTTTCTCACAAATCCGCGCGATCTCTACTGCTGTTATATTTTCATCATCAAAACCCTTTCGGATTTTAACAGTTACAGGGATATTTACCGCCGACTTTACCGAAAATACAATTCTTCCGCACAGCTCGGGATTTTTCATAAGCGCGCAACCGCTCCCGTTGTTTACGATTTTCGGCGCGGGACAGCCCATATTTATATCTACAATATCGGCCCCCGATTTAACCGCAAGCTTGGCCGCATTTGCCATAAGTTCAGGCTCATCTCCGAAAATCTGAACGGCGCAGGGGTGCTCGTCCGACGCAATCCGCATAAGCTCAAAGCTCTTTTTATCATTAAAGCTGAGTGCCTTTGCGGATACCATTTCACTTTCGCAATATCCCGCTCCAAAGCTTTTGCAGACGCGGCGAAAAGCCATATCCGTTACTCCCGCTAACGGGGCGAGAGCAAAAAGCGAATTTATTTCTACATTTCCTATTTTCATTAACGTCTTATGTCCTTATCGTAGTAGGAGTTGTATTTTCTGTTTGTATAGTAGTCGTCGTTTAAAAGGCGTTGCTTTGCGCCTGTTATTTTATTGCCTTCCCCGTAGCGGTGTTTTCCGGCGCCGCCCGTATAGTTGGATTTATTGCTGATAATAATTATAATAATCGTTAAAACACCGACAATAACGCACACCCAGCTTGCGTATCCGTAGGTCAAATCCCCGTTTTCTTCAGGCTTAACAACAACCGCTGTCGGATCCTCATCGGTCACTGCCTCGGGAAGAAATATATAATCCTCCTCCGTAGTTTCGTCCTGCTTTTCTTCCTCTGTGGGAGGGTCGGTTTCAACATTTTCAACCTGCTTTTCTGTTTCGGGTTCTGTGTCGATTTCCTCCGTGGTATCCGCCTGTTCTTCCGTTTTCGGTTCGGTTTCGGTATATACAGGCTCCTGCGTTGTTGGCGGTTCGGTTTCGGTAACAACTTCATCTGTCGCTACCTGATTTCCGTCGTTTTCACCGTCCTCGCCGACCGCAGTTACAGAGAAAAACGCAGTCGTTATCAAGAGTAACAACGAAAGTATTATCGCAATCCTTCCCGATATATTTTTAAACTTCATAGATAAAACTCCAAAATACCCATTTTATACAGAATACATTATAGCAAATTAAGGAGAATTTTGCAATACTTGGACGAGCGCCTTACCCAATAATTTTCCGGAATATTTTGCTTCCTCCAATGTGTTTCCGTCAGCGCCTACTTCAATAAGCAATGAGCCTGTATTGACGTTCATATTATAAGCAAAATTGCCAAAATCAAGGGGGCGCGTCATTCCGCTGAATTTTGTTTCACACATCTTCTGAAGTCTTAACGCAAAGCGGAGATTATAATTCCAATTTGGAAAATTAAAATTACCGTACGGGTCATATCCCGACATTATCATAATCTGCGCTCCTTTTTTTCCTTTATAAGTAAAGGTTGGTTTAACCTTGTATGTATCGGAACCGATTGAATCGCGGTGAATATCAAGAGTAACTTTAATTTTTGGATACTTCTTTAAATATTTTTCTATCGTGGCACGGCTTCTAAGATAGCTTCCCGTATAAGTGTCATCGTGTGAGGTTTTGTCGTGGACAACTCCTATTCCAGCCTGTTTGAGCTGTTTTTCAATTTCATCGCCGACTTGAGTAATATTGTATCTCGTGTCAGTAGTGCGGGGATAATAATCAGAATAATAGTAGCCCACGTCGCAGTCTATAAAGCTTTCACTCGTATGAGTATGAAAAATCAGAACCTGAACATCATCGCTTTTATCAATTTTAAAGCCTAATTTTTGCTTTAACGTTTTTCCTATATTCAAATCATAGTCGGTATTGTTTTTTACATAAAAATTTTCGTACTTTTTGCCCCCGACGGTAAACTGCTTTGTATATATCGGATACTTCTTCTTTGAGCTGTGAGAGGAAAAAGTGTTGTAATATTTTTCCGAAAACTCCGATGAGGTTGTCGGTTTCTCGGTCACGGGCTGTGTAGCGGTGACCGCCTTATCATTATCTTTTTTAGTTTTTTTGCTGTTATCTTCAAGATTCAAATTATAATTTCCTTTAGAAATTGTAAGCAAAGCCGACATAACCGCCGCGCCGTCGTTTCCCGAAATCTTTGACGCGCGCTCATAAAGCGATATAATTGCAACCGCCACAAGAAATACAGCAACACAAGCATACGCACTGCCTTTTAGTTTTCCTTTAGTCTTCAAACAACCACCCGCTTTGTCACATCTTATTTAAAATAATATGCGAAAATTAAGGTTTATATTACAGCAGAGCCTCAAGCAGATTGACGTCTACATCGCTTTGCAACGCAACGTTTAACGACATAGAAACGAGTCTGCTCGCGCGGTCGATAAGAAGGTCTATTTCCTTTGGAGTTACGACCATTGAACGATTGTCGGGACTTAAAACTTCGCTCAAATCCCGTGAGGTTTTCTCATCGTCAACATCGAGCAAATCCGAAACAAGAGTTACCGCGTCAACTACGGTCGGTACACCCAACGCAATTACGGGAATCCCTACTGAATCTTTCGTGATTTTTTTACGGTTATTCTGTACACCCGCTCCCGGGGAAATACCCGTGTCGCTTATCTGGAGCGTACAGCCGAGCCTTGAGAGTCTTCTTGACGCCAAAGCGTCAATAACAACGAGAGCGGTAGGCCTCACCTTTTTTACAATACTTTCTATATATTCAAAGGTTTCTATGCCCGTTTGTCCCGTTACTCCCGGTTTTAAAACCGCGACGGGACGCAGACTGTCAAGCCCCGTGCTTCTGGCAAGCTCTCCCGTGATATGGCGTGTGGCTAAAATACGCGATACCGTCTTAGGCCCCAGCGCGTCGGGCGTAATTTCCACATTTCCGAGTCCGCATACAAGCACCAGCCCGTTCACGGGCAACAGTCTTTTTATTTCGTTTGAAATGGTTTTTATTCTATCGTCGGTGCTTAAAAAATTATCGGTCATCGCCGGAACGTCGATTGTGATATACGTTCCCTGCTCCTTTTTCAGCTTTACGCTCGCCTGATGATTTTTTACGCAAAGTTTTGAGATTTCCATTCCGTTTTCGTTTCGCACGGAATACTCTACTCCCTGTATATCAGAGCCGGCAAGCTCTCTCGCCTCAATCGCCAAATCAGTTCTTCGTTCCAAAAAATCACTCCCGAATTTATTATGGTAAACAATACCTTTAGATATGCACTTTAAGGTATTGAACTTTTTCAGCGGTTTGTGTTATACTGGTATTGAATATGGGTGTTAATATGAAAAAATATTTTAAATTCTCATCTTTAGTTTTAATAATATCAATAATTGTACTTTCATCATTCAGCGCGGGCGCCGTTGAACTAAAACACAGCAACAGACAAAAGCAATTTAAAAACACTTCTGTTACACGTTTTAAAAACAGCTCGGAGATTCTTGATTTGCCCGAAAGCTACAGCTCAAAGGATTTGGGGTTCTGCTCAAGTGTTAAATCGCAAATCGGCGATGTATGCTGGGCTTTTGCCTCTATTTCCTCATTTGAAACCGCAGAGCTTAAAAACGGACTTTTCTCCTCTGATTTAAGCACAGACGCGCTTGAGAAATGGGGTTCGACGAGAGATGACGGCGAAGGCTGGATAAGAACAGTTAAAGAATCCGGCTCCACTCTTATCCCTCTGGGGTATTTTACAAGCCGTTCGGGGCCTGTTGGAAACGACAGCAGTCGTATAAGAACAACGGCAAACGCCGTATCATATTACAATAAAGGCGACGATAACTTAGTTAAACTCGCAATTATGAGAACTGGAGCGGTTACTGCCAACTATATAAGCTACGGCTACGCTTACAGTAAAAATTATCAGGCTTATTGCCTGACTGACCCGATTGAATCAAGGGCGGGCCACACGGTTTCGGTTGTAGGCTGGGACGATAATTACAGCAAAGAGAATTTTGACGGAAATTACACACCGAAAAATGACGGCGCGTGGCTTTGCAAAAACAGCTGGGGACCCTCGTATAACGATATAGGCGGATATATTTGGATTTCATATGAAGATTACTACCTGTTCAGCGCAGAGGTTTTTGACCCGAGCTTTGCTCTTGAAAATGTTCAGACAATCGGGGAAAATGATTATCTCTACCAAAATGAGGAATTCGGCGCGACATACAACTTTTCATATATCGACCAAGACGATATAACTTATTTCAATGTTTTTGATTTTTCACAAAACGGAAATGTACTCGATAAGGTTATATTTGAAACAACATCTCTCGGCGCCAAATATAACATATACTACACGCCGACTAACGAAAACGGTATTCCTGAAGAAGATAAAAACAAGTGGAAGCTTTTAGCTAAAGGCGCGGTAGACTACAACGGATATATATGCGCGGATATTGACGATACCGTTGTTCCGCAGAAAAAAGGCGCTGTCGCGGTCGAGATAAATACTGACGTTACAAAATATGAGGTTGATAATAACGTAGGCGTAAGCGAATGGCTCAGAGATGCAGACACGGGAGTTATGCGCTTTATCGACACCTGCGAAAAAGGGAAATCCTTTGTAACATATAACGGCTCTATTGTAGACGTTAAAGATTATTACAAAGACGCGCTTAATGACGATATCGGCGGAACACTTGTTATAAAGGCTCTTACAAACGGAAAAACAGATACCAATATCAAGGGCGACGCCGACTTTAACGGAAGAGTTGATATAAACGACGTTACCGTTATTCAAAAACACGTTGCAAAATCTGTTAAGCTTGAAGATTACAAACTTCAAAACGCGGACTTTAACGGCGACAACACAGTAAATATAAGCGACGCTACCGCGATTCAAAAACATATAGCTAAAATGTAAAGGTTAATATAATAGTTTACGCGGAAATATAAAAACGTTTATGCTGTATCCGAAAGGATGTAACATAAACGTTTTTTGCTGAAATTTAAAAGACGGAGAGCGTATAATCTATTACACAGTAACCGATATTACCGTTGTAATGAGTTTTTCCCCAAAGATAGCCGTCAGATTTAAAAACACTTGTTATAAATATCTGAGATTTTTTCGGAATTATATCTATAACATCGGCGCTAAGTCCCGCATATTCCCGAAGATTCAGACCGTCTTCGGCGCTGATAACCCGTGTTGAGTTGAGGCTTTCGCTATCATCAGAAAAATCATCGGGATAAATATAACCCTGAAATTTCCAGCCCTTCTGTCCCGGGTTTTTATCGTTTACATCGGCGTATGAAAGATAAAAATTCTCTCCCATATACGCTGAATTTGAGAACGTTACAGTACCGTTGTTTATATCCTCAACAACCGCAACGTGTCCTCCGTCATCATTATCAAAACAAGCTACCGCTCCAAGCTTAGGTGTTTTACCGTAGCTGTAATAATTATTCTCACGATTATAATTGAACCAGTCCCGCGCGTTTGAAGTCGAAAGCCTGGGCTCTTTGCCCAAAAGCTCATAAATCCTCCCCCACGCATACGCCGTACAGTTAGGCATTCCGAAACCGCTGTTATAAAAAATATTACCGTTGTAATAATAATAATTCGTATACTCGGGCGCTGTCATTCTCGGAGAAAAACTTTTCTCTTCCCTATTATTTATTCCTACTGAAAAACAAACCAGCGACGCAATTATACCAAAGCTGAAAATCGCAATCAGCAAACGTCGTTTAAAAATTCTTAATCTGATAATATTACCACCTTTTTTGTTAAAATCAGGTAGTAATATTATGCGGAAAAAATTGCTAATTATTCTTCCAATTTATAAGTCAGCTTTCTAAAGAAGCTCACGGCGAAAATAACTGACGGTATAAAAGACAGGATAACCGCCAGGGGCTGAGCTTCCTGAATACCGCTTAATCCTCGGATACTTTGGAGCAGAAACAAAAGAGGAATAAAAAACAAACCGCTCTTTAAGGTCGAGAGAAAAGACGCTTTAAAACGCTCTCCAACGCATTGGAGCGTTAATTCAACAAGCATACAAAACGGCATAAAAAGCTGAGATATTCCCTGAAGTACAAGCGCGCGGGCGCCTATTTCCACAACTGCGCTGTCGTTTCTGAATATTCTTATTATATCTCCGGGAAAAATAAAAATTATAACCGACATCAGTATAATAAAAATCTGCGAAAGCGCAAGCGTAAAAATAAAAGCTTTTTTCAGACGGTCAAACTTTTTCGCGCCAAAGTTAAAACCGCATACGGGCTGAAATCCCTGGCCCACCCCGAGGGCTATGGAAAACGCAAAGAAAATCACCCTTGAAACTATACTCATTGCCGCAACCGCCGCGTCGCCGTATAGAGACGCGCTTGTGTTTAAAAGAACCGTGCCAAAGCTGTTTAATCCTTGGCGTAAAAGGCTCGGAAGTCCTGTTGTAATAATTGCGTATAAGCACTTAACGTTTATTTTTTTAATTGAAAATTTGCATACGGTTTTTCCCCGCAAAAACATACTCAACAGTATAAAAAAGCTTATTATTTGGGAAATCATTGTGGAAATTCCCGCGCCCGAAATTCCAAGATTAAAAATAAACATAAAAATCGGGTCGCCTATGATATTAAGTATCGCTCCTACAGACAGTCCAATCATTCCGAAGGTTGCCTTACCCTCATAGCGGAGTATATTATTCATAAGAAAATCGGCAGTCATAAACGGCGAGGCAATCAGAATATATGTTATATAATCCTTTGCGTAGGGCGCGATAGTTTCTGTACTTCCCAAAATCATAACAAGGTAATCGAGCGTCAAAAAGGATACGAGAGAGATAAGCGCGCCAAAAAATATTGAAAAGAAAAATCCTGTAGACGCAATTATAGTTGCGTTTTTATTGTCTTTTTTTCCGAGTAGCCGCGATATAATACTGCCCGAACCGTTTCCCATCATAAAGCCTATCGCCTGTATAATCGCCATAAATCCGAATACTATACCGACGGCGCCGCTCGCGCTGTTTGAAATCCGTCCGACAAAAGCCGTATCGGCGAGATTATAAATATTTGTAATCATCATACTGATAACAGTCGGAACGGAAAGTCTGACTATAAGTGATGATACAGGAGTTTTTGTCATTTTGTCGTATTGCGAAATCTGTTTCTTTGCTTTCAATTTAATACCTCTGATATTCTAATAATAAGCCTATTTACAAAATCTAAATTATTACTTATAATTGTAAAGGGTGATAGATATGGAAAAACTGCATAGCCTTTCAATTGATTTAATGATTAAACTGGCGTTTGCCCTGATTATTGTGGCAGTCGGGTTAATTGTGATAAAAATAATTGTAAATATTTCAAAAAAAGTAATGGTTAAGGTTGGAATGGACAAATCACTCTGCTCATTTTTCAGCAGATGTATAAAAATTACGGGATATATAATCATCTCGATAAGCGCGCTTTCCGAGCTGAATGTTTCAACAACCGGAATTATCGCCGGATTTTCCGCGGCGGCGGCGGCGTTAGCTTTGGCTCTGAAAGACAGCTTGTCCGACATAGCGAGCGGAATTGTTATACTGTTTACACGTCCGTTTGTTACAGGAGATTTTATTGAATTCGGCGACCACAAGGGCTTTGTTGAAAAAATTGATATTATGCACACATATATCAGAACCTACGACGACACTAATGTCGTAATACCTAACAGCAATATAACAGGTACCGAGGTCAACAACTATACTAAAAATCCCGAAATAAGAGTTGAGCTTTTTGTTCCCGTAGGTTACGACGCCGATATTGACGAGGTTAAGAAGGTTATTTTTGAAACAATAAAAAATATTGACAACATTATTGAAAATGAAAAATTCTCCCCTAAAGTAAAGCTTGAAAACTTCGGTGAAAGCTCCGTTAATTTGGCTGTACGCGTTTGGACTCAGTTTGAAAATTACTGGAACGTTTACTACGGCTTAACCGAGGGAATAAAAAAAGCTTTTGACAAAAATAATATTCCGATTCCGTACAATCAGCTTGATATACATATTCAAAAGAACTGACTCGGTTTAAAACTACTGACGAGTATAAAATTCAGGGCGATAGGTTTAATCCTATACGCCCTTTTTGTTGTAATTAATTTACGTTAAAGCCTTATGTATTTTGCTTTTTAAGAGTATATACAGCCTGCGCACGGGTCTGATATAAAAAAGCGTTTCGCAATACAGCCTGTAAAGCGGGTGGGTAACCTCGTACATTTTACCCTTGTGATAAAACGCCGTTACAACCGCAATAACATCGTCAGATTTAATATTATATTCCTTGGAATAATTATTATCACCGAGCATAATATACGAACCGTCTCTTTGATAACCTACAAGGCGGTGAATGGAATACTGTTCGGTTTCACGGCGGTAATACAGCGCAACGTCGGATATTCTAAGCTTACCGTCGGGCTTCTTCAAAATAACCAAATCCGTTGAATCCCCGAGCATAGGACGCATACTGTTGCCCTTTGGTACAAAGGAAACGGTTTTGCCGTTATCGAGCTGTTCGCGCATAATCGGCAAAAGCTCCTCTAAGCTTAATGTTTTATTCAAAAATTCCAGCGTCCTTTACTTTAGATAAAAAGTTTTTCACGTCTTTTTCAGCGACGCTCTTGTCCACATCATATTCATTGAGCAGAACCCTGACAAGCTCTTTTTCATCGGCTCCGTTTTGCAGGGTTTTAAAAAGCAACGCACCGCTTTCATTAAGATTGACCATACCTCTGAAATCGACAACAGCCTTTCCGACAGGCACAACGACATAGGAATCTGAAATTTTTCTTAAAATAAAATCATCTCTGATTTTCATAAATATTCCTCAATTCTAATCGGTAAACTCAATATTAAGCTACAGATATTATATAACATACAAAAGAAAAAAGCAACCGAACGGTTGCTTTTAACATTTAAAATTATTAAAATTCGGTAATCATTTTAGCGATATACATCTGAATTTTTGTCGCGTCGCGGATTGTAACCTTTCCGTCGCCGTTTACGTCGGCAAGTCCCTTTGCTCTGTAGGTGCTGATAGTATCTTCCCCTATCCTGTAACGCTGAATAGCCGTTACATCGGAAATATTTACCTCTCCGTCAATGTTAGCGTCGCCGATAATTTTTTTTATTACATTAACTTTTTCTATATAATTTTCAGCGCAATAACCTTCCACAAAAGAACCCTCATAGCAGGTTATAGTGAGCTTATTTTGAACACCCATAGGAAAGAACGCGTTTCCGCCGATATTAGTTACAGAGTCGGGAACAAAAATTTCTTTCAGAGAACTCGCTTCCTCAAAAGCACTATTGCCGATTTTTACAAGTGTATTAGGTAAATCTATTGAAGATAGCAACGTACAGTTTTTAAATGTTCTATTACCTATTTCAGTTAGATTTTCGGGAAGTACAACGCTTATTAGCGACGAACAGCCATAAAACGCGTAATCAGAGATTAAAGTCACGGTTGAGGGTATATTAACGTCAGTTAACGAAGTACACTCATTAAAAGTATATCCTTTAATATCTTTTATTCCTTGGGGCAGAGTAACAGCGGTAAGCTTTGAGCATTTGCTAAAAACATATGAACCCATAGTTTTTACAGTATCAGGAATTACAATTGAAGATAAACCTGTATTAAAAAACGCGTTGCTTGAAATTGTATTAATACTTTTGGGAATATCAAACGAGGTCAATGCGGTATCGCCCTGGAACACCGCGTAAGGGAGTGTTGTAATGGAAGTATTTTCAGAAATTTCAAATGAAGAAAGCGAGGTACAACTGTTAAACGCCATATCTCCTATAGAAGTAATACTTTCGGGAATATAAATAGATTTTAAACTTTCGCAACCGTAAAACGCGCTTTCTCCAATAGATGTATAACAATCAGGAATAGATACGGAAGTAATATTCATTTTCTCAAAACACTGGCTATAGATACCTGAAACCGGTTTTCCAAAAGCTTCTTCAGGCAGAATTAAGTCAGTATCAGTTCCGTCGTAGTGATAAAGCATATAGGTTCCATCTGAATTTCTTACATATGAATAATCTCCGTCCTTAATTACAACTACTGCCGAACCTGATATTACAGAAACAAACAAAATTCCGATTATCATAGAAACAGTAATTATAAGCGACATAATTTTTGCAGGTATTTTCATAATATCACTCCTAAACTATATAAATATTATACAATTTAAAATATAAATAGTCAAGTAAAATAATTTAAGTTGAACAAGGGGGACCGCATAAAGCGATCCCTCTTGTTGAGAAATTTATGAAAACAAAATATGTTGAAATTATAAATATTCTAATGTTTAATTATATCAGATATTATCAACATACACCTTTGCCTGGGCATAAGTCTTGCTGACAATTACCTCACCTGACTTCAGCACGAAGAACGAGTGAACTCTATAGGAATAGTTACCATATTTCTCAAAGTTTGCAACTGAATTAATAGCGAGAATATAGTTCCAACAACTGTTAATAGTTGAATAGCGCAGTAAACCTTTAGTAAAGTCTTCATTTTCTGGTTTGTTGTAATAGGTAAAATTCATACCATTAACTGTACCTGAGTATTTGTGATTGCCTGCGCTTACAGCAGAGTTATGCCAAGTATCAAGGTTACTCGTTACAAGCTGTTCAAGAGCTGAAGGCATATCCGTACTATTCTCCAAATAGAAGCTTTTTACATCATTATTAACAGCACGATTTTTATCATCATTCCAATAGTAGAAGAAACTGCCGGCGCCCTTTAGGTCGTCTCTGTTTTCAAGGTTATTCTGGATATAGAAGTTTTGCTGAATTCTCTTAGTGTTATCTGAATAGAAAGCCTCGGTGTAAGCGGGAGAAATTACAGACGTTTTATCAATAGTATCTTTTTCATCTGCAAGTTCAACATTATATCTCATTTTGTCTTCAAGAACACGAATAGTGTATTCTTTCTGAAGTGAAAGAATATTATCGTTGCCTTCGGCTACCATATTTATATCTTTTTCCGCGAGAGTCCACTTATATTTTTGACCATCACTTCCGCCTGAACAATATTTTGAAGCATCAAGGGTTACCGATTCCTGATAGTGATAATCACTTCCAACAAGAGTTGCACCAACATAAACGCTGTACTTTCTTTGTTCCTGTCCAAGAGTAATAGTAAGTTTCGCTGTCTTATCAGCATCATTAACTTCTAACTTGTAATTATCAGAAATATTTTCTTGTTCAGGATAGTTATAGGTATAATAACTACTTACAACATTGGGGGTACAGTTTATAGCAAGATTGTTTAAAGATGTACCATAAATTTCCTCATTAGTTTTCGCGTCTTGAGCGGCTTTTAAATCATCTGTAGTAACAGTTGTCTGGAGAGTGTAATTATCATAATCTTTCTTTAAACAGCCCTCAACAAACTCGTTAGTTCCAGCCGCGTTAGAGTCAAAGTCCTTGAATTGATATACGAGGTCAAGCGTGTAATTTGAAACATCAAAGTTTGCCATATATGTTGTCTCGCCTGCCGCGATATTTTCAACATCAAGCAATTCTTCCTGAGAAATATTATCGCCGTTCTTTGTCCAGAATTTAAACGCGTGTTCGCTCTGAGTTACAGAAGCCGTACAACTAAATCCAAATCCTTCAGCGTAAATAATCTGATAACCGTTATCAACAGTTGTTATATAAGGCTTGATTTCTACATTTTCAACACTTACCTCACCATTCGCGCCGGTAACTGTATGAGAATATTTTTTAATTTCCGGTTTATTTACCGTACCGTTTCCGTCGGAGATAACCTTAACATCAGATGTGTTATAAGCTATGAGGTCAAATTGGTTATTATCATCAAGCTTTTCTTCAGCGCATAAATTTTCCATAGCTTCTCTTAATAACTTCGCATATGTGTCAACTTCTTCTTGATTGTAGAGCGACCTGTTATAAACGTCTACCGCTACGTTATAGACAGATTCAAACGACGCGTAAGAATCTTGGGTAAACTTACTGATTTCCTCATCACCAATATTACGTTTACCAATAATATCTTCAGCTTCAGCAATCATATATCTGAGATCGTCTTTATCAATTACGGTGACATTGATTATTTCTGTAATACCTTTCATCGGAGCGCCTGTAACTTCTCCACTGGGAGTCATTTCAATGGTAGTATTACCTTTTGCTATGGCTTCAAGTGTAGCGCTATTACCTGATACTGTAAGTTTTGCAATGGAATCACTATTAGATTTATAAGTTATTTTGGTATAATTCTCAGATGTTGGAGTAATAGGTATATTCTTTTGACCCTTAACTACATATAAATCTGATATGTGATTTGTAATAGTCGGAGTTTTGGGGCGGTCATCATCGGGCCACATTCTTAACGTTGTTCTTGTGTCAAAGTAATAAGCGTTAGCCACATTCATATCTTCAAAATCATTATTATTACCAGTACCATCACCATTAGAACCATTCTTATAGTGAACTTCAGCCTTATCACCTGATGTTGTACTGCCATTCTCAAAATAGAACGCGGTTACATTATAAGGAAGGTCAAAATAATATACATCTTGCTTAGGATTTTCATTGTTTTGACCTGAATAAGTCATACTTTCCTGGAACCAGATATAATCTGTATGATTATTCGAATAACCTTCTTTTGTCATATCGACAGCCTTATTCAGCGAATAAACTACATTAATTTTACTCCAACCTGGTCCTAAATTTGTATTATTTGTAAGATAAATACGCTTTGTACTAAGCTCTCTGCTTTGCGTACGGTAGGTATAAGGACGGAATTTAGAATGTTCTTTTTCCAACTTCATATTTCCATCTACTTGATAGTTAGTTTGAGTGATGTTGGTTGTCATACTTGCATCTTTATCTGCCCTGTACCATAAAACCTTATGTTGGAGTAATGATGATAGCTCGGGCTGGTCAGCGTCATCAAAAAATACCCGCTGTCCATCAACATTAATCGAAACAAAATCGGATTTCATAGTATTGACATTTTCTTTTGTCGTATATGCTACAACAACATCATCAGCGTAATAAATATTAGATGACGAATCCGAGCCGAGTTTTGTCAGCTTATAAGGTCTTCCGATATCATTAGCGTCTGTTACAACAATAGCAGGTTCTTCATCAGTAGGAGTTTGAATATCGTGTCCATTAAAATCAATATAAACCTTAACCTTTTCTGTATTTACTTCCGTATCACTACGTAAAGTCACTTGTTGAGATACTCCGTAAGAGAACGGACTATCATCAGGGTCAACATATACGCAATATGCCTGTACGCAATATTTTGAAGTTTCACTGAATGTTGTTTCTGTAGTACAGGTAAGACGCGGATCGTCATCAGAAGATATTGCCGCGGATCCTGTCTGGGAATCAAGAAGATGCCATTCGCCGCCCTTTTCTATTTCATAGAAGTTGTAGAGATACTGTAGAGGAGTCTGACTCTTCGGTATTTCTCTGTTTATATATAACTGTGATTCTTTAGTAATATTTGCTTTAACAGTTATTGTATCGCCGACAGAAGCCTTACCATTATTATCCTTAAGAATAGTAGTTCCGCTTTTATCAAGAATATCTATGCTTACTTCAGGTGCGGAATAGTAGTAAACAGCGCCGCTTACAATACCTCCATTTTTCTCGTCTTGACTGTTAGAGTAAAGCGCGTAAATCTTTACATCACTTCTTAATGGAATGGTAAATTCCTCATCCATAGACACGGCGTTATAGCCCTTTCCACCATTACCTGTAGTTATAGGATTAGCATTCGAGAACCAGCCCTTGAATTCCGTTTTGCCATCGGATTTAGCTGAGAATGTTACTTCTGTATATTCTTTTACCTTACTAATAGTCTTCATTCCATCAGTTTCAGTAGCGGAAACAGAAGAACCGCCCTTAACTGATGCGATAACTGTAGCATTTTCATAGTTTGTCGCTACACCGACTGTGTATTCATGAGTAACAGGAGTTGTGGGAGAAGTAGGGTCTGTAGCCGACGTGTCGGGGTTATCTTTAGTCGCCCATACAACTTTACCGTCAGTTACAATATATGCAGGTAAATCACTCTTAGAAATTTTAATATTTGAGTTGCTACCGTAGTTTGTAAGGTATTTATCACCATCCTTAATTTTATTACCATTAAGGTCTTTAGAATCATCCCAACTAGCCTGATTGGGAGTAACTTTAAATTCAACATCTGCACTAGTATCGTCAATTTTAATATACCATTCATCTTTATTACTAATTTTAGTCATTGGTAAACCCTTGTCCCAAGAATTAGAATCTTCAATTCCATAAGAGCCTCGGAAATACCAGTTAGTAGATGTGTCACCGCCACCGCCGGTTCCGCCACCGCCGGAGCCGCCTGTACCACCGACTTCGCTTGCATTGGTACTAATCTTAACATTATTTGTAGAGGGGTTATATCCAACATAAACAACTCCGGCATTATTTACCTGGAATTGAACAACCTGAATATTACCATAATTTCCTTTATATGCATTTGAAACACCAGTACCACTATTTATTGAATAATCGTTGTTATTACCGAATAATGTTGTCTCTCCTGAATTACTGCTGTTGTTAATAGAAAAATAGTAATTTATATTGGCTTGAGTAGCATTAAAACTGCAATAATAATAACCATTGCTTCCTTCTGACATGGGAACATGATTTGAATAATCTTTCGGTTGTTGATTAGTACTGTAATGCAAATAATATGTCACCGCATCGGCTGTGATTATTGTACCAAAACCGATTGAGGTAATCAGCATCAAAACACCCAACAACAACGCTAATGTTCTTTTTGACGCCCTTCTTAAACTTGTTTTCATAAATTATGCCTCCGTTCCGAATTCATAAAATAAATTCATTCTTGTTTGATTGAAATTATTTCAGAATATATATCTGAAATTTAAAAAGATAAGTTGTATTCGTTCATCGGCGATACCGCCGAGTAAGTATGAGGTAAATATTGTCGCCCCCTGCCTGACCTCAAGGTAAATTTAATTAAGTAAAATCTGAAGGTATAATTTCCAACTCGAATTTTACTTTAAATATAAATTTAAACAGTATTTACCACTATTTATTACTCTAATATTATATTACATTACCTAAAAGTTTTCAATAAGTTTAAAGTTTTTTGTTCGGTTTTTATAACTTTTGTTTTGTTGCACAAATCGGCGGATTTAGATTTGGGTATTTTTACTAAAGAAATGTGACTTTCTGCAAGCTAAAAATTTCTATATTGCTTTTATCGAAAAATTTATTTGTGTAAAATGCACTAAAAACATAAATTACGAAGTGAACGTTAAATGTTGAATTAAACGCGGACTTAATGCAAAAAGAAGCGAACACTTAGTCGGACAGCGTAAGGCGAGCTTATGGATACCTATTATAATGATTAAAACATCCGACAAAGAAAAAACCGCATTAACGACATTCAGAAAGCTAATACGGATATATAAAAACGGGAAGATACAAAATTGTATCTTCCCGTTTAAAGGTATAAATGTTTGTTTTTATTTAAGCTCTACTTCAGCGCCTGCTTCTTCAAGCTTTGTCTTCATCTCTTCAGCCTCATCCTTAGCTACAGCCTCTTTGATTACCTTAGGAGCGCCGTCAACTAAGTCCTTAGCCTCTTTAAGTCCAAGACCTGTAATCTCACGAACAACTTTGATAACATTGATTTTCTTTGCGCCCGCGCTCTTGAGCTCTACGTCAAACTCTGTCTTTTCAGCCGCGGCAGACTCACCGCCTGCGGCAGGACCTGCAACCGCAACAGCCGCAGCAGCAGAAACGCCAAATTCATCCTCTACAGCGTGTACGAGCTCAGAAAGCTCGAGAACTGTAAGGCCTTTTAATTCTTCAATAATAGCAGTAATTTTATCTGATGCCATTTTAATTTACCTCCAATATTTTTAATAGTTAAATTCATTTTGGGACTTATTTTAAGCCTCTTCTGTTTCAGCTTCCTTTGCGGGAGCTTCTTCAGCCTTAGCTTCCTCTGCGGGAGCTTCTTCAGCCTTAGCTTCCTCTGCGGGAGCTTCTTCAGCTTTAGTCTCCTCTGCGGGAGCCTCTTCAGCCTTAGCTTCCTCTGCGGGAGCCTCTTCAGCCTTAGCTTCCTCTGCGGGAGCCTCAGCGGTTTCACAATTCTCAAATCCGCCCTTATCAACAATAGCCTGCATTACACGGGCAAAAGCTGAAATAGGAGCCTGGAACGCTCCGAGAACATTAGCAAGAAGAACATCTCTTGTCGGGAGCTTAGCGAGTGAGTTGATAGTATCTAAATCTATCACCTTGCCGTCCATATAACCCGACTTAATCTCAAAGAAATCGTGTTCTTTAGCAAAGTTCGCAAGAATACGGGCGGCCGCCGCGTAATCTTCGTCGCTTGTAGCAAGAGCAGTAGTACCTTCAAGCACGCTGTCCATATCGGAAAGACCGACCTCATCGTTAGCGCGCTTTAAAAGTGTGTTCTTAACAACGGTATATTTTACGTCGTTCTCACGAAGTTCTTTACGAAGCTTTGTATCTTCGTCAACGTTGATACCCTTGTAGCTTACTACAACACCCATTACGGAATTTTTAAGTCTTTCGGCTAATTCGGCAACAATAGCCTGCTTAGCCTCTAAAGCACTTTTACTTGGCAAAATTTTCACCTCCATAAGTTTTATATTTCGCCAATCTAAAAATAAATCTCCTCACGTACGCGAGGAGACCATAGAATACAAATTATATGCATCTTCCTCGGCAGGCAACCTACAGGTTTTACGCTTGAAAGGCTCGTTACTTCTCGCTTCTCTTAAAATAGCTTCAACTCCCCAAATTTGTTCCGCAGTTAGCACTGCTACTCAAATTAGTTGTCGTCGGTCGCTATTTTAAGGCTCGAAGTCTCAGCTTTTCTTTTTGTCTAGCCTCGTTGAGCTCCGCTTTTCCTCTCATAACTCCCACTCGTCTAATCTGCTTTGAATTACTTCTTAATTCTCCACAGCTTAGTCCTCGTCAGTCGTTATTCGAGGGCTCCGCTCCTCGGCTTTTCTTTTTGTCTAGCCTCGTTGAGCTCCACTTTTCCTCTCATAACTCCCACTCGTCTAATCTGTTTCGAATTACTTCCTAATTCTTCACAGCTTAGTCCTCGCCAGTCGTTATTCGAGGGCTGTGCTCCTCGGCTTTTCTTTGCACCTGCTGTCTTTAGAACAGCGATATATTTTACACTAAAAGTGTAATTTATTAAATTTTAGCGGTTAAACGCTGAATTTTGCGGGACTGATACGAACAGACGGTCCCATTGTAGACGTTACAGCGCAGGATTTAATATACTGTCCCTTTGCGGCTGACGGCTTCGCCTTAATAATCGCGTCCATAAGAGCGTCGAAGTTCTCCTGAAGCTTCTCTTTGCCGAAGCTTGCCTTACCAATCGCGCAATGAATAATGTTGGTCTTATCAAGACGGTATTCAATTTTACCTGCCTTGGCCTCCTTAATCGCGCGGGCAATATCGGGAGTTACCGTACCCGCCTTCGGGTTAGGCATTAAACCGCGCGGTCCGAGGATTTTACCAAGACGTCCTACAAGTCCCATACAATCGGGGGTTGTAACCAAAACGTCAAAATCCATCCAGTTTTCATTCTGGATTTTTTGCGTCATATCCTCCGCGCCGACATAGTCAGCGCCTGCCTCCTTGGCGAGGTCTTCGTTAGGTCCTTTGCAGATTGCGAGCACCTTTACGCTCTTTCCCGTTCCGTTGGGAAGAACTAACGCGCCTCTTACCTGCTGGTCAGCGTGACGGCCGTCAACACCAAGACGAACGTGAAGCTCTACGGTTTCATCGAACTTAGCGGTGGCAGTTTTTACAACTGTAGCGATAGCCTCGTCAACATCATATAATTTAGTTCTGTCGATAAGCTTTGCGTTCTCGACATATTTTTTACCGTGTTTCATCAGTATTCCTCCATAATTAGGTGGTCAAACGGATATTCCTCCCACCCGGATTTCAAAAATTAGTCAACTACTTCGATGCCCATACTTCTTGCTGTACCGGCTATCATACTCATAGCAGTTTCAATACTGCCGGCATTAAGGTCAGGCATCTTTGTTTCAGCAATTTTCTGAACCTGTTCACGGGTAATCTTTGCTACCTTCTGTTTGTTAGGCACGCCTGAACCGCTGTCAATTCCACACGCTTTCTTAATAAGAACAGCCGCGGGCGGAGTCTTTGTAATAAATGTGAAAGAACGGTCTGCGTAAACTGTAATTACTACAGGAATTATAAGTCCTGCGTCATTTTTTGTGCGCTCGTTAAAATCCTTTGTGAACGCAACAATGTTAACACCGTGCTGACCGAGAGCCGGTCCTACCGGTGGTGCCGGAGTAGCTTTTCCGGCAGGTATCTGCAACTTAATTAAGCCGACTACCTTTTGAGCCATTGTGTTTGCACCTCCAAAATTCGTGGTAAATTGCGGGACAATAAGGGTGTCCCTCCCACAGGGAACAATAATGCTCCCAATATTAAAGCGTTTGCTTAATATTATTCGTCAATCGGTTCCGCCTGACCTAATTCAAGCTCAACCGGAGTTTCACGCCCGAACATAGAAACAACTACGCGGACATAATTTTTATCGGGGTCCATTTCCTCGACAACACCGACAAAGTCCTCAAGCGGACCGTCGATAATGCGGACAGAGTCCCCCACGTTGTAATTAACCTCAACCACACGGCTTTCTACGCCTAAACGGTAAACTTCCTCGTCAGTAAGAGGAACAGGCTTAGACGATGGTCCGACAAATCCCGTACAACCGCGGATATTGCGGACAACATACCATGTTTCATCGGTATAAATCATTTTTACGAAAACGTAGCTCGGGAAAATTTTATGCTCGACCTCTTTAACTTTTCCGTCGTTATTCTCGGTTACGATTTCGGTTGGAACCTTTACTTCCGTAATCATATCCTGAAGTCCCCGGTTTTCAACCGTGGTCATCAGGTCGTTGGCTACCTTATTTTCATAGCCGGAGTAGGTATGGACTACATACCATCTTAATGTTCCGTCTGCCATTTACATTCGTCCTTTCGCAAAAATCGGTAATAGACGAATCAAGTAGATGAAGTATTCATTACAAGACCTAACAGAGCGTAAAGACCTCTGTCAAGAGCAAAAATGAATAAACCGGCAACAATAATTACAGCGAGAACAATAAAAAAGTTCTTAGTTGCGGTTTTGGGACTGGTCCAAGTAATCTTCTTGATTTCACCCTTACACTCACGAAGGTAATTCCAAACACGCTTAAATACATTAGGCTTCTTGTTTGATTTCTTGGCAGTTTTAGCGGTTGCTTTCTTTTCAGCCATAATTAAACCCTCCGTTATTTAGTCTCTTTGTGAAGAGTGTGCTTTCTGCAGAATCTGCAGTACTTGTTCATTTCAAGTCTGTCAGGACTGTTTTTCTTGTTCTTCATCGTGTTGTAATTTCTCTGTTTACATTCTGTACAAGCCAAAGTGATTTTAACTCTCATTGACGGCACCTCCCGTGAATTTTCGGAATATATTCAGCCTCCCTCAAAAGGGCACAAAAAAATAAGCCCCTTATACGAGGTAACAACATTCTATCATAGTGACTGTTAATAGTCAAGTGTTTTTTGAAAATTTTATTATATATTGTAATTTATTGGTATAGGACGGCAAAAGCCGTCCTATATATTATCAGCTACCTTTGCTGAGCCTGTTGCTGTGCCTGAAGACGTTCTGCCATAGACGTACGCTTTTTCTTGGGCTTTTCGGGCTTTACCTTTTTGCCTTTGTACTTAAGCGCCGCTTTCCACGCCTTTTTAAGTTCATCGGACATATTTTCAGTTAAAATATCGTATTTGTCTTCGGGCATTGAATTTAATATTACAATTGTTATAATTGAGCGAGTGTCGGCGTCGCCGTTGGAATATTGAGTTGAAATGAGTGAAACAAGCTTTTCAATTTCTTTCTTGTTGCCCATTTTAACAAGGTTTTCAACCTTAGGAACAATTGACGCTCTCGTAAAGGTCACGCCTCGAAACGGATAATAGCAGTCCTCCTCGTTTTTTATCTCATCCTTTAATTCGGGAAACAAAGACGAAAAACGTTTTGCCAAAAAAATCGGGTCGGCGTTACCCTCATCTGAATCCTTCTTCTTTTTTTTCTTTGTCGTTTTAATTCTTTTTACGGCTGATGTTGAAGAACAGTTGTCAACAAAGTCGTTCGCAATAGAGTCCGCCTCTTTCTGCGTATCCTTTTCGGGGTCGAACATCCATGTCGCTAAAACCTTCCAGTCGTTGTCGGGGCCGTCGTCGGTCATAGCGCAATGGCGCATCACCATATGCTGTTTATCAATAAAATAAACTACAGAATACGCGTTATTCTCGGAAGTGTAGAGAGAAACCAACTCGTTTTCATTTCCGCTTATCTTCTGCTTTGCAAATCCCTGAGGTTTTAACGCGTTCTCAACCTTTTCTGAAATGCTGTTAAAAGCTGACTTTATATCCATTTATATCATTCCTTTTTTTGCATATGTAGTTATTATACATTTAACGGACAGATTTGTCAAAGATTTATTATTAAAGCTTATCGCTAATATTTTATCTTGAAAGTAATATAAATATATGGTATCATATTATTTTGAAAAAAGAAAAGGAGAAATGTAATGAAAAATGCTCCTATCGGCGTTTTTGACTCAGGGCTGGGCGGACTTACCGCGGTCAGAGAATTAAGAAACGTCTTACCAAATGAAAATATAATCTACTTCGGCGATACGGGACGCGTACCCTACGGCACACGCTCGGAGGCTACTATTAAACGCTACGCTATGCAAGACGCTAAATTTCTTTTAAAGCATAATGTTAAAATGATAATCGCCGCCTGCGGAACAGTAAGCTCTGTTGCCGTAAACTTAAAGCACGACCTGCCTATTCCGTTTACGGGAGTTGTATCTCCCACCTGCTTTGCCGCGGCTAAGGCGACGAAAAGCAAAAAAATCGGCGTTATCGGTACAAGCGCGACGATAAACAGTCACAGCTACCGTGACTTGATAAAGCAATTCGACAGCGAAATTGAAGTAATTGAGCAGGATTGTCCGCTGTTTGTTCCGCTTGTGGAGAACGGATTTATCGACAAAGACGATATGATTGTTCGGCTCGTTATCGAAAGATATATGGCAAAAATAAAAGACGCGGGCGCGGATACCGTTATTCTCGGCTGTACC
Organism: uncultured Clostridia bacterium; assembly: GCA_947585745.1. Lineage (GTDB taxonomy): Bacteria > Bacillota > Clostridia > Oscillospirales > Acutalibacteraceae > Ruminococcoides. Next base: position 6,128 of record CANPXF010000018.1, on the reverse strand, counting down.
CACTACCCCATTATTAAAGACGCGATTTCCTCGGTTATGGGCAATGATATTACACTTATTGACAGCGGAAAGGAAACCGCAATTTACGCGGCAAAAATTTTAAAGGAAAACGACTTGCTCAACGACAGCGCCGACAACGGAACGAGTGAATTTTATGTTTCTGATACCCCCGAGGGCTTTGAAACTATCGCGAGCGTATTTCTCGGAGAAAATGTCAGCCACAAGGTTGAGCAGATTAATATTGAATTGTATTAAACGTTAAAAGGTGAGGATATGGAAAATAAAAAGAATGAATATCTTATTTCCGTAACAGGTATTCAGGAAGTAGACGGAGAGAAAGACAAAATCGAACTGCAGACCGTGGGTAACTTTATGATGAAGCCGAGCCACGCGTACATAGGTTATAAGGAATACGACGAGGAAAATCCCTCTATTTCCTCAAACAATGTGGTTAAGGTTGAGAACGAGGACAGGGTTACGATTATAAGAAACGGAGAAATTCAAACGCGTCTTATCCTTGAAAAAGGCAGAAGACACCAGTGCCATTACAGAACGATTATGGGCGACCTTATGATAGGCGTATCCGCCGAAACAATAAAAAACGAGCTTACCGAAAACGGCGGAAAGCTCCATGTGATTTACTCGCTCGATTTTAACAACGAGATTGTTTCCAATAACGAATTTTACATTAATGTAGAGGAAAAAGGGTGAAATTATGCAGACATTATCCACCGCAAAAAAACAGCTGAAAAACGCGGTTACAACCGCGATTGAAAAAGCTATAGAAAACGGAGAGCTTTTAAAGGCTGAAATTCCCGAATATATAATTGAAAGTCCCGCGGACAGAAAAAACGGCGACCTCGCTACAAATGTCGCTATGACGGGCGCGCGGGTATTCAAGACCGCGCCGATTAAAATAGCGCAGGCGATTAGTAAAAATATTGAGCTTAGAGATACGTTTTTTGAAAAATGCGAAATCGCGGGACCGGGATTTATAAATTTCTTTTATTCGGGTGATTTTTACGCGTCTGTAATAAGAGACGTTGAGAACGAGGCGGAAAATTACGGAAGCTCCGACTACGGCAAGGGCGAAAAAGTCAACGTCGAATTTGTATCGGCAAACCCGACGGGCCCTATGCATATGGGCAACGCAAGGGGCGGAGCTATCGGCGACTGTCTGGCGGCAGTACTGAAAAAGGCGGGATATAATTCTTATAAAGAATTTTATGTAAACGACGCGGGCAATCAAATTGAAAAATTCGCCTGTTCGCTGGAGGCTCGTTATCTTCAGATTTTTAAGGAAGATATTGAATTTCCCGATGACGGATATCAGGGCTCCGACATAACCGACCACGCGCGCGCGTATGCCGACGAGTTTGGGGACAAGTTAATTAATGTTTCTTGTGAAGAAAGGAAAAAAACGCTTGTAGAGTTCGCCTTGCCTAAAAATATCGCCAAAATGCAGAGTGATATGGAAAAATATAAAATATACTATGACAAATGGTTTTTCGAGTCTGCTCTGCACGAGAGCAACAAGGTAAAGGCTGTTGTGGATTTACTTACGGAAAAAGGGCTTACCTACGAAAAAGAGGGCGCTGTCTGGTACAAAAACAAGCAGGTTTGCACCGACATTCTTCTTTCAGAAGGCAAAACACAGGAATATATAGACAAGCTTGAATTAAAAGACGACGTTCTTATAAGGCAAAACGGCAACCCCACCTACTTCGCCGCCGATATTGCGTATCATAAGGATAAATTTGACCGCGGTTTCACAACGTGTATTGATATCTGGGGGGCTGACCACCACGGACACGTTATGAGAATGAAGGGCGCAATGAACGCTATCGGGCTTGACGGCGATAAACTAATAGTTGTTTTAATGCAACTTGTCAAGCTTGTTTCGGGAGGACAGGTCGTTAAAATGAGCAAACGCACGGGCAAGGCTATTCAGCTCAGCGATTTGCTCGACGAGGTTCCCGTTGACAGCGCGCGTTTTCTTTTCAATACAAGAGAGGCAAACACGCAAATGGATTTTGACCTTGACATAGCTGTCCAGCAGGACAATCAAAATCCCGTTTATTACGTTCAGTACGCCCACGCGAGAATTTGCAGTATTATAAAGGCGCTCGCAAAGAACGGAATAAAAGCAAGAAAATGCGCGAACGACGAGCTTAAACTGCTTAATCAGCCGGAGGAGCTTGAGCTTATAAACCATATAGCGAATTTTTCCGATGAGATTATTTCGGCGGCAAAAGAATATGACCCGACAAAAATCACCCGTTATGTAACTCAAACGGCAACGCTGTTTCACAAATTTTACAACGCGCGCAGAGTTAAGGTAGATGACGAAAGCTTAATGCAGGCAAGGCTCGCTCTCTGTCTGGCGGTAAAAACCGTCATAAAAAACGTACTTGATATGTTTAATATTGAGTGTCCCGAAAGTATGTGATTATAAAAAAGAACCGTGAGAACAAGCTAAAAGCTTACTCTCACGGTTTTTATTTTTACTTTCTGATAAAAAGAACTCCGAGCGTATCAGGCCCGCAATGAGAAGTTATGGTACAGCCCGCCGTTGTTTCAATAATTTCGTCAAAATTCGGGCAAAGCGTTGTAATTCTGTCTTTAACAAGCTTTACTGTTTCGGGATTGCATTTTGTATGAGTTATAAAAATTCTGCCGTAAACTATATCTTTTCTATCCTTGAGGCGGTCGTCAACATAATTCAAAATAACTCTGTCAATTTTTCCCCGATATTTTTTAGAGGGAATCATTTTGCCGTCGATAACCTCAATACAGGGCTTAAGCTTCAAAAGATTCGCTCCCAAAGCGGCAATCGCGGAGCAACGGCCTCCTTTATGAAGATAATCAATGCTGTCAACAACAAAGCTTGCCTCAATTTTAGAGGTCAGCTTATCACATTCATTTTTAATTTCCTCGGCTGATTTTCCCTGTCTTAGAAGGTCTGCTCCGTGAAGAACAACAAGCCCCTGTCCCGTTGAAAGATTTTTTGAATCCACAACATACACATCGCCGATTTCCTCAGCGGCAATACACGCGTTATGATAGGAGCTTGAAAAATCACTGCTTATGGAAAAATGCACAATAGAATAGCCTTTATCGTGCCAGTAGCTGAAAATCTCAAGAAAATCGCCTAAATTCGGGGCAGATGTTTTCGGAAGCTTTCCCGTTTCCTCAACATATCTGTAAATATCCTCGGGATTAACCTCCAAACCGTCTTTTTTAGCGCCGTTGCCGATAGAAACATAAAGCGGAAGCAATGAAATATTATACTTTTCTATAAGCTCCGCGGAAAGGTCGCAGGTACTGTCGGAAATGATTTTAACTTTCATAGTTTTAAGCTCCCAAATTTTATATTAAACTCAAAAGTAAACCGCCCATTGTAAAAAGCGAACGGGATTGCGGTAACGCTTCTTTTCAGACGCGACAATAAAATTACATTAAATTACTTTTTTTAATTTTATAAGCTTAAATAATAAACTGAAACTAAAATAATAAACAGAATTAAAAAATTAAAATAAGCTACATAACGGATTATTTTTACGAAATACTAATTTTGAGGTGACTTTAAATGATAAACAAAGATTTACCGCTCGGATTTGGTATGGCATTGGCTCAACAGCCCGAGGCAATGAAAAAATTTTCGGATATGTCAGAGGGCGAGCAGGAAGAAATACTGTCAAAGGCGCATAACGTAAAGTCAAAACAGGAAATGAAACAATTTGTATCCAATCTTGCTCAAAATTAAGCCGTTATTTAATCTCAATTATTTAATCTCAAATAATTGTTTCGCAATAAAATTTAATATGTTTTAATGTATTATAATATATTGTAAAAAACTTTGCAATACAAAAAAAAAAGCGGACCTGAAGGTCCGCTTAAAATCATATTGTAAATTATTAATGAATTAATCAATTCATTAAATTAAAGACCTGGAATACCTCCCACATCTTCACCGTCGCCGCCTAACTCTCCATCTCCGCCTTCGCCTTCGCCGGGGTCGGGATCCATAGGATTGGGGTCGACTTCAACATCAGGGTCTAAAGAACTTGAAAGTACATCTTCAAGTAAATCAATATATATCCATTCAAACTCAGGAGAAACATATAATTTTTTAAGCATTTTTTTACCTCCCTGTTTAGATTTCCTTATCGTTCTTACTAATTATACACTAAAGAAAAGTAAAAATCAAGTATTTTGAAAATAAATTACATGGCAGTATTTAATGCAAAATTTGTATATAATGCACAATAGCTCCCTCCCATATAGGAAGGGAGCTAAATAATTATTTTTCCTCATACAATGAAGAGTCTGCATAATTCTCAGATATTGAAATCTCATAATTCTCGGTATCCCAGTCATAGTAAACAAAGTAAGAATAAACTCTGAGCTTTTTATCTTGGTGGGATTGCTCATTTGTTATAGAAGCAGAGAATATATACTGGAACGCTTGCAGTGATTCTGAATATTTGAATACATTCTCGTGATTTTTATTCGGAACATATCTGCAAACAACTTTTGTTTGTTCATCAGACTTACCGCTAACAATATCCGTTCCGTTAAACTTACTAACTGAACGCTTTACAACTTCTTGGAGTTTGTTCGTGTCACCTATGCCTTGGTCATCCACAGCGCCCGTAGCAACCGCCGGTTTGCCTGTTTCTGAATCAACAACATAGTAGAGAACGCCGCCACCCATAAATAGTTCATCACTATCATCTTCATTATTGCAGAAATCAGCAATATAGAAGTTTTGATATAGTTTTTGAATTGAAGACGTTGTCGCCGCTTCATCCTGTAATTTAAGCTCATAAGATTTATGAGTTATTATAGAATTTAGGTTATTTGTAATATTGTCTTCATTGACCGCCGCAGTAAGCTTTGTATCAGCCGTTATTCTAAATGTGTAGGAATTACCTGTCGCAAGAATTATATCGTCATTATTTGCATCTTTCCAAATAAGGTTTGTTTCGTTAGATACATTAAGATCTTGTACTTCACTCGCGTTTATTGTAATAAGAGATTGATAGGTATAATTACCGCCGCCATCCGGAGCAACCGGGTCAATATAAGGAACACCGTTTACGGTAAGATTATACTTGCGAGGAACTTTTTTAAGATGCGCATTGATAGTGCAGGTGTTTGAACCAGAAGAAGTTATCTCGTAACCGTATTCCGAATCGTTAGCTTTAGAATCAGTAATCACATTATAACTATAGTAATCGTTAACAAGATTTGGATAATTATTATTGATAATTTCAACTGCTTTTTCATCCGTAATACTATCACCGACAACGGAAATATCCTCAACGGTATATGTTTCCTTAGTATCTTTTTTAGCTTGTTCTTCATCATAGTACTTGACTTTTGAATTGTCATATACATCATAATGATATACAACTTTAACATTCCAAGTAGTTTTGTGTTCATATCTTAATTCATAATTTTTACCGTCAAGTAAAATTTCAGCTTCTGCGCTTTTATAATTATCTGACTTATCTTCGCCAATGTACCAACCGTCAAAATAGCAATCTTTATCGGGAGTTGAAGTAAACGAAACATGTAAACTTAACGCGCCATATTGTGTGTCATTGTCTTCCTTTGCGTATTTAACTGTATATGAGCCGTTCTCATTTTTCGTTATAATACCGCAACCTTTAATAACGTTATCTTTGTCTCCGAGACCTTCAACTCCGTAAAGGGTAGTAGAAATATCGTTAAACGTTCCGCCTGTTACTGTAAAGGTGGATTCATAGGAATCATAAGACATTACTTTAAAACTGTCTGTAGTTGGGTTGCCAAGAGTACCACGGCTCTCTATCCAGACTTCATTTATACCGGTAATATCTTTATTCCCAATACTTACGTCATAGCTTTGACCGTTAAACGTAATGGTCGCGGGATTAACAACTTGATTAGTAGTAGGCGAATACGGAGTGGAAACTGTTGCGGAGTAGACCGTGCTGGTTCCTTCCTGTTTAAGAGTTACCGCGCTTCCACTGCCAAACTTAATAGTCGGATTATTTGTCGTGCTTGACGGTGTATTATCGTGGAAATCTACATAATAGGTAACAGATTGATTTTGTGACGTCTGCTTCGCGTTAATCGTA
>CANPXF010000017.1 GCA_947585745.1 uncultured Clostridia bacterium | reverse complement strand
CTTTAAGTCTTTTCTTTTTAACTCAAAGTCATCTCGGGTTTCTTTACTTGCGTTGTTTAATTTTCAAGGTTCTGTGCTGTGAAAAGTGCATTGAAAAATTCACGGCACTTTACACGCGCAAGATTTATTATACCACGGAAATTCGTAAAGTCAAGGGAAAAATTTAATTTTTTGTAAAAAATAATTTTCATAAATCCTTGACAAATTTCATATTTATATATATAATGTATAAAACAATTAAATCCCTCTAAAAACTGTGAAGGGAATAAGATATAATTCAAAGCGCGAAGAGAGCCGATGGGTGGTGTAAATCGGCGGCGGAGATTATATGTATAGCTCATCCCGGAGTTTTCCGATTGATATTCAGGTCGGAACGTAAGGCTACGTTATCAGCCAAGACTTTGTTGGAAGTCTGCGAGGAGCGTATCGTGAGGTACGTTTGAATTTGGGTGGTATCACGAATCTTGTTCGTCCCTTAGTTTAGGGGCGATTTTTTTGCGTATATAATAAGGAGGAGAAATTATGAACCAGGGCTTTAAAAAGTACATTCCATTCAAGCAGATTGATTTGCCTGACAGAGAATGGCCCGACAAAACTATTACAAAGGCTCCTATATGGTGCAGTGTTGATTTAAGAGACGGAAATCAGGCGCTTATCGACCCGATGAATTTGGAAGAAAAGCTTGAATTTTTCCACGCGCTTGTGGATATGGGAATCAAAGAAATTGAAATCGGTTTTCCGTCAGCTTCCGAAACGGAGTACGAAATATGCCGTGAGCTTATCGAGGGCGGACATATTCCCGACGATGTAACTATTCAGGTTCTTGTCCAGGCGAGAGAACATCTTATTAAGAAAACATTTGAGGCAATTAAGGGCGCTAAAAATGTTATAGTGCATTTTTACAACTCAACCTCGACATTACAGAGAAAAGTCGTTTTTAAAACCGATATGCAGGGTGTTATAGACATCGCGGTTAAAGGCGCGAAGCTGATTAAGGAATTAACCGACCAGCTTGACGACGACACAAACATCCGCTTTGAATATTCGCCGGAAAGCTTCAGCGGAACTGAAATGGACAACGCGGTTAAAATCTGCGAGGAGGTTATGAAAGTTCTCGAAAGCACAAAGGAAAATCCAATTATCCTCAATCTTCCGAACACGGTTGAGATGTGTACCCCGAACACCTACGCAGACCAGATTGAATACTTCATTAAGCACCTCAAAAACCGTGAGGCGGCTATAATCAGTATTCATCCGCACAACGACCGAGGATGCGGCGTCGCGGCGACCGAGCTTGCTCTTATGGCGGGCGCCGAGAGAGTTGAGGGTACGCTGTTCGGAAACGGCGAGCGCACGGGTAACCTCGATATAGTGACGGTCGGACTTAATATGTTCACGCAAGGAGTAGACCCCAAACTCGATTTCAGCGACCTTCCTAAATTAAAGGAGATTTACGAACGCTGTACGAATATGAAAATCGACCCGCGCCAGCCGTATATAGGCGAGCTTGTTTTCACCGCTTTTTCGGGTTCTCATCAGGACGCCATAAACAAGGGCCATATATATATGAAAGAGAGCAACTCCCCGTACTGGGAAATTCCGTATCTTCTGATTGACCCCGCGGACGTAGGCAGAGAATACGAGCCGATAATCAGAATTAACTCGCAGAGCGGAAAGGGCGGAGCCGCGTTCGTTATGAATCACAATTTCGGCTATGATATGCCCAAGCGTATGCACTCCGAGTTTTCAAAGCTTGTTCAGACCGAGTGCGACAAATTAGGACGAGAGCTTATACCGAAAGAGCTTTTAAAGGTGTTTGAGGATAACTATCTCAACATTAAGCAGAAGTATGAGCTTGTGAGCCACAAGGTTTATGAGGAAAGCGAAAACGGCAAAAACTACGTTCATTTTAAGGGAAGAATGAAAATTGACGGCGACGCCGAGGTCAAGCTGAACGCGGTCGGCAACGGACCTATTGACGCATTCTTTAAAGCGTTAAAGCCTGTTAATATGGACAAATACAAGTTTGTAAGCTACAGCCAGCACGCAATTTCCGAGGGCAGTGACAGCAAGGCGGTATCGTATATTGAGTTAAAGAAACCTGACGGAGAAAACATTTTCGGTGTAGGAATTGACAGCAACGTAAACTTTGCCTCAATCCTCGGCGTGCTTAACGCTATTAACAGAGCCGAGCTCGAATAATTTTCGGAATAATTAAGAGCTGTTTCAAATGAAACGGCTCTTTTTCTATTTTTTAATTACATTTTGTGTTGCCATAATGAAGATTATGCTTTGCGTATGACCTCTGTTGTACGTATTTCAGGTATAATCCCATTTATATTTTATTTTTTTAAAGGCTTACACTCTTCTGATAGTCCAAGCAAATAATCAGACGATACATTAAAGTATTGACAAAAGGCTATTATATCATCAATACTCGGTTCGTATTTTTCACACTCGATATAGGAAATTTTACGTTGCGTCATATTTACTTTCACTCCTAATTGTGTTTGGTTAATTTCTCTTTCCTCACGTAAATTTCTTATTTTTTCTCCAAATGTTAACGCCATTTTAATCACCGAAATTATTATAGGATAGACGGAAACTTTCTATTGACTTTTAGACAGAAAATGTCTATAATTTATTTAAATATCGATAATTACGTCGGTAAATTAAATTTAGGAGGAAACGGAATGAAGTTTCAAACAAAAGTAAAAAAGTCAATCAGTCTGCTGTTATCACTTTTGATGATAATAGGCGTATTTACGGCTCTGCCCTTTACCGCAGGGGCGGTAAACACGGATGTAAATACAACATCTGAAACATACGGTGACTTTGAATACGAAATTCTTGACGACGGTACGGCGGAGATTACAGATTATTACGGTAATGTTACAGAACCCGTAATCCCAAATTCACTTAACCATTATACCGTTACAAGTATAGGCGCTTATGCATTTCAATTTTGCAACCTTACAAGCATAACAATTCCCGAAAGTGTTAAAAGTATAGGTGAAGGAGCATTTTATGAATGCAAAAAGTCTTAAAAACATAACAATCCCCGACAGCGTTAAAAGTATAGGTGAGAATGTATTTTACAATTGCACAAACCTTACAAATATTGAAGTAAATGAAAAAAATAAATCTTATTCTTCAATAAACGGTAATTTATATAACAAGGATAAAACAGAGCTGATACAATACACCATTGGTAAAACCGATACTTCCTTAACCATTCCCGACAGTGTTACAAGTATAGGAGATTATGCGTTTTGTAATTGCGCAAGCCTTACAAGCGTAGCAATAGGTAACGGCGTTACAAGTATAGAAAATTATGCATTTGAAGATTGCAAAAGTCTTACAAGCATAACAATCCCGAGTAGCGTTAAGGAGATAGGCGAGTATGCATTTGGATATTATTATTATGAAAAATATAAAGTAGAAAACTTTACTATTACAGGCTACAGCGGTACAGAGGCTGAAAATTATGCTAATGCTAACGGCTTTAAATTTATCAGCTTAGGAGAGGCTCCGACAACAGAAAGCGCATCAACAACACCCACAGAAAGCTCCTCCGCGACAACACCATCTGAATCGACTAACCCGACTGAAAGTGTTACATCGACAGAGCCTTATGAAAGCTCCTCATCAACTGCTCCGAGCGAAAGCGCGAGTGTAACAGAGCCGTCCGCTACAACTAACCCGACTGAAAACACTACCGCGACCGAGCCGACTGAAACTACTCCCGCAAAAACAACAGTTACTCTTAAAAAGCCCTCCGCTACTGTTTATGTAAAGGGTACAGCACAAATCAAAGCGACAGTCAAAAACGGCAAGGGAAAGACAACCTATAAAACAAGCAACAAAAAGGTTGCAAAGGTAAATTCAAGCGGAAAGGTGACGGGTGTTAAGAAAGGTACGGCAACAATTACAGTAACCAACAACGGCGCGTCAAAGAAATTTAAAGTTACAGTTAAAAACCCGAAGCTTAACAAGAGCAAACTAACTCTGAAAAAAGGAAAATCCTTTAAATTAAGTATTAAAGGAAAGGTAGGAAAGGTTAAGTTTACCTCAAGCAACAAAAAGGTTGCGACCGTCAGCAAAAAGGGTAACATTAAAGCCAAGAAGAAAGGCAAAGCAACAATTACTGTAAAGACAAACGGTATAAAGCTTAAATGCAAAATTACGGTTAGATAAAGTACTAAAGACATCAAGGCTAAGCCTTGATGTCTTTTTTATTTATTATAATATTCACTTTTTAAAATTGAACGGACTACGCAGTCGTAAACGCCCTGATTATTAACGGCGGACTGTCTTAGAGTTCCCTCGTATTTTAATCCGCACTTTTCCATAACCTTTCCCGAATTAGGATTTGCAACATCGTGAGTTGCCTCAATTCTATTACAGCCGACCTCGTCAAACAGGAATTTTATCACCCGTTTTAATGCCTCGGACATTATGCCCTTATGCCAAAACGCCTCTCCCAGGCAATATCCGATTTTCGCGCACGAGATATGTTCGTCTATATTTACAACGCTTATATTTCCGATTACTTCTCCCAAACTCTTATCTTCAATTACCCAGTCATATTTTTTAGGATTCTCATATCCGTCAATAACCGATTGAATATACTCCCTTACGTCATCAACATTTTTATACGGCTCCCATATTAAAAATTTAGTGACGTTAGGACTGTTTGCCCAGTTTTTATACATACCTAAAGCGTCATCGAGCCTGAATTTTCTAAGCACAAGCCGTTTAGTTTCAAGTTTTTTTGTTCCTATGTTATTCATTTTTATTATCCTTTAAATTAATGGAAAACGAAAGTATATACAATATATACCGCATAGCCCGACAAAAGCACTATTCCCTGCCAGCGGGCGAATTTCTTTGTAAAAAATGTCGGCAAAAAGCAGACAGCCGAAAGAATCAACAACGCGGGCAAATCTATATACAGCGTACCGCTTGAAACGGGCAGGCTGTTGCCGTAAGCCAAAACACACGGCGGAAGTACAAACGAAAGGTCAATTATATTTGAGCCGAGAATATTTCCTACAGAAAGCGACGCCTGCTTTTTTGAAATTGACGAAACAGTTGTAACAAGCTCCGGCAGAGAGGTGCCTATTGCCACAGCGGAAATGCTGATAATCCTTGTTGGAACGCCTAAGGATGACGCTATCGCCGAGCCATAGTTTACGAGAAGCTCAGAGCCGATAATTATTCCCGCGCAACCTGCTATAAAGAGAAAAATCTTTTTAGCTACTATTGATTTAGTTACTTCTTCTTTTATATCTGCGGTTTCTTCCGACCGTACGGAAATTTTTTTCTTTGCGGAGTGAATGTTCTCATAAACGAAAACGGCAAAAATCAAAACCAATACGATTGAGGCTATAAAAGAGATATACCCGGATATTCCGAACAGCCATATTGCGGCAATTGAAAGCGCCAAAAGAAAAATTTTAGGGAAATATTCCCTAAGACGAATAGCCATCGGCATAAACAAAAGGCTTATTCCCATAATTAAACCCGTATTCGCGGTAACAGAGCCTATGGCGTTACCTGTCGCCATTTCAACGTCGCCCTGCGACGCGGCTATTACGGAAACGATAATTTCAGGCAGAGAGGTCGCAAAACCCACAACGGTCGCCCCGACGATAAAGTGGGGTATTCCCGACACCTCGGCGAACCAAGCCGCCGCGTCGACGAAAAAATCTCCGCCTTTTATTATTAAAATAAGTCCTACGGCGAAAAGAAAATACATCAAAAATATTTCCATAAGTCCTCCTAAATAAGATGTCGCGGTATGCGCCATTTTCGTTATACGCGCCGCTAAAACGCACTTTGCGAGCATAAGCGCAAAAAGCATATCCGCTTTTTATTGTAAGGAAATTTCTATAAATTAAAAAGACCTTCAGCACACCCGCGGTGCGCTAAAAGTCTTGTTACCTCTTAAGGTTTATACGCCCACCGATTTTTTCGGGGGTATGTTGAGCGTATAATTATAACTACTCCCTCTTAACGAGTGTATAATATCATATTCAAATTTCACTGTCAACATTTTTTCGTGAAAACACGCAACCGCAGAAATTCTGCCTATAGAGATTATATTCACGGGAAAGTTCGATTGAACGTTTATATCCGTTTTTCTTTTTAAAATCGGACGGAAGATATTTTACTCCGAATTCTTCTGCGACCTTTTCACCTGTTTCGTTAATCTTTTCTGCATTTTTCAGCGGTGAAATTGTCAGCGTTGTCAAAAAATAATCCGCTTTAATTTCCTTGCAGTAACGCGCCGCCTCTCTTAAACGAAGTTCAAAACAAACCTCGCACCGTTTTCCGCCCTCGGGCTCGTTTTCCAAACCCTTTACAGCGGACAAATAAACATCGGGATTATAATCGCCCGCTATCAGCTTAACGGGGTATTTAACAGGCAGTTCGTTTATGAGCCTTTGCTCCTCCGAAAGCCTGTAGCGGTACTCCTTATCACTCGTTATATTCGGATTATAATACAGAATAATTATATGAAAATACTTAGATAAATATTCGATAACATAGCTTGAACAGGGCGCGCAACACGCGTGAATTAACAAAGTGGGAACATTATCAAGATTTTCAATTAAATTGTCCATATTTTTTTTCGCGTTAAGTTTCATTTATATACTCCAAAATATCCTCGACGTCGGACACGACATAATCCGCTCCCGAATCAATCAGTTCTTTGCGTTCGCGAAATCCCCAATCCACCGCGAGCATATCAACCTCGGCGTTTTTTGCCGTGTAAATATCCACGTTGCTGTCGCCGATATAAAGGCACTCGCTCTTTTCTACTTTTAAAATTTTCAGCATTTCATTTAAAGCGTCGGGGCTTGGTTTCGGCGGATATTCGCTTTTCTTTCCCCAAGCCATATCAAAATTATGATGAGGATAAACCTTTTTTAAAATTTTATCAACAAATTCGTCAGGCTTATTTGACAAAACCGCGGTTTTAACCCCGAGTTTTTCAAGTTTAGAAAGCAATTCATTACAGCCCTTATAAGCGCTTGTATTATCGTTACAATGCTCGGCATAGTAAATGTCAAACGTATTTTTTACCGTTTTTCGAAGCTTTTCGTCCTTACGGCTTTCGCCCATAGCTCGGTCAATCAGCTTTTCCCTGCCGTTACCTACAAAGCGTTTATACTCATTCGTATTATGGGTTGGAAGTCCCGCTTTTTTCAGTCCTTTATTAACAGCGTTCGCAAGGTCGCAAATCGAATTGACGAGCGTTCCGTCAAGGTCAAACACAACGAGTTTGTATTTCATTAAAATCCCTTTTCCTGTTCAAAAAGTATCGCGCGGCACGGAGCCGCCTCAAGCCCGTCAAGGCGAATAGGAAACGCGCAGAGAGTATAATCATCTCCCGCGTCAATACCCTCCAAATCAAGGTTTTCAAGAATAACCTTGTCGTTTACTGCAAGTATTCTGTGCGTCCTGTCCTCGTCAAACGAAGCGGCAATCGAGGGGGAATCCGTTCCTATTAAAACCAAATCGCTGTCAGCAATTACCTGCGCCGCAGAAGATTCAATATAACCTGTTCCGTCTCCGTGAATGAGCAGGCGCCTTCTGCATCTTGGCAGAATCCTCTCCATATCCTCTCCCGTAAGAATTTTATCAGCCGAAATAACGGTACATTTTCCGTAGAAAACCGCAAGACGGATTTCATCTATTCTCTTTCCGTCCTCATCATAATGATACGGCGCGTCAATATGTGTTGCGGTATGACTGCTCATAGAAAAAGCGCTTAGATTGTAAATATCCCCTTTTTCGATTGAATTTATAATATCAAGCTTAGTTTTCCTATCGCCCTCAAACGGCTCGGTTTCGGGTATGCTCCTGCTTATATCATAAATTATCATATTATCACCGCCCCTTAATTATTAGTATTATATCACATTGTGCATTATAAGCAAGTGTTGAAACAAGAAAACTCCGCAATACGATTTACTTGGTCAATATCCCACTCTTTTAATGATTAAAGCTTTTTTTAGATAACCTCTAAAAAAAGAGGTTGCCTTAAAAAGACAACCTCGAAAAATCAATTAAAATAATATTGAAATTAAATATTATTTAATTATTTTTTAACAACAGTAACTTTGCAAGTGAGTTTAACTCCGCTTACCTTAACGGTAATAGTAGCTGTACCCTTCTTCTTGCCTGTTATTTTACCCTTATTGCTAACAGTAGCAACTTTCTTCTTGCTTGACTTATAGGTAACTTTGCCTGTACCGCCTGTAACCTTAAGCTTAAAGCTCTTCTTAGCCTTAATCTTAACCTTAGTCTTGTTGAGCTTGGGGTTCTTTACTGTAATAGTAACAGAAGCAGATTTACCGTTGTTCTTAGCTGTAATCTTAACAGTACCCTTCTTCTTAGCTGTTACTTTACCCTTACTGTCAACAGTAGCAACCTTAGTATTGCTTGATGAGAAAGTTGTTTTGCCGGAACCGTTTGTAACCTTAGCGGTAACCTTTGTGGTCTTCTTAACATAAATGGATTTTGAACCAGCAGAGATAGAAACCTTAGTCTCAGGCTTAGTAACTGTAACAGGGCATTTAATTGTCTCAGTTTCTCCGTCTTTGCTTAATGTAAATACAACATTAGTTGTACCAACTTTAAGACCCTTAACTGTAGCAACACCCGTTGTTTGGTTTTGATTAACAGAAACAACCGTAGGATCTTCTGCAACAGCAACAGCAGTGTTATCGTTAGGAGTAATTACTTCTTCCTGACCTACTTTAAGTGAAAGAGATTCTGTGTCAAGCTTAAAGCCGTACTCAGGGAACTGTCCGTCCTTAAGAACGCCGTTGTTAGCAACAGCCTCGTCGCGTGTAGGATAGATACCGTACTCGCCGGCACCGTAATAATACATCCAAATTCCCTTGTATGTTGACTTACCGGAGTACTCGTTAATTTCAGTAGCCTTCGGGTTGCAAACATAAATCATATTGTTAAAGTCCGCAACGCCGTTGGGATAGAATCCGTAGCCATCCTCGTTTGCATCATAGTACTCGCAAAGAATGTTGGAAGTCTGAATAGCTGCTACATAACGGTCGGGATACTGGTCTTTTTCGCTGTCAGGACCACCGTCTACGAGGTTGTTCCAGATAATTGTTGTAACGTCTGCAGGAACCTTCGCTGTAAAGATGTTCTTATCCTCAGGAACAGTCTCAGTTACTGCAAATCCGGGCCAATCGTTAGTGAATTCACCCATATAATCCTTTGCATTGTAAGAACCTTCCCACCAGTAAATACCTGCGGAGCAGGAAGAAAGATTACTTCCGTCATATGTGTCATTGAATGTGTTTCTCCAAGCCTCAGGCATATAGAACATATATGTTTTTGTTTCAACCTGAGCAGCAGAGTCAGAGTTAACAATGTCTTTAACATTGTATCTGCGAATAGCATCACCTGCGTTAGCAGATGCGGATACTGCAGCAACGCAAGCCATAGAAGCAAGGATGCAAACAGCAAGAACTAAGCTTAAAGTTTTCTTTAATGCTTTCATTATTTTTATTCCTCCTAAATGAAATTTTCCGCGTGAGCGGATTTAAGCTCATATATATTATAATTTATATAAGACATATTTTCAAGCAATTTTTGCAAAAAAATTATTTTTATTATCTTATACAAATAGGCGCCCTTAAATTTATGCACAACTACTATTAAAATTGATATTTGGAAAAACCTTCATAACGCCTTCTTGACAACATTAAGGTTTTTTATTACTATATTAATTGTATGTAATAAATTAAAGAAACGAGGGTTTACTTTGGAAAATAACAAGAAAAGTATGGACAGTATCGTCGCTTTATGCAAGGGCAGAGGCTTTGTATATCCCGGCTCCGAAATTTATGGCGGACTTGCGAACACCTGGGATTACGGTCCTCTGGGAGTAGAGCTTAAAAATAATATTAAAAAAGCGTGGCTTAAAAAATTCGTACAGGAAAACAAGCTAAACGTAGGCTTGGACTCCGCTATACTTATGAATCCGCAAACCTGGATTGCGTCGGGCCATTTGGGCGGTTTTTCAGACCCTCTTATGGACTGTCGTGAATGCAAAACACGCCACAGGGCGGACAATCTTATCGAGGATTTTGACGGAACGAACGTTGCGGGCTGGTCAAACGAGCAGATGACCGAATATATTAAAGAAAAGGGAATTTGCTGTCCTAACTGCGGAAAAAAGAATTTTACCGATATCCGCCAGTTTAATCTTATGTTTAAAACCTTTCAGGGCGTTACCGAGGACACAAAAAACGAGCTTTATTTAAGGCCCGAAACAGCGCAGGGTATCTTTGTTAATTTTGCGAATATCCAGAGAACAAGCCGTAAAAAAATTCCGTTCGGAGTTGCTCAGATTGGAAAAAGCTTCCGTAACGAAATTACACCCGGTAACTTTATTTTCAGAGTAAGAGAATTTGAACAAATGGAGCTTGAATTCTTCTGCAAACCGGGAACGGACCTCGAATGGTTCGATTATTGGAGAAGCTTCTGCCGTGACTGGCTGTATTCTCTTAATATTAAGAAAGAAAATTTAAGACTTCGCGACCACGAAAAAGAGGAGCTTTCATTCTACAGCAAAGCGACTACCGACTTTGAGTATATGTTCCCGTTCGGCTGGGGCGAGCTTTGGGGTATTGCGGACAGAACCGATTACGACCTTACCCAGCATATAAACACAAGCGGAAAGAGCCTTGAATATTTTGACCCACAGACAAATGAGAAATATATTCCGTATGTTATTGAGCCCTCGCTCGGAGTTGAGCGTCTTTTCCTCGCGATTATGACCGAGGCGTATGACGAGGAAACCGTAAACGAAAAGGATACGAGAACCGTACTCAGACTTCACCCCGCTCTCGCTCCGTTTAAGGCGGCTGTTCTGCCTCTCTCAAAGAAATTGGGCGAAAAAGCGATTGAGGTTTTCGACAGCCTGAGCAAGGACTTTATGGTCGATTACGACGACGCGGGTTCAATCGGCAAGCGTTACCGCCGTCAAGACGAAATCGGTACTCCGATTTGTATTACCTATGATTTCGACAGCTTAGAGGACAACTGCGTTACTATCCGCGACCGCGATAATATGGAACAACAGAGAATCGCAATAAGCGAATTAAAGGATTATATTTCAAATCTTATTGAATTTTAAATTTATAAATAGTATAAGAAAATTCAAAAACACACAAAAAAGTAACCGTCTTTATTTTAAGACGGTTACTTTTTATTTTACTTTTTCAATAATTTTTTTATTCTTTCAACCGCTTCGATTGTGTTTTCTCTGTCGCCGAAGGAAGTCAGTCTGAAATATCCCGCCCCGTTATTTCCGAAGCCCTCGCCCGGAGTTCCGACCACGTTCGCGTTTTCAAGCAGGTAATCGAAAAATTCCCAGCTTCCCATACCGTTCGGACATTTAAGCCAAATATACGGTGAGTTTTTACCGCCCGTATAGTATATTCCAAGCTCATCCATAGCGGAGGAAATTATGCGCGCGTTTTCCTGATAATAAGAAATATTTTCTTTAATCTGCTTTTGTCCCTTTTCGCTGAACACAGCCTCCGCGGCGCACTGAACGGGCCACGAAACACCGTTAAACTTAGTCGCCTGACGGCGGTACCAAAGCTTGTAAATATTGTGACCGTCACGTTCAAGCTCTTTGGGAATTACCGTATAACCGCAACGTGTTCCCGTAAAGCCCGCGGTTTTTGAAAGAGAACACATTTCAATCGCGCAGGTTCTCGCTCCCTCGACGGCGAAAATCGAGCGCGGAATATCCTCGGTAATAAACGCCTCATACGCCGCGTCATAAAGAATAACCGCGTCGTTTTTGTTGGCGTAGTCAACCCACTTTTTAAGACTGTCGTATGTATAAGCGGAGCCTGTAGGGTTGTTCGGAGAGCAGAGATATATTATATCCGCCTTGACGCTCTCATCAGGCATAGCGGCGAATCCGTTTTCCTCGTTAGAGTCGGCGTAAATAATTTTTCTTCCAGCCATAATATTGCTGTCAACATAAACAGGATATACGGGGTCGGTTACCAGAACAGTATTATCCGCGCCGAAAATATCACCGATATTTCCGCAATCCGACTTTGCTCCGTCAGAAATGAAAATTTCATCAGCGCCGACCTTTACGCCAAAGCTTTTATAATAATCAGCCACAGCCTGACGTACAAATTCATAGCCCTCATAATCGGGATAGCCCTTAAAGGTTTCCTTATTTCCGAGTTCGTCTGCTCCCTTTTTCATCGCCTCAACAACTACGGGAGCGAGCGGCAGAGTAACGTCGCCGATGCCAAGCTTAATAACCTTTTTATCAGGATTTTTGGAAATAAATTCGTTGGTTCTTTTAGCTACCTCGGCAAAAAGATAGTTTGGCACTAAATTATCAAAGTTAGAATTAATCTTCATAAAATCTTATGTATCCTTTCCGCGTAAAATATCGGGATAGTATAATTTTATACTATCCCCGTAAAAAATTTCCCATCCATAATTTTATGTAATTATTTATCAAGAGACGCCTTAACAAACTCCCTGAAAATCGGGTGGGCGCTGTTCGGTCTTGACTTGAACTCGGGGTGATACTGAACGCCGATATAAAATTTATGCTCGGGAATTTCAACAGTTTCAACAAGCAATCCGTTCGGAGAAACTCCCGTAATACTCATACCCTTCTTTTCAAACTCATCTCGGTATTTGTTGTTAAATTCCCAGCGGTGACGATGGCGCTCGGAAATTTCCTTTTTGCCGTAAGCGCGCTCCATAATTGAATTCTTTCTGATTACGCAGGGATACGCTCCCAAACGCATTGTTCCTCCCATATCCACAACCCCCTGCTGTTCAAGCATAAGGTCGATTACATTGTGCTTGCCCTCGGGGGTAAATTCACTTGAATTTGCGTCGCTGTAGCCGAGCACATTGCGCGCGTATTCAATAACAGCGGTCTGCATACCGAGGCAGATTCCAAGATACGGAATATTGTTCTCTCGGGCATACTGCGCGGCTTTAATTTTACCCTCAACTCCGCGGTTTCCGAACCCTCCGGGAACCAAGATACCGTCAACGCCGCCCAAAAGCTCGTCCACGGTGTATTCGGTAATAAGCTCGGTATCTATCCACTTAATATCTACAAACGCCGCGTTTTCGTAACCCGCGTGTCTGAGCGCCTCGGCAACGGAAAGATATGCGTCGTGGAGCTGAACGTATTTACCGCAAAGAGCGATTGTGCATTTCTTGTTCCTGCCCTCAATACGGGCGAGCATTTCCTTCCATTCCTTCATCTGTCCCTTTGGAGCGTCAAGGTTAAGCTCACGGCAGACTACGTCGCAGAAATTTGACTTTTCAAGCATCATCGGAGCCTCATATAAAACGGGAACCGTAATATTTTCAACAACGCAGTCGGGCTTAACATTGCAGAACATCGCGATTTTCTTAAATATACTCTCCTCTAAGGGTTCGTCGCATCTCAGTACAATCACATCGGGATTAATTCCGATTGAGCGCAACTCCTTGACGGAATGTTGAGTGGGCTTTGATTTATGCTCCTCACTTCCGCGAATATAGGGAACTAAGGTGACGTGGATAAACAGGCTGTTTTCAAGTCCCACTTCAAGCGAAACCTGGCGAATAGCCTCCAAAAACGGCTGTGACTCAATGTCGCCGACCGTTCCGCCGATTTCAGTAATAACAACGTCCGCGTTTGACTTCTCCCCTACCTGATATATAAATGACTTTATCTCATTTGTAATATGAGGGATAACCTGCACGGTTTCGCCGAGATAATCTCCGCGGCGCTCCTTTTCAAGCACGTTTGAATAAACCTTGCCCGTTGTAAGATTTGAAAACTTGTTAAGATTTTCGTCGATAAAACGCTCGTAATGGCCGAGGTCAAGGTCGGTTTCCGCTCCATCGTCGGTTACGTAAACCTCGCCGTGCTGATACGGGCTCATTGTTCCCGGGTCAACATTTATATACGGGTCAAGCTTCTGCGCCGCTACTTTCAGCCCTCTGTCCTTTAAAAGACGTCCCAAGGACGCGGCCGTGATTCCCTTTCCAAGTCCCGATACCACTCCGCCTGTCACAAATATGTATTTTGTCATCGTGTACCCCCCTTATATTTCAATCACTCCGTCAAAGGTCTTTTCAGCCTCTCCGGTCATATAAACAGTATCGTCTGTATAATTAATTATTAAATCTCCGCCTTTGAGTTTAACGGTAATATCTTCGCCTTTTTTGCAGTAACCGTTCTCACACGCGGCAACCGCTACGGCGCAGGCGCCTGTTCCGCAGGCCCACGTTTCGCCCGAACCGCGTTCCCACACACGCATTTTAATGGTGTGGTCGTTAAGAATTTTAACAAACTCCGTATTAACCCGCTCGGGGAAAATCTTGTCGTTTTCAAACTGAGGTCCGATTTTTTCAATTTCAAGACCGTCAACATTATCAACAAAAACTACACAATGCGGATTACCCATAGATACGCACGTTACGTTGTAATCTTTTCCGCCGATAGCGACCTTTTCATCAATCATTTTTTTCTTATCGCATATAACAGGAATATTTTTCGGATTAAGCTCAGCTTTTCCCATATCAACTCTGAGCGTGGTTACTTCTCCGTCCTGCGTATAAGCTTTAAGATGTTTTATTCCGCTTAACGTTTCAATGGTAATTTCGTTCTTTTCCTTAATGTCAATCATATCGTGGTCAAAAAGGAATTTACCTACACAGCGGATACCGTTACCGCACATTTTGCCCTCGCTTCCGTCGAGGTTAAACATACGCATTTTCGCGTCGGCGACCTTTGACGGACACACAAGGATAATGCCGTCGCCGCCTATTCCGAAGTGGCGGTCGGAAAGTCTTACGGCGAGCGCCTCGGGATTGTTAATCTCCTGGTCAAATGTACTGCAGTAAATGTAGTCGTTACCCGCTCCCTGCATTTTTGTAAAGCGAAGCTTCATCTTTTCGCTTCTCATATTGTTAATATCAACAAGCTCCGTGCTGACCTGAGAATAACGGCTTCTTAAACAGTCGGCAAGCGCGTTGGCTGTATCAAGCGAAGTAAGACACGGTATATTTCTCTCAACCGTTTTACGTCTGATTTTTACTGAATCACGGCTCGGAATTCTTCCCTTTGCCGAGGTTGAAATAACGTACTGAATCTTTCCGCTTTCAATAAGCGTTATGGTATTATTATGCTCGCTTTCGTGAATTTTTCTAACGATTACAGCGTCAATATTATAGGACTTCAGCACATTGGCAGTACCCTCGGTAGCATAAATCGTAAAGCCCATATCGGCATATTTCTTAACAATATCGCCTATTTCTCCCTTATCGGAATTACGGACTGTTACGAACACACCGCCTCCGTGTTTCATCTTATATCCTGCGCCGATAAGTCCCTTATAAAGCGCTTCCTCCAAGGTTGAAGCTACTCCCAGAACCTCGCCCGTTGACTTCATTTCGGGTCCTAAATGGTTATCAACATTTATAAGCTTTTCAAAGCTGAACACGGGAACCTTAACGGCGTAGTACGGGGATTTCTTATAAAGTCCCGTACCATAGCCCATATCTTTAAGCTTTTCGCCGAGCATTGCCTTTGTAGCCAAATCCACCATAGGAACGCCCGTAACTTTACTTATGTAAGGAATTGTACGCGACGAACGGGGGTTAACCTCGATTACATTCAGCTCGCCGTTATACACGATATACTGAATATTTACAAGTCCCTTTGTCTTGAGCGAAAGCGCAAGATTTCGGGTCGCCTTTATAATCGTATCGACCATCTCGTCGGTCACATTCCACGCGGGATAAACCGCGATAGAATCGCCCGAATGAACGCCCGAACGCTCGACGTGTTCCATAATACCGGGGATTAATATATCCTCGCCGTCACAGATAGCGTCGACCTCAAGCTCGGTACCCATAAGGTATTTATCAATAAGAATCGGGTTTTCAATCTCCTGGGCGAGTATAATTCCCATATACTCTCTGACGTCCTCTTCATTAAACGCGATAATCATATTCTGACCGCCGAGAACATATGACGGACGTAAAAGAACGGGATAACCGATTTTTTCCGCCGCGTCCAAAGCCTCGTCGAGCGTCATAACCGTAACGCCCTTTGCTCTCGCGATATGGTGCTTTTCAAGAAGCTCGTCAAAACGCTCTCTGTCCTCCGCCATATCAATTGCGTCATAGGAGGTTCCTAAAATATTAACTCCGTTTTCGTCTAAGAACTGAGTGAGCTTGATAGCGGTCTGTCCGCCGAAAGCCACAACAACTCCGAAAGGCTTTTCGGTGGCTATAATTCCCATAACATCTTCCGTTGTTAACGGCTCAAAGTAAAGCCTGTCGGCGGTATCGAAGTCAGTGGAAACGGTTTCTGGGTTATTGTTTACAATTACAACCTCAAATCCCGCTTTCTTCAAAGCCCATACGCAGTGTACGGACGCGTAGTCGAACTCGATGCCCTGACCGATACGAATCGGTCCCGAACCGAATACGATAACAGTTTTCCTATCGCTTTTTCTTTCTTCTATAAACTGCTCAGCTTCGTTTTCTTTATCATATGTAGAATAGAAGTACGGCGTTTCCGCGTTAAATTCCGCCGCGCAGGTATCAACCATTTTATAAACGGGAACAAGCGGATTTTCAATCTTTTGAGAGCTGAACTTTTCGATAGTCCTGTCTAAAAATCCCGTTTCCTTAGCCTTTCTGTATAAATCCTCGGTAAGCGTTTCGCTTTTAAGAGCCTCGCCGACCTTAGCGATATTAATCAGCTTTTCCAAGAACCACTCGTCAATAAGCGTGATTTCGTGAATTTTATCAACAGAAACTCCCCGCTTTAACGCCTCATAAACGCAGAACATACGCAGGTCGTCGCAGACTTTTAAGCGTTCAACAATTTCTTCATCACTCATTGTCTCGAACATCTCGTCGTCCATAGTGTCGTGGGAAATTTCCGCTCCGCGGACAGCCTTCATCATAGCCTGTTCAAAAGTCGGAGCGATAGCCATAACCTCGCCCGTAGCCTTCATCTGCGTACCCAAGGAACGCTTAGCGTAAACAAATTTATCGAACGGCCACTTTGGAAGCTTTACAACAACATAGTCAAGTGCGGGCTCAAAGCACGCGTAAGTCGAACCCGTAACGGCGTTTTTAATCTCATTAAGAGTATAGCCGATTGCAATTTTAGCGGCAACCTTCGCTATAGGATAACCCGTCGCTTTAGACGCAAGCGCCGAGGAACGCGATACACGGGGGTTAACCTCAATTACAGCGTATTCAAAGGTTTCGGGATTTAAGGCAAACTGACAGTTGCATCCACCCTCAACCTTGAGCGCGGAAATAATATCAAGCGCCGCGGAGCGGAGCATCTGATATTCCTTATCTGCGAGAGTAACCGCGGGAGCAATTACGATAGAATCGCCTGTATGAACGCCGACAGGGTCAAAATTCTCCATTGAACAAACGGTAATTACGTTTCCGATAGAGTCACGCATTACCTCAAACTCTATTTCTTTCCAGCCGGAAATACATTTTTCAATAAGACATTGAGTAATCGGAGAAAGCTCCAGACCGTTTGAGGCAATTTCTCTCAGCTCCTCCTCATTCTCAACTATTCCGCCTCCTGTACCGCCGAGCGTAAACGCGGGACGTACAATTACGGGATAGCCGATTTCATTCGCAAAATCAACTGCCGCCTCGACATCGTTGACTACCGTTGACGGAATAACAGGCTGATTAATTTCAAGCATAGTATCCTTGAACATCTGTCTGTCCTCTGCCTTGTCGATAGTTTCGGGAATCGCGCCGAGAAGCTTAACTCCGTATTTATCGAGGAAGCCTTCCTTTGCAAGTTGCATAGAAAGGGTTAATCCCGTCTGTCCTCCAAGGGTTGAAAGCAGGGAGTCGGGTCTTTCT
Organism: uncultured Clostridia bacterium; assembly: GCA_947585745.1. GTDB lineage: Bacteria > Bacillota > Clostridia > Oscillospirales > Acutalibacteraceae > Ruminococcoides. Next base: position 33,779 of record CANPXF010000017.1, on the reverse strand, counting down.
TTTATAATAATACGCTTTACGATTTCCAGGGTAAGCGGTTCGATATAAACCTTATCCGCCATAGCGTTATCGGTCATAATAGTCGCGGGGTTTGAGTTTACGAGGATAACCTCCAAGCCCTCCTCCTTTAAAGCGCGGCAGGCCTGGGTTCCCGCATAGTCGAACTCCGCCGCCTGTCCTATAACAATCGGGCCTGAGCCGATAACCATAACTCTTTTTATATCAGGTTTCAATGGCATAATATCATTCCTTCACATCTTATTTATCTGTCTTTTGTATCATTCTTTATTTTCTTTAATTAATTCTATAAATCTGTCAAATAAAAACGCCGTGTCCCTCGGTCCTCCGCAAGCTTCGGGGTGGAACTGAACGGAGAACGCGGGCATATCCTTGTAATTTATACCCTCGCACGTTCCGTCATTGCCGTTTACAAAACTAACCTCGGCGTTTTCGGGAACAGAATCATTTATTACAGCGTAGCCGTGATTTTGAGATGTAATATAAACGCGGTCCGTAGCAAGCTCCTTGGCAGGCTGATTGGCTCCGCGGTGTCCGTAATGGAGCTTTTCGGTTTCGGCTCCCTGCGAGAGAGCGAGGAGCTGATGTCCGAGGCAAATTCCGAATGTAGGAATTTTATGAGCGCAGAGCTCTTTTAACGTGTTTATTGCCTCAACGTTTTCCTGCGGGTCTCCGGGTCCGTTTGACAGCATAATCCCGTCGGGATTTAAGGCTAAAATCTCCTCTGCCGATGTATCATAAGGCACAACCGTCAGGTTACAGCCTCTTTTAACAAGCTCTCTGCCGATATTATGCTTTGCGCCGTAGTCGATTAAAACTACATTGTACTTTGGATTTTCCGCTTTAAAATTCTCCGCTTTGGAAATTGAAGTCGAGCTGACCGCCTTTTCAACCTTATAAGACTTAATTTCCTCAATATCCTTTTCAAGATTATCAAGAGAATATGTCAGCTTACAGTTCATCACGCCGTACTCGCGCACAATCCTCGTCAGCGCTCTCGTGTCAATATCGTAAAGTCCCGGAATACCGGCGCTTTTTAAAAAAGTGTCAAGATCACCCTCACAACGGAAGTTGCTGGGAGCTTGGCACCAGTTACGAACAATATAGGCTTTTAAAGAGGGAGCGTCGCTCTCAAAATCAGAGGGAATTACGCCGTAGTTTCCGATTAGAGGGAACGTTTGAATAACGACCTGTCCAAAATAGCTGGGGTCGGTAAGTGTTTCGAGATAACCGGTCATAGCGGTTGTAAAGACAAGTTCTCCCGTAGTTTCCTTTTCAGCTCCAAAGGCTTTGCCCTCAAAATATGTGCCGTTTTCCAAAATAAGATATGCAACGCGGCTCATAAAATCTTCCTTTCCAAAATAAGATATTTCTTAGTTCTGATATGTTCTGATAACCTGCTTCGCAATATTCAGTCTGCTTGTGCGCATATTCATCGCCTGCTTTTCAAGATAGCGGTGCGCCTGCGTTTCAGTCATCGACAAGCACTGAATAAGCAAAAGCTTAGCGCGGTTAACAACTTTAATTTCCTCAAGCTCGTTTTTAAGCTTTTGATTCTCCTTTTCCACAGCGGTCAGCCTGTCCTTAAAAGCGGAAGAATAGGTTAAATAATTCTTAAAAAGCCGTCGGTTAACAGGCTTGGCTATAACAAGTATGCCGTAGCTGTCCAGAATATCAAATACTTCAATCGCCTTGTCCTTGGCGACAACCAAAATTATGCACGCCTTTGTTTTTTCAGCGCAGTACGCCGAAAATTCAAGACCGTTTTCCTCAAAAAGCGGAGCGTTTATAATGATAAGCTCAAAGTCGGTATTTTTAATTCTTTCCTTTGCGTCATCAACGCTTATTGTGCATTGTACTTCGTCATAGCTTTCACCTTCAAGCAAAGCGGTGACAGCCTTTATACTTGCTTCGGTTTTGGAGATAATTAACGCGTTTTTCATAAAATTCACCATTGCATTATTCCATCATACTATTTTAGTCTATTTATGACGAAAAGTTATTGCATATTAGAAATATAATAAAATATTTTTTGGAAGTTTTTTCAATCAGTCACCAAGACCCGTACATTCGCATACAATGTAAAGAAAATTTTGCTTTGAAAATTTATCTATTGACAAATTTTTTGATACGTTATATACTTGCAATTGATGACACAGCAACGGCGCTGCGGGCTTTGGTCCACAGCGCCCTTTTTCTGTAATTCACTTTATCAAAGGAGAGTAGAAAATGATAAATGTTCCCGAACTGTTCGGACAAAATGTTTTTAATGACGATGTGATGAGAGACAGGCTTCCTAAGCCTATTTATAAAGCTCTCAAAAAAACTATTCAAGACGGCGCAACTCTTGATGAAAGCGTTGCAAATGCCGTAGCCCACGCAATGAAAGAATGGGCTATTGAAAAGGGCTGTACCCATTACACACACTGGTTTCAGCCGTTAACAGGCGTTACGGCGGAAAAGCACGACAGCTTTATTACGCCCGACGGCGACGGAAAGGTTATTATGACCTTTTCGGGCAAGGAGCTTATTAAGGGCGAGCCTGACGCGTCCTCATTCCCGAACGGCGGAATCCGCGCGACATTTGAGGCGAGAGGATATACAGCGTGGGACCCGACATCTCCCGCGTTCGCCAAGGACGGAACTCTTTATATTCCAACAGCGTTCTGCTCGTACACGGGCGAGGTTTTGGACAAAAAAACACCTCTGCTTCGTTCAATGGAGAGAATTTCAAAAGAAGCGGTGCGTATTCTCCATCTTTTCGGAAAAGACGATGTGACGCGTGTCGTCACAACAGTCGGTCCCGAACAGGAATATTTCCTTATAGACAAGGAAATGTACAACGCGCGCCCCGACCTTATCTACACGGGACGCACGCTTTTCGGCGCGAAGGCGCCGAAAGGACAGGAGCTTGACGACCATTATTTCGGCTCAATTAAAACAAGGATAAGCCGATTTATGACGGAGCTTGACCGCGAGCTTTGGTCATACGGAATTTACGCTAAAACCAAACACAATGAGGTTGCCCCCGCACAGCACGAGGTAGCTCCCATTTTTACAACGACAAACGTAGCCGTTGACAACAACGAGCTTTTAATGGAAATACTTAAAAAGACAGCGGAAAAATTCGGTCTTGTATGCCTGCTTCACGAAAAGCCCTTTGCAGGCGTTAACGGAAGCGGTAAACACAACAACTGGTCAATTTCCACGAACACAGGCGAAAATCTATTAAAGCCCGGTAAAAATCCTGCGGAAAACACACAGTTTCTCCTCTTCCTCGCGGCTATTGTAAAGGCTGTTGACGAATATCAGGATTTGCTCAGAATTTCCGTCGCGTCGGCAGGAAACGACCACCGTCTTGGAGCGAATGAGGCGCCTCCCGCGATTATTTCGATGTTCTTAGGCGACGATTTGGGCGCGGTTGTCGATTCAATTGAAATCGGCGAAGAACACGAAAGCCAGGGAAAGAAAAATATGGACCTCGGAGTTGACGTTCTCCCGACAGTGCGCAAGGATACGACCGACCGCAACCGTACCTCGCCGTTCGCTTTTACGGGCAACCGTTTTGAGTTCAGAATGTTAGGCTCGGCAATCAATATTGCAAGCGCAAATATAATCCTTAATACAACCGTTGCGGAGGAGTTAAGACAGTTTGCAGACGAGCTTGAGGGAGCAAAGAACTTTGAGAAATCGGCAAAGGCGCTTATTGCGAAAACATTTAAAAAGCACCACAGAATTATATTTAACGGAGATAATTATTCAGACGAATGGGTAGCCGAGGCAGAAAAGAGAGGACTTCTCAATCTTAAAAATGTTCCGCAGGCGTTAAAACACTATCTTGACGAAAAGAACGTTGAACTCTTTACAAAGAGCGGAGTGTTTACGAAAGAGGAGCTTTTCGCAAGATATGAGGTTGAGCTTGAAAACTACGCTAAGCTTATCAATATTGAGGCTTTGACTATGCTTGATATGGCTAAAAAGGATATTATCCCATCGGTTACGGATTATGTAAAACAGCTTACAGACACCGCCCTCGCTAAGCAGGCGCTTTCCGACGATATTCCGATAACGCTTGAAAAACAGCTTATTACGGATTTAAGCCAAAAGCTTGTATGCTTCTCCGATAAGGTAAGCGAACTTGAAAACGACCTGATTAACGCGGGCGAATTGATAAACGATATGCAGGCATATGCGGATTTCTACTGCAATACGGTATTTGCGGATATGCAGGCGCTCAGGGCAATCGGCGACGATATGGAAACGGAAACCGCGTCCGAATATTGGCCCTATCCGTCCTACGGTGAAATGCTTTTCGGAGTTTGATTCAATAAAACACAAAGCGTGTACAAGGCGTGTACTCTGTGTGAGTACACGCCTTTAATCATTCCTTGACTGGTTTTCAATCATAGTATTCATTCTCTCGTCAATCCGTATTCTGTTTTCAAATTTCAGCTTTCTTAGTTTAACTACAAACTCCGCCTCAACGGGTGTTATTTTACTTTTGTCGTAAGGATTTTTTATATCAGAAATACCTACCAGATAATCAATTGTAACATTGTAAATTTTTGCTAATTTTTCAAGTGTTTCTATGCTGGGCTGTGTCAATCCTTTTTCATATTTTGAAATTGCGCTGGCTTTTAAATTGAGTTTTTCCGCCAGTTTAGTTTGAGACATATCGTTATCACAACGAAGCTCCTTTAACCTTATAGAAAAATCCATACTCAACACCACTTATAAGTAAAATTACAATTCAATTATATCATTTTATTATGCTGTCAAGTATTTTATGTCTAATTAGGAATATTTATGCTTGACTTTGTCTTATTTTTCTGATATTATTATCTTAACAAGATAATAAGGCGAATAAACAGAAATCTTGTTATATAAGAAATTAAAATCTGTAAAACGGAGGACGAAATTATGAAAAACAACTATCCAAACGTCAATACTGAAAACAATCCACAACCAAACATCACTACGGAAAATAACCCTCAACCGAGCGTTAATGCGGAAAATAATTATCAGCCTGACAATACTATGGAAAACAATCCACAACCAAAAAGTACTACGGAAAATAACCCTCAACCGAGCGTTAATGTGGGAAATAACTACCAGCCAAATAACTCTATGGGAAATAATTATCAGCCTAATAACGCTGTGGGAAATAACTATCAGCCTAACAATACTATGGGCAACAACCAACAGCCAAATTATATAGCTATTGCATCGCTTGTATGCAGTCTTGTGGGTATCCCGCTTATATTTTTTATTTATTTTTCGCTCCCGTTATTTATTTTAGGTATAATTTTCGGCAGAATAGGTATGACAAGAGCCGAAGAAACAAACACAGGACGCAATTTTGCCATAGCAGGTTTCACTATAGGAATAGTCGGCACTATATTATTAATAATTATAATGATTATTGCCATTGCCGGGTGTTCAATAGCTATGCAAATGCACAACTCTGAAAACACTTTGCAAAATTTCATACAAGATTATTATAATTAACAGAGGAAAGCAATGAAAAATAAAACACAATTAAAAAAATTTGCCGTTATTTCTTTGCTTTGCGGTATTGTAAGCATTATATCAGTAATATTTAACAACCTTTTTGCTCTCATACCCTCTGCCTTGGGCATTTTATTCGGCATAATATATCTGCTGAAATCTGACAAAACTGAAAACCGCGATTTAACTATAGCGGGACTTGTTATGAACACTACTGTTATTATGATAATCAAATTTTCATTCATTTATAGTCTTGTTATGTATTGCATTGAAAATTATTCCGCATTTAAAAATTCATTTTTCAATTTCTTTGCTTAATAATCCTCGGGAATATCTCCTTCTCAGTCCCGAGGTTTATAAAATCCCCCTGTATCATTTTGATACAGGGGGATAATTATGAGTAATCTTATACAAATTTAACAGCCGTTCCGCTTGCAAGAATTTCAGCCGCCCCGTCCATAATAGACGCGCTCGAAAATCTTACGTTTACGACAGCGTCGGCGCCCAGCTTTTCAGCCTGCTCAACCATTCTGCGGATAGCAACCTCACGGGCTTCAGCAAGCATTTTTGTGTAGGAAACGAGCTCTCCTCCTACCATAGACTTAAAGCCTGCTCCGATGTCCTTAAAAGCGTTTTTTGACTGAACCGTATTTCCGTTTACAAGTCCGAGTGTTTGTAAAGACCTGCCTTCAATTGTCGGTGTGTTTACTATTACCATTGCAATAACCTCCTTATTGATTTAATTATATAACATATTTAACCATAATGCAATACAATTTTTCTGACTATTTATTTGCAAGAATTTTTCGGGTATCTCACGAAAACGAAAATCGCCTGTATTACATATTGCACAACAAACCGTCTGTAATTTTTATAATCAAATACTTTATAAAAGAGAAAGTGCAATGAAAAATACCGTTACAAACGCAAAAGGCGGCTGTCAAAAATGAACAGCCGCCTTGGTGTTTTAAATTGTTTTAGCTTTTATTAAACGCAACCCTGCGCCTTCATAGCCTCGGCAACCTTTAAGAAGCCCGCAATATTTGCGCCTGCCATATAGTTGCCCTCACAGCCGTATTCCTTAGCCGCCTCGTCGCAGGACTTGAAGATTTCCTTCATAATGTTTTTAAGTCTGCCGTCAACGTCCTCAAACGTCCACGCAAGACGCTCGGAGTTCTGGCTCATTTCAAGACCTGATACAGCAACACCGCCTGCGTTTGCTGCCTTAGCAGGACCGTAAAGCATATTGTTGGCAAAGTAAACGTCGATAGCTTCGGGAGTTGAAGGCATATTTGCGCCTTCGCTTACCGCGTAACAGCCGTTCTTTGCGAGAGTTTTTGCTGACTGCTCATCAATTTCATTCTGTGTAGCGCAAGGAAGAGCAATATCGCAGGGAATTGTCCAAATACCGCTGCAACCCTCTGTATATTTTGCCTCGGGATGAACGTTAACATATTCTTTAATTCTCTTTCTCTCAACTTCCTTGAGCTGTTTAACTAAAGCGAGGTCAATACCGTTTTCGTCATAAATATAACCGTTTGAATCGGAAAGAGCGACAACCTTGGCGCCAAGCTCGGTAGCCTTTTGTGTAGCGTAAATAGCAACGTTACCCGAACCTGAAATAACAACTGTCTGACCCTTAAAGCTTTTGCCGTTAGCCTTTAACATTTCTTCTGTATAATAGCAAAGTCCGTAACCTGTAGCCTCTGTACGGGCAAGCGAACCGCCGAAGGTAAGTCCCTTACCTGTGAGTACTCCTGTAAACTCGTTTCTTAATCTCTTGTACTGACCGAACATATAGCCAATTTCACGTCCGCCCGTACCGATGTCGCCCGCGGGAACGTCAGTATTAGGACCGATATGCTTGCAAAGCTCTGTCATAAAGCTCTGGCAGAAACGCATAACCTCGCCGTCAGACTTGCCCTTGGGGTCGAAGTCCGAACCGCCTTTACCTCCGCCCATCGGGAGTGTTGTAAGACTGTTTTTGAAAATCTGCTCGAAGCCGAGGAATTTAATAATTCCGAGATATACCGAAGGATGAAGTCTTAAACCGCCCTTATAAGGACCAATCGCGGAATTGAACTCAATTCTGAAACCGCGGTTAACCCGTGTTACGCCGTTATCATCAACCCACGGAACACGGAAAATAATCTGTCTTTCAGGTTCTACGATTCTCTCGAATACGCCCGCCTCGATAAGGTCAGGTCTTTTTTCGGCAACGGGCTCGAGGGAAATAAATACCTCTGTTACAGCCTGAATAAACTCAGGCTCGCCCTGATTGCGCTTTTTTACTGTTTCAAGTAAATCAGCTAAATACTTGTTCTTTAATGCCATAATAATTCCTCCATTCTTTTATATGTGTTTTTAGCACATTAGTATAATAACACAATGAATTTAAAATTGCAAGTTTTTTTTATTATAATTCAAAATTTTATCCAAACTTTAGAAATTCGACGTATTTTTGAGTGGTTTTCTATGCCTTACTTGCAATTTGTGATTTTTAAATTTCATTTTTAGAATATTAAAGCTCTTTTGTAATATCCTTTGCCTCAGCTTTTATAAGATTTATCACATCATTTGGATTCAATTTAAGCTGAAAACCGATTTTACCTGCGCTTATATATATGCTTTCAAAATCCGAAACCGAACTGTCGAAAAAGGTTTTAAAAGTATTCTTCATTCCAACAGGCGAAACGTTTCCCCTTGAGTATCCGCAGATTTTAACAAGGTCTTTAACGTGAGTCATCTCTATATTTTTCTCTCCCGAAGCCTTTGCCGCTTTCTTTAGGTCAAGCGCGCGGTTTACAGGAATATCAAAAACATAGTACTCTCCGCTTTTTCCTCTTGCGAGCAGGGTTTTAAAAACCTGCGAGGGATTTTGTCCCATAAGCTTTGCGACCTCGTTCCCCTCAAGCGCTTCATCTTTGTGAGGATACTCAAAAACCTCGTAAGAAATTTTCGCCTTATCTAAAATTCTCATAGCGTTTGTTTTTAGATTTTTAGCCATAATATCACCAAAATTTATTATATCAGAAATTCACTTAACGGTAAAGACAGACGAACATTATTGAAAATGCAACATCGTTTTATATTATAATAAAGATAAAAGACAGGCTGAATTGAACCTGTCTTAAACTTAATCCTCACTCGGTCTGAACGACGGCATAACCTCAAGCTTAAAGAGGTTTTTGCGGTGCATATCGTCTATTTTCAATTTCTTATTAATATCGTCAATTTCTCCTGTTCTGATATATCTGTCAAGCTCCTGATAAGTAAAGCCGAGATTTTCCTCATCGGTTTTTCCGCAAAGCCCGTCTATCGGAACCTTGTCAACAAGCGCGTCGGGAAGTCCCAAAACGCGTCCTATCTGTTTCATTTCAGCGACAGTAATATTGGCGCAGGGGCTGAAATCTCCCGCGGCATCGCCGTATCTGGTCGAATATCCTACCCAATCCTCCGACATATTGCAGGTATTGGCAACCCGACCGTTGTTACTTTGAGAAACAGCGTATAAGGTTGTCATTCTCACCCTTGCGGGAAGATTTGTCAAGCTTTGCTTTGAAAGCTCAAACGGAATGTTTTTCTTCAAAGCCTCGACAGCGTCTTTAATATTAATGATATAGTGCTTTATATTCAGATGATTTACAAGGAGTTTTGCCATATCAATATCAGCCTGCTCTCCGCACGGCATAAGCACTCCTATAACTCTTTCTCTTCCCAGCGCCTCAACGCAAAGCGCCGCGACAATTGAGCTGTCTTTTCCTCCCGAAATTCCGACAACGGCGTTACAGCCTTTTCCGTTTTGCTCAAAAAAACTCCGTATCCATTCAACACATTCGTTTTTCACTTTTAAAGCGTCAAACATAAACTTACCTCCGAAAAATTTTCTCATCCATTCATTTATTATTAACAATTAAACAGCAAAATAATTGTTTTATATAATACTACAATCGGAAATATATGTCAACAAACACAAATTTAGTTTTGGTTTTTTATAAGTAAAGCGCGGTAAATTTTATTCCGCGCTCACTTTTTCTTTTTATTTTTTGTAATTGTTTTTTCAAAATCCGACCATTGATTTCCTCTAATCTTATTCCTTTTAGCAAGTCTTATAGCTTCCCTCGCGTTAGGTGTTGAGTTTATGTAATCTGCCAAATCACTCGCGATTGTTCCTCTGGAAAGCGCCGCGAGGTCAAAAAAATCATCCCTCTCGTTCCCTTTCAATTCTAACGTATCCGCCATATCCTTTAAAACATTTTCGCTCGGGGCAGTTCTGTATCCACATTCAATCTGTGATATATAGCTTTTGGATTTTCCTAACAGCCTCGCCAAGTCGAGCGCCGATAATTCCTTTTCTTTTCTTTTTTTATATAACATTTTTCCAAAGGTAATGTCCATTTTTATAACTCTCTTTTGACAATTTTTTGTTTTAGATATATTTGTTTCAAATATATTTGTATTAATTATAATTATAATGTTTAATTTTGTCAATTAATATTTTTCTAAATAGAATATTGACTATATAATCTCTATGAAATTATAATAATTTTATAAAATATTAATAAAAAGGGGGGATAAATTATGAACAAAGTATGTAAGGATTATTTATCGGACTCTAAAAAATTCTTTCCTATTATCAGAAAGAATGAGAAAAAGTATTTGCAGAAGGTCGCCGAAAACATAGATGAATTTTGTGATGAAAAAAATATTACTGATAAGGACGAGCTTTTTAAAGAGTACGGCCCGCCGTATGAAATTGCAAATAGCTACTATTCAGCCATTGATACACAAGAAATAATTAAGAAAATTAAATTCACGAAATATATTAAAATACTTATAATTTCTTTAGTAATCATATGTTTTATTGCTCTTTCGGTCTTCTGCACATATTGGAAATTAAATAATGATATGATTTTAAGAGAAGAAGTAGTTATGTCTAAAGAAATAACGAACAGCAGTCAAACTGATAAGAATGAAAAAGACGTTATTAAAAGCGATAATTTCATTGAGGACGAAGACGCGGTTTCAGAAAAAGAAATTATAGAGTAAGGAGAAGATTCTATGAAAAAAATATTTACATCAATTTTAATTTTAACAATTTTATGTTCACTGATAATTTTTCCCGCAAACGCAGTAGAAAAATATAATGCTTCGGCTAATGAAACGGTTATCGACGTTGAGTATCTTGAAAACGGCGACTATATCGTTACCACCATCGACAACAGCCTGCCTGAACCTGATGTAAACACTCCGAACGCTACAACGGTTACCAAGACTAAAACAAAGAATTATTATAACAGCGCAGGTAATGTAATGTGGTATATTAAGGTTCAAGGCACATTTACCTATAACGGCACGTCATCAAAATGCACAAGCGCGGCTCATAAGGCGGCGGCATTGGGTACATCGTGGTCTATAAAAAGCGCCTCGTCAAGCAAAAGCGGAAATACCGCCACCGCAAAGGCTGTGGCAGTCCATAAAACGTCATACGGAAACAAAGAATATTCCGCATCCGTAACAATTAAATGCAGTAAAACAGGAGTAATATCATAATTTTAAAAATTTCCTCTTATTTACTATTGATTTTTAGTTGCATTATGTCGTATAATAATAGTAGTTATATTTGAGAGGTTACTATGGCGAATAAAAACTATTTTATGAATGGCACAACAGAATTTCTAATTTTATCCCTTCTTGAGAAAAAGGATATGTATGTCTACGAGATTGTAAAATCATTGCGCGATTTTTCGGACAATTGTCTGGATATATCACAAAACACGGTTTATACGGCTACTTATAAGCTTGAGTCTGATAATATGATTACCGAATATTCAAAGCGTGTAGGCAGAAAACGCACACGCGTTTACTATCATATCGAACCGAAAGGACTTACATATCTTCAAGAACTTAGGGAAGTGTACTTCAATCATATTAAGGGAATAGGAAACATCTTGGATGCTATCAACAACAATAATTAACACAAACAAATAAACTCCCGATTATAATAAATCAATCGGGAGTTTATTTTGTATATTTTTATATTAAATTTCCTTTTTACACAAAATCTTCCAAAATATATTTTGCATTATATATCCTTATTTGCACAAGATAAGTAAGCGAGGATTATTAGCATATTTATATAAATAAGGGAGATTTTAGATATGAAAGCAACAGGAATTGTCAGAAGGATTGACGACCTCGGAAGAGTTGTCATTCCTAAAGAAATCCGCCGTACACTTCGTATTCGCGAGGGCGACCCGCTGGAAATTTATACGGCGACAGATGGTGAAGTTATTTTTAAAAAATACTCGCCTGTAGGCGAGATGTCAACTTTTGCCACGCAATATGCCGACGTACTGTCAAGGATCAGCAGTCTGCCGACCATTATTTGCGACAGGGACCACGTTATTGCGGCGGCAGGCGTTTCAAAGCGCGAATTTCTTGAACGCAGAATTACAAGCGTTCTTGAAAACTATATGGAAAACAGAAAAAGCTATCAGGCTTCTCCAAATGATATTTCGGAGGTTCAGCCCGTTGAGGGTTTAGAGCACCGCGCCGCTGTTATTTATCCGATTATTGCGGCAGGAGATATTACGGGCGCTGTAGTTATGCTTAAAAGCGACAGCAATAAAACACCTTCCGACACCGAGCTCAAGCTCGCCCAAAGCGCGGCTGAATTTCTCGGCAAACAGATGGAAGAATAATTTTATAACATTTAATCGGGGATAAGACTTAAACGTTTTTTAAGCCTTATCCCCGATTTTTAACCGCAGATTTAATTAAGTAATTTTTAAGTAATCTAATTCGCTAAATATACCTGCGACAAGCTTATGGTGATATCCGCGTTTTTATATTTAGAAAAAATACTGCTGTTTTTAACTATTCTTTTCATCACTTTATCCCCGTCATATCCCTTTGACCATTTTTTGTCTGTCAAAATAAGAAATACCGCTCCGTTATCGGTTACTTTTCCTTTCAAAATTTTGTCCGCGTCAATTTTTGACGTATCGGATATGTATATATTATCACAGGCGGATAGCAATAAAAATTTGTTTGTAAGAAAATAATTAGTTTCATTATTAATTACAATAAGAGGTCGATTTTCGCATAATTCTATAACTTCATCATTCTGATTTTTCATTTCTTTAAAAAGGAACGAACTTCTGTTATCCAACACTATTTCAGCCGAATATACAAAAAACAGGAAAGCAACTCCTATTGCAATTATATTTTTATTAAACGGTACAAAATTAAGGACAGCTTTAAGAATCCAGACAACAGCCAATACCCCTATCGGAACTAAATTATATATGTATCGCAAATAAGAATATTTTCCTGAAAAATGGAATACAGTAACTACGGAAAAAATTATAATCAAACACAAAACCAGCAACTGTTTTATCTCGGACTTATTTATTTTGCAGACTGTCTTATCCCTTTTTCTAAACAAAAACGCGGACAGCAAAACCAATACGACTGAAACTAACATAAATATTAATATTTTCTTATTGTAAGGTATAAAGCTCTTAATAATTTCCTTAACTACTGTAAACAAACGAAACGGAAGCGCTTGAAAATTAAATATATTACCGCTCACTTCATTTCCTATGTTATTAGTGTTGGAGCCTGTTATCTGCGTGATTGACGCGGGATAAACTATTAATACGCATAATACAGCCGAGAGCATAGACGCTCCGTAAGCTAAAATTGATTTTACTTTTTTCTTTGATAAAAGATATATTAAATATGATACCGCAACGTAGAACGCAACAACCGCAAAGTAGTAATGCGTAAACGTACCGATAAACGTTAAAAGAAAGCACCATAAATACGGAAATTTTAAAGAACCGTCAAGCATTTTACAATGCACAAAAATCAGCAATACCGTTAACAGCGTTATAAGCATATACATACGAATAAACAACACCGTGTCGAAGCACAACATCATTCCCCCGTAGCTTACGACAGGGATTAATCCCCATAATGAGCTTCTTAAAACCTTTGACGACAGGATATACAAAAAAATCTGATTAAGAATAAAAAGGAATATGTTTATTCCAAGTCCGAACCATTTACTGAATTTATTGACAAAAAATGACGAAACGGTATGTAATAAAAAATAATAAAACGGCGGGTGCGCGTCCTTTGTGTTATTGTAGTAAGTCTTATCGTAAGCAAACCTCTCACCTTCCTGAACGGAAACAAAATCTCTGAATTTTTCTCCGCTTGTCCATTTATTATTAACCTCGTCTGAATTTGAAATACGGTCGGTATCATAACTGTTAGACAATATATAACTGTATATTTCATCAATATGATACCCTGTTTTTACAAATCCCATATACACAAGCGTACATACTTGAAATAATATTACCAAAACTAATATCAATACCGAATACTTCCCCGCAAGCGATTTAATTTTTTCCATTATAATAAACTCCCATACCAAAGACTTAATTTTAATATGAAACTGCAAATTAAATCTTTAAATTAATATGTTCAAAATAGAACAGATTATTTCACCGTAAAATTTATTATAATAAATACTTTTTTACTCTTCCAATATTATAAATCACTAATTTTACAAAAATAATATTTTTTAATATTGGATAAAAAGTTTACAAACAACTATGCTTGTTAATAGGGTGATGTCTATGAATGAACTTACAAGCAAAGTCGGAATGAGAATAAAAGTTTTAAGGAAAGAAAAAGGATATACTCAAGAGCAATTGGCTTTTGAGGCTAATATGCATCCCGCGCAAATAGGGCATATTGAACGTGGTGTTCAAAGTCCTACAATTGACACACTTGAAAAAATTATTAAAGCGTTAAATTTATCAATTCAGGAATTTTTTAATTTTGATGAATTAAAATTTAGCAACGAAAACGCTCTTAATCTTTTTTTAAATTCCCTTTCGCAGGACGAAATTAATGATATTTCGACAATTTTAATTATTCTTAAAAAGTGGAAATCCAAGAAAAATTAAATCTTTTTAAAAAAACGGCTCTAAACTCTTTCGAGTTTAGAGCCTCTTATGTATTTAAGTTAACAGTTTTTATTTATTAAAGATTGACATAATATCGTAGAATGTATCGTCATCGTCATCCTCGGTGCTGTCCTTATCCTTTGTTTCATCGTTTTCTACGATTATGTTATCGTCAGCGGGAGAAGCCGTAACAGCCGCCTTGCCGTCAGCGTTAAAGCCTGTAGCAATTACTGTTACGCTGATTGCGTCCTCCATATTCTCGTCAATAACGGCGCCCCAGATAATATTCGCGTCCTCGGACACCTTGTCTTTAATCATTGTAGACGCCGCGTCAATATCGTCAAGACTTATATCGGGTGACGCTGTAATATTGATAATTACGCCCTTTGCCCCGTCAATAGAGGTTTCAAGCAACGGGCTTGAAATAGCGGAATCCGCCGCCTCGATAGCCTTGTCCTTGCCTGTAGCAAAGCCCATACCCATATGAGCGTAGCCCGCGTCCTTCATAACCGAAGTGACATCAGCAAAGTCAAGGTTAACCATTCCCGGAACAAGAATAAGGTCGGAAATACTCTGAACACCCTGACGGAGAACATCATCGGCAATCGCAAAAGCGTTTTGGAGTGTAATCGGGGAATCCGAAACATATTTTAATCTTTCGTTGGGAACTATGATAAGAGAATCCACACAAGCCGCAAGCTCCTGAATACCCTGTTCAGCCTGAGCCATTCTTCTTTTGCCCTCAAACGCAAAAGGCTTTGTTACAACAGCCGCCGTAAGTATTCCCATATCCTTCGCGATTTTAGCAACTACGGGAGCCGCGCCTGTTCCTGTACCGCCGCCCATTCCGGCGGTTACGAATACCATATCCGTATCCTTTAAGAGAGCCGCAATTTCTTCCTTGCTCTCTTCAGCGGCCTTTTGACCGATTTCGGGCATTGAGCCTGCGCCCTTGCCCTTTGTGAGCTTCTCACCTATCTGAACTGTCTGGGAAGCCTTTGACAATCTTAAAACGTGGTCGTCTGTGTTAACCGCGATAAATTCTACGTTCTTAACCTCCATAGTAACCATTCGGTTAATAGCGTTTCCGCCGCCTCCGCCGACTCCGATTACCTTAATAACAGGCATATACTCACTTTCCATCTCTAAAGCAAAAGCCATTTTTACTTCCTCCTTAACAATTTACATCCAAAAACTTTATAATATAAGATTTTTATACAAATTAATACCTTATTACGTTACCACATTTTTTCTAAAAAGTAAATATAAATTAAGAAATTTTAACTAAAATCCAAAAAAACATCATAAATTAAGCCATTTTATGGCATTTTTGTTACTCATCAGGCTCCGTATACCCCTCATTGTCAATGTTATCCTCATCGTCGTCCTCCGAATTTTCGCTGTCTGACGGGGCGACAAAGGTTGTCCGCACGGTAGTTTCCTCCGTAGCGGAAGATGTCGGAGAGGTAATTTCATCATCCTTATCCTTTATACCGCCTTCTTTAAAATAGGATTTTTTTGTTTTGTCACAATTAGAAACGTTTAAAACTCCCTTAATTTTTTCAGTATGATTCGGGTCAAGCTTTTCGTTAATAATCGCAAAAGCGGTTCTGAGCTTATAATCAACAGACTCGGGGATTCCGATTTTTATTTTTATGCGTTTATCATATGTAACGGAAATTTTGGAAATTTCCCTTATATTTATTTCATTAATTTTATTATATTTATTTTTCTTAATACAGCGGTTTATTTCTTCAAGCGCTTTTGTGTACACCTTGTCGCTAAACTCCACCTTATCTCCGATTTCAGTTGATTTCAAACTCGGAGCGATTATCGACGCGAGCTTTTTAGGTTTTGAGGAAACCTGTTCGAGTATTCTGTTGTCACCGCTGACCTTGTAATAAATTCCGTCTGTTCTTATAGAATACACGGCAGTTTCATTCTCTACATCTATAACAAGGGTGTTCGGAATTTGAAACTTGATTTTCGCTGATTTCACATAAGGAAGATTATCGCTTACGGCGTCGGAATTTCCAAACATTGACGCCATAAAGATATTTTGTCCCTCGCTTACTCCCGACAGGCGGATTATAGTATCGTCCGCATAATATTCGTTGCCCTTGACATAAATTTTCTCGGTCTTAAAAAGCACGGTCAGAGAAAGTACAATTCCGATAATTACTACCACCGCGATTATGGAAACGTAGGCTGAAATTCTTTTTATCCTGCGTTTTTTCGGAGAGATTGGCTTGGGCATTTTCTTTCTGCGCCTGTCAAGCTGTTTTCTCGCCTGCGCCTTTCTAACCTCAACCTCGTCGGCGTAAAATCCGTCTTTATGGTCAGACGCCTCAAGATTACGAACACGTTTGTCGGTTTCTCTCTCGATTATGTCGGGAATTGTTCTGCTCCCGCGTTTTCTCCCCGCATAGCCCTCATAGGTCTTTCCTTGACTGTTTTTGGAGGCCCTGTTACCGTTTACAGAGCGTCGCGTTTCTGTTTCACGTCTATACTGTCCGCGGTCAGACCTACTGCTGAAATCCTCGGCGCGGTTGTATCGGCTTTTTTCAGTATTAGGCGGAATTTCAACAACAATATGGGGCTCGCCGTTTCTGCGGGCTTTTTTTCTCGCCTCTTCCCGATATTTTGCGTCCCTGCGCTGTGTTCTCTTTTCAATTTCTTCCTGTTTTCTGCGCTGTCTTTCAAGCGCCTTTCTCTCCTTAGGGCTTAACTCACGCCTGCGTTTGGGCCTTTTATCGTCCATAATCTCACCCCTTTCCTGCTTTTTATCATACCTTGCGCACTTCCGCCCCCAAGGAGCTCAGCACAACCTCGAAATTTTCATATCCGCGTTCCAAAAATTCTATTCCGCTTATTTCAGTTTTACCCTCCGCGGTAAGCGCCGCGGTAATAAGAGCCGCCGCTCCGCGCAAATCCTGCGCTTCGACGCACGCTCCGTAAAGCGATTTTACGCCGTTTACTACGGCTACCTTGCTTTGAACTTGTATATCGGCGCCAAGTCTTGTAAGCTCGCCGACGTGCTTGAAACGGTTTTCAAAAATATTTTCAACAAACACCGAAGTACCGTCGCAAATTGACGCTGTCGCCATAAGCGGAGCCTGCGCGTCGGTCGGAAAGCCGGGGTAAGGCATAGTCCGAACAAGAGGCATCGGGTTAAGTCTTTCGGGTGCTGAAAATTTCATATTACCGTCTTTAACATTAACCTGACATCCTGTTTCCTCGAAAACAGGAATAACAGAGCTTAGGTGATTTTGAATAACTCCGCTCAGAGTTATATCCCCTCTTGTAACGGCCGCCGCGGACATAAGCGTCGCCGCGACTATTCTGTCGGGTATAATATTATGGGAAACAGCGTTTAACTCATTAACGCCGTCTATAACAATTACGCCCTCGCCCGCTCCGTAGATTTTTGCTCCCGCGGAATTTAAAAAATCGCACAAGTCGCAAATTTCAGGCTCACGCGCCGCGTTGATTATCGTTGTAGTTCCATCGGCTAAAACCGCCGCAAGGATTATATTTTCGGTTGCCCCTACGCTCGGAAAAGAAAGATTTATCTTTGCGCCTTTAAGTCCGTTTTCCGCACGGCACTGCAAGACGCCGTGGCGCTCGGAAATTTTCGCTCCCATTTTTCTGAGAGCTTTAAGATGTAAATCAATCGGTCTCGGGCCTAACTCGCAACCGCCCGGAAAGCTGAGCTTTGCCGAACCTGTGCGTGAAAGTATCGCTCCCAAAAACACAATTGAACTGCGCATCTCGCGCATTAAGCAATCGGGTATTTCATTCTCGCAAAGTCCGTCGCAATTTACTAAAACAGCGCCGTTTTGCTCCTTGGCGTCACAACCTAAATATCGGAGTATTCTAAGAGAAGCGTCAACATCCGAAAGCTTAGGACAGTTATAAAGTATATTTTCACCACGTGTCAAAACAGTTGCCGAAAGTATGGGCAGAGCGCTGTTTTTCGCGCCTTGAACCTCAACCTCGCCGCAAAGCCTTTTTCCGCCGTTAACTACAAACCGTGACACCGAAAGCACCCCTTAACGCTAAGCACTTAAATGTTTAGCTGAATAATCATACCGATTATATTTTATGGGAGCTTTAAGTGAATGTTACTAAATTGCGCCCGTGATTTTTCTTATTACGGAATATATTCTTTCATTGGCGTCTGTAATCGCCATTTTATGTGAATTGTCTGAATATTCTCTCAACCTGTCGGGATTTTGGAGCAGACCGTCCGCCTTATTTATAACAAACTCCTCCGTCAAATCCTTTTCCTCAATAATCTCCGCCGCCTTATTGTTAACGAGGGCCATAGCGTTATGATACTGGTGATTTTCAGCTACGTTCGGAGATGGAATAAGAATAGCGGGTTTTCCGAGAGCCTGAATTTCGGAAAGCGTAATTGCTCCTGCTCTTGAAATAACCAGATCAGCCGCCGCCATACAGTCAGCCATATTGTCAATATACTCGCGCACGTCGAGATTATCGCACTCGTTTATATCAACGCCCTTTTCCTTAACAAGGTCAGAGAACCAATGTCCGTACTTTCCGTAGCCGTGGATATGCTGATATTTTCCGTCTTTACCGCTTCGCGCGACAAGCCCCGCAACTCCCTCGTTTATTTTACGCGCTCCTAAAGAACCTCCGAACGAAAGAATAACGGGACGTTCGTCAAGCCCGAGCTTTTTTCTCGCCGTCTGTTTATCAGCCGAGATAATTTCTCTCCTTACGGGGTTTCCGGTAATAACAAAATTGCAGTTTTTATCCAAATATTTTTCTGCTCCCTTAACCGCAAGCATAACCGTTTTCGCGGATTTTGAGAGCATTTTATTTGTAACGCCGGGGTAGGCGTTTTGCTCGTGGATTATTGTAGGAATACCCATTTTCGCCGCTGTTCTCAAAACGGGACCGCTTACATATCCGCCTGTTCCGACGCATATGTCGGGCTTGAATTTCTCTAAAATTTTCTTAGCCTCCGCAGAAGACGAGAAAATTCTTTTTACTGTCAAAATATTTTGCTTTAAGGCGTCAAGGCTGATTTTTCTCTTAAATCCGCTTATCGTAATAAGCTCCATTTTGAAACCTGCTTTTGGGACAAGAGTTTCCTCCATTCCGCCTCGGTTTCCGACAAAAAGAATATCTGCGTTCGGATTTTTTTCTCTTATATATCCCGCAACAGCCAGCGCGGGATTAATATGCCCCGCAGTGCCTCCTCCGGCAAACAGTATTCTCATACTTTTTCTCCTTTAATATCCTCTATTGTTTCTCTATATTTGCAGTTCTGGAAATTGAAAGTATAAGCCCCATTTGCGCCAAAAGCATTATAAGGGAGCTTCCTCCAAAACTGAAAAACGGCAAACTGATACCTGTGTTCGGGAGCCAGTCGGTAATAACAAGAATATTAAGCACAACCTGCACTCCGATTTGCGATGAAAGTCCGATTCCGAGCAGTTTTCCGAAACGGTCCTTCGCCCTTAAACTCAGCGTAATTCCTCTCCATACCAAGAGAGCGAAAATTAAAAGTATAATCAAAGCGCCGACAAAGCCAAGCTCCTCGCACACTATGGCGAAAACAAAGTCGTTTTGAGGTTCCGGCAGATAAAGATATTTCTGTCTTGACTGTCCTAAACCCAAGCCGAAAAGTCCGCCCGAACCGATTGAATAAAGCGAGTTTCGCGTCTGCCAGGTTGTCTGCCACATATCCTCCGTGGTATACACGAGCGCCTGTCCCCAGCCGTCCATACGTTGCATAGCGTATGTAAGAATACCTGTCGCCCACGCGATAACAATTACAACTCCCAAGAGCAAGGCTCCGATAATCAGATATTTTACCCTCATTCCGCCGATATAGAGCATAATTACTGTCAGTATAGCCGTAATTACTATACCCGAATAGTGAGGCTCTAAAATAAGCAATACAGCGGTAACACCGAAAATTAAAATTCCGGGCAAAACGCTGTAACGGGCGTACTGCATTTTATCGTAATACAGACTTCCCCAATGGGCAAAAAACAGGATTATCGCGAATTTCATAATCTCGGACGCCTGAATATTAATAGGTCCGATTTCAATCCAACGGTGTACGTTACCGGGCAAAAACAAAACTAAAACAAGTGTGGCGAATGAAAGCATAAGCATCGGAAACGAAAATTTATGTAGCTTGTTATAGTTAAAAAACGAAATTCCGAGCATAGCCGCCACGCCGATTATAGCGTAGAACATTTGTCGTCTGACATAGTAATAGCTGTCGTTAAGCTTATAGTACGCTGACGGATAGCTCGCCGAGAACATCATAATCATTCCGATTATGACAAGCACAAGCACTAAAAGCAGAAACGGCAAATCAAGGCCCATACCTCTCTCAAGCCAGCGCTGACGCAGTTTTCTTTTTCGCGGGCGCGTTTGAGTCTGCGCAGGAGCGTTGCGTCTGTTTCGTGAGTTATTCACTTTTTCATCATAAAGTCGGTTAACGTCAGCACGACGCATTACCTCTACCTGAGGTGCCATTTAATCTCTCCCGAATATAACATCATTATGAAATTTAAGCTTAAAACGGAATTATTAACTAATTTAATAAACTCCGTAAAATACGAGTAAAAACGAAACTATTCCGAAAACAACGGTTACTGCGCTGAAAACGGAAACAATTTTAACTTCCGACCAACCGCACATCTCAAAATGGTGGTGTATAGGGCTCATCTTGAACAGTCGCTTTCCGTGAGTTAATTTAAAGTAAGCGACCTGAAGCACAACGGAACCCATTTCGCAAAGGTAAACTATTCCGAGCGGTAAAAGCAAAATCGGCATATCTACCGCAAACGCTAAAGCGCAAACTATTCCTCCGAGGAAAAGCGAGCCTGTATCTCCCATAAATACTTTTGCAGGGTGAAAATTCCATACCAAAAAGCCGAGGCATCCGCCCGCGACAGCGGCCGACATAAACGTAACTCCCATATAACCTATAAGACTTGCGATAAGCATAAAGAATAAGCCTACAAAGAAAGTCAGCGAGCCGTCAAGTCCGTCGATACCGTCGGTCAGATTAACCGCGTTTACAACGCCGACAATCACAACGGAGCAAATAATATAATACAGCCAGCCGAGCTCAACCTCGCCTACAAACGGAATTATTGTAGATGTGCCGTAGCCCATAAAGCCGAGTACGGCAAGATACGCGATAGTTACGGCGAATTGGAATATAAGCTTTTGAACTGCGGTAAGTCCGAGATTGCGCTTTTTAACAACCTTAATATAATCGTCAATAAATCCTATCGCGCCGTGGCAAAGCGCAAGACCTAATCCCGCGAAAACAAATGTTACGCTTTTTGAGGGGTCCTGCTGGTAAACATCTGCCATAGAGTTTGCAAACATACCGTAAAGAATTACGCTTACACTTGTAACAACGGTTATTCCGATTATAAACATTATACCGCCCATAACAGGAGTTCCCTGCTTTTGCTTATGCCACGAAGGTCCTATATCAAGAATAGTCTGACCGAAATTCACCTTATGGAGAAACGGAATAAGAAACTTTCCGATTACCGCCGTTAATGCAAATGAAATAAGCGCTGATAAAAATGTCCATATTCCAAAAGTCATATTATAATTCCTTTCTTTTTAGTTTTTCTACGTCATAAATGCAGTCCCTCTCGGACAATTCACATCCCCCAAGCATTTCTTCCTCTATCTTACTTTGGATAGAGAGGACAGGTTCTGCTGTAGACTTTTTAATAACTTTTCCTATAAATCCGATTGGAAAAGGAAATAAAAAGTTACCTACAATTTAATTCTTAATTCTTAATTTTTAATTCTTAATTTTTATATCTCCACGTCATAAATGCAGTCCCTCTCGGATAATTCATATCCCCCAAATGTTTCTGCCTCTGTCTTGTTTTGGATAGAAAGGACAGGTGGTTCTGCGAAAAGTCCCTATCAAACCTTTCCTCTAAATCCGATTTTTTAAAAGAATTAAAGGTTATCTTTAAATCTAATTCTTAATTCTTAATTTTTAATTCTTAATTCTTAATCATGTACTACCGTACCTCCGGAGAATTCGACGGTGATTACAGTTCCCTCGTTTACCGTTTCTCCCGCAGAAATGCTCTGCGAGGTCGACACAGCGTTGGAGCTTGACGTAACACCCGAAAAGCTTACGTTAAGTCCGACCGAGGACGCAATTTCGTTAACTGTTGAAACTGAATATCCCACCATATCGGGAACTTCAATCTTTTGTTTTTTAGACTCTTTATCAGTATAAAGTACGATATTACCGTCAACGGGTATTTTTGAAGCCGAATAAGGAATTTGCGCGACAACCTTTTTGCCGTCGCCCTTTATTGTTGTTGTAAAGCCGTCGCTCTTAGCAAGCTCCTGCGCCTTTTTAACGGAAAGTCCAATATATGAGCCTGCGACTGTATCAACATACTGTTTTTCGTCGTCGGTATATTCCGCCTGCACTTCAAGATACGGAAGAACCTCGCTCATAATATTTACAAACACGGGAGCCGAAACCTGACTTCCGTAATAAGAGGCTCCTCTCGGCGTATCGAAGAATACAAGACACGCAACCTGCGGATTGTCGGCAGGGGCAAAACCGCAGAACGACGCGATATAATCCTCATATCCTTTTTGGGACTGACCGATTTTCTCGGAAGTACCTGTTTTTCCTCCTACGCGGTAGCCCGAAATATATCCGTTGTTGACGCCGCCTTGAATCGTATTTCTCTCGAGATAATCGCACATTTTTTTACTTACAGACTCGGAAATTACCTGCCTTTTAACGGTAGTTTCCGTTTTCTTGACTACATTTCCGTCAACATCGGTAATGCTCTTTACTATATAAGGTTGTAAAAGCTTGCCTCCGTTCGCAACCGCCGCGCACGCTGTTACCATTTGGATAGGCGTAATTGAGAAGTTCTGTCCGAATGACGCAACGGCTAAATCGGTTACGGTCATTGAACCGTCCTCGCTGAAGAACAAGTCGTCGGATTCGCCTGGCAAATCAATTCCCGTAGGCTCCGAAAATCCGAAAGCCTGATAATATTTATAAAATCTTTCAGCGCCTACTCTTGCGCCTATATCAATAAACGCGGGGTTGCAGGAATTTGTAATAGCCTGAAACAGGTTCTGGCTTCCGTGTCCCGCGGTATAGTGGCAATGAATGGTGTGGTCGTAAACTTTAACCGAACCCCCGCAATAAAATGAGGAATTATCGCTTACAACACCCTCGTTGAGCGCCATCGACGCGGTACACATTTTAAAAACGGAACCCGGATAATATGTATCCGAAATGGCCTTATTTCTCCACATCGCTCCTAAAGCCGCGCTTTCTGCCTCAGCTCTCTTTTTCTTTGGGAGCGCGCGGATTGAGGCGAGGTCGGCGTCCGATAAATCATAAGGGTTATTAAGACTGTAGCCGTCGGCTGTTACCATAGCGAGGATTCCGCCCGTGTTTACGTCCATAATAATGCACACACCGCGGTTTACGACCTCATTATCCACAAGTCCCTGTTTCATATATTTTTCAGCGATTGACTGGACTGTTTCGTCAATTGTCAGCGTTATATTGTTGCCGTCCTTAGCGTCAACGTTCTGCTCGTACTGGAACGGCATATCGGTTTGATTGGCGTTGCGCGCGGTTATAATTCTTCCCGGAGTACCCGTCAGATATTTATCGTACTCATACTCCACGCCCTCAAGTCCCTGGTCGTCCGAGCCTGTAAATCCAATAACAGACGACGCTAAATCATCATAAGGATAATAACGGCGGTAATCGTCAAATAGAGTTATAACATTACTTAATCCGTCAAACTTTTTATTTATTTTTTCACATAGTTTAAGGATTTTTTCTCTCTCGTCACTCTCGATTTTACGTTTAATTACAACGTAATATATTTTTTGTTTTGTTTTGTTGTAAACATCTTTATAGTCAAGGTCTAATATTTTCGCGAGATTTTTCGCTACATACTTTCTTTGAGCATTTGTTTCCAGATAAGCGGGAGCTAACACTACCTTCCATACCGACGCGCTCTGAGCGAGCACCTTGCCCTTAGCGTCGTAAATAGTTCCCCGCTTGGAGTTTACGGTTGTATCAACGAGCTGTTGTTCCACAGCCTTTTCCTGAAGATAAGGTCCCGATACAAGCTGAAGATACGCAAGTCTTACGGAAATTGCGCCAAATCCTATTACGAGGATAAGAAGAATAAGTATCGTAGTTCTCATTCTCAAAAGCTGTAAAACGCCTCTTTTTGTACGTTTAACGCTCTTTTTCGCCATACAACCTCTCCTTTCTTAAAAAATTGCGCCTGCATAATATAGCCAAAATAAGAGTTAAGATTACACATCTCAACTCTTATTCATCCATAACATATTTATTAATTTAATTTGAATGTTATGACCAAAGCCCTGTAAATGCGTTTATAATTTTTTGGAAAAAGTTCCGGTTCGCATCTTTCGAGATTTCGGCCTTGTCGCCCCGTGACAAGGAAACAAACTCTTTCTGAACGTTTTCTGCCTTACTCATTCCAAGCTTGTCCTTAGCATAATTTTCAATATCGGTAGTAGAATGTTTCGACTGGATAGCCATTTGGTTTTGAGTATATGTACTTTGGGCGTTGCTTAACTGAGCCTGCTTTTGGATAATCTGCTGATTCAGTTCGGTTAAAGTAACCTGACCTATAATAATCATAGCCACAATTGCTGTTACCGCCGCGCTCGCCACAGCTCCTATAAAAAGCTTAAACGGGTTGTGCTTTCTTCTTCTTATTTTTACAAGCTCGTCCTGCGGTATAGATACTACTTTATTTTTTCTGACCTGAGCGGTCTTTTCTTCAGTTTTTTTCTTGGGAAGCTTTTTGGCTGTATTGTCCTTAAAAAGGTTAAGGTCATAAGCCGCGCTTCTGTTATCAAATGTCATTGCCATAAATTTTCCCTCAACGGTTATCTATCATACACTAAAAAATTAGTCTTATATTTCTTTTTAGTAAAAATATTACAATTTTTTAATTTTTTCTTTATTTCTGTTACGGAAGTATTTTATATTCTTATCAAGAATAATACATAATATAGTGATTTATTCTCGATTTCGACACAATTTGTTGTGGTTTCATATAATTTACATTTCTGTTATATTTTACACCAAATTGTAATGAATGTC
This sequence comes from uncultured Clostridia bacterium, assembly GCA_947585745.1. GTDB lineage: Bacteria > Bacillota > Clostridia > Oscillospirales > Acutalibacteraceae > Ruminococcoides. The sequence goes on along the minus strand of CANPXF010000017.1, from coordinate 8,096 downwards.
TATAGTAATTCAAGAATTTTCAATTATTTTTTTGCAAATTCTTAGTTTTGCACTTCTTGAACGCGGATTTTCGGATAATTCTTGTGAATTTGCTACAATGGGTTTTTTAGTTACAAGCTCCGCCCGAGGTTTTTTATTGCAAACACAAACGGGAAAATCGGGAGGACAGGTACAGCCCTGACACCAATGAGCCATAGTTTTTTTGACAATTCTGTCCTCAAGCGAATGAAATGTGATTACCGCAAGCCTTCCGCTCGGACCAAGCAGGTCAAACGCGTCCTCCATACCCTTTTTCAAAACGTCAAGCTCGTGATTAACCTCAATTCTGAGAGCCTGGAATGTTTTTCTTGCGGGATGTCCCGCGCGTCTTACACGTTCGGGAACGCTGTTTCTTATAATTTCGGCAAGCTCAAAGGTAGTTTCAATCGGTTTTTCCTGTCTGTACTTCACAATCCCCTTTGAAATGGAGTCGGCAAATTTCTCCTCACCATAGGTAAAAATAATTCTCGAAAGTTCCTTTTGTGAAAGTGAATTCACCAAATCCTTCGCCGAAGGTCCCGACTGTGACATACGCATATCGAGCACAGCGTCCTCGTGAAATGAAAAACCACGCTCTGCCGTATCGAGCTGATGAGAGGAAACACCTATATCAAGCAAAACTCCGTCGACCTGATATATGCCTCGTTCGGCGAGAAGGCTTTTCATTTGGGAAAAATTACCCTTTATGATTATTGAGTTTTCATTGTTCGCGAATCTTTGCTTAACCGCGTCTATTGCGTCGGGGTCCTGGTCAATTGAAACGAGCTTTCCCGAGCTAAGCCTTTTTAAAATTTCGGCGGAATGTCCCCCGCCCCCTGCCGTACCGTCAACATAGATACCGCTCGGTTTGATATTAAGACCGTCTACAGATTCGTTAAGCAGTACGGGGGTATGAGAAAATTCCATATAAACCTCTTACAGACTTAACATTGACAACGCCGCCTCAACTGTAGGCTCGTTATTTCTGAGCATTTCTTCAAATTTATCCTCGTTCCAAATCTCGATACGGTTGTCCATACCGACTACGACAGCTGATTTTTCAAGAGACGCCGTTTTCCTCAAATTCGCAGGAATAGGTATTCTTCCCTGCGAATTTGGAGTAACTTCCACGGCAGTAGCAATTATACTGTATTGTAACGCGAGCGCCGCCTGAGCGGGCAAATTTTTAATATTTTTTCTTAAACCTTCAAATTCGGGGAGAGAGAGAACCTGTACACATTCAAAAAATCCTTTTGCTATTATAAAGGTTTCTCCGAGTTCCTCTCTGAAACGAGCCGGCAAAATAATTCTGCCTTTTGAATCAATACTGTGACTCGATGTGCCTGAAAACATTTTACCGCCTCCTTATCAATCTCTGATGTATAATGCCACTTGTTAATCGTTTAGAGCCACTTTATGACACTAATTGCCACCGTGTAATTATTATACCTTATCAGAAACGAAATTGCAAGAAAAAAGTTACAGCATTTTTACCAAATATGCACACCTGTTTTGCAGTATTTTAGACAAAAAATTACACATAACCCCTTATTCTGACGAATAAAAAAGGTTATGTGCAAATTATTTACAAAAATTTTAATTTTTATAAGTGTAAATACACGGCAAAAAGCGGCTAAAATACAAAGCCGTAATATTTTTACATTATTTCTTGGTTGATTTAAAATTCTGACGGGCTTTGCGTATTTCCTGAGCGCAGGAGGTTACCACATCATCGGTGCGCTTCATAATGCCGTCAACATATTCATTGGCCGCCTTTGTAACTTCGCTTGCCTTCTTCTTGGCGTCTGAAATAATTTCTCTCGCCTGGGCCTCGGCGGCGCGGGTAATTTCACTTTCGCTAACCATTATTCTACGGCGTTCCTCAGCCTGGCGGATAATTTCCTCGCCGTTGTTTTTAGCCTCTGCCAAAATCTGCTCTCTGTCGGCTACGATGTTTTTAGCCTGACGGATTTCGCTCGGCAGGGTATCCTCAATCTCGTCGAGAATATCAAAAATTCTCTCGCCCGAAATTAAAACCTTTCTGTCCTTAGAAAGAGGCATCGCTTTGGCGTTGTTTACCATATCCTGTAATTCAAGAATTAAATCGTCTACTCTCATTTTCTCCACTCCATTATTTTAAATTTTTTAATCTTTTCAATATCTTATCGTGCGCGCACTCGGGAACAAAAGAGCTTATATCTCCGCCTAAAGACGCGACCTGTTTCACCATACTTGAGCTTAAATAAGTAAACTCGGAATTACATGTCAGAAACACAGTTTCAAGATTCGGGTTAAGCTTTTTGTTCGTAAGAGCCTGCTGAAATTCATATTCAAAGTCAGATACCGCCCTCAGACCTTTTACTATCGCCGTAATCCCCTTATCCTTGGCGTATTCGGCAAGAAGTCCGTCAAAGCCGACAATCTCGACATTATCAAGTCCGTTTACAGCCTCTCTCAAAAAAGAGATACGCTCGTCCGTGGTAAAGCAAGGGGTTTTTTCAGCATTTTTCAAAACGCCCACTACAACCTCGTCAAACATTTTTGAGGCCCTGGTAATAATATCAATATGTCCTAACGTAACAGGGTCAAAACTGCCCGGACAAATTACCTTTGTTTTCATAAGAAACTTCCCGATTAAAATTTTCAGTCGTCAAGTAAATTTATGACTGAATATATTCTTTGTGCCGATACATAGATATTTTTATTTTACCATAGTGTTTCTGTCTGTCAAGCATAAATTCACCATAATTTTGCAAAATTTCTTCTTTTTCTGGGTTTTCTACAATAATCACGGCGGTTTTTTTCACCTTTTCGACAATTTTGGGCAATACCTTCTGCAAAATTCCCGTTCCGTAAGGCGGGTCAAGAAAAACAATGTCAAAATTTTCATCTGTTATATCAAGATATGAGGAGCTGTCCGTGTGAAAAATTTTTGCTCTGCTGTAAAGACCTGCGTTATTTAGATTTTTTCTGATTATATCAATTGATTTTCTTGAGTTATCCACGAACACGGCGGATTTTGCTCCTCTGCTAAGCGCCTCAATCCCCATCTGACCGCTTCCCGCAAACAAATCGAGAAATATTCTTCCCTGAATATCAAACTGTATGGCGGAAAAAACCGCCTCTTTCACCTTTGAAGTGGTCGGGCGCACGTCCTCGCCTTCAAGAGTTATCAGCTTTCTTCCGCGCGCCTCGCCTGTTATAACACGCATAATAGTCCTCCCAACACGAATGTGTATTTTATTTTGTCAATCCGAATGAAAGTAGTTATAGACTGCCAAAGCGCTGTCGCGAGTCATTCTCGGACAGTTCTCAAGCTCCTTTAAATCGGCGTTTCTTATATTAGCTATAGTCTGAAAATGCTTTAAAAGCGCCTTAGCCCTTGTTTCGCCTATTCCGTCAATATCGGTAAGCGAGCTTTTAAACGCCGTATTTTTCCTGCGCTGGCGGTGGTAGCCGATTGAGAACCTGTGAACCTCGTCCTGCATCTTGCTTATAAAGGTAAATACCGAACGGCGCGAGCTGATTGTAATTTCACCGCCGTTTCCCGTTATCGCGCGGGTGCGGTGGTTTCCGTCCTTCACCATACCGAAAAGGGGAACGCTTACGTTGTGCTTTTTGAGTATCGGCTCAACAGCCGAAACCTGACCTTTACCGCCGTCGAGCAAAATCAAATCGGGAAGTCTGCCAAAGCCCTCTCCCGTATCCTTTAGATTTTCATACTCGGTAAAACGCCTGTCCAGAACCTCCGCCATTGAGGCGTAATCGTCCTGTCCCTCAAAGGATTTTATTTTAAATTTTTTGTATGCCTTTTTCAGCGGTTTTCCGTTCTCGTAGACTATCATTCCCGCTACGTTTTCCGTACCCGCAAGGTTTGAAATATCGTAAGATTCTATATATTCGGGAATTTTTGAAAGCCCCAAAAGACTTTTAAGCTCCTCTAACACAGAATATTCACGCGACGTTCTGCCCTTAATCTGCGCCAAAACCTCCGCCGCGTTTTTACGGCACATTGAAACAAGCTGTGCCTGCTCTCCCCTTTGCGGGTTGGTAATATAAACCCTGCGTCCGAGCTTCTCACCAAGCCATTTTTCAACGGCTTCTTTATCGTCAAGTTCTCTGTCAAGCGTTATATTCCTCGGAATTTCACGGTTCATAGAATAATAACTTAAAATAAACTGCGAAAGCTCTCCGCCGTCGTTCATAGGAGAATTTACCACAAAATTTTCGTGGTCGGTCAGACGTCCTCCCTCAAACCTGAAAATCTGAAAGCATCCTCGTTCTCTGTCGGTAAAATATGCAATTACATCCTGGTCGGGAACATTAACGGAAACGACCTTCTGTTTATCCGCCATCTTTTTGACGGCAGTAATTTTATCACGAATTTTCGCCGCGCGCTCAAAATCAAGGCTTTCGGATGCCTCTTCCATTTCTGCCGTAAGCTGTTTTAAAGATTTTGTACTTCCTCCCTTTAAAAAATCAAGCGCCTGCTCGACGTTTTCATTGTATTCCTTAAAGCTCACTCTTCCCGTACAGGGAGCCAAGCATTGTTTTATGTGGTAATTTAAGCAGGGGCGGGCTTTTCTGAAATCATCGGGAAACTTTCGGTTGCAGGTAGGGAGCTTAAATATTTTATTGGCCTCCTCAACCGATTGTTTGACATAGAAGCTGTTTTTATAGGGGCCTATATAGAGAGCGCCATCGTTTGTTTTCTGAAGTTCATATGTTATTTTACGCCATTTATCGGGACTTACTCTTATATACGAATAGCCTTTATCATCTTTAAGCAAAATGTTGTATTTCGGGGAATGTTGTTTTATTAAACTGCATTCAAGAATAAGCGCCTCAAACTCGCTGTCGCAGATAATATACTCAAAGTAATCAACATTTTCAACCATACGCCGAACCTTTTCCGAGTGGTTGTTCTGCGAACCGAAATACTGCGAAACACGGTTTTTGAGCGCTTTTGCTTTTCCTATATATATAATTTTACCGCTTTTATTGTGCATTATATACACACCCGGCGACAACGGAAGCGCCATTGCCTTTTTTCTGAGCTCGGACAATTTCTCGTTCATAAATATCTCTCTTTAAAAAAGTAAAAATTTTAATTTTACAGTTTTTACCTTTTACATAAGGATTTTTTTATAAAGTAAAAAACGGGCGGAAAATCCGCCCGAAAAGCTTTTTATGCAGATTAATCTGTAAATCCTGATTCAACGAGAGCGACAAGGCCGTCAACTGCCTCCTGCTCATCAACTCCATCGGCTATAATCTTAATATCCGTTCCGCCGATAATGCCGAGTGAAAGTACGCCGAGAAGACTCTTAGCGTTAACTCTTCTCTCTTCCTTTTCCACCCAAATAGTAGCTTTATACTCATTGGCTTTCTGAATGAAGAAAGTTGCCGGACGCGCGTGTAAACCGGCTTTATTTTCAACTAAAACATCCTTAACGTACATAAGTCAAACCCTCTCTAAATCTTATATAGTATCTCATATAGTATTTTTAATATACCACTCGGGCATTTCCAATTTATTAATATTATATCACTTTTCCTTTTAACGTCAACACTCAAAAATAATTTTCGGATTTAGTAATAATTTAATTGTTTTAATGTATTTTTGCTTTGTGCAACTTAACTAATTTATTCTGCAAAATACTGTTACTTATTCAGGCTTTCGGACTTATCATAATACTCCTTTATTACCGCCTTATCCTCTTCTGAAAGTTCATTTTTTTCAAGCATATCGGGGCGTTTAACGGCAGTATTTATAAGACTTTGCTCATACCGCCAACGGTCAACCTTCGCGTGGTCCCCGCTGTAGAGAACAGGCGGAACCTCTATTCCCCGCCAGGAAACAGGCTTTGTGTATTGCGGATATTCCAAAAGACCGTTAAAATGACTTTCTTCGGTAAAGCACTCGTTGTTTGAAAGTACTCCGGGGGCAAGCCTTGACAACGCGTCAATAAACACTAAGGCGGGAAGCTCTCCGCCCGTCAGCACATAATCTCCGATAGAAATTTCTTCGTCAATAAATTCATCAATAACCCTCTGGTCAACGCCCTCATAATGTCCCGCAAGAACGCAGATATTGTCAAGATTCGACAGCGCCTTGAGCCTTTCCTGAGTTAACGGCTTTGCCTGCGGCGACATATATATAAAATAAGGCGTGCAGTTCCGTTTTTTACATATATCCTCAAAGCAAAGCGCAATAGGCTCGCATTTCATAAGCATACCCATTCCGCCTCCGTAGACGGTGTCGTCAACCCGTCTGTGTTTATCAAGCGCGTAATCTCTGAGCTGGTGGCATTCAATTTCAATAGCGTTGCTTTTTCTCGCTCTGCCGATAATACTCTCGCCCAAAACCGCCTCGCACATTTCGGGAAAAAGCGTAATTAAATCAATCTTCATCTGAAAAAAGCCCCTTCATAGGTCTTATAAAAATTTTTCCGTCATCTACGTTTTTCAATATAACAACGCTGTCAATAACGGGGACAAGATATTCTTTTCCGTCTGAAGCTTTAACGGTATACACATCGTTAGCGCCCGTTTTAAACACATCAATAATTTCCCCGTACTCAACATTTTCATCATCAGCGTCAAACACTTTACAGCCGATTAAATCCTGAACGAAATTCTTTCCTTTCGGAAGCTTTACGTCGTTTCTGTCTATATATAAAATTTTTCCTCTTAATTTTTCCGCGTCTTCTATGGAAGACACGCCGTCTACGGCGACGAGAACTATGTTTTTATGAGAACGGCATTTTACCTTAAGCTTTGTTTTTCCCTCGTCAAAATAAAGGGCTTTAAAAGAGGAAAGAAAATCGGGACTGTCGCACCACGGATTAACTCTAAGCTCTCCCCGCACTCCGTGAGTGCCTACCACCTTTCCGACTTCAAGGTACTGTTTTTTCATAAATATCACCCGAGGGTATTTTAACATATACTAACCCTTTTTACAACAAAAAAGCTTTTAATAAAATTCAAAACCTGTATCGCAAAATTATTAGAAACCTTTATGTTGCAAAATTCGAGTTTTAGTGGTACAATAGCCTTGCGACATATCTTAATAATTGGTTATTTATCGTAACTTCCGTTCAAGTACGGTTTATTGTGCTGTTTTCAGGAGATACTTGTATTTGTAAAAATACAAGCCTCGAAGTCTCCTGAATGCAAGTTACGGTTACTAAAGATATGTCGCAGTATCTGAGGTTTGTGTTTTATGCGCGGTTCCTCGGAACTGCGCTTTTTTATTTGGCAGGAATTATGATTTGTTGCGGGTTTGGGCATAGAAATGTTTTCAGCAAAACAGACGATGAGTCAGAAAGAGCGGTAGCTGACGCTGTCGCTTCAGGGCGCGATACATTCTATACCGAGGCTTTCGATTGATTTATATATTGCCAAATAGCGTTTTTAGTGGTACAATAGCATTACACCACATTACAAGTGAATAATTAATTCCTATTACGGCAAAGTATGTGTTTTTACCCTCTTTGGTAAAAACGCACGCTTAATTTTTCATACTTTGTTGTATAGGAAGCTTGTTATGTGGTGTAACAGAAGCGATGCGTTTTTCGGTGCGTGCTTCGGTGCGCACCTTTTTTATTTGGTAAGAATTATGATTTGTTGCGGGTTTGGGCATAGAAATGTTTTAAGCAAAATAGACGATAAGTTAGATAGGGCGGTAGCTGACGCTGTCGCTTTAGGGCGCGATACGTTCTATACGGGAGCTATGGGAGAATTTGACAGCTTATTCTCGTCAGCTGTCCGCAGAGCGAAAAATTCCTGCCCCGACATAAAGCTAATCTGCGTTAAGCCTTATATGACTAAGGAAATTAACAAAAACAGGGACTACTACAATTTTATGTACGATGACGTTATAATTCCTGAAGAATTGATTGGTATTTATTATAAGGGGGCCATTAAAGCGAGAAACCGCTGGATTGTAGAGCACAGCGATATTGTTATCGGATATACCATACGGGATTACGGCGGGGCTTATACTGCACTTAAATACGCCGAGCGTTTGAAAAAGAAAATCTTTTATCTTTAAGAAAAACTCATTAACCGCATAT
>CANPXF010000016.1 GCA_947585745.1 uncultured Clostridia bacterium | reverse complement strand
CCTCGTATCTTTGGTATTGCGTCGTCAAACTCTTACCATTATACTCGGAGGTTTTCTTTTGCTAAAGCTTTTTTTATTGTCCCCCGGTTCAACCGGGGGATTTTTCCACGCCCTAAAGGACACCATAAAAAAGGCTCGGAAAAATCCGAGCCTTTATAAGTCTTTATGTGACTTAACGATTACTTATTGTCAGCAATTGCAGCCTGCGCAGCAGCAAGACGCGCGATCGGCACTCTGAACGGCGAGCAGGATACATAATCAAGACCAATCTTATGGCAGAACTCTACAGATGAAGGGTCACCGCCGTGCTCACCGCAGATACCGCAATGAAGCTCGGAACGTGTAGCCTTACCCTTTGTTATCGCCATTTCCATAAGCTGTCCTACACCGCTCTGGTCGAGCTTAGCGAACGGGTCGTTCTCGAAAATCTTAGCGTCATAGTAAGCGTCGAGGAATTTTCCTGCATCGTCACGGCTGAAGCCGAATGTCATCTGAGTGAGGTCGTTTGTACCGAAGCAGAAGAATTCAGCCTCTGTCGCAATTTCATCGGCTGTAAGCGCAGCTCTCGGAATCTCAATCATTGTACCAACCTCATATTTGAGGCTTGCGCCGGCGGCAGCAATTTCAGCGTCAGCAGTTTCAACAACTACTTTCTTAACATATTTAAGCTCTTTGATGTCGCCTACGAGAGGAATCATAATCTCGGGCTCTACTGTCCAATCGGGATGAGCCTTTGCTACGTTTATTGCGGCACGGATTACCGCAGATGTCTGCATCTTTGCAATTTCAGGATATGTCACCGCAAGACGACAGCCACGGTGTCCCATCATCGGGTTGAACTCGTGGAGGCTGTCGATGATAGCCTTAATCTGCTCAACTGTCTTGCCCTGTGCCTTAGCTAACTTCTCTATATCCTCCTCTGTTGTAGGAACAAACTCGTGGAGAGGCGGGTCTAAGAAACGAATTGTAACGGGGTTACCCTCTAAAGCTTCGTAAAGCGCCTCAAAGTCGCCCTGCTGTACGGGGAGAATCTTAGCGAGAGCCGCTTCTCTCTCCTCTACTGTATCAGAGCAAATCATTTCACGGAAAGCGTCAATTCTGTCGCCCTCAAAGAACATATGCTCTGTACGGCAAAGACCGATGCCCTCCGCGCCGAGCTCTCTTGCTTTCTTAGCGTCGGCAGGAGTATCAGCGTTAGTTCTGACCTTGAGAACTCTGTACTTGTCAGCCCAGTCCATAATACGTCCGAACTCGCCTGCGATTGTAGCGTCAACAGTCGGAATAGCGCCGTCGTAGATGTTACCTGTGGTACCGTCGAAGGAGATTACGTCACCCTCGTGATACTCTTTTCCGGCGAGTGTGAATTTCTTGTTTTCCTCGTCCATAACAATTGCGGAGCATCCTGATACACAACAAGTACCCATACCGCGCGCAACAACCGCTGCGTGAGAGGTCATACCTCCGCGGACTGTTAAGATACCCTGTGAAGCCTTCATACCCTCGATATCCTCGGGAGAAGTTTCAAGACGAACCAAAACTACCTTTTCGCCTCTTTCAGCCCACTCTTTAGCGTCGTCGGCAGTAAACACGATTTTACCGCAAGCGGCGCCGGGAGCGGCGGCTAAAGCCTTAGCGACAGGCTCCGCCTTTTTAAGCGCGTCAGCGTCGAACTGCGGGTGGAGAAGCGAGTCAAGGTTACGCGGGTCAATCATTGCAACCGCTTCCTGCTCGGAAATCATACCCTCGTCAACGAGGTCGCAGGCAATTTTAAGAGCGGCCTTAGCTGTTCTCTTACCGTTACGTGTCTGGAGCATATAGAGCTTTTTATCTTCAATAGTAAACTCCATATCCTGCATATCTCTGTAATGATTTTCAAGTGTATTACAAATGTCAACAAACTGATTGTAAACCTCAGGCATTACTTCCTTGAGCTGTGCAATCGGCTGAGGTGTACGAACGCCTGCAACAACGTCCTCACCCTGAGCGTTCATAAGGAACTCACCCATAAGCTTCTTTTCACCTGTAGCAGGGTTACGGGTAAACGCAACGCCTGTACCCGATGTATTGCCCATATTACCGAACGCCATCATCTGTACGTTAACCGCTGTACCCCACGAATAAGGAATATCGTTATCACGGCGATATACGTTCGCACGGGGGTTGTCCCATGAACGGAATACAGCCTTGATAGCCTCTATAAGCTGTTCCTTGGGGTCAGTCGGGAAGTCCGCTCCTATTTTCTCCTTATATTCAGCCTTAAACTGATTAGCAAGCTCTTTAAGGTCGTCCGCAGAAAGCTCAACGTCCTGTGTAACGCCCTTTTCAGCCTTCATCTTATCAATAAGCTCTTCAAAATATTTCTTGCCGACTTCCATTACAACGTCGGAGAACATCTGAATAAATCTTCTGTAGCAGTCCCAAGCCCAACGGGGGTTGCCTGACTTTTTAGCCATTACTTCAACAACGTCCTCATTAAGACCGAGGTTAAGGATTGTATCCATCATACCCGGCATAGAAGCGCGGGCGCCTGAACGTACGGATACGAGAAGGGGATTTTCCTTGTCGCCGAACTTTTTGCCTGTGATTTCTTCCATCTTCTCGATATGGTCCATAATCTGGCCCATAATCTCATCGTTAATCTGTCTGCCGTCCTCATAATACTGAGTACAAGCCTCGGTCGAAACCGTAAAGCCCTGAGGAACAGGAAGACCTAACTTTGTCATCTCGGCAAGGTTCGCTCCTTTTCCGCCGAGAAGTTCACGCATTGTTGCGTCTCCTTCAGTAAACAAATAAACCCATTTGTTTGCCATAAGAAATTACCTCCTAAAAATAAGTAATCATTTGATACAGTTTTCTGTACCGACTCTAACAGTCTAAGTTATATTATAACAAAACAATTCAGAAATTGGAATAAGATTTTGAAAAAATTTGCAATAAATGTTGATAAAATTTTCCAAATATTATGTATAAAACAAATAAAATATAAATTTTTTACAATTTAGACTTGAAAAATCGGCAATCTGTGAGATAATTAAATTAACTATTTATTTATTAAATTTATAAAAACAAGTTGAGGTACTTTTATGAGCAAATGTGCCGTAATCCTCGCAGGCGGCGAGGGCAAGAGAATGAAAATGAACAAGCCTAAGCCTTTAGCGGAGGTTTTGGGCGAACCGATGTTAAAATGGGTTTTAAATTCCGTTAAGCGCGCGGGGATTGATAAAATCTGTGTAGTCAAGGGCTTCGGCAAGGAATACATAGACGAATTTGTAAACACGCTTGATTTTCCCGTTGAAACAGTTTTTCAGGCAGAAAGGCTCGGAACGGGCCACGCTGTTATGCAGGCGAGGGATTTTCTTAAAGAAAACAAAGGAAGCGTGGTAATTCTCAACGGCGACGCTCCGTTTATGGACAGCGACACAATTTTAAATTCTTATAACTTTCACTGCGGGCAGAATAACTGCGCAACCGTTATTTCCGCAAAGGTTGACGACCCTGCGGGATACGGACGAATTGTCAGAAACGAAAACGGAGAGGTTATAAACATAGTAGAGCAAAAGGACGCAGACGAGAAAACCGCCTCAATTAACGAGGTTAACTCGGGCGGATTTTGGTTTGACACGGAAAAACTCCTTTCAGTATTGGGCGAAATAAAATCCGACAATAAAGCTAAGGAGTATTATCTTCCCGACGCTTTAAAGCTCCTTTTAAATAAAAACGAAAAAATCGGCGCGTTTACGGCGCAAAGCTCCGATACAGTACTCGGAGCAAACGACCCCTCACAACTTAAAGAACTTGAAGATATCGCGGTAAAAAAAGGGTATAAATGTTAAAAGGAGTAAAATATGAAAAAAATATTGCTTATTTTCTTAACAATTATAACAATTTTGCTGTGTGTTTCTTGCGGAGAAGAAAAAACAGACGCATCAAAAAGCAGTAAAACGACAAAATTATCATCTGAAGCAGAAACCAAAGCATATAAAAAAGAAATTACAATAGAAGATGTTGAAGAAGCTAAACCTGCTCCTAAGAATGATTTCTTATCATTTGAATATGATAAGGGGGAAGCGTATATCTCATCTTATGACGGAAAAGATGAAGTGGTAAATGTTCCTTCTGTGCTTAATAAACTAAAGGTAGTTAGCTTATCCGAATATTCATTTAAAGAAAAGGATAGTATGCGAGCTGTAAAACTCCCGGATACATTAAAGATTATAGAGGCAAATACATTTTTCCAATGTCATAATCTCGAAATATTTATCAGCGGTAACAAAGTGGAAAGTATAGGAGAAAATGCTTTCTTTTACTGCACAAAATTGAAAAATGTCAAGCTTAACGAGGGACTTAAAGAGTTAGGCGATTATGTATTCTACGGTTGTTCGTCCCTTGAGGAAATTTATATACCTGAATCAGTTAAAGAAATAGGTATAAATATTTTCTTTAACGGAAATAAAAACTTAACTATAAAGGGAAAAAGCGGTTCATACGCGGAGAAATATGCCAAGGAAGAAAAAATAAAATTTGAAGCCGTATAAAATTATAAGAATTTTTCTAAGAAACGTTAAAAATATTTAAGAATAAAGGGAGAGTTACAATGAATTTTCACGGAAAAGACATCAAAATTTTCGCAGGCAATTCAAACCTGTCTGTCGCTAAAGAAATTGCGAACAGACTCGGCGTTCCCCTCGGAAAATCAGTTTGTAAAAAGTTTTCCGACGGTGAAATTGCGGTTTCAATCGACGAATCGGTGCGCGGTTCCGAATGCTTTATCGTTCAGTCAACCTGCACTCCCGTAAACGACAACCTTATGGAAATGCTGATTATGATTGACGCTATGAGGAGAGCATCAGCCGCGAGAATTACCGCTGTTATGCCCTATTTCGGTTACGCTCGCCAGGACAGAAAAGCAAAGCCCCGTGACCCGATTTCAGCTAAGCTTTGCGCTGACTTAATCACAGCCGCAGGAGCGGACAGACTGCTGACAATGGATTTGCACGCGAATCAGATTCAGGGCTTTTTCAACATTCCCGTCGACCACCTTAAAGGCTCGGGAATTTTAGCTGACCATATGAAAAAGGTTGTAGGCGACAATGCTGACGATTACGTTGTTGTATCTCCCGACCTCGGCTCGGTTACAAGAGCCAGAAACTTCGCAAGCCGTATTGGAACCTCGCTCGCAATTATAGACAAGCGCAGACCGAGAGCGAATGTATCGGAGGTTATGAATATTATCGGTGATGTCAAGGGCAAAAAGGTTATTATCCTTGACGATATGATTGATACGGCAGGAACCCTCTGCAACGGCGCTAAAGCTATCGTCGAAATCGGCGGAGCTACAGAGGTTTACGCGTGCGCTACTCACGCTGTTCTGTCCGGTCCCGCGATTGAAAGAATTAAGGAGTCCGTCATTAATGAGGTAGTGCTTTTAGACACAGTTCCCTTGACGGAAGAAAAGAAAATCGACAAGTTTACCGTTTTACATACCGCTCCCGTATTCGCGGAGGCTATCGAGAGAATTTATAACGATAATTCATTTACAGCGGCTTTCGACTGATTTTTGCATAAATTATAAGGGGTACGGCAACGTACCCCTTGTTGTGATGTAAGGTGATAAAATGTTTGGAAAGAAAAAATTTACAAACAACTCTATAGAATTTCTTATTGCAGGTCTTGGAAACCCCGACAGAAAATATGAAAAAACACGCCATAACGCGGGATTTATTATGATTGATTACATTGCCGACAAGCTGAACGTCAAAATAAACCGAGTTAAATTTAAGTCTACGGTCGGCGAGGCTGAAATTGACGGACACAGGGTTCTTTTAATGAAACCTTCGACGTATATGAACAACAGCGGTCAAGCGGTTGTTGAGGCGATGAATTTTTACAAAATTCCCGCGGAAAACGTTGTAATATTACTTGACGATATAAATCTTGACGTCGGGAAAATGAGAATACGCTCAAAGGGAAGCGACGGCGGTCAAAAGGGAATGAGAAGTATAATTTATCTCAGCGGAAGCGATAAATTTCCGAGAATAAAAATAGGAATAGGAAAAAAGCCTAATCCCGACTACGACCTTGCTAACTGGGTGCTTTCAAAATTTACCGGCGATGAGTTAAAAAGCTTGGACAAAATTGCTCAAAACACTTATGAGGCGGTTAAACTGATTCTTGACGGAAACACCGCGGAAGCTATGAACAGATTTAATTAAAATAATGAAATTCTTAACCGATGTATTCGCTAAAAGCGAAAGCTTTCAACAAATTCAAAAAGCGCTCTCGCCCAAGTCGCGCGTCTGCGCGATGGGATTGACTGAAATTCACAAAAGCGCGCTTATATATTCGCTCTGCCATTTCAAGAATGTCAGAGCCTTTTGTGTTGCAAGCGACGAGCAAAAAGCGCAAACAATTACAAACGACCTTTGTTCAATGGGAATACGCGCGCTGTTTTACCCGTCAAGAGATTTTATTTTTCGTGAAATAAGCGGTAAATCAAGCGACTATGAACACCAAAGACTGAATGTTCTTTATAAAATGATTTCGGGCGATTATGACGTAGTTATAAGCTGTCTTGACGCCGCGTCACAGTACACAATTCCGCCAAAATCTTTAAAAAGCTCCGTGCTCAATTTAAAATCAGGCGAACAGATTTCAACCGAACAATGTATTAAGGCTCTTAATCTTTTAGGCTATCAGAGATTTGACCAGGTTGACGGCAAGGGACAGTTTTCTCTAAGGGGCGGAATTCTGGACTTCTTTATGCCCGACAGCGAAAATCCCGTACGGGCGGAATTTTGGGGCGATGAAATAACCGATTTGAATTATTTTGATATTAATACGCAAAGACGGATTGAAAAGGTTGACAAAATTATTCTCACTCCCTCTACGGAAATTATAATTGAAAATAAAGACGAGCTTGCCGACAGCATTATAAAAAAGGCCTCGCTTTTAAAAAGCAAAGGTCAGCAAAAAGCAAAGGAAATACTTTTCAGCGAGGCGGATAAAATCCGCGACGGCTTGAGTATTTCGTCTATAGATAAATTTATAGGATTGGTCTACAAGAAACCCGCAACGCTTTTTGATTATCTTGACAAAAACGCAATCATATTTGTTTCGGAATATAAGAATGTCAAGGAACGCGCAAAAGCTGTTGATTTTCAGTTCAAGGAAAATCTTGCGGATTACTTCAGAGACGGAACTCTCTGCAGAGGATTTGAAACTTATTCGCTTGATTTTAATTCTTCAATAGAATTAACCAAAGAATATACGACTGTATTTATGGACACGTTCGCGGGGAGCGGTTATGATTTTCCTTTAGATAAGCTTGTGAGCTTTTCAGTAAAGCAACTCGGACTTTGGAACGGCTCCATTCAATATATAAAAGATGATATTGACGATTATCTCGAAAAAGAATACACCGTTGTTATGCTCGCGGGAACGGATAAAAGCGCAAAAAATCTCTATGAAAATCTAAGAAAAGAAAATTATCCCGCGCAACTTATCAAAAACAGCGGACATTTGGCTGAAAAAGGCTTATACGTTATGCCGGGCGCGCTCTCGGCGGGATTTGAGTTGACCTCTCAAAAATTTGCTCTTATAAGTCAGGGACTTTCAAATAACTATAAACCGAAACGAAAAATTCGGAAAAAGAATAAAAACGGGCAGGAAATTTACAGCCTTTCGGAGCTTAACAAGGGAGATTATGTTGTTCACAGCACACACGGAATAGGAATTTTCGGCGGTATTCAAAAAATGAAGGTTCACTCGATTACCAAAGATTATATTAAGATTGAATACGCTAAGGGCGACGCGCTTTATGTTCCCGTTACACAGCTTGATTTAGTGGCGAAATACATCGGTCCCAAGGAGGACAGCAGAGTCAAACTAAACAGGCTCGGCGGAACCGAATGGCAGAAAACAAAGAGCAGGGTTAAAAGCTCCGTTAAGGATATTGCGAAAGAGCTTATCGCGCTCTACGCACAGCGTATGCAGTCCAAAGGATACGCGTTTACAGGCGACAGCGAGTGGCAGAGAGATTTTGAACTTAAATTTGAGTACGAGGAAACCGTCGACCAGCTAAGGTGCTGTGAGGAAATAAAAAACGATATGGCGCGCATCCAACCGATGGACCGCCTTCTGTGCGGAGATGTGGGATTCGGAAAAACAGAGGTTGCTTTGAGGGCGGCGTTCAGGTGCGTGAGCGACTCAAAACAATGCGCCCTGCTCTGCCCCACTACAATTTTAGCGTGGCAGCATTATCAGACCGTTTTGAAACGTTTCGAGGGTTACCCCGTTACGGTTGAACTGCTTTCACGTTTCAGAACCCCGAAACAGCAAAAGGAAATTATAGAAAAGCTCGGGCGGGGTAAGATTGACTTCATTATCGGAACGCACAGACTTGTGCAGAAGGATGTTGTTTTCAGAGATTTGGGGCTTGCGATTATTGACGAGGAACAGCGTTTCGGCGTTAAACAAAAGGAGAGATTTAAGGAACTCAGAAAAAATATTGACGTGCTGACGCTTTCGGCAACTCCTATTCCGAGAACTCTTAATATGGCAATGAGCGGTATAAGGGATATGTCGGTTATCGAGGAGGCTCCGCAGGACAGACACCCCGTACAGACATATGTACTTGGACACGACAGCGCCGTTATAAACGAGGCTATACGCAGAGAGCTTAGGAGAGGCGGTCAGGTATTTTATCTTTACAACCGAACCGAAACAATCGAGGCTAAGGCGGTGGCAATACGAGAAGCTGTTCCCGAGGCGAAAATAGCGGTCGCGCACGGTAAAATGAACGAAAAACAGCTCTCCTCAATCTGGAGAGATATGATTGAACAGGAAATTAACGTACTCGTTTGCACAACTATAATCGAAACGGGTATCGACCTTCCGAACGCCAATACTCTGATTATCGAAAACGCGGATAGAATGGGACTTTCACAGCTTCACCAGATAAGAGGCAGGGTTGGACGTTCAAGCCGAAAGGCTTACGCTTACTTTACCTTTCCGAAAAACAAGGTGCTGACGGAAATTTCAACAAAACGTCTTAACGCAATACGCGAATTTACCGAGTTCGGCTCGGGATTTAAAATCGCTATGAGAGATTTGGAGCTGAGAGGCGCGGGAAATATACTCGGGGCGCAACAGCACGGTCATATGGAAAATGTCGGCTATGATATGTATCTTAAGCTTTTGGCTGAAGCGGTAAGCGAAGAAAAGGGTGAGGAAAACACCTCGTCTGAAATTGAATGTCTTATCGATGTTAATATAGAGGCGCATATTCCCGAAAACTATATCAGCAACACCTCACAGCGGATTGAAATTTACAGACATATTGCCGATATACGAAATCGTGAGGACTGCGACGACGTAAGAGATGAACTCAAGGACCGTTTCGGAGAAATTCCTCTTGCGGTAGAGGGGCTTATAGAAATTGCGCTCATAAGAAATATAGCAAATTCACTCGGAATTTACGAGATAAGGCAGAACGAAACCTCAATTTTACTCTATATTAAAAACATAAAAAGCGAAGCTGTTGCAAAAATTTTGTCAAAATTAAAAGGGCAGGCTCTGTTAAACGCAGGAAATAAGCCGTATATCGCCGTCAGATACCCTAAAGATATGCAGACTTTAGAAGTATTAAAAGGTATATTCGGGTAAATACTGCCTAATATTACAATTTTGTTATAAAGCATTTACATTTTGTGTTTCTTCGTGTATAATTAATAGGAATGTACAAATGGGATTTTGTACGCTATTTCATTAAGACAGGACGGTAATTAATAATGAAACCATTTCAGAAAATTATTGCCGCATTTTTAGCGGCAGTTCTTGCTGTTTCTATGGCAAGCTGTGTTCCTATGAGCCTTACAAAGGAATGGGGATATAAGTATGCGGACAAAACCTTGGATAAGCAGTATGATATAGGAATTTATATCTACGCGCTTTCTCAGGCTTACAATCAGGCTAAAACATACGCTGAAAAGTCAAAGAGCTATAAAGACGGCGAGCCGTTTACGGATATTAAGATAACCGACGACGACGGTAAAAAGGCTGTTGCTAAGGATTGGATTAAGGATGAAGCAGAAAAGATTATGCTTAACCTTATCGCTTTAGACTATCTCGTTAAAAAAGACTCGGCAACATTGGACGAGGCTTCTATGAAAGACGCTAAAAAAACCGCGCAGGACGCCTGGGATATGGGACCTTACGCGTCATACGGTTACTATCAGCCCCAAAAAGACGAGCTTGAAAAATACGGAGTTTCATTTGAAAGCTTCAGCTACGCTTCCTATGAGGCGAATGTTAAACAGAGCGCGCTCTTTAACAAGCTTTACGGAAGAGGCGGTCTGGAAGAAGTTTCAGACAGAGCGCTTACTAATTACTTCCTTGAAAATTATGTTGACTACAGCTACATTCCTGTAAATCTCTATACATCATCAAATGACGCCGACGGAAATTCAAAATCAAAAAAATTCAGCGATAAAAAGATTAAAAATATCAAAGCTGAGCTTGAAGATATTGCGAAAGACCTCTCAAGCGGTGATACAACATTTAAAAAAGCGGCTGAAAAATGTGAAAAGGACTACAGCACCAAGTCCTCTGATGAAGTCAAGGATACTGTGTCGTCCAAGGAAGAATTAAAGAGCAACAACGCTGACGTTTACAATGCAGTTAACAAGCTTACAAGCAAAAAGGCAACCGTTATTACTGTCGGCGAAGACGGCGACAGCCCTATCTCTTATATTGTTGTTAAAAATGACCTCAACAAGGATATAAAAGATTATACAAATAATGATTCAAACAGAAACTCTGTACTTCAGAATATGAAGAACAAAGACCTCATAAAATTCCTCGAAAAAACGGGAAAATCGCTTAAAAAATCAAACGCTCTTACGGCTAACGAAGGCGTAATAAACAGATATGACGCGAGTATGTTCTACGAAAAGCCCGAGGAAACTACGGCGGCAAACGCCGATAACGCGGATAACGCGCAATCATAAACCCATTAATTTGGAAGGAAGTGCAATAAAATGAAAGGAAAAATAAGATTTACTTATCTTGCTTTCTTTTTAATAATTATTTTTTCACTTTGCACGGTAAACGTATTTGCTGATGAAGAAGAGGACCCGCCTATTGCCACTGATTCGGTTCCTGTTGTTACCGAACCCGCTCCGGTTGAAACAAATCCGCCGAAGCCTGCAACCCAGCCGACCACAAAAAAGCAAAAGGTAACGCAGGCGACAAAGGCAACGAAAGCGACAAAACCGAAGCAACAGCAAAATAAAACATACGCTACTTCTCCAAGGGTAAACACAAATAACAATAATAATAACATCTACTCTACAAAAAAAGCTACTTCACCCACAAAAAGCAGTTCCGTAGCCTCTACAAAAGCTTCGACCTCGCCCGTGTACGATGTCAAGGGAAATGTAGATACCGATACCCTCAAAAAAAATGACTGGAAAAGTATCGCGGAGCAGTTGAGTAAATCTGATAATCAAAAATCCAACGACGACGCCGACAGCTTTAACTTTATAAGAGATAACGATTCAAGTGAAGATAACGGTATTTGGATTTTGTTTACGGGCATCGGACTTGAAGTACTTGCGGCAGTTATTATTATAACCTTGATTGTTCTTTCGGTTAAAAGAAAAAGGAATTTAAAGTACCGTCAGGCATCAGAGGGACCGAGAAGTGTTCAGGCTAACCAGCGTCAGAATCCGCGCGGAGCATCTCAACAACGACCCGCTCAACGCGCTCCTCAAAGACAGCCCGGCAGAAGTCAGCAACGTCAGGTTAACAGGCGCAGTAAATACGATACCGACGAGATATACGTACCAAGAAACTCGAGAAATTCTAACGGCGGACGTTATAAACCTAAGCACTAAAACTATATATAAAAATACGGGAAGATAATTTTGACACGCGTCAAAATTATCTTCCCTTTTACTTTTTAACTTATAATATGTTCGTTATTTAAAATAAATCACAACATACAAGGCATAAAGCTCATTCATATTATAAAACACGCCGTTTTCTAAAACCGTGCTCTGTTTAAGCGTCAGAGTATCGTTTAAAAGCTCCGCTCCACCGCTTGTTCCCTTTTGAGTTGCAACGGCAAAATTAACATAAGGATAACCGTTCATTTCTCTTACGGGAGAAGCGCCCGTCTTAAAAACTATCGCCATACGCGGGACAAATCCCGCGCTTAAAACACTTGAAGAGGTTCCGGTACCGTATGTTACCGATACCTCAAAAGGCTCTGATACTCTGTCCTTCTCCGAAGCTGTAAGATGAATATCGCTATCCTTAATATGTGTTCCTAAAATATTATCTATGATAGCGTTGTCAGATACAAAATCCACACGCTTTGGTTTATCCGTTTCGAGCCAGTTGTTCAGCCCGAGATTTTTAGTTTTATTTGTTGATGCCATTTAATCTTCCTTTACTGTAAATGTATTTCCTGCCACATTAAATCCTGTTCGTCAAGCTCTCTAAAGGTTTTATCTTCCTGATAAAGCTGTCTCCAGTTTTTACCCCCGAAATAAACAAAAGCCGTCAAATGCGCGGGTAAAATCAGTCTAATCTGATTTTCAATCCATTTTTCCTCGCTGTCGGGATATGAGCCGCCGACACATACGCTGATTATACTTTGGGTCGGGTTTTCGGATAAATTAAATTCGGTAACGCCGAAGCTTTTCATAAATTTCGCTAAGCTGTCTTGTGTAAAGTCATTTTCATTAAAGCCCTTTCTAAGCGTAAGCATCTCCCGTCTTTTACTCAAATCGTATGAACTTTTCACGGCGCCGATAACCTTTTCACGAATTTCAATTCCATAGTCCTGCGCGCTTGAAATAAAACATTCCCTGATTAAATTATCAATATTTTTTTTATGTATATCCAAAGCGTAGGCATACGCCGACAACTCGTTTTTAATATTTGTTTCATCCTCAATTCTGTAAATTCCAAGCGGAGAAAGCTTTTTTACCATAGATTCGAGCGCCGTCAAATTTCATCTACCTCCTCGGCATAAACCTCTCTTAATGTTACAAAGGTTTCGTCATCTATCTCGTGCGAGGACCTATACATATTATTGTAGCTGAAATCACTAACGCCCTCTGCACTGATAATTGCCGAGGAAAGATGTTTTTCAAGCACATCGTCCCCCACCTCAAGAGTGGCAACATAGTCTGATACGGCGGACTTTATATTTTGCCGTACGGTTTCCAAATCGTAACCGTCCTTTAAAACCACATAAACTCCTACATCAAGTCTGAAAATTTCAGCCGCGAAAACCTTAACGTCAACATTAAGCTCACGTTGCTTTTGTATCAATTTTGCTACTTTGTTTACAATTGACATAGGGGCTACCATATCCTTGCAGGCGATATTAATATCAACGGTCCCTTCGCCGCGCGCCTTTGGAACAACATTTACGGAATTAACTCCTTCAACCGAGAGCGCCAAGCGTTTATAATACGCCTTATTAGTGCCGTTTGAAACGGACTGATATGTATCAAGAACGCGCTTTCTTAAAAGCTCGTCGCTTTCCGTATCGCTCCCTGCGGTAAACTGCGAGGTATTTGTAACGCCGTCAATTCCTACCACATTAGTAACCATAACAGTAACGCTGTTTACAGCCACATTGCCGGAGGCTCCGCCTTTTTCCGCTGTGCAGGGAACGCTTACGCTGTCATTACCTATAGAAAGATTGACATCAGAGTCAGTTATAAATCTTACCGAGTTTTTTCCTGCTGTTGCGACAACCGTACCCTTTGGAACCTTTATCGGCTGTTGCGCAGGCTCATTTATATAAAACTTTACGCTTCCGACCGCCTTGGTGGCGCTTTTTCTTTTAATTCCTCTGTCCTGCGCGTGATTGTCAAGATACTCGCCCGTCGCGGTTGAGGCAAACATCTGGCGTTTTATAAATTCAAGATTTACCTCATCATTGTATATTTCACCGGCTAATACCTTCATTCTTAAATCTATATCTGAAAGCTCCGGAACGTTCATCCCTGAAAGCTCCGTGTATTTGTTTTTCATTCTTAATAGTATATCTTCATAACTATCCGTAAAAGACCACCTCCGTATGTTCAAAATTAATTCCGTCATTTATTAAAAGTCCGATAGTAATCACGTTGACATGCCTGTAGACATACTCAACATCAGCGTAAACATTGGTATTTAACAGGCACTCGTTTACCTTAGCTTCAATATCCTTCTCAATATCGTCTCTGTAAATATTGTAGCTTTCTTCAAACGCCCCGATTTTTCTGTCGTATACAAAGCTCTCCTTAGGAATTTTAAGCGCCAGATTAACCTGCTGAACAGCCTGCTCTATATCTGTTACATAATCGCTGTTACCGTCGGGGTTCAGAACAATGTCTTCGTTTTCAATTCTGGTATCCATCAGCTTACCTTCTTTCCGTTTATGTAAACATTTCCGTCATTTTTAAGTAAAATACTCGCGCCTCCCGATGAACTTAACATTAATTCGCCCGGACTAAGGCTTTCACTCTTAGAAACCGTACCTATACAGATATCCTCACCGCCGGCGCTCAGTACAACCGATTCCTCCCCCGCAACGGGAGAGTATGCAATACCGTACGGCGCAACTATGGGGATTTTTGCGTAATCGCTCGACGCGTTTATCTGCACACGCCCGTCAGACGCGCTTTTAACATTTCCTTTGTCGGCAACAGCGTCTGATATTGAGTTTTTTGTTACATAATTAAGTATCCACATTTTCATTCTCCTTTTTAAGAATTATTGTCGTGTTTTCGCTGTCCGGAGTTTGGCGGTAATAAATACTGCTGACCTTAAGCCCTCTTAAACTGCCGAGGTTGCTGTCCTCAATGCTTACGCCTGCCCCCAGTATATTTAACATTCTATTCGGAGTAACAAGAGTTACCTCATAAGAGCCGTTTATGGAATTACTCAGCATTAAATCGGCCAATGTCAGCGAGTCGGACGCCGACACGTCTATACAACGTCTGCGTTCTATTCTCCTGTTTTTTACATTTTTATTTTCAATTACCGTACCGTAAATATCTGTGGGACCCGTTTTAACACGGACCTCGGAAATCAGCTTACATCTTTTTGTATTTTCCTTAACAGAATTATATTTTACCCCGTCTGTATTGGAAAATTTTATACTTTCATTTGAACTTACTCCGTTAAAATCGGCTGTACCGTCAGCGTCAATTCTGGGAATTTTATTAAAAGCTTTAAGACAAAATGAAGAAAAAGCCTGCCAGTCGCTCATACCCTTTGTAATCTTCAAATCTCCGTTTAAAACGAACTCCTCTCCCCTGTATTCGTTTATTAAATTAGGGGCGAGATGACGATTAAATATAACCGATGTTGAGGGATTTGTATAGCTTACAGGCCTGCTTTCGTTATCAAGGAGCATAGCCGCCATACTGCGCGCGACAATTTTAGTGTAGCAGTTTTTTTCTGTCGAGATATTTTGTTGCTCGTCTACAATTCCCTTAAATATAACAGTATCCCTGTCCTTAACCGTAACATCGCAAAACTCAGGCACGTTTTTTATGAATGGAAATGTAACGCTTAAATCGTCCGCGGGAATATTTTCATCTTGATTAATGACTATGTATAACGCATTGTTAAACGACAATATATTTCCGTCAATATCGGTAAATATAAAATTCAGCATATCTTTATCCTGCTTCCTTCAGACAGCTCGTCCAAACGTTTAACCTCGGGATTTAAGCTTACCAGCGTCTCAATATCAACCTTGTATTTATACGAAATATCCCACAAGGTTTCGCCGTCTGAAACCGTATGATATAAATTTTCCCTGACAATAAAATTTTTCTCGCTGTCCTCTATAAACTCAAAGCTGTAGGTTATTACTTTCGGCGACGGCTCGCATAAAAGCTCAAGCTTTCTAAAGTACGCGTAAAACGGTTTTATATTCGGGAGAGATAAAATCCCGCTTTCTGTCCCGCTCTGAAGCTTTACAAGCTCGTTAAATTTTTTCAGGCAATCCTCTCCGACAAGCTTTCCTTTTCCGCTTACCCTTCTGCACCTTGAAGAATAATGCCTTACAATTGAGTTTTCAGACGGTAAGTCCTGTTCATTTATGTTATCCTCTTTTAATACATTCAGCGTTTCGGGATTATGCTCCCACTCATAGCCTTTATAACGGATTTTAGCAGTTTTCATCCCGTTTTAGCCTCCTGTTCCTCAGTCAGCGCGCGACTGTAACGACGGCTGTCCTGTTCAAAAATTTCGCTGATGCTTCGCGCGTCAGCGCCCGCGTTTATATTTAGAATATTTTCTTCCATTATTGCGTCCCTTCCACAGAGATTAACTTTAGCTTAGTGGTTAATCTGCCCTCTGAATAATCAATGTCAGACGACATAATTCTACAGTTGTCGTAATAATTTTTTTGTGAATTTATTTTTAGAGCCAAATTGAAGATTTCATTTTCCTCAAAAGGACTTTCTCCAAATATATTTAATGTAATCACATATTTTTTCTCCGTTGATACTGTCGCCCAAGGCTTTTCGGTTAAAATCTCGTAAACATAGCTTTCGTTTTTAGTTTCGCTGACCGAAAGCGACGTTATGCCGGATAAAAGCTCAGTATTTTTATAAACTTTTAAATCAATCTTTATAGGATTTACAGTTGTCATACTACCGCCTCGCATAAAATGTATTCAATGTCAAAGCTTATATCCCTATATACGGCGGAGCTGTCCTTCTCGTATTCTATTGAACCTATATTACTGCTGTCAATATAGCCCTCGCTGTCGCTTTCAATCATAGCATTCCTTATAAGAAGCGCGGATTTTGTCAGGCTCGCTCCCGATATGTCATTACCCGCGTAAAGCCTTACATTAAGCTTCGCAACAAAAACATCTCCGTATGTGTTCTGTTTATAAAGCCGTGAAACAAATCCGCTTGAGCGCTTTACGCTTTCAATACTGACGACCGCGGTATAACCATTCTCGTCAGGGTTGTTAGTCGCGGTATTATAAGCTTTTATAAATCTTATATCGCAAAGCTCGGGATTTTGTTTTGCGTTTTTTATAAGTGTATCGGCTATATCAGTTATATTATTCATAATCATCCTCCGTATAGGTTGTGCAGGCGGTTAATACCGCCCACACATATAAATCTCTGCCTTGCGCACTATAGGTTTCTGCTGATTTAACACGATATTTTTCTTCATTTTTTTCAACGATTGAATTGCGAAATATCCTGTTTTTATATTTTGGCGAGGTTATAAGAAGGTAATGTCTTCCGTCAAAAACTCCCGCCGGAAGTCTTTTTGGAGTAAAATAGCTTTTGTAAGCATAGTGAAACGGCTGTAGAATACCTTTTATATTTATAGTTTTGCCGTTTTCTCTGATATTTAACACATCTCCGTACTTATTAATTAACTTTGCGGGAAAATTCAATCTATTTCACCCTCTTAAACACGAATGTTGAATCGGAAAGCGAGGTATCAGTTATATCGCTTATACTTTCAAGCTCCGATTCCCACATTTCTTTTGCGGCTTTCAGCTTATTCTCATTAAAGCTGACGCTCAAATCTCCTGCCGAAAAACTGCTTTCATCGTTTATGTTGTAGCAAATATAGCGATAATAAGCGTACACAGCCGCGCAATTGTCGATTCTGTCCTCGTCAATATCATAAAGCTCATCTTTAGTAACAAGACTTCTCACATAAGCGTTTGACTCCTTAATAAGTCCGAGCCATTTTCCCGCCTCATTGTCGGCTAAACCTGAGATGAGCTTGAACCTGTTAAGTGTTTTTTCAAAGCTCATATCTGCCTCTTAGTAAGAGAGAGCCTTTGAGGATTCTTTGAAAATTTTCGCGAATCCCGCGGTACAGCTTATAGCGGCGCGTTCGAGCTGACGGTCGATAAGCTTGTCATAATCGGTTACAACGTCGCCCGCCTGAACCATTTCAAGAGCGCAGTTTTTGTCAAGACCGATAATCTTTCCCGACTCAATTGACGGAGTATGGAGTAAATTAGCTCCTAAAGGAGTTACCATTTTTCCCGTACCCTGAAAATTAAGTCCCGCGTTGCTGTCTTTCATTTCTTCCATTGAAAGAATACTTTCCATTGCGTCGGTCGGGGCAAGAATTGTATTAAGCTCATAAGGGCTTAGCTCTGCCCAAAGCTTTACAAGGTCCGCGTATGTAATGCCGTCGGCGGAAATTGTATCGCAGGCGTTGTCGTTGCCGTCGCCGTTTAACAGAACGTCAACGGCGTCTTTAAGCTGGGCACGTCTAATATATGCGCCAATCTGATTAAGTGTTACTGTAAAAAGGTCAAGACGCTGAAAGCGAAGAGCCTCATAGGAAGATACAAGCATTCTTCCGCGTTTATGAAGCTTAACTAAGTTTTCCTGCGTTTTAACTACCGTCTGAGGAATTGCCGCGCCCTCTGAAACTATCTTTAAGGTCTTGTCGTCTTCTGACGGAATTGAAGCCACGCTTCTGTAATCCATACCCTCGATATTTGTTATCGTGGCGACAATGTCGGGGATAATATCCGCCTGCTCCATACCCTGCTTAACTGCACGGCTTACATACTCGGGGAAAAGCGCTGAAGAATTGCTTGTCTGGAAAAATTTCTCAACGCAGTCGCTTCCTTTACCCGACACCTTAATATCAAATCTTTTAAGCTGACGGCCAAACGCGTCAAGTCCCTCAAGAGCCGTACCCTCGTAATTTTCCGACGGGTCAAGAGTTTCGAGAACATCGGTCAGATTTTTTGAACCCGATTGGTACATACCCTTTTCAATTGTTATATTTTCAAAATTAGCCATATTTCCTCCTTAAAGAATAAATCCTACTGTACTGTCATCGGAATAAACAACAAGGTGCTTGCCTGCCGATGTGGATGATGAAACGGTGTCCGCGCTTGAAACGCTTATTCCCGTTAAGCCGAGTGCGATTTTTGCGCTTGCTTTTGCCTCAATATAGCCCGAAAGCTGTACTGCCGCATAACCGTCTCTAACACCTATACAATAGCCGATAACCTCACTGCCTGAGGTTGCCGCGCATACTGTATAATTTTCCTTCATTTTTACAAAATTGCCCGCCTCAAGCGAACTGTCACAAATAAATGTTGCTACGTTTTCGCCGTAGCCCTTAAAATCTACGTTCATAAGTCCTCCTTAAATTTTAAACTCTGTGTTTAAATCTGTTTTTCTTTCGGATTTTTCGACAAAAAGCTGTGGTTTAACGGTTTCATCGCCGTTCATCTTCTTTTCATAAGCGTTTTTAAACTCTTTAAGCTCTTCGATACTTAGAGATGACGTAACGCTTTCCATCGTTTTTCTCGATATTTCGGGCTGTACCACAGCGCTGTATTTTAAAACATCGCCAATCAGCGTATTTCTGTAGTACACACCGTCAGAAGCCTGTTTTTTCAGACTGTCAATATACGATTTCAGCCTTTTGCTGTCATTTTCCGTAAGAGAAACAGCCTCGCACTTTTCAATTGATTTTAAAATATCTGACATTGATTTTTCCTTTCCTGCAAATGATTTTATTACACCCGCCTGTTTTTGAGCGGGTACGGCGACAAAGCTAAACTCATATGCGTCATAGGGATTTGTAAGCTCTCCGAAACAGAGAACGTCACTGTAGGTTTCCCCCTTAATATGACTGCACTCGTGAGAATTTATATCATTACCGCAAATACTGCACAAGGTCTTTTCAACCGCGCATCCGACGCTTACCTCTCGCGTTATACCGCTGTCGATTGAAAGACGGAGCTCTTTGTTGTTCTCGCTTACAGGCATATAAGCCCTTGCGACAAGTCTGAAATAATCATCTCCCACAGAGTTTTTCTTACCCTGAACTGCCTCAACAGAACAGCTTATAATACGGGCGGTCTGATTTTCCGCTTTTGGATTATGGTCAAAAATCCCTGTTTTTCCGACAAAAAGCTCGGAAAGCTTTTCTAAACTTTCAACCGTAAAACGCTCAAAATCTCTGTCCACATCGTTGTCGCAGAGCACAACTGAAAATACATAGACCTCTTCCTCGCTAAGCTGTCTGCGCGTATAGCTGTTAATAAGCTCCATTTCTCCGTCTTTTACAGCGGAATTTTTAACAACCTGTCCTGTTTTCATTCTCCACCTCTGTTCGTTTTTCAATCTCTAAAGCCTGAGCGTTATTCAAACGCGCCTGCGACATTTCAACTTCATCCTGGAGATTGATTAAATCCCAATTAACCTCTACATAATCGTCATATCCGTTAACTCTTAGGTAAATCCGACAGATTTTAGAGATTACCGGAGTTATAAGCGAACGGTAAAATTCAAGCTCGCTTGTTAATATATCAGCCTGCTGGGTACTCATTCTCTCGGTGCTTGACCAGCTTAATCCGAGAACAAACGGGGGCAAAGAAAGCTTTGCGATAATCTGCTCAAGAAGATGGCGAATCGGCACATCGCAGTCTAAAACCTGATTATCAGCGCCTATGACCTTAACGCTTACATCACCTACCGATACAAAATCGCACACCTCTCTCGAACGCATAGCCTTGCTCCATTCGTCGGCAATCATTTCCGCCTGCTTTTTTGTCACGGCTGATGACGTACTGTCGGGCTTGTACGTAACCGCAAATCTTACGTCGCCTATACGTTTCCAATTTGCTTTTATAGAATTAAAAACAGTAAGTAATATTTCGCTGACAAACGGCAGTCCCTTTAAAATTGAAGTTCCCTTAACCGTTCCGGGTTCAGGGTTTAACAAGGTTGGAATTATAAGGCTTTGGTATTTTGCGGGCGTAAAGTTAACGTCGTTTTTGCAAACCTTTAGGTTGAGCGGATTGTCGTTTGCGACAATGCAAACGTCCTTTAAGCTTGCGTTATAAAGTGCTGCGACATCGCTTTTACTGCTGTTTAAAACTATTTCACCGACAGCCTCTCCATAGGTTAAAAGCTCGTTTATATAGGTTGTAAGGAACGGAAAAATTCCGTGATTACCACCGTTTACCGCAACCGTGGAGAGAAAATTATTAAGCTTTCGGTCAACGTCTTTATTTTTGGTCGTGACCTCAAAGGTTCCCATAAGCCTTACCGTCTTGTCAATCGCCGCGTCAATAATCGGAACAGCCTCTCTAAGACTTGAATAAAGCTCGTATTCCGCTTGTTTAAGCGGAGTATAATTATTAAGATAAGAAAATGGATGTGAGCTTGCTGTCGCAGGAACGGGATAAACGGGAGCCTCCGTTTTATCCGCAAGCTTATTTCTTTTAAAGAAATTCAATTTGATTTCCATAGCCTTTCCGCCCACTGATGATAAATAAAAATTCCCTTTATCCTTACCGTGGGCAGATAAGGAAAATACAGAAATTTTTACTTTTAATAACAACCTATCTTCTCGCGGCAACCGCCGAAAAGCATACGTCGTTATCTAAAATTGTGGCGACAAAATAACGAATGTCGTCCATAGCGTGGTCGTTCTCCTTTACGGGAGAGTCCGTACCGTTTTCATTCCAACGGTAAAGAGAAAATTCACGGATACTGTCAAAGCAGTTTTCGCAGATTTTAATCCTGCCCTCCTTTAAGGCCGTGCTTGTCAGACGAATACCGTTAAGAACATCGTTTACCGCGGGAATAACATTAAACTTTCCGTGACGGTTTATTGTTTCAATAAAAGAGGCGGCCGACGGGTCAACCGTAATTTTACTGATTTTACGACGCCCGATAAGCTCTGTAAGAGATTTATAATGCTCCTCGTCCGTCTTTTGGTAACCCTCTTTTCTGGAATCAAAGTACATCTCGTCAATACGGTACCACACTTCGTTTTTTAAAGCCCAAAGTCCGAACGACGCGGGGTTTACCGTTCCGTAGTCAACGGAAACCGCAAAGTCCTCGAACGGACCGTTTGGCGCTTTAACAAAAGAGCTGTCCTTCATAAAAGGATAAACAGCGCCTGAAACGGCAACCCATTTTCCGAGAACAAATCTCTCGTAAAAGCTTCCGCTGTACAGGCTCTCGTAGCGTTTTATAGTTTTTATTGAAAGCGACGGGTTGTCTTTCATAGTAAAATGAAGATAAAACGCGTTCTTTTTATCGGCTTTTTTAATCCAGCTTTGGTAGAACCAATGAGCGGGATATTCGGGATTGCAGTTGAACCAAAAACGACTTCCCTCAACCGAGCATCTCGCCAACGCCTGTTCGACAAAGGAACGGGGCATCAAAGCGACCTCGTCAAAAAGCACGCCTGAAAGCGTCATACCTTGAATAAGAGAGGCGCTTCCCTCGTCTTTTCCTCCGAATATATACACTCGGTTCACTCTGCCCCTGTAAGAGATGATGAGAAGATTTTGGCTTAACTTTTCATCTACCGAAAAACCAAGCTGTCTGAGAGTTGACGTCATAGGCGTTATAATGTTTCTCCGAGCGCTACGGATAGTTTTTCCGCAAATTGCGAAATCGGAATTATTAAATCGGTAGAACATCCAAAACACAAAAGAAAGTGACATACTGAATGTTTTACCTGAACGCACAGCGCCGTCGCAGATAATTGCGTCTTTAGAGGCGCTCGGACTGTTTTTACACCACCACGTCAATACTCTGAACTGCTTTCTTGAAAAACGTTTAATCTCCATCTTCAGTTTTATTAAGTCTTTCAACCCCTGCCATAAGAGCGTCGTAAATCGGAACGGAACCTTCGTCATTTCCGAAGCCCTCGATAAGACTTTGTATCGCCTTAAACCTGTCAAAAAATTTAATTTCCGTTAAATTATCCTTGCGTTTAATCTCGGAAACCATAAACAAATCAAGCTCGTTCAGCTTTTCAAAGTCAGGCTTTTCGGTAAATATAAGGCCGACCGCGTCGGAAACACTTCCCACAGCGAGCCGTTTCAGAGCGCTTTTTGCGATAACCTCAAGACTTTTATCCATAGCTTCACCGAGGCGGTGAATTTCACTCAAAATATCCTCTCGCGTTAAAAGCTCATAGCAGTCCTTTGAAATTTTGCAAAAACGCCCTGCCTCCTCAACACTTCCCGTTTCAAGATACTTCCTGCAAAACGCCTTTTCTTTTTTAGTAAGCTGTGACATATTATCCTCCTTTCTTTCAGCTCTCAATTACCGTATAAAAAAAAGAGAAATTGCATAAAATGGTGCAATTTCTCCGATATTTTTTTATTTGAGCAGTAATCCTAATTTATTTTTCCATGTAAAAACCGCTTGCATTTCACATTGCAAACGGTTTTTAATTTAACTATATTTATTGTTTTTTATCTCTGTGAGAACGGCGTTCACCGCGCGGTCTGCGCGGACGCGAGCTTTTTTTATCCTCGTCGGGGTCGTTTTCGGGCTCTAAGCCGTCAACTTCAATTAACACAGCTCTACGGCTTAAATTAAGTCTGCCCTTGTCGTCTATTTCAAGAACTTTAACGCGGATAACATCGCCGACATTTACAACATCGGTTACATTCTTTGTACGTTTAACGTCAAGCTGACTGATGTGGCAAAGGCCTTCCTTGCCCGGAGCGATTTCAACAAACGCTCCAAAGTCCATTAAACGTGTAACCTTACCGTAGAACATAGCGCCCGGCTCGGGGTCGTTGGCGATAGTTTCAATCATACTAAGAGCGTTCTTGCACTTTTCGGTATCAAGACCCGAAATAAATACGTTGCCCTTATCTCCGTCCTCCTCAATATCAACCTTACATTCACATTGAGTCTGGATTTCCTTGATAATCTTTCCGCTCTTACCGATAACCTCGGAAATTTTGTCCGCGGGAATCGAGGTTGTAAACATCTTGGGCGCATATTTTGAAAGCTCCGCGCGAGGCTCTGCAATCGCTTTAAGCATAATTTCATCAAGAATGTAGTTACGGGCCTTATGAGTTTTCTCAAGCGCCTCCTTAACCATTTCGGGAAGAAGTCCGCTGATTTTTAAATCCATCTGAATTGCCGTAATACCTTCCTTGGTACCCGCAACCTTAAAGTCCATATCGCCGAAGAAATCCTCAAGTCCCTGAATATCAACCATAGTCATCCATCTCTCGCCCTCGGTGATAAGACCACAGGAGATACCCGCTACGGGAGCCTTAATCGGAACACCCGCGTCCATAAGCGCAAGCGTTGAACCGCAGACTGAGCCCTGTGAGGTTGAGCCGTTTGATGAGAGAACCTCGGATACAAGACGAAGAGCATACGGGAACTCCTCGACAGAAGGAATTACAGGAAGAAGCGCACGCTCCGCAAGCGCGCCGTGACCGATTTCACGTCGTCCGGGACCGCGACTGGGCTTTGTTTCACCCACAGAGTAGCTCGGGAAGTTGTAGTGATGAATATATCTCTTTTCCGTTTCTCCGTCAAGTCCGTCAAGGAGCTGTTTTTCAGCTACAGAACCTAAGGTCGCAATTGTAAGAACCTGCGTCTGTCCTCTTGTAAACATACCTGAACCGTGAACTCTCGGGAGAACTCCTACCTCGGAAGCGAGCGGACGAATATCGTCCATTCCACGGCCGTCAACTCTCTTTTGCTCATCCAAAAGCCAACGGCGTACGATAGTTTTCTGTGTCTTATAAAGGCACTCGTCAATTTTAGCCTCGCTCTCGGGATAAATCTCATCAAACTTTTCGTGAACCGCCTCATAAACGGGCTTTAATCTCTCGTCACGGACAGTTTTATCATCTGTATCGAGCGCGGTCTTAACGTCTGCCTCAGCAAAATTGTAGACAGCCTCAAACATATCGTGGTCAGGGTCGTTTGAGGGATAAGTGAATTTCGGCTTACCGATTTCGTCAACAATACCATTGATAAATTCGATAATCTTTTGGTTAGCCTCGTGACCTGCCATAATGGCGTTATACATTGTTTCATCATCGACGCAGTTAGCGCCCGCCTCAATCATAGCGATTCTCTCGCTTGTAGAGGCAACGGTAGTCGCCATATCCGATACTGCTCTTTGCTCCTCGTTAGGGTTGATAACAATTTCTCCGTCAACAAGACCTACGGAACAACCGCTTATCGGACCGTTCCAGGGAACATCTGAAATAGAAATCGCTATTGAAGTGCCGACCATTGCCGTAATCTCGGGCGAACAGTCGGGGTCAACCGCCATAACCGTACAAACTACGGAGCAGTCGTTACGCATATCCTTTGGGAAAAGCGGACGAATCGGACGGTCAATTACACGGCTTGTGAGAATAGCCTTTTCAGACGGACGTCCCTCACGCTTTAAAAATGAGCCCGGTATTCTTCCCGCGGCGTACTGTTTCTCCTCGTAGTCTACCGAAAGCGGGAAAAAGTCAACTCCGTCCCTCGGCTTTGCGGATGCCGTTACGGCAACGTGCACCACAGTTTCACCGTAGGATATTAAGCAAGCGCCGTTTGCAAGCTGAGTCATTTTACCTGTTTCAACCTTTAAAGGTCTGCCCGCAAATTCAGTTTCAAAAACCTTGTAGTTTGGAAACTCCATTTTTCTGTTCATAAAAAATCCTTTCCGAAGCATAGCTTCACTTTATATTTCACAGGATTTTTTAGCAACACTTAGCAATAAAACCAACCTGCAAAGCGTATTACAGACTCGTTTTACCGCTAAAGCGAGTGCGTCAAAAATCCTGCAATAAACGCAATATAGGGCAAACGTTGCCGCCTGCCCCAAATTATCTTACTTACGAATACCGCATCTCTTAATAATTGAACGATATCTCTCAATATCTACCTTAGTAAGATACTTTAAGAGAGAACGTCTTTGACCAACCATTTTAAGCAGTCCGCGACGGGAATGATGGTCCTTCTTATGAATTTTGAGATGGTCGGTTAAATCATTGATTCTCTTTGTAAGAAGCGCAATCTGCACCTCAGGAGAGCCTGTATCGCCCTCGTGAGTAGCATACTCGGCAATAATAGCCGCCTTTTCTTCCGGTAACATTTTTATTCCACCTTTTCAAAATATTTGCAAAAGCGCAGGTTAAGGCTGTGAAACTCCGCATAACGGCTTAATCCAAAATCCGCGCAAAAGCTTAACAGACGTTATTATAACACAATAAAACTCAAATGTAAAGCTTTATTTACTTTTATTTTAAATAATCTTTTTAATAACCGCCCGTACAAAAAACTTTAAGGTTAGGTCTTTTCCCCGACCTTTTAACTTTAAGGAAATAAACTGTAATAAAAACATATACAAAAACTGCTTAGATATATAAAAAAGCCGATTTTCCCCCTTGGAAAACCGGCATAAAAATTTAAAAATATTTTAATTTCCTTTAACAATTTTTGTAATTTGTTTTCCGATATATTCCTTTTCCTCGGAATTCATACTTCTATACGCAAGGATAAGCTGTTCCTCTGTAGGCGTAAGGTTACCGAACGCGTCGCTTTTATTATCGCTTGAGGCAACCAAAGCAATCATTCCCTCTTCGGTATAACCCAAAAGAGTATTAAAATCCACATCAAGAATTTCACAAATATTTTTTAGTTTTTCCTGACCGGGCTCTGATTTTCCCGTTTCATAGTACGTGTATGTTGAACGGGAGATATTTAACATATCAGCCATTTCCTGTTGAGTATATTGAGAATGTTTCTTCCGAAGATCTCTTAGATGTCTACCAAATGATTTTGACATAAGGATTTGCCACCTTTCTGCATTCCTAATATATAATACAATTAATAAAATACACAAGTATTATTTGTAGAAAATTTGTCTTTTATATAGTATAAAATAGAAAAAATTTAATGTCAATATAAGTGGGTAAATTGTCACAGTTTTAACTAAATATGACTTAAATTTTCGTCTTTTTCTTTTTTTACCCCTTGCAAAATACGAGATAACGCGTTATAATTGATAAGACGCAAAAAATTGCGCTGGTGTAGCTCAGTTGGTAGAGCATCTCACTCGTAATGAGAAGGTCGCAAGTTCAAGTCTCGTCACCAGCTCCAAGTGACGCTGTAAGCATTCGCTTCGGCGTCATTTTTATTTCCTTTTTTATGGACATTTAAAGATATTTATACAATTGAAATTTATATGATTTTGGTATATAATGTGAATTAAATTAAAAAGTAAAGGAATGGTAACTGTGGCAAAGAAACAATTTAAATCCGAGTCAAAAAGATTACTCGACCTTATGATTAACTCAATTTACACTCATAAGGAGATTTTTTTAAGAGAGCTTATCTCAAACGCAAGCGACGCTATCGACAAGCTCTGCTTTATCTCTCTAACAGATGATAAAGTGGGACTCAGCAGAGAGGATTTTAAAATCAATCTTTCCGTTGATAAAGAAAACCGTATTATAAAAATTGAAGACAACGGTATCGGAATGGACAAAGACGACCTTGATAAAAATCTCGGCACTATCGCATCCTCGGGTTCCTATCGCTTTAAGCAGGAAATAGAAAAAGGCGATGATGTTGATATTATCGGTCAGTTCGGTGTAGGTTTTTACTCCGCTTTTATGGTTGCCGATAAGGTTGAAGTTTATACAAAAAAATACGGCGCGGATACGGGATTTATATGGACCTCCTCGGGCGCTGACGGATACACAATCAAAGAAACCGAAAAGGAAAACGCGGGCTCTGTTGTAACCCTGCATATAAAAGAGGATACCGACACTGAAAACTACAGCGAATTTTTAGAGCAGTACAGAATCTCTGAGCTTATAAAAAAATACAGCGACTATATCCGCTATCCGATAATTATGGATATGACGCACAGCAAGGTTAAAGAGGATACAAAGGACAGCGAAAATCCGGAGTACGAAACCGTTACCGAGGCGGAAACGCTCAATTCAATGGTTCCTATATGGCAACGTCCTAAAAAAGACGTTAGCGATGATGAATATGAAAAATTTTATCACGATAAATTTATGGCTTATGACAAGCCTGCTAAAATTATTACCACCT
Source organism: uncultured Clostridia bacterium (assembly GCA_947585745.1). GTDB lineage: Bacteria > Bacillota > Clostridia > Oscillospirales > Acutalibacteraceae > Ruminococcoides. The sequence goes on along the minus strand of CANPXF010000016.1, from coordinate 26,133 downwards.
CGGTTGAGGGTGTTGTAACCTACAAGGCTCTTTTATATATACCCTCAAAGGCTCCCTACGATTACTATACAAAAGATTATAAAAAGGGACTTCAACTTTATTCAAGCGGTGTTCTTATTATGGAAAACTGCGAGGAGCTTTTACCCGAGCATTTCAGATTTGTAAAAGGCGTCGTAGACAGCCAGGACTTTTCTCTCAACATTTCAAGAGAAGTTCTACAGCACGACCACCAGCTTAAAACCGTTGCCAATACGCTCGAAAAGAAAATTAAAAACGAGCTTTCATCTATGCTTAAAAAGGACAGAGAAGCTTACGAAAGCTTTTATAAGGAGTTCGGCCGCCAGCTTAAATATGGCATTGTCAGCGACTACGGAATGCACAAGGACTCCCTTAAAGACCTTATTATGTTCTATTCTTCAAACGACGAAAAGCTTACAACCTTAGGCGAATACGTTGACAGAATGAGCGAGGAGCAGAAATATATTTACTTTGCGACAGGCGAAAGCATAAGCTCAATCAGCAAGCTACCGCAGGCAGAGATGGTGCTGTCAAAAGGATTTGAGATTTTGTACTGCACACAGGATATTGACGAGTTTACAATCCAGACACTCCAGCAGTACGGCGACAAGCAGTTCAAGAGCGTTGACAGCGACGACCTCGGAATTGAAAATGAGGAAACTAAGGACGAAAGCGAAGATAACAACGAGGTATTAGACTTTGTAAAGGACGCTTTAAAGGACAAGGTAAACGAAGTTGTCGCAAGCAAAAAGCTTGTAAGCCACCCCGTATGTATGACCGCTAAGGGCGGAATAAGCTTTGAAATGGAAAAATACTTCGCAACTATGCAACCCGAGGCGGGAATGAAAGCGCAGAGATGCCTGGAGCTTAATATGAACCACGACGCCGTTAAAAAGATGAAAGAATTAATCGGAAAAGACGACGACACGGCTAAAAAGTACGCGGAAATTTTCTACAATCAAGCGCTTCTTATCGCAGGACTTCCGATTGAAAATCCATCTGATTACGCGGACCTTGTATGTTCGATTATGTAAAACAGCGTAAGACAAACGAAAATATATAAAATATCGTTAAATAGTTCGGCGGATTGACAAAATCCGCTGAATTTATTTTATATTACTATTGAAAATACCCCGCGGTTTTATTATAATGTTACCATAATAAGGTAATCATAATTCGGGGTGTAAAAATATGAGAAAAACAAAAATTGTCTGCACATTGGGACCCGCCTGCGACAACAAACAGACCTTAATCTCAATGATTAACGCGGGAATGAACGTCGCAAGAATTAATATGTCGCACGGCACATACGAGGAGCAGGAAGCAAGACTTAACAGACTTAAAGAGTCAATTAAAGAAACAGGGAAAAATATTGCCATTCTTCTCGACACAAAAGGTCCCGAGGTAAGAATAGGAGTATTTGAAAACGGAAGCGCCGTACTCGTTGAGGGCAGGGAATTTTCTCTTTACAAGGAAAACAAACAAGGAAACGAGGAAGGAATCGGAATAAGCTATCCTAAGCTTGTCGACCTTTTCTTAAAAGAAAAACAAAACGCGCTCGGCAGAAAAATTTTACTTGACGACGGCAAAATCACTATGGTTGTAACAGACGTCACAAGTTCAATGATTAAATGCCTCGTTGTAAAGGGCGGACGGCTCTCAAACAGAAAAAGCATTAACATTCCCGACTATCATATATCTATGCCGTATGTCAGCGCAAAGGACAGAGATGACATTGAATTCGGACTTAAACAGGGCGCGGATATAGTAGCGGCAAGCTTTGTACGTTCTGCCGACGACGTTTCAACGCTGAGAGATTATATTGACAGTATAGGCTTTGAGGGCGTTGATATTGTTTCAAAAATAGAAAATCAAAGCGGTTATGATGATATTGACCGTATTATCGAAGCGTCGGACGGAATTATGGTAGCGCGCGGTGATATGGGTGTTGAAATTCCGTTTATAAAGCTCCCCGAAATTCAAAAAACAATAATCAGAAAAACCGTTGCTAAGGGTAAATACGTAATTACCGCAACGCAAATGCTTGAAAGTATGACCTCAAATCCCCTGCCCACCCGCGCGGAAATCAGCGATGTTGCGAACGCGGTTTATGACGGAACATCGGCGGTTATGCTTTCGGGCGAGTCGGCGGCGGGAAAATATCCTGTTGAAAGCGTAAAGGCTCTTTCAGACATCTGCGAAGAGGCTGAAAGCAATCACGAGGACTATCTTTTACAAAAGTATATCGAGGAATTTGACGACGAAAACAGTTTTAGAAAAAGCATTTGCTCCGCCGCAAGAGAGGTTGCGACAGCCGTAGGCGCTAAAGCAATTATTGTTGAGTCCGCCACGGGAAAGGTAGCGAGAGCTATGGCTCATTTCCGTCCTGAATGTCCGATTATCGCGGTCGTTACCTCTCCGTTAATTCAGCGCAAGTTATGTTTAAGTAGCGGTGTTACGGCTGTTTTGGGAGATAATCTCACAACGACGGACGAGATTACAAAACAGGCTATGGAAAAAGCCGTAGAAACAGGTATTGTCGCAAGCGGAGATACAGTAGTTGTTATTTCCTCCAACAAAATTGAGCCGTCTTACGGAACAGACACACTGCAAATTAAGGTTTTATAATGGATAACATAATTTTAATAGGAATGCCCGGAAGCGGAAAAAGTACGCTCGGGGTTGTTCTTGCAAGAAAACTCGGATACGGATATCTTGATACAGACTCTTTTATTTCTCAAAGAGAAAAAAGTACACTTCAGGGTATTATTGATAAAAACGGACTTGACTACTTTTTAAACATTGAAAAAAGCGTCGGGAGCGAAATTATATGCGACAGGGTTGTTATAGCGACAGGCGGTTCAATGATAATGTCAGATGAAGCTATGAATCACCTCAAAAAGCTCGGAACCGTTATCTATATAAATGTTCCGATTAAAGAACTCAAACGCAGGCTCGGCAATTTTTCGGATAGAGGAATTGCGATGAAAAGCAGTGAAACCTTAGAGGATATTTTAAAATTGCGCGCCCCGTTATACTATAAATACGCTGATATTGAGATAAAATTCAAAGAGGGCAATTCATTAGAACAGACGGCCGACGATATAATTAAAGAGTTAAAATAAAAAAAAAGGAGAAGTTTCATTAATAGGAAACTTCTCCTTTTGATTAAATTATGAAAATTATATTATTCCTTAATTTCTCCCGTACAATGAGGACAGCGTGTTGCCTTAATATGAATCGGGCTGTAGCAGTATGGACATTCTTTCTCTGTCGGTTCAGGCTCCTCCTCTTCCTTTTTGCCTAAAGACATAACCTTGTTAACAACCTTTACCAGCAGGAAGATAACAGCCGCCATAATAATAAAATTGATAACGGCAGTTAAAAACTTTCCATAGGAGAATGTGGCGCCTAAAATTGTTACGGAATAAGCGTCAAAATTCGCCCCGCCGAACATACCCAAAAGAGGTGAAATAAGGTCATCGCAAAGCGAAGTAATAATTGACTGGAACGCGCCGCCGATTATAACCGCAACGGCGAGGTCCATAACATTACCGCGCATAATAAACGCCTTAAACTCATCTAATAATTTTTTCATCTCATTTCCTCCTTATTTTAAAACAGCTTTATGATAAACCTTTTTACCCTTTTTAATAATAACATATCCGTTTTCGGCGAACATTTCCTTTGTAACCGCGGTAAACGGGTCGCTTATTTTTTCTCCGTCGAGGGATACTCCGCCCTGCTCTATAAGACGTCTGCCCTCTTTGCGCGACGGAATAAGTCCGCATTTTGTAAGCAAATCAAGAACCGTATAATTTTCCGAAAAATCCTCGTCAGAAAGCTCTGTAGAAGGCATATTATCCGTGTTACTTCCCGAACCGAAAATCGCTCTCGCTGTATCCTGCGCCTTTTTTGCCTCATCCTCGCCGTGTACAAGCTTAGTAAGCTCAAACGCCAAAATCTCCTTAGCCGTGTTGAGCTGTGCGCCCTCCCAGCTGTCCATTTTGTCAATTTCCTCCAAGGGCAGGAAGGTAAGCATTCTTATACATTTAAGCACATCAGCGTCCGCAACATTCCGCCAATACTGATAGAACTCATACGGGCTTGTCTTTTCGGGGTCAAGCCAAACGGCTCCGCTTTGGGTTTTACCCATTTTTTTACCCTCTGAATTTAAGAGGAGAGTAATTGTCATCGCGTAAGCGTCTTTTCCGAGTTTTCTTCTTATAAGCTCTGTTCCGCCGAGCATATTGCTCCATTGGTCATCTCCGCCGAACTGCATATTACAGCCGTATTTCTTATACAAGCTATAAAAATCATAGCTCTGCATAATCATATAGTTAAATTCAAGGAAGCTTAAACCCTTTTCCATTCTCTGCTTATAACATTCCGCTGTAAGCATACGGTTAACGCTGAAGCACGCGCCGACCTCTCGTAAAAGCTCGACATAGTTAAGGTCTAAAAGCCAGTCCCCGTTATTAACCATAATAGCTTTTCCGTCGGAAAAATCAATAAACTTGCTCATCTGCTTTTTAAAACATTCGCAGTTATGGGCTATGTCCTCCTTGGTAAGCATTTTTCTCATATCTGTTCTGCCGGAAGGGTCGCCTATCATACCTGTACCCCCGCCGACAAGCGCTATAGGCTTATTGCCTGCCATCTGAAGTCTTTTCATCAGGCAAAGCGCCATAAAATGTCCTACGTGAAGGCTGTCAGCCGTCGGGTCAAATCCAATATAAAATACAGCCTTTCCGTTATTTACAAGCTCTCGTATTTCCTCTTCATCTGTAACCTGCGCGATTAATCCCCGCGCTTGAAGTTCTTCATAGACTCCTATCGGTCTCACTCCTTAAAATAAATCAAAACGTATCATTTGGATAACTTAAATTATATTATATTAGATAGAAAAATATAAGTCAAGCTATTTTTCGACAGATACTTTTATATCATTTCCGTTTATTTTGAATGTAATACTTCCCATTTCATCGGTTCTGAAAACCTCGCACCCGTATCCGTAAAGGCGGTTCATTGTTTCAACGTTCGGAAGATTGTAGTTGTTGTACTTAGAAACCGAAACAACCGAATAAGAGGGATTTACGCTTTCCAAAAACTTTTGTGAAGTCGCCGTATAACTTCCGTGGTGGCTCACCTTTAAAATATCCGCCTTTAAATTAACCTTGCCCCCAAGCAGTCGTTTCTCCACCTTTTCTGAAATATCTCCCGTAAATAAAAAACTTCTCACACCGCATTTAACTTTTACAACAGCGCAGTCCTCGTTACTTGTACCGTATTCGGTATTGGGAGAAAGTACATCCGCAAAAATTCCCTTAAACGAAAACTCATCGCCTGATTTTACATATGTAATCGGAAGATTATGTTTTTTGAGCGCCTTTTTAAGCAAATCAAAGCTTGTGCTTTTCGGAAGATATTTTTTCTTTGTTTTAGGCGCTATAATTTTTGAGATTTTGTAATCATTGATTATTCTGCTCATACCGCCTATGTGGTCTGAGTCAAAGTGCGATATAACAACCATATCAAGCTTTTTAACGTTCAGGCGGTCAAGTGTAATTCTTACATTTCTTGCGTCCTTTTCGTTACCCGCGTCAACTAAAATGCTTGTACCGTTTCCGTTTATAAGAGCGCAGTCGCTCTGACCTACATCTATAAATGTCACGGTATACTCGTCGACGGGCAAATTATGCAGAATAAAAGACAAGATTATAATTCCGATTAAGAATAATATTAATGCTCCCCTTTTAAACCAACGTATCATTTCTTCTTACCCTTTTTCGGTTTACGAGAATATTTTTTGAATTTATCTTTTTTATTGATTTTATCGGCGCTGTACCCCGACGGATAAGGTATAAGGCAGTTTTTTCCGTTACCGACCAAATCAAGTCTTCCCGCGGATTTTAAAGCCTTAAAAACCAAATCTCTGTTCTTGGGGATAAAATACTGCATCAGCGCTCTCTGCATAGCCTTTTCGCCTGAGCTTTTCGGGACATAAACCTCCTCTAATGTATAAGGGTCAAGCCCTGTATAAAACATTGCCGTCGAGATTGTACCCGGAGTGGGGTAAAAATCCTGAACCTGTTCGGGGTGAATCTTCTCACGCTTTAAAAATTGCGCGAGAGATACCGCGTCTTTAAGAGTACAGCCCGGATGAGAACTCATAAGATAAGGAACGATATACTGCTCCTTATTCGCCTGCCGGGTAGCGCGGTAGAATTTATCGGAAAACCTCTTATACATCTCAATATGTGGCTTTCCCATTTTATCGAGTACAACCTCACTGCAATGCTCGGGAGCAACTCTAAGCTGACCGCTTATGTGATATTTTACAAGCTCGTCCAAAAACTCATCGCTTTCATCAGCGAGAAAATAGTCGTAGCGGATACCGCTCCTTATAAACACCTTTTTTATCCCGTCAATTTCTCTTAACTTTCTTAAAAGACGTATGTAATCGGTATGGTCGGCGTTCAGATTTTTGCACGGCTCGGGCGCAAGGCACTTTTTATTTTTACAAAGCCCGCGCTCCTTTTGAATGTCACAAGACGGTATTCTGAAATTCGCGGTAGGACCGCCGACATCGCTTATATATCCTTTAAATCTCGGATTATCAAGAAAACCTTTCGCCTCATTTATAATACTCTCTTCACTTCTGACTGTAACCGCTCTGCCCTGATGAAACGCAAGAGAGCAGAAGTTACAGGCTCCGAAACAGCCTCGGTTATGAGTTATGGAAAACTCAACCTCCAAAACAGCAGGTACTCCGCCTAACTCCTCATAACAGGGAGGATAATACCTTTCGTAAGGGAGCGAGTAAACGCGGTCGAGCTGTTCGGTATTTAGCGGAGGCATAGGAGGATTCTGGACTAAAATGTATTTTCCGTGGCGCTGTATCATCTTTCTTCCCCGTACGGCGTCAGCCTCCTCAAGCTCCTTTCTCGATGCTGTTGCATAATCACGCTTGCTTTCGCTCACACGCTCAAAGCTCGGAAGGTCAACCACGGATTCGGGAATATAATCCTTAGTTGCTACCTTGTAGCATATACCTCTTATATCGTACAGCGATTCAATAGGAAGTCCGCTGTCGAGCCTTTTAACAATTTCTTCTGTCTGGAGTTCTCCCATTCCGTAGACTAAAATATCCGCTTTGCTGTCAAACAACACCGACGGCATAACCCTGTCCGCCCAATAATCATAATGGGCAAAACGTCTTAAAGACGCCTCCAGTCCGCCTATTATGACGGGACTGTCGGGATATAATTTTTTTATAATATTTGAATAAACCGTAACCGCGCGGTCGGGACGTTTGCCCGCTTTTCCGCCTGCCGTGTAGGCGTCGTCACTTCTCTTTCGCTTTGCAACGGTGTAATGAGCGACCATACTATCGATATTTCCTGCCGTAACAAAAAATCCCAGACGAGGCTTTCCAAACTGTGTAAATTCACGTTCGTTGTGCCAGTCGGGCTGGGATAAAACGGCAACTCTAAATCCCGCGTTTTCAACAACACGGCTTATAATCGCCACGCCAAACGCGGGATGGTCCACATAGCTGTCGCCCGTCACATAGACAAAGTCAACATAGTCCCATCCGCGCTGTTTAACTTCTTTAATTGTCATCGGTAAAAATGACATAATTTTTTGTTAATCTCCTAAGTTATTGTTTCTCTCAAGCCACTCTCCGTAGCTCATAATAACCTCTCTCGGCTTTGAGCCCTGATGAGGTCCGATTACGCCGAGCTGTTCCATATCGTCAATCATTCTGCCCGCTCTTGCGTAGCCGACGTGAAGTCTGCGCTGGAGCATTGACGTAGACGCCTGTCCTGCCTCGCAGACGTATTTAATCGCCTCTTCCATTTTGGAATCGACCTTAATATCGCTGTTACTGTCGGATAAATCACCGTCCTGTTCTTCCTCGGCGATACGCTTAATTTTTTCCTCTATCTCCGCGTTATATTGAGCAGACGCGGATTTCTTAACAAATCTTGTAACTCCTCCGATTTCGTCGTCAGTCGCAAAGCATCCCTGAACACGAATAGGGTTAGGCGCTCCTACAGGCATATAGAGCATATCTCCCCTGCCTATAAGCTTTTCCGCGCCGCCTGTATCGAGAATAATACGCGAGTCCATATTTGAGCCGACTTTAAGCGCAATCCTGCTCGGTACGTTTGATTTGATAAGACCGGTTATGACGTTCGCGGTCGGTCTTTGGGTAGCGATAACAAGGTGCATTCCCGCCGCTCTCGCCAACTGCGCAAGCCTTACTATACTGTCCTCCACCTCACCCGGGGCAGTCATCATAAGGTCGGCAAGCTCGTCAATAGCGATTACTATTCTCGGGAGCTTTTCCTTTTTAACGTCAAGTCCGTTTACTTCGAGCACGGGTTGAACGTTCTCGTACGGCGGATTTTCTTTCATATATTCGATGTTGGATTGTATAAGACGGTTATACGAATCAATATCCTTACAGTCAAATTCAGAAAAAATCTTGTAACGGTCCTGCATTTCGCTTACCGCCCACGCGAGCGTGCCCGCGGCTTTTTTAACATCGGAAACCACGGGAACCAAAAGATGCGGAATACCCTTATATTTAGAAAACTCAACCATCTTCGGGTCAATAAGCACAAGCTTAACCTCATCGGGAGATGCTTTATAAAGTATGCTTATAAGAAGTGAATTAACGCAAACAGATTTACCCGAGCCTGTAGTACCCGCAATAAGAAGGTGAGGTAATTTTGCAATATCCGTTGTGATAATTTTTCCCGCAATATCCTTTCCGAGTACGCAGGTCAGCTTGCTTTTGCTTTCCTCAAATTCATCGGAGTCGATAAGCTCCCTTATCGAAACCGTACTCACTGCCTTATTGGGAACTTCAATGCCGACCGCCGCCTTACCGGGAATCGGAGCCTCAATACGAATACCGTTAGCGGCAAGGTTAAGCGCAATATCATCGGAAAGATTTGTAATTTTGTTTATTTTTACACCGGGCGCGGGGTGAAGCTCATAGCGTGTTACGGAAGGACCTCTGGAAATATGAGTAATAGACGCGCTTACCCCGAAGCTTTCAAGTGTGGAAATAAGCTTTTGGGCGTTGGAGCGCATTTCCTCCTCGCCGTTGACCTCGGAATTATCCGCAAGCCTTAAAAGCCCTACAGGAGGGAATTTATATGTATTCTCCTCGGTTATAATATCCGTGTTTTCTATCTGTTCTTTAGTTTTTCTGCGCCGTTTTTCGGGCATTTCTTCCGATACATTATCGGTATTTTGCATTTGAGCGTTTTTAACCGCGTCCATAAACTTATCGACGGGGTCGCCTTCTGACGGTTTTTCAGGCTTTCTGTCGTCGTCAATTGAAATATCAATAGCTGATTTTCTTCTGCGCTTTTTCTTCTTCGCGCTGTCTATGGGAATGTCAATTATCGTATTAAAATCGTCGGTATACGTATCGTTTTCGGGCTCTTCGTCAAGCTCTCCGCGCCTTGTAAAACGTCTGCGTTCTTCCGAGCGTTCATATGCCTGCGAAACCTCTCTGCCCACAAAAACCGCGGCTCTGCCTATATCGTTTAAAGAAATTCTGCAGATTATCAAAATCAGAGTTACCAAAAGCACAAACACAACCCCGATTGACGCCCACCAGCCAAACGCTACAAGCATGGGATATCCGACAATTCCGCTGAAAAGTCCTCCTCCCGATAAGAAACGGTTTTCAGCGCTGAACCCGTTTAAGAAAAGGTTTCCGAGTGCCGTAAGGTAATTTCCCTCCAGATAGTGGTCGGGGCCTAAAAGATAAACCCCGCTTTCCGCGAGAAGAATAATAAATATACCTATAGCCACCTTGGTTTTAAAATGAGAGATTGATTTTTCAAGCGTTGTTATAACAGCAAGGTAGATAAAAAGAATGGGAACTAAAATTATACAAATTCCGAGAAGTCCGAAGAAAAATCCCCTTATCGCCTCCCACACGGGCGCTCCAGGAACAAAAACAATCAACAGAGAAATAAGCGCCGAGGCAAAGTACAAAAGCGCTTTAATACGCGGACTGAGCCTGTATTCAGCCTGCTTTGCGTTTCCTTTTGCTTTTGCGGATTTAGTCGACGAAGTTTTTTTTATGGAATTTTTATTCGTTTTTTTGGCGCTCTGTTTTTTATTAGCCAAATTTTTCACATCCGTTCCATTAAACAACCGTTAAATTATACTTACAAAGCTTCCTGTTACAATTTCATAAATGCTTACGGCAGTCACAATCAGTCCCGCTACCGCAGTATAAATTACAAATACTATCATTTTATCTGTTTTAAGCAACCACTTAAACAGAACTATCGCAAAATAACCGACAACGGCGGACGCAATAACTCCGCAAATAACCGCAATTATCATATCCGTATTCAAAGCCGAGGTGTTTACATCTTTTATTTCCAAAACAGCCGCGGCTATAATAGACGGAATTGCGAGAATAAAGGTATAATCAAGCGCGGCCTGCTTATTAATTTTACGCATTTCCCCTACCGCAAGCGTTGTTCCCGAACGGGAAAGTCCGGGGAAAATCGCGGCAAAAAGCTGTCCTATACCGACTAAAACCGCGTCAACAACGGTGTAGCGCGTACGTCCGTTACCGGTATAATTGCTTTGAACATCCTTTTTATAATGCGAACCCTTTTGGCGGTTTACGCAGATATTGCCGATAAACAGCAAAAGACTTGTCATAAGAAGAGAAATTCCGACAACTATAAAATACTTGCTTTGGGCAAATAAATCGGCTAAATCCTTAATCTTCATATCAGTTCCCGGAATAGGCACAAACAATATAAACAGCGGGATAAGACCGATAATAAGCATAACTATAAGATTGCGGTCGCCGTCCATTTCTATCCACTTGAATTTTCCTGTAAAAATATCCTTAACAAGTGAGAAAAATGCTTTTATAAGCCTCCAAATAAGCTTATGATAAAAAATCAAAACCGCCGCCAGCGTGCCGATATGCAGCATTACGTCAAGAAAAAGTCCGCCGTCCTCCATACCCATAAGATGCTGGGCAATGTTTAAATGTCCGCTGCTTGATACAGGCAGAAATTCTGTTAATCCCTGAATTATTCCGAGTATAACGTCCTGAATAATCTGAAATATTAAGTTCATATGTACCTCCAAATTAACTATGTATAATACTTGCAAGGGCAAGTATTAGCTTTTTTTGTAGTTATCTATCATTTCGTACAAACAATCCACAGCCTCGGTAAGATTTCCGACAGAGTCAATCAGCCCCACCTCGACGGCGCGCTGTCCGTCAAGAATTGTACCGACGTCCATAACAAGCTCTCCCGTATTCATAACGAGATTTGTGTAGTCCTCTTTGCTGATATTTGAGTTGTCAACAACAAAATTTGTAATTCTGTCCTGCATACGCTGGTAGTACTCAAACGTCTGCGGAACACCGATAGTAAGGCCCGTACTTCTTACAGGATGCACGGTCATAGACGCGCTTTTTGCGATAAAACTCCTTTTCGCGGAAACGGCAAGCGGGATACCGATTGAATGTCCTCCTCCGAGTACAATTGAAACAGTAGGCTTTCTCATTCCCGAAATAAGCTCGGCTATCGCAAGTCCCGCTTCGACATCTCCGCCGACCGTATTTATAAGCATTAAAAGCCCGTCAATTCTCGGGTCCTCGTCAATAGACACCAAAAGCGGAATAACGTGTTCGTATTTTGTACTCTTATTATTCTGCGGTAAAATATAATGTCCCTCAATCTGACCAACAATCGTCAGACAATGAATAACATTATCTCCCCGCATTGCGAGAATCGAACCCGAATCCTCAATTTGCTCAATATGTTTTTCATCAATCGGGCTGTCGTTATCGACAGAACCGTCATTTTCCTCGCAGGGATTTTTAACAATTTCATCATTTTGGGATTTATTTTCGTTCATTTTACGCACCTCCGCAGATATTTTACCCACGAAAGTACAATATAATGTATATACCAATGAGAATTATAACATTTTATGGAATATAATTCAAGAAAATTATTCTTTTTTCTAAATAAAAATTATTTTTTAAAAGAATTATAGTATTCTATGAGTAATAATATATATGAGGTGAAATTTTTTGGACGTTCAATCGTGGCAGATAATAGTAATATTTTTATGTATTATACTTTCTGCTTTCTTCAGTTCGGTGGAAACAGCGTTTTCGTTTGTAAACGTAATTCGTATTCAAGGCTACGCTGACGACGGAAATAAAAAGGCTAAAAATGTTTTATATATAACGGAGCATTTTGACAAGGCGCTCACGACAATACTTATCTGTAATAATATAGTAAATCTCGGATGTTCCTCGCTTGCGACCGTTGTATGCTTAAATCTTTTCGGAGATATAGGCACGGCAATCGCGACAGGAGCCACAACGCTTTTAGTCCTCACCTTCGGAGAGATTATTCCGAAATGTCTTGCAAAAGAACATTGCGAGGGATATTCGCTCGCGACCGCGGGAGTTTTAAAAGCGATAACAATTGTACTTACTCCGTTAGTTTTTCTTTTCATAAAGCTAAAAGAAATCGCTCTTAAAATTTCGGGAACAAAGGCTGAACAGCCCTCTGTTACCGAGGACGAGTTGAAACAGATTGTTGAAAATATCGAGGGCGAGGGTGTCTTAGAGGAAGACGAAAGCGAAATGGTACAGTCGGTTCTCGATTTTGACGACAAGACGGTTTTGGAAATTTTAACTCCGAGAGTTGATATGACGGCAATTGATATTATGGACTCGCCCGAAAAACTGCGCAGAATAATAATTGAGAGCCGTTATTCGAGAATACCTGTTTACAAGGAAACCGTTGACCATATTATCGGTATTCTCCACACAAGAGATTACCTTGAGGACCTCGCTAACGGCAATGAGCCCAATATCGGAAAGCTTATTCAACCCGCATATTTTGTATTTAACAATCAGAATTTATCAAAAATATTAAGCGACTTTAAACGCAAACGACTTCATATGGCTGTTGTAACAGACGAGTACGGAGGAACGCTCGGTATCGTAACTATGGAGGATTTACTTGAGGAAATCGTGGGCGAAATCTGGGACGAAGACGAGGAAATCGAAAACGACTGCACTAAAATTTCCGATACGGAGTATATCGTCAGCGGAGATATGCCCCTGGAAGATTTATTCGAGCTTGCAGACATAGACCCCGACGACGTGGAAACCGACGCGGTAACCGTTGGCGGATTTATCCTTGAACACTTTACCACAATTCCAAGACGCAAAGCAAAATTCTCTTACGAAAACTTAAATCTTACAGTTCAGCAGGTTAACAGTCAGAGAGTTATAGCGGTCGACGTAACAATTGAACCTAAAGAAAACAAAGATGAGAAGGAATAATCAACTTCTCATCTTTTTGCATAACGCGGAAACGGGGATACACAATAACATCCAAAGAAACGAGTACAAAGCGCATATTTGTCCCTTGAAATTCAAAGCTAATTTTGAATAATCCCATACATTAAGCTTTAAAAGCTTATTAAAAATACAGCCTGAAACAAACTCAAACGCGGTAATTACCGCTCCGCCCGTGATACATTTAAAATGCATAGGGAAATCAGCGACTTTTCTGAACAGTTTAAAAAGAGCCATAAAGCACGCCCCGCCTGTTAAAAGCATTGACCAATGTGTTTTTCCGCGCCAGAGAATTTCTAAAAGTCCGTACCCTACCCCTCCGAATATAAACAAACCTTTATTATTATCTTTTCTTATCATAAAATCACCGTCAATAGCTTTTGCTTAGACGGTGATTTTATTTAATACTGTTAATTAATTTTTTTAATTCTTCAAGAGAATATAAGCAATTTAGCGCGGAGAGCATAGCGTTAGTTGTAAGATATGACGGAAGCTCAAGTCTTTTCAGGAGCTTTGCCCTTAGATACGCGGAATTATCACGCCCCGTAAGTCCCAGCTCGTACAAGTCGGTCTTTCTTATTTGTGAGCGTTTAACACCTGTGCTTTCGTTTAAAATCTCGGCTCCGCTGTTTTTTATCGCCTTTACAATTACCTCGTCAGCAACTCCCTCGACACCGAGCAAGCCCTCCTTTGAAGCTTCGCTCTTGCGTTTTTCCTTGCCCTTTAACTGCGGTATATAGGCGTGCTTAATACAGCTTTCGGGTACAAATCCTTTTAGAAAATTACGAATTACAAATCCGCCCGAGTCGCTGTCGGTTAAAATCAGTATCCCGCGTTGACGGGCAATTCTTTTAATTAAATTCTGCTTTTCCTTATCTTTAAAAATTCTGAATCCGCCCGTATCAATTACAGGAGTGTCAACAATTGAGGAAAGTTTTATTTTATCGTAACGTCCTTCGACAATTATCGTTTCTTTTACGCTTATCATAGTTAATCCTTCTTAACAGCTAAAATCAATAGCTTTGCGACAAGAGATTCAATCATAATTTTGTCGTTTGACGATACGCTCCTGAGTTTTTTTGTTACATCCGCTATTTCATTTATGCTTTCACGGAGCATAGGGGTTGGAATTTTTCTTATTTTATACTCCGCTTTTTTTAGTACAAATTCACGTTTTCCGTAGCCGAAATCCTTAGCAACAGCCGAAAGCGGAACACCGCATTCTGACGCCACTCTCGCCCTGTAAAAATCTATATACGACATACTTATAACATTTATAATCTCGTTAGTGTCCGCCTTCTGATAAAAAAGAGTTTCCAGAATTTCAAAGGCCTTATCGCCGTCGCCCGCGACAATTGCGTCCGTTAGATTAAAAATATTAGCCTCGAGCTGTTTGGTAACAAGCTTTTCAATATGCTCGGTAGTAATAACCTCTCCGTTCGACACATAATTACAGAGCTTATCAAGCTCATTTTTTATCATATTTAAATCGTATCCGACATACTCCTGTAATTTATAAGCGTCAGCGCGCTCAATCTTCAGACCCCTCCTGTCAGCCCATTTTATAATCTGCGCCGAAAGAGAAATATCGCTTTCGCGGTTTATCTCACAAACTGTTCCGTGTTTTTTTACGTAGTTTCTAAGCTTGGTAAAAACCGTACCGAGTTTCTTCGGTTCCTGTTTTAATGTGGGCATTGTTAAAATCAAAACCGTTGTATCGGGTACATTGTCCATAATCGCGGTAAGACGGTCAAAATCGCTTTTAGATACAACCTTGTTGTCGTTTACATCCAAATCTGAAATAACCACGACATTGTACTCGCTCATAAAAGGTACGACCTGAACAGCAACGGCAATTTTATCGAAATCGTAATCTTCGTTGAATTTATGAAAATTAAACTCGTGAGGGTCCTTGCCCGCAAGCTTTTCGATAAGAAAATCAGTATCCGCCTTTATATACATCTTTTCTTCGCCGAAGATAAGATAAATTTTATCAAATTGTTTTTTGTTTATGCTTTCTTTAAGCTCTTTTCTCAATACCTCGGGCATTTTTATACTTCCTTAGTAAAACTCTACGGAAAAATCACCGTTTAAAACAGTTGAAACGTTTCTGAATTTGCTCGGAACACCTTTATCAGACGTCCAAATTATTTCTCCGTAATTTATTTTGTTTATGTCCTTTATATTTTCGTTTAAAATCAGATAATCGGGACTTGTAAATTTTTTCGGAATTTCCGATACCTTGCCGTTATGCGGAGCAATCATTACGCTCATATGTCCGTCTGTTATATACTGCCACGTATGATTATCCACGTTAACTATGTAATCGAAAATGTCCCCTGAAAGCTTGACGTTTAAGCTTTCATCTTCAAGAAATTCGCGGTAAATTCTACAGTCGCGCGCAAGGCGGTAGGTGTTTTCGTTGGTGTTATTTCTATAATACAACAGAACCTTCTCCACGTCAAACCCGCTTAGAATTTCACCCGCGAAATTCACTTCACTCTTTTCATTTGCAGACGGAACAACAAGAAGATTTATACTTTCACTCATAGTATGCAGTTTTCGGAGAATTTCATCGGAATATAAATAATCGCCTCCGCAGGAAAGCACATCGACAACATCATGAGATTTAAAAACAACGGTTGTTCCGTCACCCGCGCTCATAACCTTTAACTCGGTTTTATCGGAATTTAAAAATAAATCAGCGGTATAATTAAACGCGAATAGAATAACGCATACAAATGATGCTATCGCAATACTTTTACGTCTGTTTTTAAACAAAAGCGCGACCGATATTGCAATTAATGTAAAAGCAAACCAAATCTGCATATACAGAGGCTCGGCGTAGAAAGACAGATGAGGGATATGCGCCGTAATATCAACAGCGGTTACAACCCACGAGGCAATTAAATTCGCAATAAGAGCCATCGCCGTTGAAAGAAAGCTCAATATCGGAATATACCACAATATTGACGACAATAAAGCGAAAAACATAAGAAAGCTTATAAAAGGTGAAATAAAAGCGGAATATATTATGACAAACGGATTGCACACACCGAAGGCCATCAGGGTTATGGGGCTTATTGCAATCACGGCGCAGGCGGATATTGCAAATAATTCATATATACTCTTTAACGTCTTAATTAAAGTTAACTTAACTCTAATTCGTAATTTTTCCATTTTATGCGCCGATAAGTTATTCAGGGTATTCAGATTTTTAATTCTTTTAGAGAATAACTTGTGATAAACATTCATAAGCTTCGGACAAAGTATTAAAATACCCGCAACAGAAGAAAACGACATCAACATTCCTGTATCTCCTACCGCAAACGGGTTTAGGAAAGTAAGAAATAAAGCCGCTAATCCCATATTGTTAAACGTATCGCTTTTATATTTAAAATAACCTCCCAAAAACACAAAGATAATCATTACACCCGAACGGATTGCGGAGGGAGAACAGCCTGTAATAAAAACATAAAGTAATACAGTTAAAATAACAAGGGTATTGCTGATTACAGTTGCCGTGCGGCGCTTTTTCAGCGGTCTGAAAAACAACAGAATATAAAACGCTATTATGCTCATATGCATACCTGAAACTACGATTATATAGCTTAACCCTGTTTTCTGAAACTCATTATAAATCTCGGGAGAAAGCCCGTATCTGTCGCCCAGCGCAATCGAATTGCACAGTTCTCCGCTGTATCCGGGAATAAGCACGCTTACCGCGTAGGTCAGTTTATCCTTTATATACACAGGAAAATATCCGATACCCTTTTCTTTTGTACTATAAACCGTATATTTGGGTATATAATTTTCAAAATGAGCGTTGTAGTCAAATTTTTTCGATTTATAATAATTGCTTTCCATTTTAGAAAGTGAAGCCTTACAAATCAGCTTGTCGCCGTATTCAGCCCCTAAATCCGTTGCCGAACGAAGTAAAATTTTATAATTTTCCTTTTTCGTGCCGATTTCATCACTGCTTAATTCATAATAAAAAATATCTTTGCTCGTGTGGGTATTCTTAACCGTTGCGGAAACTCTGACAGTTTTTTCGTCATATTTTTTAACTTTATTTTCGTAATAAGAATTATAGATATTAAAATAAGCTGTTGAAAGAAAAATTACAACAGCTATCAAAATTAAAACAGATTTATTTTTTCTGCAAGCTTTAACCGCCAATGCCAAAATAAAAAGACAAATTGAAAAGCCAAGCGCAAAAACAGAACCGTAAAAGCCAAAATAAAAAACGACTGTAAATGCAATCAGCATAGTTAAACCGATATACGCAAACAGTCGTTTAGTCATTTTAATCTATCCTTTACTCTAACTATCCTTTACTTAGGAAATACAGGAAGTTTATTGAGAAAAATAATATCGTCACGTTCAGAGGCGTCGCCCTCGGCTAATACTGCCGCCTTGCCCGCAATATTACCGCCTGCCTTTTCAACAAGCTTTTCAAGAGCAACCATACTCTCTCCCGTTGAAATCACATCATCAACAATGAGTACTCTTCTGCCTTTTATTTTATCTATATCATCGGTACCTATGTAAAGCTTCTGTAGTGATAAGGTTGTTATTGAGCGAACCTCAATGCTTACATATTCGGGCATATAAACCTTCAGTCCCTTGCGCGCGACAACAAAGTCTTTATTTTCCTGACGCGCCATTTCATAAGCGAGAGTAATTCCCTTCGCCTCGGCTGTAACAATTACATCGTGTTCGGGGCATTTTTTAATAAGCTCTTTTGCGCTCGCAACCGTAACCTCGACATCACCGAACATAATAAACGCGGCAATATCCAAATTTTCATCGACCTCGCAAAGCGGAAGCTCACGGTCACAGCCTGCAATATTGATTTTATAACTTTTATCCATTGTAATCTCCGTAAAATTTATACCATTTTGCCCAAAGCTTCCCCGCCTAAAAGGTGGAAATGAATATGAAAAACAGTCTGTCCCGCGTCAGCTCCGCAGTTGTTTACAACACGGTAACCGCCCTTTAAACCGAGTGATTTCGCAATTTCGGGAACCTTGGAAAAAATATGGGCTACAACCGAGCTGTTTTCACTGTTAAGCTCATCGGCGCTTTTAATATGAAGCTTAGGTATCATAACTATATGAACGGGAGCCTGCGGCTCAAGGTCATAAAAAGCGACCATCTTATCGTCCTCGTAGACCTTTTTTGACGGAATAGAGCCGTCGATTATTTTACAAAAAACACAATCATTCATAGTAATTCTCCGTTCTTATGCAATATAATATTATAATAATATATTCAAAGCAAAATTTCAACACTTAGCGCTTATTTTTAACAGTAATTTTCTTTTCCTCTCCCGCCATAAGACGCTTTATATTCGAGCTGTGCTTTATCACTACAAACAGCGCGATAAAAACCGAAGCGAGAATACATAAAATTACATATGTAAGCTTATAGTGGAAATTCAAATAGTCGATACAATATGTCGTTATAAAAGTATATATGGGAAAAAGGCACGCGCACGTTATACTCGAAAGCGATACAATTTTCGTAAAAATAAATACAATTAAAAATGTTATAAGGCTGATTATAAAAACTCTCCAGTCAGCAACTATCATCATACCCGCGGCGGTAACTATACCTTTACCGCCTTTAAAATGAAAATAAATCGGAAAGCTGTGTCCCAAAATACAGAAAAATCCGCAGAGATATTTTCCTACCATTATAATTCCGTTTATATCTCTCGAGCCTGTGAACACAACCGAAAATAGATAGCCCCCGACTAAAACCGCAATCACCGATTTCAAAAGGTCAAATACAATTGTTAGAATTGCGGGAACCTTTCCGACCGAACGCAAAACGTTCGTAAAGCCCGCGTTTCCGCTTCCCATATCACGAATATCGCTTTTTCCCTTTGTAGCGATACTCGTTACAATTACCGCGGTATTAACACTTCCGAGCAAATACGCAAAAACAAATGAGGCAACTATTATATACCACCCTGCGCCTAACATATCAATGTTGCTCACTGCTTTTCACCTCTCTCACGAATTATCATTCTTATAGGGGTTCCGCTTAAAGCGAATGTTTCACGAATACGGTTTTCAATATATCTCTGATATGAAAAATGAAATAAATCCTTATTGTTACAAAAGCTCACGAACGTGGGCGGTTTTGTAGACGGCTGGGTCATATAAAAAATTTTTAAGCGCTTGCCTTTATCGGCGGGCGGCTGAACTCTTGTAGTAATCTGCGCCAAAAGCTCGTTTAACGTACCTGTTTTGATACGAGTTGAATTATTTGCCGCCACTGTATTTATAAGCGTAAACAGGTTATCTATCCTCTGCCCAGTTTTCGCTGAAATAAAAACAGCCGGCGCCCACGACATAAACGCAAATTCCGCTTCAATCTGCTTTTTGAATTTGCTCATAGTCTTGCTGTCCTTTTCAACAGCGTCCCATTTATTAACAGCAATAATACAGGCCTTTCCTGCCTCTAAAGCGAGCCCCGCGACCTTAGTATCCTGTTCCGTACAGCCGATTTCAGCGTCAATCATAATTACGCATACGTCGCTTCTTTCAATCGCCATTTTCGCTCTTATAATGCTGTACTTTTCAATCTCATCAACAATTCTGCTTTTTCTCCTGATACCTGCCGTATCAATGAAGTTATATTTTCCAAATTTATTTTCAACCTTTGTGTCGATACTGTCCCTTGTTGTGCCCGCAATATCCGATACAATACACCTGTCCTCGGAGGTTATATAATTAATGAGCGAGCTTTTTCCGACATTCGGCTTACCTATAACCGCAACATTAATTACTGTACCGTCATCATCCTGCCCGTCCCCCGTTTCAATATATGAAAAAACCTCATCGAGCAAATCACCCGTACCGTGGCCGTGAACCGCTGAAACCTGAATCGGCTCGCCGATTCCGAGATTATAAAACTCGTAAAATTCAGGCTCAGGCTCTCCGACAGAGTCGCATTTATTAACACAGAGCACAACCGGTTTTTCGGATTTTCGGAGCATATTCGCAACATCTAAATCGGTAGCTACAAGTCCCGATTTCATATCGGTAACAAGTATAATCACCTGCGCTGTGTCTATCGCAAGCTGTGCCTGACGGCGCATTTGTGAAAGAATTACATCTTCCGACTTTGGCTCTATACCGCCCGTATCAATCAGAACCGCCTTTCGGTTTAGCCACTCGACCTCGCCGTAAACGCGGTCCCTTGTAACTCCTGGAGTGTCGTCAACAATTGAAAGCCGTTGTCCTATTAACTTGTTAAATAATGTAGATTTTCCGACATTCGGTCTGCCTACAATTGCAATCACGGGCTTAGCCATAATATCATTCCTTTTTCATTTTACAAAAACGCATAAAGCATTGTCCGCAAAATATTTTAAAATTCATATTTTTAAGAGAAATTTATCCGATACTAAAAATTTTAATACTAAAAGAACAGGGCGGTCAGAAAACTGCCGCCCGTACTGTTCTTGTTTACTTTGTTGCTGTAGCGTCGTCTTTAACAATAACCTGTCTGCCCTTATACATACCGCAAGTTGTGCATGCCTTATGGGAAGCTGTTAAAGCGCCGCAGTTCGGACAAGTTGTGAGAGCAGGAGCCTCAATTGTATATACAGCCGAACGTCTTGTTGATTTTCTTTTGTGAGAAGTTTTTCCGGTAGGTACTGCCATTTTAATTCCTCCTTAGTGCTTATATTATTCGTCAATTAACTGTTTAAGGATTTCAAGTCTTGAATCAATCTGCTTTTTATAACATTCACAGTCGCCGTAATTTAAGTTCTTTCCGCATTTAGGACACAAGCCCTTACAATCCTCTCTGCAAAGAATTTTACTCGGCAGATTAAGGATAATATCGGAAATTACAACCTTGTCAAGTTCAAGAGTATAATCCGGCGTTTCAATATATTCGTCGTTCTCGTCGTCTATTAACTCTACGGCGAGCCCGTGAGCAAATGTAAATTCAAGATGTTTAACAATTTCGTCAAAGCATCTGTCACAGCGGGTGGTATAATCAAAAACCGCGTTTACTTTAAGCTCAACAAGACCTGCTCGGTTGACCGCCGAGGCTTTGACTCTGACGGGTGATTTGAATGGATAATCACCGTTAATCTCAAAATCATTCATCGGCAAGGAATAGTCAACATCGAGCCTGTGGCCGTCGTTTAAAAAGACTTCCTTTAACTGAAGAAGCATATCGCACCTCCGTTAACGCATATTAAAACGCTATTTAAGATTATACAAAAACAGGGTGATTTTGTCAATATATTTTTTCTTTATTTCACTTAATTTACCGTTAAATTATATTTTTGATATTCGGCATAATAAATTTAAGGCAAAATATTATATAACTTTACTCCATTTTATCTTCTTTAGACTCTATGTCCTTGCTTACAACAGCGAATACAATTGCAAAAATTGCAAGAATTGTTGCGCTTAATGCCAAAATAATCGTAACATTTCCTGTCTGAACAATACTATTTATCGGCATAGGAAGAAATGAAAACGCAAGGCACATTACAATTGAGGCAATAAGCAACATAACAATTACAGGTATAAATACAACCATAAGCTTTTGAAAAGCGCTTAAATTTTTACTCTGATTTTTCATACTTGACTTCCTTTTCCTTAAATTTACCGCCTATAAGCGCCAACGCTAACCCAATAAAAGCGAATAGCGCCGAAAAAACAGCTAAAACTGTTGATAAAACGGAATCGTTTCCCTGTACAGCGTGAAATATCATTGAAACGATTAGCAATATAAAGGTCAAAATAAAAAGTATTATTGAAATTAAAAACAATAGCTTTTCCTTTTTCATAAACTAATCCTCCGAGAAATTTCCGCAAAATCGTTCATAGAGAGCTTTTCTGCTCTCACCTGCGGATTAACTCCGCTGTCTGATAATAATTTATTAACCGTCTGTTTTTCAAGTCCTAATGACGAGCTTATTGAATTTAATACAGTCTTTCTCCGTTGAGAAAATGCCGCTCTAACGACCTTAAAGAAATTCTTACTGTTTTCAGGTTCAAAAAGCGGTTCCTTATATACGTTTAACCTTATTACCGCGGAATCAACCTTAGGCATCGGCATAAATGAACCTGCGCTTACGCCGAAAAGCATTTCGGGCTTGCTGTAATAGTTAACAGAAACGGTCACGGCTCCGCTGTCGCGTGTTCCGACTTCCGCGCAAATTCTCTGCGCCGCCTCCTTCTGGACCATAACGGTAATAGTTTCGACTGACAGCCTGTCCTCTAAAAGTTTCATAATAACAGGAGAAGTTATATAATACGGAAGATTGGCGCATACTACTACCTTCATATCGCCGAACTCTTCTTTGATAAGCTTGTTTAAATCAAGCTTCATAACATCATCATTGATAATTTTAACATTATCAAATTCATTGAGAGTTTCCGAAAGCACGGGGATAAGTCTTTTATCAATTTCAATTGCGACAACCTTCTCCGCGAGAGAGCACAACTCCTGTGTCAGAACGCCTATTCCGGGGCCTATCTCAATTACTCCGACGCCCTCTTTCGCTCCCGACAGCTCCGCCATTTTGGGGCAAACAGATGGATTAATTAAAAAATTCTGTCCCAATCCCTTTGAAAAAATAAAGCCGTGGCGGGATAGTATGTCTTTAATTGTTCCGATGTCTGACAATCGTTTCATTTTAATGTCCTTAATCCTTTGGGATATTTATTTTTCAGAACTCCGTTTGAGCATTTTCCGAAACCCGTTGTAATTTTGTTTACGCAAACCGCTGTATAACCTTTTAAACTCGTGTCCGTTTTTATTTCATTTCCGTGGAGAAAATGGTTAATCTCCTCGCTGTTCACATCAAAATCAACATAATTTCGGCATTGTTCGGGTTTTGCCGACATAAAAGCGTGGTGATGAGGCTCAATGCGGTTCTTCTTAATTTTTCCAAGCAAAACGCCTTTTCTCAGCACACCTGTTCCCGTTATATTGGGAATCTCTTCGGGCAGAGCATATATATTTTCACCGATTATTTCAAGCCTGTTTCCAAATGGTCTGTTCAAAAACACATCATCGTAAAACTTATATACATTATCGGGAATTTTTGAAATATTATTCTTAAATTCAGGAGAGGGTAAAAATTCCGTATTTTTTCTAAGCCTTACCGCAAAGTGTCCTTCTCCTCCGTCCATAGGGAAAATCCTGCGGGCATATTGAAGAGAGGGTCTTCCAAAGCTTACACCGCTGTCCTCAATTGAAAATTCGGGGTTTTCCTTTAGAAACTCGGTAATAACTCCCTCATTCTCCTCCTTTGAAAAAGTACAGGTAGAGTAGACAATTACACCTCCGCCGCGCAGAGCTTTTTTTGCAGAATTTAAAATTTGGATCTGGCGCGTCGCGCAGCTTTTTATATGCTCAATACTCCACTCGTTTTGAGCCTGCGAATTTTTGCGAAACATTCCCTCACCGCTACAGGGAGCGTCAACCAGAATTTTATCAAAATATCCGCTAAGCTTACCGCAAAGTAAATCGGGATGACAATTTGAAACAACAGCGTTTTTAACGCCCATACGTTCAATATTCGATAAAAGAATTTTGGCGCGTGATTTTACAACTTCGTTACTCCAGAGAAGCCCTTTTGAATTTAACTTTGACGCAATTTGCGTACTTTTACCGCCGGGAGCGGCGCAAAGGTCCAAAACTTTATCGCCAGGCTCCACATTAAGCATCTCTACCGCGGAGGTTGCAGAGGGCTCCTGAATATAAAAAGCGCCTGCGTGGTGCAGAGGACTGTTTCCGATAGATATTATTTCCTCGGGAATATAAAATCCCTCGTTGCAAAACGGGGTTTTTAAAAGCTCAAAATCCAAAAGCTTTTGAAGCTTGTCCGCACTGCATTTAAGCGTATTAACCCTTAAACCCCGAAAAAATTTCTCACTGTTATAAAATTTTAAAAAATCGTTAAATTCGTCACCAAGCAGAGATTTCATTCTCTCAAAAAATTTTTTCATAGTTATGTATAAAATAAAAAATAAAGCTAAAAATAATTACAAACAAGGAGGTGAGCTCCATGAGCGACTATCAGGACAACAATCAGAACAAGCAGAATCAGAATCAGAATAAAAATCAGAACAACAATAATAAAAAGTCACAGAGTGAACAGAACAAGAAAAATCAGAACAATAAATAAGTTCAAATTTGTGCAGGGCGGGTTAACCCGCCCTTTTTTCTTTTTATAAAATTATTATACCATAACGTCAATTTTTTTCAAGGCTCTCTAAATTCAACTCCGAGTGTTTCCGCAACCGATTTTGCGAGATTACGGGCTATGTTGTTAATATTATCCCGTATCCAGCGTGCGTCCTCGATATTATCGTGATATGCGACTTCAATCAGCGACGCGGGCGCTCTTGTAAGTCTTAGCTCCCCGAGCGAAGTGGTCGGAACGGTTTTCACCCTTGACGGGTCAGGATATAAGTCGGAAAAATTAGTCGCTAAAGTATCGGCAAAATTCTGACCTTTTGTGCTTGAAGGGTAGTAATAAACCTCAACTCCCCTATTCTGACCCGCTCTCTCCTCGCCTGACGCGTTGGAGTGTATAGCAAGGTGCAAATCATAGTTTCCCGCATTGCTGTCCGCAATAGCCTGACGCAAAGTCATTTCGGGACTGTTGCGCTTAAAATCAATCCCGCTCGCCCTTAAATAAGGTTCCATAGCGTCAGCAATCAGATTCATATAATACTCCTCATTACCTCCGTCAACGTATGGATTCCATTCCTGAAGTGACGGGCTAAGATAAATTACCGGCATAAAATCATCCTCTCAAATTTTCATTCAGTAAATTATATTTTATTTTTTAATATATATTACAAACCCCGTAAAATTTATAAAATTCTTTCCGATTTTAATTAAATTATCTTTACAAAAAATGCTGAAAATGTTAATATATTAGAAAGTTGTAAACTTTAATATAATAATTTTAGGAGGAATAAAAATGAAAAAATTTGTATGTTCCGTTTGCGGATATGTCTACGAGGGTGAAACAGCTCCCGAAAAATGTCCTATCTGTAAAGCGCCCGCTTCAAAATTCAATGAGGTTAAGGAGGACGCGGACTACGCTACAGTACATATTGTAGGCGAGGGTAAGGCTCAAGGAGTCAGCGAGGATATTATTAACGATTTACGCGACAATTTTAACGGAGAGTGCAGTGAAGTAGGTATGTATCTTGCTATGGCAAGAGTTGCCGACAGAGAGGGTTATCCCGAAATTTCTGCCGCTTTTGAGAAATATGCGATGGAAGAGGCAGTCCACGCCGCTAAATTCGCGGAGCTTTTAGGCGAAGTCGTAACAGATTCCACAAAGAAAAATCTTGAGATGCGCGCTGAGGCTGAGGCAGGAGCTTGCGAAGGTAAATTTGACCTTGCAAAAAGAGCAAAGGCGGCAGGTCTTGACGCTATTCACGATACAGTTCACGAAATGGCTAAGGATGAGGCAAGACACGGCGCAGGCTTCGCAGGTCTTTTAAAGAGATATTTTTAATTAATTCCTTATAATGTATCTTTTAATGAAAGACCTGAATTCCAAATATAAACGAAATTTTGTTGTCAAAAAAACGATAGCAGAGTAGATTTTCTACTCTGCTTTTCTTATATAATGCCAATCAAAACCACCCGTTGAACGGGTGGTTTGACCAGCCCCTATAAGGGGCTATTACAGGCTTACCCCCTGCAGCCGG
>CANPXF010000015.1 GCA_947585745.1 uncultured Clostridia bacterium | reverse complement strand
GTGATTATAGCTACCTGAACCACCGGTAGCAGTACCTGTGATAGTTGTAGTGGAACCGGATGTCAAGGTTGTACTGCCTACAGAAACTGAAGCAGATAGCGAAGAAACAGCAGACTGGTGTATTTCAATTCTGTTATCATTATCATATTCACCATAAAAATGACAATCAAGTTTTATATATCCGGAAGTAGATGAAATACACGAAATTTGATCGTTATTATAAGCTTGAACTTTCATACCTGAAGCAGTAGTATTAGTACCAAACCAGAAATTACCAATTGAATAAAGAGAGCCATCAACATTTATCTTACACTCGTAATTTGCAGTTTGGCGTTTAATATAAAATGTTCCGGTAAAATGATTGCCATCTTCATTTTTAAATTTCCAGTTACTATTCGTTGTCCAATCATTCATAGAACCCACAAGGTAAACTGTAGAACTTGTATTTGTAGTAATTTTTGCAGCGTTTGCAATAAACATCGTAGATAACAACATTAAGAAACAAAGTATCATCGCCAATGTTCTCTTTGAAATACGAGTTAATTTAGTTTTCATAAATATTACCCCCGAATAAAAAATTGAAATTGAAAATTTTGAACTGAAAAATATAGAATATATTATTTTAAAATCTTCAGCTTAAAGAAAAATTTCTGACCTTTTTTTCTTTGAATTTTCAATCAATCTGGAGTTTTTTGCAGGCTCGCAACCGTCTGACCACGGCAAAAGGCGCACCTGCCCATAGTTATACAATTCAATTTTATCATAAAAATTTTTATGCAACAATATTGTTTTTTTATTTTGTGCAAGTTTTTTAAAATTTGTTAAATTGCATAATTTTACTGCTTGTTTTTTGAGCTTTATCACAATAAAAAATCGCCGATTAGCGCATTATCTAAAATACATTTTTTAAGTTTTAGTTAATATTAACAATAAGAATTTTATACATAAAAAACAAGCGACAAAACGAATTGTCGCTTATTTTAAAAATTATAATTTCACTTTTATAAATTGTCCCAACCTATTGCGCGCAAACTAAATTTTTTCCTTTTTAAGAGTTACAAATTCAGAATAGTTGGTTTTAAAATTCTTATAATCCTTCGTATTAAAGCTTATGTTGTATATGTAAAGGTCTTTATCCTCATACATCCAATCCGCGTTAAACAGCTCTGTGTTTTTATTGTCGGTATCATACGCTGTCAAATTTGAATTTTTAAACTCAACTCTGATATTGTATTTTTTACCGTCGAATTTGTACGTACCCTTGCAATCATCAGTCGGGTTAATGATAAAGCTGTAGTCGGGGGTTGCCCAACGTGCCTTTTTTATTTGGTCAGGCGATTTATCATAGGCTCCTGTGCAACCGCTCAAAATTACGCACACAAATATTAACGCGGTAACCGCCATACTAACCGTTCTTTTCATCATATTCCTCCACTAATAAAAGCGCGCTCTACTGTTCGGCGTCTGAATCTTCTGCCGATTCAAAAACCGCGTCGTTCTCTGAAAACTCATCAGATTTTTCTTCAGAATTTTGTACCGAGATTTCCTTTTGGTAACGCTCTATAATATCGTCAACGCTTTCTTTCGGTTTATCTTCATATCCTATTCCCAAAATTGCTTTTACAAGTATAACAATTTCATTAAAGAACGCAAAGATAATAAGGGCGATTATTATAAGAAGTCCGACAGGCGTTACGAAAATATTATATATAAAGCTTAATATAGAAATTTTTGTTACTAAAATCCCCTTAACCTGACTTACGCCTATAGGTTCGTCATCGCCTATATTCGCGTCGCCTTTAGTTACGATGTAATAATCTGTTTTTTCTTTATACGGCGCTTTTACAACCCTATGGGTAACAAGCTTGCCCGCCATTTCTCCCGATTTGCTCTCGTAGGTAACAATATCGCCTTTTTTAACGTTCAAGCCGTCGCAGGACTTCATAACAATTACATCGCCGATTTCAAGCTCCGGCTCCATACTGCCCGAGCTCACCCGAAAAAGCGAGTAGCCGAATACCGAGGGAGTTCCCCCCGTTAATCGGGTTATCATCGTTAATATTATTACAAAGGTTAAACCCGCAATTATAATACCGAGAATTGTATTCCGAACAATACGAAAGATTTTAAAACCCTTTTTTTCTCTTTTTTTACTCATTACTTAGTATAATAAATTTTGTTGAAACTACAGTCAGCGCCTGATCCATTGCGTATATACCAAACAACCTCTGCCGTTCCGTTGGTTTCAACGCCTTCCTCATCGGTTGATTTACCCGGGACTTTAATATTCATAGAAACTGTAGCAGAGTCCAAGGTTGCAGGTTTGCTGACATACGTAGAATAATCAAGAGTATCTCCTAAGGAACCTTTTATTGTAGTTGTAATTTCAACTTTTTGCCCGTCCCAGTCTTCGTTTGCAGTAACCAATCCTGTGATATTGTTAACGCTTATATCAGAGGGGCTTTTGGAAGAATACGTGGCGGAAGCTCCTGTATAGTTAGTTTGCTTTGTAAGATTAATATAGGCTCTTTGACCGGGCGACATATAAACCTCATCAAAGCCTGTCATCAAGCTTACACCGTTATTTATATTAACGGTGCCGTAAGACGCGTTAAACGTTGTATCGTCAGTTGAATTTGTAAGATAATATCCCATACCTGCTTGAACATTCCGTATAGTCTTTGTACGAAACCAAGCTGTAGTTAAATTTTTAACATCTAAGTTTTTGTTACCGCCGTCCGTTGCGAAATAAAATTCTGTTGTATTAGGATCTAAATCCGCATAGTAAATTTTTCTACCTGTTGTAAGCATTTTTGAATCAACGCTAACTGTGCTCGGTACAGTATATTCCGTAACTTCTCTTGCTACTGAATATGAAGAACCCAAGGTCTTATACACAACATACGTCGTACCGCTGTTCCAGTTTTTTATAGTTTTATTTTCGTAGGTTTTATACTGAAAATATACGCGTACTATGTCCTTATTTACCAAATGAACAGACGATGAAATACCTTTATCGGTAAGGCTGGGAGCCGTTGTACCGATAAAATTCTTCGGATTATTGGTAAAATCAGAGAGATAAAGATTTACATAAGTCGGAGCTGTACCTGTATTGGTAAAGGTTGTACCGAAATACTGGGTATTATCTTTTGGCACGGTAACACTGTCTTTAATCGCATCACCTTCATATTCTTTATTACCCTTTTCATCATAATAAACTTGGTTACCGTCCATTCTGAATTTTTTTGTTTCCATTGTAACGGTACCCGCGGATACAGGAAGCTTTTCTCGGGTATAATTCATTCTATCCCCCGTCTGCGAGCCGTTATGGTCATACCACGAAAATGTCGACGGCATAACAGCCACTATGCCCATTACAGCAACAAGACACAGAATAATCAGCTTTTTAGTTGTTTTCATGGTATCACCACCCTTTCTGATAATTATTAACCTTCCGGAAGTATAGTTGAAATATGAAGGGTTTGGTTATCTACTACAAAAGTAACAATATAGTTTCCCTCTTTTGTTGCTTTTAATCCAAAATTATTTATATTTCCCGTGTATACATTAATTCCATTTGTATACGGCGCTGTATATTCCGAGTAATTTCCAACTCCATACTGCTTTCCGCTTGTATGTTGTATGGTAAAATACTGCGTTGTTGTAGTTAGCTTAATGCTTGCCTTATAATCATTAGAGCCGGATTTTGTATAAAAATATGTCTTCACATTTTTATCATCTTTTAAATAATAACTTGATTGAGTGTTATATCCGGACATACTTCCGGTATTTCCTCCGCCGCCGGTATCTCCACCCGTACCGCCTCCGCCACCGGAGCCGCCGGTATCTCCACCGCCGGAAGAGGAAGGTGAACGGTCTGTGCCGGTAAGACTGCCTAACCATTTATGTGTACTAAGATCGAAATAACATCCCGGACAGTTTGGCAAATAAGTTCCTCTTGCCGGATACTGAACATTAGCATGGTCATTGAATATTACATATTTGTAATATCCCGGATTATTTTCCTTTGTACATGTAAATTTATATATTTTTTCACTGGTATTCGGAAAAGTTTGACCGGTGTCATTCATTGCACTGCCATGCCATGCCTTATAATAATTATAATCATCATCATACAAATAAACATAAGGAGGATTTGCGTCTTTAAGATCATTATTTCTTATTAAGTAAATATCTTCGGCGCCTTGCCAATAGCCTATTCCACCATAAGATTCATCAATACGATGTGTAAGATAATATTTTGTTTTACCTTGAGGACGTTGCTGTAAATTTACTCCATCCCAACTATTGTATCCCCAGTAGCTGCTACCATCATTGGTATCTTTTTTATGGTAATAGAACTGGAGCAAAGTGGATGATTTGGGGACATAAGCCTCCCATAATTTATTAGTAGAATTATAGCTCATACCGTGAATATACAATTCTTCTGTAGCATCATAATCAGAGTAATCGCAAATATAAAAGTCCGCTCCATTATCTCCATAGGACAACGTTAACGTATCAGATCCATTTTCTACAAGCTTAAAGATATATGTGCCCGCCTCTACTCCGAGCTTTTCGCCATTCTCCTTCTTAGAAAGTTTAGCCGATGTGCCTGTTTCATAATTATCTGTCATATACAAAGCATTGCTTGTATCGCCTGTTCTGACAATTACATAGCTTGTTTGTCTAAATGTTATTGTTATTGTCCCTGTTTGTTTATCGAACTTATAACTTTGGTAGTATTTATTGTAGTTGTCGTTTATGCCAACGTCTACACTGTCAAATGTTCCCGCAAGGTAATAATCTTTGCTTAATACAGAATCTTCGCCGTCGCCGTTTATTTTTGGCGCTAAATTTTTCCCGTTTACGGATTTAGTTTGCGGGTCAACCTGAATTTTTTCCAACTCGCCCCATGTGCCGTAACCCTGATTTGTATTTGCCTTTTTGTCTTTTCCCTCAGGATAATAACGAGCTGCATATTCATCGTGTGAACCGCCGTATAAGGTATATTCGCAATTAACGTAGCTATTGGGTATGTTAGTATACCACCAGTTGTAGCATTTCACCCCATAGTACGCATCTGTTTTTGAACCTTGATTCCAACTATTGTCACGATAAATCATCATATCCTCATTATTATAAACAAGGGGTACATTATTTATTGTGCATTTGCGGTATGTCCCGGATGTATCAGTTACTGTACTAAAGTTCAAATCCCCCGAAAGGCCCTGATTTTTATATGTAGAATTTTGCCAATAAGCTTTATTGGTTGTCTTAGCATTAAGCAACGCCGGAAATGTCCAAAACATTTTAGAACCACCGTTGCCAAGCCACGATGGACTTTGACTTGAGGATGTTGTAATTCCGCATGAAGAAGTCTTATCAATAATTGTTATATTGTGCGTATATGCCCAAGATGATACAAGCGACATATTTATGTCTGCAGACTCAATATTCGCGCTAATGTTTCCTTCAACCCATATTTTTACATTTAAGTTGACAGAGCTTCCCTTTTTAATGGAAAACAAAGTGTTTGCGTTATCTTTGTTATTGCTATTACCATATGTATATTCGGCGGTTTTTCTAACGCCCGAAACATCAGTAAGATTAGAATCTGTTTCTCTTACTGTTTGTGCCTCCCCTGTGGAGGAATAAATATTTCTTCTTCCGTCAACAGTAATGGAATAACGCGCGTTTTCTATCTTGTTACCTTTATTATCTTTAACGGTCGGAAGATTTTCAAACCAGAAATCTACATTTGCGTCGGGAGAGCTGACTTTGAGAGTTACGTCAATATAGTTAACATTTTCGTCATCTATATTACCCTCACGATAATAGGAAGTCGTACCGTTTATGGGAAAATAGAATGATTCTCCGTCGCTGTAACAGCCTGAAAAGTGCATACCGCCCGATTCATATAAATATCCTTTTTCTTTGTTTATTTGATTTTTTTGAGCTTCTGTTAATGTTTTTCCAACAAAATCGCTTTCATCCTTTTCAGAAAGCACCTTGCCGAGATTTATTGTTTTATTGGTTGCTGTAATGGTTCTTTGGTCTTTAATTGTTGCAGTTGAATTGATGTCTATTCCCGTTTTTAACGGAATATTGGTACCGTCGTCGCTCGTATTAATTTCAACAAGCTTAACGTCGTCAATCCAACTGTACGTTATGCCGACAGTCATAAGCAGTACAAGGATAAGCGCCACTATTGATAAAGCATATTTTTTATTTGTAAATTTTTTCATTTGTGACACCTCCCTGTCTTTCTCTTTTCCGAAGAATTAAATTACCAGTCGCCATCGTCAATGTCACCGATATTTTCATCTCGACCGTCACCGTTCTCTTCAATATCACCGTCGTACCAGTGACCATAGCATTTATTCTCTCCAAATGATTCACAAATATATCTTGTTGATGTGCTTCGGTTAAGAGTCGGCTCGCCGCTTTCGTTTACTTTCCATTCATACGCAATGTCATTCTTATCAGAATCACTGACAATCTGGAACGAAATTTCATTTGAGAATATACTCGGAATATTACACTTCCATATTTTGTTGTTCTCCATAGATGTCCTATACATAGTAAACTTCAGGTCTTTAATCTTATTGGAAGTATTTGTATAGTTAAGCTTCAGAGAATATCCCGGATTTTTATCAAGAAATTCAGAAACAGCAGACTTACCGTCGGATGCGATTGTATTATCTTCAAACTGGATTGTTTCGGTATTATCCCAAGATGTGGTAAAGGTAAGTTTAATCTCCAATTGTTTAAGCATAACGGGGTTGCTGACACAAGCCGAGTCAGTACCCTCCAGCCATATAATCAGCGAAAACGGTCTTGTTTCACCCTTGTTCAGCATTGCGAGCTGACGTTTTCCGAAGGTATAGTCGTTAAACGGATATGCAACCTGCGTATCACTTTCAAGGAATTTACCCGTTGTACGGTCAATATCCTTAACAGCCTTAGTCGACTGGGGATTGTTAAGAGATGTAAAAACTCTTGGAGAATCCATTCCCTCATAGTAAATAGCTGTCCTTATAGAATTTTTTATTTTTACCAAATCTTCAGAGGATAATACTTTTTCATCATCTTTTACATCAACAATAGAATCCTTTTGAAGATATATACTCGTGTAGTCGGCTTCCGCTGTAAGGTTAAAATCAAGCTGAACGTAAGAATAGTTTCTATCTCCCGCGTTAGCGCTTCGGAAAGTCATCGCGGAAGTTGTAGTTGAAAAATCCGTACCGTCTGTAGGAAAAAATAAATTTCGTCCGTCGACTGAAGAAGCCGGTAATAAATATGAGTGGTCCTTAATATCCTTCATCGCGCTGTCAAGGTCATTAATACGAAGACCGTTTCCAACTTCAAGATTAACATTGGACGCTGTACCCGTAGTCTTTGAAAGCGCATACCAACAGAAGGTTGTTGATATTAAAATCATCGAAGAAATTATAAGTGAAACTATAGACAAAGAGAGTTGTTTTCTGCTCGATTTGCAATTTTTTGTGATTTCAGAGATTTTTACAACAAGTTTTTTCTGCAATCTGCCCATAATTTCACCTCTTTTCAATTAATAAATATAATTATATTTTATTAAGCCCCGAAGTCAAGCTCCAAACTAAACATACCGTTATTTATAGCGCGGCGGGCTTCAGCGTCTTCTCCCTCAATCCATAGATTAAGAGTGTATCTGTAAACGTAATAACCGTTTGTCGCTCTGTCGTCACCCGATGGGCTAAATTCTATTTCAGAAGGGTTCTCAGCTTCATTTGCTATTTCGACCGATTGACCGAGTGTCGGGTAGTAAGGAGTGGCTCCGTTAAATTTTGTTGAATCACTATTACTTATTTTACTTACCTTAAAATAGTCCGGAACATTTTCGTCCGCGTCATCTGAAACTTTATCGGGTAAAACATTTTTATCATAGTATTTATGTTTAGTAACGCCTTTTTTTACAGATGTATCCTTGGTTCCGTCTTCTTTTGTCACAGGATAGTTTCCCTCAAAGAACGAATGACCATAGGTTTTTTCCGCATATTCACTACTCGGGGTTATGCCTGTAATAAGAGTCCAGTCGGTCATATTTTTTGTTGCGTTAAGACATATATCCGGCCTTGGGAGCCAGGTGATTTTTGTTTGCGCGGATTTTTCCCAAGTTTTACCGTTATCATAGGTTGTTTCGGTAGTTACATTATTTAAGGTTGTAACTCCGTCAACGGGAGCGCCCACAAGAGAAACCCTCATTGCGCCCACAATGGCGTCGGCTGAAAAGGGATGAGCTGAATTAGCGCTGTATGAACTGACACGATACGGAACAGTAGAACTGCTGTCTGCGGACAGCTTTCTGGGGGTTCCTTTCTTTCCGTCATCGTCATAGCCGAGTTCAGAGCCTGAAGCCAAACATGATTCCGGTCTTAAGTTAATCCTGCTACTGCGGGAACGCAGATAGAAATCAAAAGAAATATAGTTATACTTATCGTCGTTATTGACATCATCATCGGTCAACGCCTCTTTACTTGAAAGACCGTCTTCCCATACATCAGCAACATTAACAGTTCTTCCTATCGCATAATCCTCTGTGGAATTAAATCCGGGAACAACAAACTGCTTTCCGTCGCTTGTAATGTCATTAACAAGATTTTTTACATATCCGGAATCCTTAAACTCAATTTCAGTTTTCCAACTGCCATTATTAATCGGGAAAGAGTCCACGAGTTTTCCCTTTCCGTCATCAACCTTTTCGGGAATGGCAATCTCAACATTATCCGCAGGACTTGCGGAAAGTTTTGTTGTGCTGGCAGAGGTTGATTTTGTATCAGTATACCACGCCCAAACCGCGAGGAAAATAATAACAAGCACAACAAGCATTAATATTGAATTTTTAGTAATAATGTAACGCCTGCTTCGGCTTGTTTTCTGCTCCATATTAACCTCTGTAATAATAAATTCCGAGTGTGGATTTTCCGCTCTTTTGGCTCTTATTGTGGAAAATCTCCGTCAATGTAATTTGAGCCTCGTTTTTAATAAAGTCAGCAAAACTGTTGACAGTCAGTTTATCTAATGATTTGTATGTGAGATACGCGCAAGCTTTATCAGCCTTCACAAGCGTATCCGAAATGAGCTGTTTGCAATCGTCAAGGTTTGTTGAATTGTATTTTTTCAAAACCTCTATATGATTAAATCTGCCTGAATATACCGTAATCCTTTTATTGTCTTTTACGATATAGATACAAGCAAGGTTGTTATTATGAGGCATTTGGAAAATTCCGTCAGTGCCCGAAAGCGCGACAGCCTTCATCGACTGAACGCCGAGAGCGCCCAAAGTAAAGTCAAAGCGGAAAAGTCCGTCGTCGCCCTTTTGGATTTTAAGCTCTTTTTTAAATTTAGCCGCGGTTTCGCTCGCCTTTTTGGCGGCCTTCTTAGCCTCAGCCTGAGCTTTTGCAACCTGTTTTTTAATCTCGTCTTTAGCCTTTTTATCGGCGTCCTTCTGCGCGGCTCTTATGCGACTGTCCGCATCCTTTTGGATACGGCTCTTGTCGGTATCGCACTGCTTTTTAACCTTATCAATAGCGGATTTGTGCTCCTTTTTGAGCTTTTCAACCGCTTTATTGTGAGCGTCTTCGATTGACGCCTTTTCGCCCTCAAACAGGGTGTTGAGTTCGGCAACGTGGTTGGTGTGAGCTGTTTTTTCCGCCTCAACGTCTGCCTTATGGCTCTCCTTTTCATCGGCAAGCTCGGTTGTAAGGCTTTGAAGATTGGTGTTGAGCGTTTCAATTGTTTTCGACTGTTCCGAAATAGTCTTGTCACGCTCTTTGAGAGTTTCGCTAAGCTGTGAAATCTCCTGCTTCGCGTTCGCAATCTCGTTTTCAAGTCCCGCAATAGCCTCTTTCTGGCTTGCGATTGTAGCCTCGTGCGCCTCGATAACAGCCTTTTGCGCCGCGTTCTCGGCTTCGAGATTTTCAACCCTTTCTTCAAGCTGTGCCTTTGTTTTTTCGAGTTCAGCAACATATGCTTCAAGCTCTTCTATACGGGCTTTCTGCTTTGCGACAATATCTTCTAACTCCGCAATACGGGCTTTTTGCTTTTCAATAACCTCTTCAAGCTCGGCAATCTTTGCCTCAAGCTCCGCCTTAATCCTTTCAAGCTCTGCAACCTTAGCTTCAAGCTCGGCAATTTTCGCCTCAAGGATTCTAATTTTCTCTTCAAGCTCCGCGACCTTCGCTTCGAGTTCAGCAATTCTCTCTTTAGCCTTAACGAGCTCTGCCTTAACAGTCTGTAACTCTTCCTGAAGCTCTTTAACCTGTTCTTCAAGGGCTTTGATAGAGCTTCTCAAGGACTCGATAGTCTTATCGCGTTTTTCTATTTCACGCTTTAGAGCGGCGATTTCCGCCTTTTGGTCACGGATAATTTTCTCTCGCTCGCGAATTTCCTGCAAGCGGATTTTCATTTCTTCCTTACGGATTTTTTCTATAAGGTCGGCTGTTTCGGAATCCTCTCCGCTTTCACGTCGTTTTTTCTGCTCCTGATACCTGTTCTCGAGCATATTTTTAAGCGCGGGGTTAGTAGCTATAGAGAGCATAAAATGCTGGAAACCGAGTGAGAAATACAAGCTCTTCTGGACTTCCTTATCCATTTTACCTGTAAATTCTCTGCCTACAATTTCAAAGCCTTCCTTATTATAAGCGTAAAGATAGTTAAACAAATCAAGACAAGCCTTATAGTTGGGGTTTTTCGTCATAAGGTTGGTACGATTTATAGGGGGCTTAACTCTAACCGATTTTTTTAGCTCCTGCATCATATCCGTGTTCAAAAAGCTGTTAAGCTTTTGACGAATACGGCGGACACGGTCAAAGTCGGAAAGCTTTTCAAAATCCTGTACGTCAAGGTCGTCGGATTTAGCGTCCTTGACTTCGTTTGAATACTGAACCTTAAATTTTATCCGCTGATTATTAAGCACAAGGTCGCGGTTCATTTCAACCTCATTATATGTATCGGTCGGAGCGTCTACCATTTTTCTGTACTTATCGCTTACAAACATCATCGCGTTTTCAATAAGCGTAATAAGAAAACGGTTTTCATAGGTTTCAAACGAGTCCTCACGCTCAATAGTCAGAATCTTATTGGGTGTGACTTTTCCGTCGTCGTCAATATTATCAATAAAATTAGTATGCTGAATTAAATGCTTTACAGAATCCTTGTTAATAATTTTAGCCTTATCAACTCTGTAAACCTCATTGTTTTCAATAATAAACCTGCGTTGCTCGGCGATTGCTTTTTCTATATAGGGAATGGTATCCTCAATCGCGGTAACCCATTCCATATCAATAACCTTTTCGTTGAGCTTACCCGACAGAATATCCTGACCCTTATCGTTATCCTCCATATTGGTGTTGAGGTAGTTAGCGGTAAAATCTGTAGCGAGGTGTTTTTGCATATATTTATAGGAACGATAATACTTATCGAAATTTTCCAAAATCTTTCACCTCTGTTTCATAAAAATCAAACTAAATAAATACCTTATGGGACGTCGAGCTTTTGACGTCCCTAAAGTTAGTTTAAATTACGCAAGCTTTTTAAGCATAAGCAGATAGCTCTTGCACTCGCCCATATTTTCTTCGCCGAATAACTCATCAAAATATGCTATAAGACCGTCAATTTCATCTCTGATATAAGAGAGGTTAAGAGCCTCAAACTTACGCAATACCTTGCGCGCGAGGATATAGTCAAGACCGTCAATCTCGGTTCCGCCCGTACCGACGTAC
Organism: uncultured Clostridia bacterium; assembly: GCA_947585745.1. GTDB lineage: Bacteria > Bacillota > Clostridia > Oscillospirales > Acutalibacteraceae > Ruminococcoides. The sequence continues at coordinate 47,372 of CANPXF010000015.1, read as the reverse complement.
GCGGGAACATAGTCTTTAATTTGTTTCATAATACGGTTACCGAAAGCCACTCTGAAATGAGCTATTACATAATCGTCAACTAAAGCGAGCTTATTAAGCAGGTCTTCGGAAATCGGGTTATCCGCCTTCGCCTGATTAAGAATATCCTCAAAATGATGATAGTTGATAACAACAGGAGGAGTATCGGGAGCGTCAAACGCAACGCCCTTGTTGTCAATGTTAATAGGCATAGCGCGGTCGTAAACCTTATCAGTAACAGCGAACGTGGAGTCGTCGTTGTTGATTGTACCGCAGTACCACATATTGGGCGGTACGGTAAATTTACCGTTTTTAAGCTGTTTCGGGTCGTTTTTCCACTTGTTCGGAACAAGGTCGACTATCCATTCATCCTTGCGCGGCATTTCAAGAATGGAGAGCATTTCAGCGAAGTAATACTCAACACGCGCAATGTTCATCTCGTCGAGAATAACGAGATAAATGTTTTCGTTATAGTTAGCCTCGTACATAGCGCGGAGCAGTTCGGTTTCGTTATATTTCTTTGTAAATTCGTTGAAGTAACCGAACAGCTCGGAACGGTCGCGCCAGGAAGGCTGTACGGGAGTAATTACGGAGGGGTTTCTTACATATTTACCGAAAGCGTAAGCAAGAGATGTTTTACCTGTACCGGAAATACCTTGAAGTACGATAAGTCTTGTTGAGGCGAACGCCGCGACAAAACGGCGAATCATCGCTATGTCATAATAAAGTCCAAGTCTGGAGCAAGCGAAAAGACGGAAACGGTCGCAAAACTCGGGGAGAGTAATGTCGTTATCATATTCGGGCGGTTGATAATTTGCCCAGTCCTCGTCAAGCTGAACGAGCTTTAAGAAACGTACCTCTCCCGAATCGCCGTCAGCCTCACCCTCTTCGTTAAGGGTTTCAAGCTCCTCGCCCGTAAGCTCGGAGATTTCGTTCGGGTTAAGACCAATCTGGCTGACTTTCATTGAAAGGATTTTATCCTTTTCAAGGTTAAGTCTCATTACCTCGCGGTTAAGAGCCTGAACCTCGTGCACGAGGGAGCCTGTGTCCTTGCGCGCGCTTCTTGCCTTGAAAAATTTCTTTAAGGAGGCAACTATAAAGAATACCACAAGCGCCAAAACCGCGATTAAAAGGATAATTGCGATTATAGCTACTACCCAGGCAACACCGCCGAGGGTTGTGGTATAGCGGGTTATAATACTTATGTACTCGGGAATATTAAAGGCGTTTCCGATACCTACAAATACTCCCGAAATCGCTCCCCATAAGGAGCCGAAAAACTGTCCTAAAAATTGGAACAAAAATTTGAATACAACATCCATAGGATTATCTCCTTAAAAAAATCTTCCAACACCTGCCAAGAGCTTTCTGACCTCGGCTCTCTTTTATATAAATCTTTACATTCGAGCGTTTTGCGCCCCACTTTGAATTATATAGTCAAGGTGTGAAGTACCGCCCATAAGGATTTTCAGAAATTCTTAACATTATCGGCGCAATACGCCGTACCTCAAATTTCTTTTTACGTAAAATCTACGGGCAAATTAACTTTAATTTTATATAGCTTGCAATTTTACATAACTTGCAATTTAACTTATAATCGAGAAATTCCCGTTAAGGGTATTACTCGCTCTGTTCGGATTCTTCCGCTGTTTCCTGAAAAGCTTGCTCTGTCTGCTCTTCTCCCTGTTCCGTTTCGGGCGGTTCCGGAACGGAGATTTGCTCGGGTTCTTGTTCTTTACCGTCAGATTTATCGGAATTATCGGGAGCCTTCTTCTGTGAGGCAAGATACTCCTCAATCGCTTTCGCTTTCTGCTCCTCGGTCAAATCGGATTTGGCAATAGCCTCCTGCGCCTTAATCATAGCGTTCTCCTTGTTGTAGGCTATTACGTTAATTACAACGCGTACAGCCTGATAGAGGAAGAAGAATATCATCGGGAGCAAAATACAGAGGAAAAATCCGTTAGGGGTCTGAAGATAATTTAAAACAGAGCCAAAGCCCGAGATTTTAGTACCCGTATATCGGGCAACAAAATCGTTTTCCGTCAGAGCTTCAAATACAACGCTTCCGTTAACGTCTTGGTCGTAGGAGACGTTATTATCGCCCTTAGTCAGATATGTACCGCCGTCTTTTTTATAAATTCTATGCGTAACGTAATCCTCAACACCGTCGCCGTTGATGTCCTGTCTGAATGTAACTACATCACCGACATTAAATTCGTTTTCAGCGTTATGGTCAATTACGTCGCAAATGAGCAAATCGCCCTCATCAAAGCTGTCGGGAGCGTCGCCGTGCATAGAATTAGTAAGTACGGATATAGGCGCTTTACCAAAAACAGAAGGAACACCGCCCTCTCCTTGCGCAGTTAATATCATAGTAAGTATTAATACAGATATAATCAATATAACCACTACTAACACATCGACTACGATATGTAAAATTTTGTTCAAGGTTTTTTTCATTAGTTAGTGCTCCATTTCCTTTTTGTTATCTATACCCCTTAAAAAGGATTTATTTTTTGCGCTCTTAAAATCCAAGTGCATTGGCTTTGCCGAGACTTTATCACTAATTACAAGCTAAAATAGCGACAAAGCCCGCCACTCAGAATAAAGCCTTTGTCCCTGCTGACTGAACATTAGCTTTTAAATCCCCCCGAGCCGAGCGCTCGGCTCGGGGGGATAAAAAACTGCATGTTTAAAATTCGCTTAATTTAAAATTATGCAACTTCAAACTCGTATGTGAAGTTAACTTCTGATGTGTTAGCCTTATCAGTTGTACACTTCTCGTTCTCACCGTCTGCAAAAGCAATAAGCTGAACGTGTGAACCATCACCATTATTGGAATTTGATTTTACTTTAAATTGCTTTTCTAATGTTGTATTAAGTGTTCCTAATGTATAAGTTCCATTTTCCTGGTGATTAGCTAATATTTGAACTCTGTTGTTTGTTTGTCCAGTTGTTCCGTCGGAGCAAACTGCGCCGATAAGAACATCGTCAACATAAACGGCAACGTTAATATATGTATTTTCGTTTGCTGAACCATTAATTGTCAATTTAACATCCTTTTGCTCAGAACTCGGTGTAGCTACATAGAAATCATCAATTAAAAATGCTCCATTAGACTCCATAGAAGCATGCTCTACCTCTGTACCCTGTGTAGTATATGTACCGTCATCATTAGCTTTACCCTTAGCTCCTACGATACCTTTTACTTGTTCGTAGTTTACAGAATAGTCGATTGTAGCAGGCGAAACATTAGTGTCTTCAAACTTCTTTAAGTTTGTGATTTTAGTAGCCCATTGGTCAGTTTTTAACTTACGAATAACAAGACCGTCAGCTGAAGAAGCCTTTAATTTTGTTTCTGATGCTGTTACGGAATTGTTTGTGAAGTACCATGCGAATGTTGCGGAGCCTAAAGCTACGAGAGCAACAAGAAGCATAGCTACTGATGATAATAACATCTTTTTTCTTGTGTTTTTCATTCGAAAATCCTCCTAAAAAATATTTGTCACTTTTGTGACTGTTTTATTTATTTATCGACGCTTAATCCACTCGTTCAGCAACTCGAACAAATTAAGCGATTGATACTATTTTGTATATCCACGTCATACACTGCAGTCCCTATCTAACAATTCATCTCCCCCATACATTTCTTCCTCTATCTCACTTTGGATATGGAGGACAGGTTCTTTTTTAGATTTTCCACATCATACATTGTAGTCCCTATATTATTGCTCATATCCCCCAAACATCTGTGCCACAGTCTTGTTTTGGATAGAGCGGACAGGTTCTGCTGTAGACTTTTGCATAAGGAAAACGTTAATTATAAATTAATTCTTAACTCTTAATTCTTAATTTTTAACTCTCTTCTTCGTTCTTTACAACGTCAAATACCATACGGCTTCTTATTGTTCCCCCGCGGATTGCGTCTACACATTCTTTGTCGTTTCCCTCAATCCATATTACTATGGTGAATTTATCAACCGAGCCTGCTTTAAGGTGAGATTGAGGGGTTCTGATTACCGTATCGTTATCCACCCATTTTGTGGCGTCGGTTTCAGCTGTTTTTCGGTTTGCATATGTACCCTTTGCGTAGGTATTGCCTTTACCGTTTTTATAAATTAAAATTCTGACTGCCTCGTCAGCGGATTTGGAAACGCCTGTAATATCCATTGTCGTTTTATAATCCAAATCCTCATCGCCTGTATTTTTAAGGTAGAATGTATATGCAACATAGTTATCGCCGTTATGCTGTCCGTCCTTTTCGGTATCAAGATTTTTCGGAAGCCACGACTTCGTAATATTAGTCACATCCTTTACCGAACCGCCGTTGAGGTTTTCCTCCGCGTCATCAAAGGATTTCGACTCGGAAAGCATAATTGTTTTTCCATCGGATACATCGCCGATTGAAATAACCAAATCGCCCCACTGCGTAAGGAGCATTGAGATTATGTACATTACAAGAAGTATAGCAACAAGCGCTGAAAGAATCGCCATATATCTGCGTTTACGCTTTTTCTCGGTTGCGATAACCTTGGCGTTTTCCTGAGAATGAAAGTGCTCATATACTCCGCTGTTTTTGTCCCTTGCCGCCTTTATTTCATCTTTATGACCAAGCCTCGCGACAGCTTCGGGAGTAGGCGCCGCAACCTGTTTATTCTTTTTTCTAAGTGACATTTAATTCACCTCTTTGCACCCGTGTGCTATATAAAATTAACTTATTTTAAAATCAGGCAACGGGATTTCCGTTAACAGTTCCCTTGATTCCCGCGAATGAAAGTCTAACCCTTAAATTAGCTCTCTGTACGTCGTTGTCACACTCGGGGTCTTCTCCCTCCATCCAAAGCCTTACTGCGACTTTCTTCGGAGTTAACTTTTCAAGTGTAAAAAGACTGTTGGAGCTGTTATAATCCATCGTACCGCTCGGCAAATCAAAGGTTGTCAAAGCCGTAACCTTACTTCCCTTATTAGGCTCGTAGGTTTTAACCGAATTGCCCTCGCCGTCAAACGCAAGGCGAATCGCCTTTACAATATCGCTTTGCGGCGCGGGGGAGGTCGTGCTGACCTTTGTTCCGTCGGCTCTGTTTCCGTTTTCATCCGTTGCTTCTGTCGTAAGGTGAACGGTCATCGCTTTAGTCGCGATAAAAAAACATTCAAACTCAAAATACGACTCATCGCCGTTAGGCTCGGCGCCCGAGCCGTCTTGGTATGTAAACCTTTTTCCGTCGTTCGTTGTTACAGGGTCGAGAATAATATCGTCAAGGGTTTTATCATAATTTTTTTGCAAATATGAATTGAGCATCTCGTTGGTGATTGTATGGGTATATTGCTCAATATCAGAGCCGTGATTATCCATTGAAACACGCAAATCATCGCCCGTGCTGATTTGAAGCTCAAAGTCTTTAACCCCCGCAAAGGTGTTGACAGTAAACCAAGCGTATGTCGCGGTTGCTAATCCCAAAACAGCGAAGATGCTCAGGAAGGCAATCAGTCTCTTTCTTTCTTTGAGTCTTCTTTGATTTTTTTCGACATATGTATTTAAAGACACATTATCCCTCCCGATTTTTTCAATAAATATTCAACAATTACTCAACGCAGGCATCAAAAAAGACACCTACCTTTAGTTTATTTTAGCTATAATATTTTACAATATTTTATGCTCATAAGTCAATATAATTTGTGCATATTTTTATAAAATTTTAAAATTTTGTGCAAGTTTTTTAGTAGTTAGTTATAATCACCAAAAATCATAATGAAATTTTAGTCATTTCAACAAAGTATATTTTTTTTAAAGGTAGTTGACATTTTAAAATTTTTATTTCTGTTTGTGCGTTTTGACAAGATTGTGAATTGAGAATTAAAAATTAAGAATTAAGAATTAGAGTTAGAGGTAACCTTTTATTTTCTATTCATATCGGATTTAGAGGAAAGGTTTGATAGGGATTTTTCGCTGAACCTATCCTCCCTATCCAAAACAAGACAGTGGCACGAAGGTCTGGGGGATTTTTGAATTAAGAATTAAGAATTAAGAATTGGATTTATAGGTAACCTTTTATTTCCTATTCAAAAAAGATAGAACGGAAAAGTTTCTAAAAAGTCCAAAAAGTCTATAGCAGAACATGTCCTCCCTATCCAAAGTGAGATAGAGGAAGAAACGTCTGGGGGAGATGATTTGCCCGAGAGGGACTGCAATGTCTGACGAGGAGATATAAAAATACCGCCCGAAAATCGGGCGGTATTAGAAGGATTATGAAAAAAGCTCTTTCGCACTTTTTTATCTCAGTTTTTATTTTTATCTTTTTACGTTAAACGCGCCGTAACCGGCATATACAGCCGCGTCGCCGAGCTCTTCCTCAATTCTAAGGAGGCGGTTGTATTTAGCGACACGCTCTGAACGTGAGGGAGCGCCTGTCTTAATCTGACCCGCGTTAAGAGAAACAGCGAGGTCGGCGATTGTTGTATCCTCAGTTTCACCCGAACGGTGAGAAACGATAGCAGTATAGCCTGCCTTGTGAGCCATTTTAATAGCGTCAAGAGTTTCGGATACGGAGCCAATCTGATTAAGCTTAATAAGGATAGAGTTTGCCGCGCCGAGTTCTATGCCCTTTTTAAGTCTTTTTGTGTTTGTAACGAAGAGGTCGTCGCCTACAAGCTGGAGACGTCCGCCGAGCTTTTCGGTCATATACTGCCAGCCTTCCCAGTCTTCCTCGTCAAGACCGTCCTCGAGGGAAATAATCGGATATTTGTCAAGAAGGTCTGCCCAGTGGTCAACAAGCTCCTTGGAGGTAAACTTCTTGCCCGACTTCGGCTGAACATATTCGCCTTTCTTGGAACCCTTCCACTCTGACGAAGCGGCGTCCATAGCAAGTACAAAATCCTTGCCCGGCTCGTAGCCTGCTTTTTCGATAGCCTTAATGATGTAGCCGATTGTTTCGTCGTCGTCTTTGAGGTTAGGAGCGAAACCGCCCTCGTCGCCTACGGAGGTTGCAAGTCCGTCAGCCTTTAAGAGAGCCTGCAAAGCGTGGAATACTTCCGTACACCAGCGAAGTCCTTCCTTAAAGGAGGGAGCGCCTGCGGGCATAATCATAAATTCCTGTGTATCAACAGTATTTGTAGCGTGAGCGCCACCGTTTAAAATATTCATCATCGGAACAGGAAGCGTACAGCCGTTCTGTCCACCGAGGTAACGGTAGAGAGGAATGTCAAGGTCGTTAGCGGCGGCCTTGCAAGCGGCAATTGAAACCGCAAGAATTGCGTTAGCGCCGAGCTTTGACTTGTCTTCTGTGCCGTCAGCCTCAATCATAGCCTTATCAATAGCGTAAATATCATAAGCGTCCATACCTGTGAGAACGTCGTTGATTACAGTATTAACATTTTCAACAGCCTTGGAAACACCCTTGCCTCCGAATTTAGACTTATCGCCGTCGCGGAGTTCGAGAGCCTCAAACTCACCTGTTGACGCGCCGCTGGGAGCCGCGCCCGTGCCCATAATACCGCTGTCAAGATATACGTCAGCCTCTACGGTAGGATTACCGCGGGAGTCGATAATTTCACGAGCGATTACTTTTTCAATCTTTGACTGATACATAATTTATATCTCCTTTACATTATTATCCGGGCAAAAGAAATCGTATATACCCAAATTACAGGTAAATTATAACATATCAGGAATATGTTTGCAAGGGCTTTTTACCATAAAAAGCGGATTTTCACCTCTACTTCGGGTAATCTGTAAAACGTTTTACCGCAAGCGAGCGGTAGACATATAGTCGCCCAAAGCTGTAAAACAGGTCAATAAGCGAAAAAACAACCGCCCTGTAACTGCAATACAAGGCGGTTTTCTTGCTTGCTGATTTTAGCAAGCCTTTCGCATAGGTAGAGCAGACAGTCCGCACTGTCTTTCCATACTCATTATAAGGCTTTAATCAAGATTTGTCAATAAGCAACAGGCGGATGTCTGAAAATAAATGCAGACAGAAAGCTCCTCACCGCCGATATGGCAGTAAGGAGCTGATTTTTTATGTCTTTTTAATAAAAATCGCATATTTTAATGTTATATCGTTTAAATCGGGTTAATAATACCTTCAATCAGCCGAAAACCTTGATTTCGTCCTTGGCTTTCTTAAAGCTTACGTTCTTGTCATTTTTGTCCGTCAAAACTTCCAATGTGTTTTTAATTGAGGTTGAGCCTGCCTTTTTCACCTTAAAAGTCACCGTGTAAATAGTGCCTGTTGATGTAAAATCAAGACCGCTGATTACTGACGCGTTGTAGAAAATTGTATTATCTCTGTTGTTTACAATTCCGTTTGTATTGGCGCTTACGGAAACGTACTCGAGATAATCGCCGTCATAGGTCGTATATCCCTGATAATTTTCAAGTATTATCGGCACGGTGAGATTTAGGGTAACGCTGATTGTATCCCCTACATAGCAGGTCGTACCGTTAATTTTACATTTATCGTCCGACTTGTGTTCGGTGTTTTTGTCTGGAGTTACCACCTCAACCTTTTGAGCGCCTTTTGACTTTGGCGGAGTTTTGCTTTTTGTCGAGGGTTTTTTTGAGGCTTTTGAAATTGTACTTTTTGACTGAGTTTTTGACGGAGTGACGGATTTTTCGGATTTATCGGAAACCGTAGATTTTGAGGAAAGGTTTTTTGATGATTTATTATCAGCCTTTGAGTTATTTGAAACAATCTTTTCCGTTGCGCCTTTCTCGGAGGTTGAATGTACCGCGGTCGGCGTTTCGATTGCTATGGTCGTGTGTTTTGTGTCGGTTGCCTTGCGGTTTGCGGAGTTTACATTGTTTACTATTATAAAAGCTCCGACAATAATAACCGCAATCATTAAAATTATTAATACCGAAAGCGCTATGATTTCTTTTTTTGTGAACTTTCTTTTTTGCATTTCAAAACTTCCTTCTGAAAATTTTAGCATAATTTATTATCATAAAAATTATAGCACTTCTCCGAGTATTATTCAACCTGAAAAATTCGCACAAAATCATACCCGCTTTTATGGATAAAATAACAATAGATATTATTTTTGAAAATGTGGTATAATTATTATCTATATGGTAAACAGGAGATTTTTATGAATATTTGTGTATATTGCGCGTCAAGCGAAACTATTGATAAATCCTACTTGAACGCGGGAGAGAAATTCGGCAGAGCTATTGCCGAAAATAATGATACGCTCATTTTCGGAGCGGGAAAATACGGAGTTATGGGGGCTGTCGCGAGAGGCTGTCGCAAAAAGGGCGGAAAGGTTATCGGCGTGATACCCTACTTCTTTGACAACGCTCACGTTATGTTTACCGACTGCGAAATTATTCGCACGGAAACTATGCGCGAGCGCAAGCAGATTATGGAAAATAAAAGCGACGCGTTTGTTATGATGCCGGGCGGAATAGGAACCTTTGAGGAATTTTTTGAAATTTTAACCTTAAAACAGCTTGACCGCCACAGAAAGCCGATTGCGCTTTATAACGTAAACGGCTATTACGATGATTTGCTTAAAATGCTTGACACCGCTATAGAGCAAGGATTTATGTCTGAAAAAATTAAAAAACTGTTCTTGGTCAGCAAGGATGAAAAGGAAATTTTGGAATACCTTAAAAACTACAGTCCATTTTCCTATAATAAATACGACTCTGTTTAAGGAGAGAGAATTATGACGGATTGCGAGCATTGCGCGCACTATGTATTTGACGATGAACTCCAATATTATATTTGCGACGTGAATCTTGACGAAGACGAAATGGCGAGGTTTATGAGCGGAAACGTCAGGGAATGTAACTATTTTAACCTCTATGACGAGTATAAAATCGTTAAAAAACAAAACTAAATTTTTGGGATTTTCCACATCAGTCCGTACAGTCCCTCTCGGATAAATCATATCCCCCAAACGTTTCTTCCTCTATCTCACTTTGGATAGAAAGGACAGGTTCTGCGGTAGACTTTTTGGACTTTTTACAAACTTTTTCCGTTCTATCTTTTTTGAATAGTAAATAAAAGGTTACCTTTTAATCTAATTCTTAATTCTTAATTTTTAATTCTTAATTTTTTATATCTCCACGTCAGACATTGCAGTCCCTATTTGAAAAGCATATCCCCCAAACCACTCTTCCTCTATCTCACTTTGGATAGAAAGGACAGGTTCTGCGATAGACTGTTTTTAAAGAAAATGTGTGATATAAAAAAAGCGTATTAAGGCCGGTCTTGCCTTGATACGCTTTTTGTTTTGCCGTTCATAATTTCGTTCATTTCTCTATCCGCTCTCGCGCCCGCGACCAAGCAGGCGTAGAGTAAAATTAAAAAGAATAAAGAACCTACGGCAAGAACTATCCACAACATAAAATCACCTTTTTATCCTATGAATAGCTTTTACCAAATGTTAATAATTATTCCTTTATTTTTTAAGCTCTTTTTCGCACACATCGAGCGCGCTTTTTATTACCGCGTCCATATCGTAGTATTTGTACTCGCCTAAACGTCCCCCGAAAATTACGTTTTTCTCATTTTGAGCAAGCTCTTTGTATTGCTCGTAAAGCTTTGAATTGCGTTCGTCGTTTACGGGATAATAAGGCTCGTCGCCGGGTTTCCATTCAGACGAGTATTCACGGCTGATTACGGTTTTCGGCAAATCGTTTCCGTTTTTGTCCTTGCCGAATTCAAACCATTTATGCTCGATGATTCTTGTCCACGGAGTTTCCCTGTCAGTGTAGTTAACCGCCGCGTTGCCCTGAAAATTAGACTTGTCTAAAAGCTCGTTTTCAAAACGAACGGAACGGTACTCTAAATTGCCGAGTTTGTATCCGAAGTACGCGTCAATTGCTCCCGTATAGATAACCTTATCGGCAAGTCGGTCAAGCTCCTCTTTGTTTTTGAGATAATCAACATTTAATCTTACCTCAATCCCGTTTAGCATATTTTCGACCATTTTCGTATATCCGCCGACAGGGATGCCCTGATAGAGCGCGTTAAAATAATTGTTGTCAAATGTAAGTCTTACGGGCAGACGTTTAATGATAAATGACGGAAGCTCCCTGCAATCTCTGCCCCATTGCTTTTCCGTGTAGCCCTTTATGAGCTTTTCATAAATATCTCTTCCGACTAAGGATATAGCCTGCTCTTCTAAATTTTGAGGCTCGCCCTTAATTTCCGCGCGCTGTTCTTCGATTTTCTCCAAAGCCTCTTCGGGAGTAACAACACCCCACATTTTATTAAAGGTATACATATTAAAAGGAAGCGAATAAAGCTCGCCCTTGTAATTTGCTACGGGCGAATTTGTAAAGCGGTTAAAAACGGCAAATTTTGTTATATAATCCCATACTTCCTTAATATTTGTATGAAAAATATGGGCGCCGTATTTGTGAACGTTAATCCCCTCTACGTTTTCGGTATAGACATTCCCCGCTATATTAGGGCGCTTATCAATAACTAAAACCGATTTTCCCAACGCCTTTGCCTGCTGAGAAAAAACCGCTCCGTAAAGGCCCGAGCCGACTACTAAATAATCGTATTTCATAATTTATCATCCTTTGTTTTTAAGATAATCCTTATAGGATATATTCGCGTCAAAAATCACACCGCCGTGTACAGACGAGCCAATTTCAAACTGTTTCCAGTTTCCGTATTCACGATTTAAAATTTCCTTGTAATTATCCGGAACGGGTACCTTTATCATTTCAAAATCCATATATTCGGGATTATCGGTATAATCAGCCCTGCGGTGCTTGAATCCCTTTTTAAATATATACATACCCGCAAGCTCGCCCATATATTCGGTATTTACATTACGATATTTAACCTTTAGCTTTTCTATTTTTTTATAGTAAGGATTTTTTATATTCAAAAGCTCGGTAAAGCCTTTAAAAATCGGAGCAGTTAAATTTTTCAGTTTGCTTTTTATGCCCTTTTTTTCGGATTTTAAATATCTTTGTGTATTTCGGTTCCAAAAATCCTTTTTCTTCCTTAACCTCATAAGCTTTGAGAGATAGCTTTCAAGCTCATCTTGATTATCGGGAACATTGTCAAGCGGGAAAATATCCACGAAAATACCCTGGTTAAATTTAAGTCCGCATTTGAGCTCGCTTTTCAGAATACCGGTTGTTTCGCTGTTTCTAAGCTGAGCGTGTCCGCGCATTGAGCCGGGGTCGGTTTCCTCCGTCTGAAAAAAGTAAGGGTATTTAAACTCCTTTTCGGCAACCTTACACAGTCGCTCGTAATCATCTCTGAGAATAACGGTATCAATATCATCGTCCCAAGGAATCATTCCCTTATGTCTTACAGCTCCGAGCAATGTTCCGTCAGCGACATAAATATTAATTTTGTGCTTTTCACATACCCTTATAAGCTCACTTAACAAGTCGAGCCCGACAGCCCAAAGCTGTTTTCTCTCTTTTGTTACGGTAAAACCGCTTCTAACCTCTTCTTTAAAAAATTCATCGGGAATTTTCAGCTTTAAATTGACCAACTACATCACCTAAGCTTTTTTGCGGAACAGTTTTTTTAATACCGACTGCTTAAACATCTTTATAAACTCAAAAAGCATATCATCGCGTAACAGCGCAAGTATTCCGACATAAATTACAATCCCCGTTAACATCTGGATACCTAAACCCAGTGAAGATGAAAGAAGCCTTCCGAGCTTATCGCCCGCAGAAAGAGAATTCTCAAAAAAATTACCTGCAAACATCACGCTCGGGCACATCACCACACCCGCGACAACACGTTTCCAGCTCAATTTAAAAAGCTGTAAAAACGTCATATAACCTCTGCTTTTCTTTACATAGACATAAGAAATAAATCCTTCCGCAATAAGGGAAGAGACTATTGCTCCCTGCGCTTTAAAATACGGAATCATACAAAGATTTAAAATGAGATTAATGACAGAACCTATAACGATAATTTTCGCGCTCTCTTTTCTTCTTCCGCTCGGGGTAAAGTACTGTGAGCCCAAACAGTTGCTTACTCCGATAATTATAATAAGCGGAGACATCATATAAATCAGAAACGTTACCGGCTCGTAACCCTCGCCGAAAAAGACAGGCACAAATTTTTCAGCAATACCTATCAATCCGAACGTCGCGCCGAATCCGACTAAAAGTATAAAGCTCATAGACCTGTTTATTCTGTTTTTTATTTCACCTAATTTTTCCTTGGCAAAAAGATATGCAATTCTCGCGCCCATAACGGTATTAACCGAAGTAAACACTACGGAATTTACAAGTCTTATAATTTTATACGCCTGGTCATAATAACCGTTCTGGTAATTGTCGTTTGTAATAATACCTATTAAGGTTTTATCAAGCACGGTATATACCGAGGTTGCGATAGTCGGTATAAAATAAACCATAGTTTCTTTAAAATGTCTTTTAAATTTCAGTCCTTTAAAGCTCACCTTCACGAGCATTTTTGGTAGGTGAATCCACATTGACAGACTTCCGAAGAAAGACGCCAACGAATTTAAAAGAACATAAAGGAATACGTCGTCCTTTGATTTTATAAAAACGAAAAGGCAAACAAGCGACAATATTTTTATTATCGAATTGTTAATAACAGTATACGAAACCTTTTCATATCCCGTAAAAAACCACGAAATATCAAAAGTTGTACCTATAAGCATCGGTATCAACGCCAAAAGGTACGGGGTATATTCTTTATATAAAACGCTTAAACCGAGCCATACAAAAAGACACACGGCGGAGGTGAAAACGGTCATAATTTCTATTTCCCAGAATAACCTACTGCTTTTCTTCCTGTCATCTCTGTTCTGAGAAATTTCCTTCATACCGTATGTAACGGTACCCAAAGCCGCGAACATCGTAAAAAACGACATAATTGATGAAGTATAGCTGTATATTCCGATACCGTTTGCTCCCAAAACTCTTGAAACATACGGAGCGGTAACAAGCGGAGTTATAATAGTAAGAACATCAAAAAACGTTCTGTATATAAAGTTTATTTTTACACTCGGTTTTTTTATCTTATTTTTTGACATTTATCAAGAATCTCCTTACCTATTAATTATCAGGATATTCCGATATTTTTTCGCTTCGGATAACGGTCTTTAGTTCTTTATGAGCTTTAACCGCTTATGATGTTTTTTTAATCGTGAATAATTCATACGGTAACTGCCCTCGGTTAAAATCGCGGGAACTAAAATTAAAAACGGGTTCATTTCAATATTTATCAGCATATTGTTAATAAGCGCGTAAATACAAATCAGAGAACAGCATACAAACAGTCCCATATCTCCCTTAATTACAGCGGTTCTGAATATAAGCGAATATCCTATTATCAAAAGAGAAAAGACAATAACGCCATACGCTAAAAGCGTATATACGTACCCACTGTCGATATAAAAATATTGAAGCTGTTTTCTGCTGTTTGCAATATCAGCCCCTCCTACCATTTCTATTTTTTGTCCCAAAAGAGACAGTTTATATTTAAAAATTCCTTGTTGGCTAAATACGAGTCTCCCGTTTAAAAGAGAATTAAGATCTCTCATCCAATCAATTTTATGACTAAACTTATATGAAATCCATAAACAAGTTCCCGCAAAGAACGGGAAGGCTACCGTTGCAACAGTACGCCATACTCTGTTATTCCTAATATTAAGTAAATTGTACTTGCTAATAAAGATTACCAAAACAATCTCAGCTAAAAACAGTATAAAGGTCAGTCGTGTAGTTGAAAGCTCATAGACTATGAAGTTTACAACCAACAAAATGAATATACAGGGCCAGCTCCTGAATTTCCTGTTCTTTAATGAAAGTATTAAGGTTGAAACAAGAAACGCAATAATAGAAAAAGTACTGTAATATGTGAAACCCAATGAATTAGCCTGGGTTAAGCCTTTTGTGTTAACGTGATTGTAAATCTTATTGGGAATAAAGCCCAAAGCGCAGCTTCCCAAAACGATTAACGTACATATAATATTTGAAATAATTACAAATTTCTTTATCTTCTCAAATTCAATATTTCTTCCTGCAACAATCGCTAAAATATAAATAGCGAGCATCGGTCTGTCGGAAAGTATCGAGGCTGCCAGAACCGCCGAGCTGATAAGTCCCCAAATGAGAAATTCAAGCAATCTCCATTTGTTTTGCAAAAGCGACAGCATAAACAATATCAAAGCCGAGTATCTGATGAAAGTATTGCTTCCGCTCGGAAAAAGCCCTGATAAAAATGAATCCGTGTACACTATGGTTGATATGCAAAGCAAAAAGTAAGCTGTAAAATAAAAAATTTCATTTGCCTTAAATTTTATTTTTACCATATTTTCACCACTCTTGTCCGGGAAAAAGGACTTTGGGACTAAACTTTATTCCTTTTTTAAAGCCGACGATAATCATTTTTAAGCGCTTAAAACGATTATCTTTAGCCCTTAATATGACTTTTGCGCATTCTTTAATATAGAGAAATATTATTTTTCCCCAAGAATATTTCCAGTAATTTCTGTGAATATAAATTAAGTTTCTGTACTCATATTCATACCGTTCAATTCTATCCGCAATGGCCTCCGCGATACCTATCCTAACATTATTCGGCATTTTATGAATAATAATACTTTCCTTTACCCAATAAGACTCTTTATATTTATTTAGCCTTAATGTGTACTCGGTATCATCGCCGTAGATAAAAAATTCTTTAAACGGAAGCCCCGCTTTTTTTGCAACATCCGCATTAATAAAACAGCCTACAAATGAGCATCTGTTTATAGGAACAATCCCGTTTTCCTTTTCAAATTTGTTCGGCTCTCTTAACGCGGGGCATTTATTCATCTTGCAGGGTGTTTTGTCAGTCCAGAGCACATTAT
The DNA here is from genome assembly GCA_947585745.1 of uncultured Clostridia bacterium. Taxonomy (GTDB): domain Bacteria; phylum Bacillota; class Clostridia; order Oscillospirales; family Acutalibacteraceae; genus Ruminococcoides. The sequence continues at coordinate 31,535 of CANPXF010000015.1, read as the reverse complement.
TTGCCAAGAAAGAGAAATTATCCTTTCCAAGAAGCTCGGCGGTTTTAATAAGCCTTTCAAGAGAATCATACTCGGGAATAGAATCATCGTCCATCATCCAACAATAATCATAATCCTTTTGCAAAATAATATTGAGTCCGAAAGCAAATCCTCCCGCGCCGCCCAGGTTGGAGCCCGTATTATAATATTTTATTCTGCTGTCGTTTTTTGCCATAGCCTTTACTAAATCAGCAGTGCCGTCTGTGCTTGCGTTATCACAAATATAAAAGTCAAAATCTCTGTAGCTTTGAGTAGTTATTGCCGAAATATTTTCCGCTAATAGTTCTTTTCTATTATAGGTTACAACCAATACGGCAATCTTCATTAAATCACCTCATACGCTTTTGTAATAAAGCTTTGCCATCAGCTTTGATATAGGATAAAATATCGGATTACATACAATCCACGACGCAGTATTGGCAAATCCCCATTTCCTTTTATAGGTTATTATCGTTTTTTGTATTTGGGAATTTTTTGCATCCAAATATATCTTTTTGTACTGCGAAAAGCTGTTTAAAAGATGCAGTTTCATAAGATAATTACAAACGCTATGAACATATTTGCGGACAAAAAGCCGTTTTAAATCATCATAGTTTAAACTCTCGATAGTTTGAAAAAAATACTTCTGAGTTTTTAAAAAATCATAAATATATTTAGTCCTCATTCTTCTGGATGCACTGTCACGGTTAATTCTGTAATTATAAAGAGGTTCTGAAGTTGTTAGAACTCTGTCCGAGTTTTTTAACATCATGATTGAATATATTATATCCTCTCCCATCATAACCTCATCATATTCTGAGGTTTCAACTTCATCGTAAATCCTCTTCTTTGCGCACTTTATCCAGATATTGTTCAGCTTATGAGTTTCAATCATTTTTTTTAATATATCTTTTTTATCATCACCGATAAACAGGCGTTTTCCTATACCCAATGGAGAAATATTTGTATCTACATAGTTATCGTTTTCGTCAATTCTTTTGTAGTTATATATAATTAAATCGGGTTCATATTCATTAATATTTTCATTAAGGGCGCTGAGCAAATCCTCCGTGCAGGAATCATCGCCGTCAATATGAACTATATACTCACCGTCAGCCTCTTTAATTCCGGATTTTCTCGCCATAAACAATCCTTGATTTTTCTCTTTGTTTATAACTTTTATACGACCGTCTGACTGAGCGTATTTTTCACATATAGACGGACAGCTGTCGGTTGAGCCGTTATTTACAAGGATAAGCTCGAAGTCCGTAAATTTCTGATTTAAAATACTTTCTATACAAGTTTTAAGATATTTTTCAACATTATAAACCGGAATAATTATACTAAATTTACAGCTCAAACAATCCCTCCTCATTTTTAAGCTTAAATTATAATAACATATTAATGATTTTTACTCAAGTTTTCCTTTATCTGTGAGGTGCTTATTCCTTTAGTATAAGGAAGATATTCTATGCTTGCGCCGAGTTTTTTGAATTGCTCTTCTGTTTTTTTATAACGCTCGCTGTCCTTCCAGTCATCGCCGGAAAAAAGCACGTCAAATTGAAATTTATTCCACGCTAAAATTTTATCGTCGGTTTCCTCGATTGTAACAATTTCAGCCTTATCTACAACCTTCAGCGCGTTTAAAATTCTTGCGCGCTGTTTTTCGTCATATACAGGCTCCTTATGCTTTATATCTCTGACATATTTATCGTCGCAAACCCCTACTATAAGATAATCGCACTGTTCCTTGCAACGTTCAAGCAGGTTTAAATGTCCGACATGGAAAAGGTCAAATACACCGCAGGTGTAACCTATTTTATACTTGCTCATATTTAATCCTCCTATAAATTTCGCCCATTCGGCTAAGCGATTTAAGCGTAAGCCTCATTATAATATTCCGTATATAATCTCTCAAGCAGTTTAACATTTTCTTTTATATCAAAGCTCTTAATTTTTTCTATATTTTGAGTATAAAAATCAGTCCTGGAATTATTCAACCACTTTGAGGTGTTTCTTAAAACCACATCAGCCCATGCCTGAGGTCGGTCATTGATAGAAAGGGATTTATAATTATCACAAAGCTTAACCTCTTTCGTGATAACGTCTGATACAACGCAGGGCAGTCCGCTTATCTGCGCCTCTAACAACGATACAGGAAGTCCCTCGTATCTTGAGGGAAATACAAAAATATCCATTGCCATATACATTTTTTCGGGTTCAGAAGTTTCTCCGTAAAGAATAATTCTATCCTTATACGGGTGGGACTTTACCCGTTCTTTTATTTCTTTAAAATCCGGTCCCGTGCCGACCATAAGTAAAACGGCTTTCTTGTTTTCCTTAGCGATACATTCAAAAATTTTAAGCAAATATTCCTGATTTTTCTGTTGATTAAATCTTCCGATATGACCGATAACAGGCTCGTTCTTTAGGGCGAGTTCCTTTCGTATCTCCGCTCTGATATTGGAATCAAATGTAAATTTTTCGGTTACAAAGCCGTTTGGAATAACAACAAACTGTCCGTTCTCAAAAAGCCACTTTCCCGCCATTTCTCCGCAGGCAAAGGCGCCTGTATATACTCTTTTAAATAAATTCATCATAAGCTTATGCAGTCTTATATTTCTACAGGTCGTGTTGTGGCTGTGAGCAATACGGACTTTTATCCCGCTGAGCTTCGCAATAAAAAGCTCCACAGCTATTGCCGACTGAACCCCGTGAACGTGAACTATATCAAAATGCTCCTCTTTAAATGTCTTTTTTAGAGCCTTAAAAAATGACAACGGACTTTTCTTGCGGTTTGGAAGCTTAATGATACTTATTCCTATATCATCGCAAGCTTCTTGGTGCGCGCGGGCTACCTCTCCGCCGACAATAACCGTTATCTTAAACTTATCTGAATTAATATTGGTACAGTAGTTCATTATTACACTGCTTATACCGTTTAATTGAAAATCATTGGCAACCATTGCTACCGATATTTTTTTATTTTCAGCAATAATTCTCACCCCTTTAAACTAAATATTCCCTGTATATTTTATGATTACAAATTCGTATTACATCTTAGCTTTTAGCTTTCTCTTAATCGTTTTCGGAATCAAGGACTTTACCCTGCTTTTGTACCTTTTAAGCCCTATATTTCTTTTAAAATGATTTTCAACCGCGCTCCAACCGCCCGATTTATAAACAGAAATTATTTCATCTCTGTTGAGCCTTTCGCTTGGGTGTCTGAGCTGTGCGTTACTATGGGACGCCTTTTCAAAGCTTGAGGGCTTTAATTCAATTTCATTTTGCGCCGAATTTAAAAACTCAACGCCCTTTTTCGTGTTTGCTATAACAAGCGAAATACCCTTTGCCTCATTCCAGTCTTTTTTGTCAAGATATTCGGGATGCTGTCTTTCAATACCCCAGTAATCTCCGAGCGATAAATCGGCAGGTCTGTGACTGTCGGCATATTTGCATTTATAGCAGTTTTCTCTATATATAACTCCCTTGGTAAAATAATATAGATACGGAGAAGCGCTGTTCCAAAGCTTTCGCTTTTTTCCGTTTATATTAGCTACAGCATTTATACCCCAGCCCAATTTTTTCTCCCTGAATACGAATTCAGAAACCTCTCCGTCCTTTTTTAAAGAGCTTACATAATCGGAAAACATTTTATTACCGGGAACACCGTGGCAAATAATATCGGCGGTTATAAGATTATTATAATCCTTTTTCAAAAAACTAAGCAGTCCGTCAATCTGGCACGGCGTTCCGGAATAAAGTACCGTCTTGCCTCTTTCGAGGAAATCCTTTGTTTGTGAAAAGGTTTTTCGCGTTGAACTCTGCGCGTATTTTGAATTTTGAATTTTTTTTAAATCGTCAGCGTTACTTATAAAAGAATGGTGGATATTAAAATTTTCATCCATTACTACGCCTGCCGCAATCCCGCCGTCTTTGATAATCTTTTCGGCTAATGCGGTAAAAACTCCGCCTGACGCGGATTTTTTACGAATCGACTCGTCCTTTGCTATGGCCGCATAAACCGCTAACGGTGAATTTTTAACCGTTTTGTTTTTAAAGGCGCATACTTTAACGCAATTTTTACAGCTGATACATTTTTCTTCATCTATCTTAGGATATAAAAATCCGCTCTCATTTTCACAAAAAGATATTGCCTGCGCGGGACATATATTCTCGCAAGCGCCGCAGGCGCAACATTCCTCTTCATTTTCAAATAAAACGGGAATCCTTTTTGCAATCATAATTAACCCTCCAAAAAGGAAAAATACAGGACAGCGTCACTATTGCGCGCATTTACCTGTTTCATTTTATCATTAGTTTGAATCGGCTTGAAAAATTTGTTTTTTTAGGTAGCTGTAGCTTTTTTCCCTTTCCTGTTCAATTACATTAAACACAGAGGTGTAGTTTATTTTTTTATCAATTTTTCTTTCAAGCTCATTTATATCTGAAAGAATACGCTCGTCAAGTCCAATACGGCAAAGCAAATCGCTCAGCTTCTCAAAATTTCCATATCCGCTTTTTCTTATTACAGATACAAAAGGCCTCTGAGTAATCACGGAAAAAATCGTTCCGTGATAAGTGTCTGTAACGATGCACTCGGCATTTTTAAAATATGAAATAACCGAAAACGGGTCGCAGTCGATAAATTTATCGCAAACATCTTGAATTCCGCCGATACAGAAAACCTTCAGCCCTCTTTTTCGGGCAAAATCCCTTATTTTTTCGCACTCGTCTTTGCTGAATCTTCCGGAATAACCGTAGAACAGCATATAACGTTTGTCATCAATCTTTTGCGGGATATTTTTACATTTTCCTATGAAATCGTAAATTAAAACCGGGTCAAGGTTGTAGCTTATGTCTTTACCGCAAAGATTTTCTACAATTTTACCGCTGTTAACATCTCTTACCGAAACAGCGTCAAAGTCATTTAACCATCCTGCTACTTTTCCCTTGATATTATAATCTTCCAGCTTTTTTAAAGTGGTATTACCGAAAGACGCCGCGTATGTTATAACTCTGTCAGCGTTATTATCAGCTCCGAAAAGCTCGGGAGAAAAACCGACGTTAGCATTATCCTGCACGCAATTAAAAACCTCGTCGCTCCCGATAACAAGAACATCAAGCCTTGGATTATAATTATAATTTTCATTAATTCCAAGCTTTGGATAATATTTTTTCGCGTAATTCTTTTTATATTTTAAAAACTGAAATTTCTGACTGAGCGTGCCTGCTCCCTTAAAAACTTCTAAAGCCTTGAGTAGCTTACGCCGTGCTCCGACCTTTTCACCATTTTTTACAAGAGGTTTACCGATATGGTAATCTACAAATTCGACATCGCATCCTATTTCTTCCAAAATCTTTTTAAGACCGTATGATTGCAAAAAAGAACCGTAGTTAGCGATTCTTTGCATTGATAAAATACCGACCTTTTTCATATTCATTCTCCAAACATCGCGTCTATAATTTTTTCAAATTCAAAACAGAAACACGAGTTGTTGCTTTTTAATTCACTCGGCATTTGTTTTATAATTTCATCATAATTTTCTATAATCTTACCAAGCTTTTCTATATCCTCAACCAAAATTATATTTCCCCGGCGTTGCTTGACCGCCCGACAAAATTCAACCTGATGGTCGTTTATATGCTCGCCAAAATCTTTTTTTCTGGGAACTACAATCGGAATCTTACCCTTTTGGAGAGAAGCAATAAAGCTCGAAGGTCCGCCGTGGGTGATTACAATTCTCGCACGGCTTAAAAGCTCCTCCATTTTTTCAAACGGAAATAGCCTTTCCCACTTACAGTTCTTAGGCTCATAGGTCGAAAAACCTGTTTGTACAACAACTTCCTCGTCCAAATTTCCGCATTTTAAGTCATCAATATACTTTACAAGCCTGTTCATTGGCTGTTCGTGGGTTCCGACTGTTACAAATATCACATTTATTTCCTCCAAGACCGTATCAGAATATACTTCCCAAGTTAATTGCCTTTTTATAGACCTGCTTCATTTCTTCCCATTGAACTATAAATTTATCGGTAACGGGATAGACCATTTTTCCCGTAACGGTCGGTCTGTCAATCCTGTCGAAAACCTCGATGTAAACGGTTTTTGCTCCGAAAAGCTTGCCTAAATAAAAAAACGGAACAGCCACAGCCGCGCCCGAGGAGATAATTAAATCGGGCTTTTCTTTTCTAAGCACCCTATAGGCGAGCCTCGTGTTAATTATTAATGCCTTCAGACTTCGGTTTGTAGGATAATAGCAAGAATAAAATTTCTCGCCTTTGAGGACACTTTTGGCGTCCTCTTTATCAAACGTAACCCAAATTCTTTCCCTGTCTTTCCAAAAGGGCTTCAGCATATACAGATGTGTCAAATGTCCTCCGGACGAGCCGACCAAACATACTTTTTTACATTTTTTACTCATAAAACTTCTACATTGAACCTTCTCTTCTTAAAACCGCTACAAAGGTTTTAAGAAGAATTTTTATATCAAGCACTATTCGCCAATCGCGTATGTATTCCGTGTCAAGCTTTACCACTTTTTCAAAGTCCGTGATTTCGCTTCTTCCGTTTACCTGCCACATTCCCGTAATACCGGGTTTAATTGCGAGTCTCGCGCGGTGATGAAGCTCGTACTTTTCCCACTCGTCAACTGTCGGCGGGCGCGTTCCCACCAAACTCATATCGCCTTTAAGAACATTAAAAAACTGCGGAAATTCATCAATGGAAAGAGTTCTGAGCCAACCCCCGAATCCTTTTTTGATTTTCCCGTTTTTTAGGCGTTTACAGCCGATTATGCGCTCGTCATACTCGACTTTAAACATCATACCGTCTTTTACGCGGTTTTGTGACATAAGCTCCTTTTTCCTATCCTCGGCGTTCGGATACATCGTGCGGAATTTATAAAGCTTGAATTTTTTTCCGTTTTTTCCTACCCTTATCTGCTTAAAGAAAATAGGTCCCGGAGATTTTATATAAATCATCGGAGCTACAAATACTGATATTATTAAAGTCACAACGCAACCAAGGACGGCGCCGAAAATATCGAACGCTCTTTTAACGAAAAGTTGCCAGGCAGACGCGGTGTTGATAGTTGAAGTCAAAACGGTGTAGCCTCCGATTTTCTCAACCATCTGCCGTTTCGTTTCTCTTACGGAGAAGTTTACAAGGCGCTCGTGGATAACAAGTCCCATAGTTTCAAACTGATTTATAAGTCTGCTCGGATAAATGGAGCTTTCGTGAACGTCAACAAAAACCTCGTCAACCCATTTACGGCATACATAATCCGCCGCGTCGCTTGAGCTCGCGACCACGTTAATACCCTTGATTTTTTTGCCTGTCAGGTTTTTATCAATAATTACAATACCCGCGATTTTATAATCCTCAAGCTCGCCGTTTTTCAGGTTGCTTACAACCTTCTGCGCAATATTGCTTGTAGTCACAACAAGCATTGAGCGAGATGGCGAATGCTTAATTCTGTAGCGCACAATTTTTTTCCAAACGTTTCTAAAAACATAACTCAAGAAAAAGGATAACACAGCAGATATATAGACAACTTCCCTAAGCGATTTCGACGCGTCGCTTTCAATCGCGAACAGGTAGAAAACCGCCGCAAAATATAAGACTATTATATACTGCGCAACGCTTATTATCTCTCTGTAATATCCCCTTTTAAGCACGTTATTATACGTTCCGGACAACAGAGCTACAACTACAGCTATTATATTAAGTATAATTAAAAATTTACTTACTTCTTCTCTAAAAATCGCGTTTATTTCGCCGCATTGCTGTAATAAAATTCCGATTACAAACGCAATGTTAACGCAAATTAAATCCAAGACAAGAAAGTCGAGATGCTTTAACCGCCCCGAAAGACCTTTCTTATACATAATCGGACACCCGCATTCATTTTGTTAATTTTATTCGTAATAATCTGTCTGTTTCTTTTTACTTCCGGCAAGATAATACGCTCCCTTTGAGGTTTCGAGCGTCGGAATACCGTTGATAATAATTCCTAAAATCTTACCGTTATTTCTCTTAATTGTTTCCACCGCGCGGTTAAAATCGGGCAGTGTCGTTTCGTTGTTTTTAACGACAAATACAACTCCGTCGCACAAACCGATAAGCGGAACCATATCGACAACCATATTTACAGGAGGCGTGTCGAAAATAATATAATCGTATTTCTCCTCAAGAGCGCTCACCATTTCCGACATACTGTCGCTCGAAAGAAGCTCCGAAGGATTCGGCGGAATCGCTCCGAATGTGATAAAATCAAGATTATCCATATCGGAATTTGTAATAATCTCGTCAAGACCGCATTCATCGTTTAAGTAGTTTGCAAGTCCCTTGTCCGTACTCAAATTCATAGTCGTATGGACTGTCGGACGGCGCAAATCGCAGTCGATAACAAGTACCTTTGTTCCGACCTGCTGTGAAAGAGCTGTAGCGACGTTTAAAGCGGTTGTCGTTTTTCCTTCGCTTTTATACGAGCTTGTAAAAATTATTTTTTTACAGCCTTTCTTTATAATTGAATAAACAAGGTTAGTTCTTGCCTTTTTATATGCTTCGGTAATTTGAAAACGCAAAGCCCTGCTTCTGTGAGCATTATTTTTTTTAGCCATTATTTACCTCTCCTTCAAGAAAATCTTCCTTTTTCCAGAGCATAAATTTTTCTTCACCGAAATCGGGAATCGCTGAAAGCACGGGAATACCGCTGATGTTTGTTAAATCCGAAGAGTATTTAATCTTGTTGTCGAGAGCCTCTCTTACAAATACGAAAACAAGCGCAAGAACAAATCCGATAATTGCGGCAAAAAGAGTGTTTCTCGTAACGTTAGGAGATGAAGGCGCGGTAGGAATAACCGCGTTGTCTACGATTTTAAGCTCCGTGTTATCGTCTAAAGCGGAAATAATCGAGGGAGCCGTGTCCGCCAAGCTGTCAGCTATAACCTTCGCTTCCGTCGGAGACGTCGCCGTTACAAAAGCGTTAAAAACCTCCGTCTGGATTTCATCGTCCGCGACAAAATTTACCATTTTACTAAGCTCAACAGGAGTATAACGATTGTCCAGATTTTCCGAAAGCTTTTCGTAAAAATTATTTGTGGTCAGCATTTTTACATAAGTATCCACAAGCTTTGTGGCATAGTTATAATCGTTGAGCGAACCGTATGAATTGTCACTGCGATTGAGTGTTTCAACATAAAGCTTTACATTAGTTGTGTACTGCTTTTGTATAAAAAGCTTTGAATATCCGAACGCCAATATTCCAAAAACAAAGGTCGTTGCGAGAATAATCCAAATACCTCGTCTTAATGTTTTTAAAATATCGCTGAGCGAAACCTCATATTCCTCGTGATTGTTTTCATAAGTTTCCATTTGAGCACCTCACAAAAAGATGTTATAAAGATGTTATAATAATACTTTTCTATAATATTTTAATTATTATACATTTTTACTCATATTCAATGTACAATTTTACACCATTAATCTTTTAAATGCAACATATTATTCATTATAACAATTATTTTCTGCAAAATCGCCCAAAATGCGGAACTCTTAACGGCAAGTTTTCTCATTAATTAACAAATTTTTCCACATTGTATTTATACACTTTACATTTCAATTTTTTTATGTTAGAATACAGGAGTGAAAAAAGCTAATGCTATCTTAATTCACTAAAGGATTGGTTTTACAATGAAAAAGTTATTTTCAATTATTATTTCAGCACTTATCGTTTGTCTTTCCTGCGCAGGCGCTTTTGCCGCGGGTATTAACTCCAGCGAATCAAGCGTGTTGAGCAGTATGCGTACTCCCGCCAATATGAAAGGCAACAGCGTGTACGTTCCTTCTTCCTATATTAATCAGGCAGAAGCGTATTTTAATACTATTGATATGACATCGGCTCAGGCGGGCAAGATTAACGGTATTATTTCACAGGGACGTTCGTTCCTCCAAAGCACCGGAAAATCAAGCCTTAAAGAGTTATCCGCTTCCGAACGAAAAACTCTTATGGGATATGCAAGCTCCGCCGCCGCTGTTTTAAATCTTTCCGCCGCGGCAGGCTCCGACGCTGAGGACATTAAGGTTATTTCCAAAGACGGCGAGGTTATCGTTGACGATTCGGGAAACATAATTAAAACCACAGGCGCACAGCAGAGCGTTGCACCTTATGTTGCGGTTTCGGTTTTTGCGGTATTGCTTTCTTTTGCAGGCGCAGGAGTAATTTATTCAAGAAAAAAGTCGTTTGTATATGAAGAAATCAAGTAAAAAGATTGACAAAAATATTAAAAAATTTATAATTGTACCGATAGTGATGTGCATTGTTATGTGTATTTTCACTGCCGCGGTATTTTATCCAAACATTTCGTTTGCCGTTTCAATAGGAAATATGTTTTTGTCCGACAAACAGGTTGATTACTCTAAATCCTACGAAAACATTTTTGTCCCTACCGATAACAACAGTGATACCATTGACGCGTCCGAGATTGAATTTCCGAGCATTAATAAGCAGTTCGGTGAAATCAGAATCGACAAACGCAACGTATACGCAAAGTTGTTTTTCGGCGACGGAAGCGTACCTCTCAGAAACGGAGCAGGAGTATATGCCGGAAGCTTTATTCCCGGCTACGGCAAAACTATTTTGGTAGCGGGACACAACAACACCTATTTTAACGGGCTGAAAAATGTTAAAAAAGGCGATGTTGTAAAAGTCAGTACAAGCTATGGAAATTACGAATATAAGGTAACAAGCACAAAAATTCATAACGCAGACAGCAAGAAATCCTACGACTTAAAGGCTGATAAGGAAAATTTAATTCTTTATACCTGCTATCCCTTTGACGAGCTCGGTCTTACCGAAAAGAGATTTTTCGTTTACGCGGATAAAATTTCGGGACCGCAGATTGTCGGTCTTTACGATTAAGGGAGGCTGTTTATGAAGATATTTAAAAACAAAACCTTTATATCGGTTTTATATCTGATACTTGCTTTCTCATTGGGATTTTGCATTTTTGCCTGTTCCGTATTTTCAACGCTCAGATTTACCCTTTTTAATTCGGGCTTTTTAAGCGACACGCTTAATCAGACGGATTATTATACGGATTTATGCGATGAAATAACTGACAGCCTTATGGACATAGGCGACGCGAGCGGTCTTGACAAAAGCTTTTTTGAGGATTTTGTGGACGAGGTTTTGGTACGCAAAGATGTTCAAAGCTATGTAGACGCGTTCTACTCAGGTTCAAAGCTTGAAGTTGACTCAAGTAATTTTGAGGACGCTTTAAGAACAGCTCTTGAACAATATGAAGACGAAAACGGTCTTGACGAAAGCGATTTTTCAGAAGAAAACGTTGACTACTTTGTAGAAGAAGCGTCAAAAATCTATGTTCAGAATGTTGAAATCAACTACTTTCCGATGATTCAGAAAACGGTTATGAAATACACGTCAAAATTAAATGTGTATATTACCGTTACTGCAATTATTACGCTGGCGATTTTGTTAATTCTGATATTTACAAATAAATGGAAACATATCGCAGTCAGATATATTTATTACGGCACGGCTTCAGCGGGTCTGTTTATGCTTATTATACCGACAGCGGTATTTTTAAGCGGTGTAATAAATAAAATAACCATTCTTACACGCTCTTTAAACGATATGTACACAGCCTGCATACAATCGGTATTTATGGTAATTCTGATTGTCGCGGTCGTACTTATTGTTATAAGCGCTATGTTGTGGATACTTCACAACATACTGCGTAAAAGAGTTTCAAATTAGTCGGTGATGAAAATTTTTATAGATTAAAATTATAGGAGGATTCAAATGAAAAAATCTACTAAAATCATCAGCACAGCACTTGCCGCACTTACTGTGGCATCTACAATGGCAGTAGGAGCTGTTTCAGCTTCCGCGGCTACAGTTAAGAAGCCTACGGGTGTTAAAGCTGCTAATACCGAAAAGGGCATTAAGATTTCCTGGAAAAAGGTAAGCGGTGCCAAGAAGTATAAGCTCATCCGCGGCGGTAAAGTAATCAAGACAACCAAAAAGACTTATGTCAAGGACCTTTCTGTAAAAGCAGGTAAGAAGTACACTTACAAAGTTAAAGCAGTTAAGGGCAAAAAGACAAGCAAGGCTTCAAATGCTGTTAAGATTACAAGAATGAACTATGTAGTTATTAAGAACATTAATAACGGCGACAAGAAAGTTACACTTAACTGGACTAAGAGAACTGGTGCTAACCAGTACAAGGTTTACAGAAAGACAACCGGCTCTTACAAGAAGGTTGCTACTGTAAAATCAACTTCTTACACCGATAAGAGCGTTGTTTCCGGTACAAAGTACACCTACAAAATCCGTTGCTACAACACAAGCACAAAATCTTCATCACTTTACAGCACAGAGAAGTCTACTACTTATCTTGACGGCGTTGCAAACGTAACAGCAAGAGAGAACACCGACGCTACTTGCATGAATGTAAAATGGGATGCAGTTAAGGGCGCGTCTTCTTATGATGTTTACAGATATAAGCTCGGCGATGATAACTATACAAAGCTCGCTTCAACATCTTCAACATCATACACAGACACAAAGGTTAGCAAGAACCCCACAGCTTATCAGTATATAGTTGTTGCTGTAAAGAACGGTTCTACTTCTATAGACTATTCTACATCTATAGCTCCTTATCTCCCCAAGAGAAACGGTGCTAACTCATACTACCGTGACAGCAAGAACAACCTTCATATTGTTCTCCAGCTTGCTGTAGGCGAGCAGTACAAAGAGGGCAAGGGCCTTTGCGAAACATTTAACCTCGACGACTTACACGATGTTAAGGTTACAGAGGGTACAGACGTTGTTACAGTTAACGATGACGTTATCACAGCTGTAAAGGCTGGTAAGGCAGTTGTTACTGTTAACCTTTCTGACTCTGTTGCAGGTCTTGTTTCTTCACTTGGCAACAAGGGCGCAAGCACTGCTTACGACAAGGCTGTTTCTAAGACAGTATATGTAGAGGTTGAGGTAGCTTAATTTAAGCATAACTTAAACTTATATTCAGTCGGGTATTTTATATACCCGACTGATTTTTTATATCTCCACGTCAGACATTTCATTCCCTCTTGGGCAAATCATCTCCCCCAAACATTTCTTCCTCTATCCTACTTTGGATAGTAAGGATAGGTTCTGCTGTAGACTTTTTCGACTTTTTAGAAACTTTCCTCTAAATCCAACCTGAAAAGGAAATAAAAGTTTATCTTTAAATCTAATTCTTAATTTTTTATCTCCACATCAATCCGTGCATTCCCTCTCGGAAATTCATTTCCCCCAGACGATTGTGCCATTGTCTTGTTTTGGATATGGAGGACAGGTTCTGCGAAAAATCTCTATTAAACTTTTCATCTAAATACGATTTTTTAAAGGAAATAAAAGTTTACCTTAAACTTATTAATTCTTAATTCTTAATTTTAATTCTTAATTTTAAATTTTCCATTCTCAAAATTTACTATAGATTTATTCCTTTATATATGTTACAATAGAGTTGAAATGAGGTAATGATTATGAAAAAAATTAAATCTATATCCGCGCTGATTTTATCAGTTGCGATTTGCGCTTTAAGCGTAAGCCCGTATCTTGCTGTTAAGGCTCCCAAGGCGCCCAAGCTTACATTGAGCAACACCTCAAAGGGAATTAAGGCGAGTTGGTCCAAGGTAAAGAAAGCGACAAAATATGTTCTTAAATACAAGAAATCCTCCGCTAAAAAATACAAAACCGCCTACAGCGGAAAAAAAGTAAAATTTACAGACGATAACCTTTCCCCCGGAGCGAGCTACACTTTTAAGGTTAAAGCAGTCGCAAAGAAAAAGAGCAGTGCTTACAGCAAAGCGGTTAAAATTATTTATCTTGAAAAGCCCCAGCTGTCCGCTGAGGAACAGATTAATATGGAAGGTATTACCTTAACCTGGAGAAAGATTAAGGGCGCGAAAGGATACCGTATTTACCGTTCGCTTAAATCGCAAAATTCATATAAAAAGATTGCTACGATAAAAAGCGGTTCAACAAAAAAATACCTTGACAAAACCGTAAAGGACAAAAAAACTCCTACGCAGATTAACACCTACAAGTACTATATCAAGGCGTATAACGGAAGCTACAGCTCGGCAAAAAGCAACGAGGCGAGCGAAATTTACGGCTATTATGCCGATGAGAACACCCCTCTATATCTCACAATTAAAAAGGGAGAGGTTTATAAGGATATTTACAACAAGCTCAGCTCTTATTACGCAACAGGTCTTGTAACCTGGAAGTCCTCAAAAAAGAGCGTCGCTAAGGTAAGCTCTGTCGGCGTAATTACAGGAGTCAAAAAGGGTACCGCAACCTTAACCGCGTCAGTCTTATATGAAGATACTGTTCAAGACATTAAAATCATTGTAACGGTAAAATAAAATGAAATTAGCCCTTATTTTTACGGGAGGAACTATTTCCGCTCAAATTAAAAACGGATTTATCTCCCCCTTTTCCAAAACTAAATCTCAACTTTTAAAAACTCTCGACGACAGTATTGAAGTCGAGAGTTTTCAGCCCTATTATATTCTTTCGGAGCAGTTGAACGGCAAGTATATATCCGCTTTGATTGAATGTGTCGAACAGCGCCTGAAAGGCGGTTTTGACGGCATAATCATAACTCACGGCACAGACACCCTCCAGTACAGCTCATCCGCGCTTTCAATCGCGTTCGGAAACAGTAAAATCCCCATAGTCCTTGTATCGAGCAACTACATTTTAACCGACAGCCGAAGCAACGGACTTTCAAACCTTAAATACGCTGTTGAATTTATAAAACAAAAAATCGGCGGAGTATTTGTCAGCTACAAAAACGAAGGCTCGTATCCCGAAATTTTTCTCGGAAATTCGCTTTTGCCCCACCTGCCCTACAGCGACCGTTTATCCGCGCTCGGCGGAGCGTTCGGATATTTTAAGGACAAAAATTTTACACGGCTTATTCAAAGCTATAAAAGACAGGGCGAGGGAAAATTCACCCTACCTGAAAAATCCCCCGTATTGTGGATACGCGCCCACGCAGGTATGAAATACCCAAAAACTAATGACTGCAAGGCTGTTCTTCTTGAAAGCTACCACAGCGGAACCCTGCCGAGCGAGGACAACGATTTTATAAATTTTTGCAAAAATTCTACCGTTCCGATTTATTTTGTCGGGGCGGGTGAGGGATTTCAGTACGAAAGTACAAAAGACTTCAAGCAACTAAATATTGTGGTTTACAAAAAAGTATCCCCCATATATGCGTATATTTGGCTTTGGCACAAGCTTTGATTTTTATATTTTGGTAACCATTGTAATACATTTTTAACATTAGAACGGTTGTTCGTTACAAAATGTTACGGTTTTGTTTTTCTTTAGTTTGTTAAAGAATTAACCCTTACAGTTTATCCATATAGCAATTACATTCTGCTATAAATGTTGATTTATAAAAAAATATCGGGTACAATATAAATGCACACAAAAGATGTGTCAAACATCGCTGCAATAAGCGGCATTCACACAATTTCATCCAAAAAAGCGTCGCAGTAATTTTATACTGCGACGCTTTTTTTAGATTTTCCACATCAGTTTTTTGGATTTTCCACATCAGTCCGTGCAGTCCCTCTCGGACAATTCATTTCCCCCAAACCGTTCTTCCTCTGTCCTGTTTTGGATATAGAGTATAGGTTCTGCTGTAGACTTTTTGGACTTTTTAAAAACTTTTCCTCTAAATCCGATTCGAAAAGGAAATAAAAGGTTATCTTTAAATCTAATTCTTAATTTTTAATTCTTAATTCAAAAATCCCCCATACAATTGTGCCACTGTCTGGTTTTGGATATGTAGGACAGGTTCTGCTGTAGACTTTTAAACTCTTTAAAAACTTTTCTATCCTGTTTGGTGTACAACTTCGGTTGTATGCTTTTTTATTTTATAAAGAAAAATTATTGCATTTGGATTTTTACTTGCAGATAATCATTCTTTGTGATACAATAATATTGCCGAACAAACTTAATATTTTATGTTTTTCTGCTCACTATAAGTGTGTCTGTTTTTATCTTTCGATAAAAACGCATGCTCTATTTGACATACTTTATAGTGAAGATGTTAAGTTTGTTTGGCGACAATCGGAGCTATGTGTTTTTGGCGTACGACTTCGGTTGTACGCTTTTTTTATTTTATGAGAAACGGTAAATAGTGTTGTAAAATAAAATTTTTTGTGATATTATTTAAGAGCAACATAATTTTCAAAAACCTCATATACTGCATAAGGTGTGCATTTTTGCTCAAAATAGGTAAAAATGCATGCTCTAATAGTCATACCCTATTCAGTATTGAGGTGAGTATGAAAATTGTGTTGCAACAATCAGGGCTATGCGTTTTATTGCACAGCACTGAGTGCTGTGCATTTTTTATTTTATGAGAAACTTTAAATAGTGTTGTAAAATAAAATTTTTTATGATATTATTGAATCGCGGAATAATTCAATAATTTTTCAAAAAAATAAGTGTGTAATTTTTACTCAATTTTGTAAAAATGCATACTCCATAAATCATGCTTATTTTTTTGAATGCATAAAGAATTGTTCCGCAAACAATCGGAGTTATGTGTTTTATTGCACAGCACTGAGTGCTGTGCATTTTTTATTTTAAGGAGGTAAATTTTGAAAAGAGCTTTAAAATATATTGTTGTTTTTATAATCTGTTTGTTATGTATAACTGCTGTTGTCGCTTACTGTTACAGGGAAACAATCGAGGATTTTTTTATTACGAAACCAACAGAATCGTACACCGTGGAAACGACCAAATCTGCCTCTGCCCCGAAGAAAACAAAATCAAGTACAAAGTCAAAGAAAAATAAATCTAAGCATAAGAGCAAAAAAACCTTTAAGAGTAAAGCAAGCATTACATACATTCTCAATACGCACACGCGACATTTTCACTATAAGGATTGTATTTATGCGGATACAATCGCAGAGCATAATGTGGAAACTTTCAAAGGAAACCGTGATGAAATAATAGATATGGGATTTGAACCCTGCCAAGTATGCGCCCCTTAATTTTATATCTCCACGTCAGATATTGCAGTCCCTATCGGACAAATCATATCCCCCAAACGTTTCTGCCTATGTCTTGTTTTGGATAGGGAGGAGAAGTTCTGCTGTAGACTTTTTAGTTTTTCCACGTCAGTCCGTGCAGTCCCTTTTTGACAATTCATATCCCCCAAACGTTTATGCCCCTGTATTGTTTTGGATAGTAAGGAAATGTTCTGCGGTAGACTTTTTTAAAAACTTTTCCTCTAAATCTATTTTGAAAAGGAAATAAAAGGTTACCTTTAAATCCAATTCTTAATTCTTAATTTTTAATTCTTAATTTTATATGTAAAGATTTTTGCTGAACCTGTCCTTTCTATCCAAAGTGAGATAGAGGAAGAAAGGTATGGGGGATATGCTTTTCAGAGAGGGAATGCAACGTTTGACGTGGAGATATAAAAAAACCAAACGAGTGAATCTCTGCCTTGTTTTTGGTAGAGATAAAAGTAGAAATTAAAAATTCTTAATTCTTAATTTTTAATTCTTAATTTCCAACTCGTTTGGGATTTTTTAATTTCAGTCGTTAAACTCTAAATCCGGATCGTCTTGCGTCGGAAGATACGGATAAATATCCCCGTAAGCGTCCAGCTCCTCCTCGCTTTGAGGTTCAGAGGGAATTAAGCCCGTACAATCATACATTGAAGCTCCAAATCCGTATTCATCCTCTTCGCGACCGACCGGGTAATTTCTATAGATATTTTTATTCATAAAATCACCCCGAAAGTAGTATGTGATAAAACTTTAGAAAATTCGTTGGGAAATACTGTATTTTTTTATAATTTGTGATATTATACTTAATATAAATTATGTAAATAATTATGTAAATTTTGGAGGCGCAAAATGAAATTTTTTACAAAATTTACGGCGATATTTTTAGTTATGACAGCTCTCCTCTCCGTCTTTTGCTTAACTCCCGTATTTTCCGCAGGAAAACTCACCTATGAGTTTAAAGGTGATGAAAGGGATAAGGCGGGATTTGCCGAGGGTAAAATTACGCTTTCGTCGGTAAGCGACGGCAGGTACAAGCTTTACTGGGCGGACAATAAAAAGGCGCTTGACGGCTTTTATGAAATTGCGTCTTTAAACGTAAAAGGTAGCGCGAGCTTTAACTTTAAGGACCATAACGCTATACCCGCAAACGCAACAAAGCTGATTGCCTGCGCGGGTGACAATACCTCCGTAAGCTCCGCCGCGGCGGTTTACGATATTCCCAAAAGCAAACAGCTTAAATACAAATCCGCTGACGCAAACTACAGCTTTATGAGTTATTCGGATATTCACATTGACAGAGCGGACAGCCAATACTACAAATTTTCCGAGCTTCATTTCAAAAAGGCTCTCGAAACCGCCGAAAGGCGAAAGACGGATTTTATAATAACCGCAGGCGACAACGTCACAAACGCCGAGGGCCCGGGAGCGGAATTTGACAAATATCAGGAAATTCTTTCCGACTCCGGCTATACGGGCTACGTCTACGAGGGAGGCGGAAATCACGAGCTTAGAACGGGCAACAGAAAAACGCTTTTAAGCGCCTTTATAAACGCTACGGGACTTGACTCGAAGGATGAAACCATAGCGAAAAACAAGCCCTACTACACATTTGAGGAACCGAAAACAGGCGATTTATTTATCTTTATGGCTCTTGAATACAAGTACAATCCGCAGGAGGGCGACGAATTTTCCAAGAAACAGCTCGACTGGCTTGAAAGGGTTTTAAAAAAGAATTACGGAAAAAACAAAAATATTTATCTCATTGAGCACGCGTTAATCGAAAGCTACGGCGCGGGCGACGACGAGGATAATTACTACACAGTTCCGTTAAGCCCCAAATACAAAAGCACGGTCCGTTTCCGCGACATTCTCCAAAAATACCCCGAGCTAATCTGGATTTCGGGACATACCCATATTGCGTTTAAATACGGCTACAACTACTCGAATATGAGCGACACATCGTGCAATATGATTCACGACAGCTCCGTTTGCTGTCCCACCCTGCTCAATTACAACAGCCACAACCTAAGCTATGCCGCCGCGTCGGACGAGGACAAAAAGGATTTAACCGAGGGATATTACGTTCAGGTATTTGACGACGCGAGCGTTTTCTACGGTGAAAATCTCTATCACGATAAAATCTATCCGAGCGCGTCCTATATAGTTGAAAGCTGTCGCAAAACCTACAAAAAAACCGCCGACGGCGACACCTCGATAACCGCGTCAAAGGGCTTTGTCTTTGGTACCGTCGACGATATTATTTCGTATGCGGAGCAGGTTTTCACCCTCCCAAAAAGCCTTAAATGCGAAAATATTACCGATAAAGACATAGACGACCTCTCTAAAAAAAGCAAAAAGCTTTTAAATGATTTATACACGTTCAGCTCCTACGACAGCTATATAAACCTCAAAAGGGCAGTTAAAAACGCTCCCGACTCAAAGGATAAAAACAAGACGTACCGTGAGCTTTCAGACGCGTATTTGGATTTTCTTAAATACACGAGGCGGGGTAACGTCACAGTGTATTTTACAAATACAAAGAAATGGAAAAATGTTTACGCAAGGCTGTTTTCCTCAAAATCCGACAACGGTAAAAATGGCGAAAAGATGATATATGTCGGCAGGGACAGCGACAAAAATAAAATATACAAAATTGATGTAAACTATCACCAATACAATCAGGTTATTTTCACGAACGGAACCTCCGACCATATAAGCGAAACCCAAACCCTTAGCGGAGAGGACAACAAGCTGTTTTACCTGAACGGCTATGACCCCTCCTCGCCGTATTATGTCTATGTCAGGGATTACAAAGGCTGAAAAAAAGGAGGACAGAGTAATCTGTCCTCCCGATTTAATTATCTTAATCTTCATCTCTTTTAAGTATCTCTTTCGCTATATAAATCGGTCTGTTCTTGCTTTGTATATAGGTTTTTGCAAGATATGAGCCGATAATCCCGATACAGAAAAGCTGTATTCCTCCCAAAAGCAATATGAGCGCAACGATTGTAGCGTAACCGCTGACCGCGACATTAAAAAATAACCTCTGAATAATTACCACGATAAGATATACTATAGCGGCGAAGGACGCCGTTATTCCGATATATGTCGCAAGCTTCAGCGGTTTTGTAGAGAAAGCTGAAATTCCCTCAAACGCGTAGCGCACCAATTTTGAAAAGCTCCATTTTGTTTCCCCCGCGTTACGCTCCTGAACCTCATATGGAATATACTTTGTATTAAATCCAATCCAGCTGAAAATACCCTTTGAAAATCTGTGGTACTCTCCCATTTCTATAATCGCGTCGGCAACGCCCCGTGTAAATGTTCTGAAATCGCTTGCGTCAGCGTGAAGCTCAACCTCGCTCAGCCTGTTAATCAGCTTATAAAATCCCGACTTGAAGCCCGTCATAACCGAGCTTTCCCTGCGTTTTCCCTGATAGGCGGCAACGCAGTCGTACTCCGGCTCGTTCTGAAGAATATTCATCATCTCCAAAACAACCTCGGGACGTTGCTGTAAATCCGCGTCAATAAGCGAAACGTAATCTCCGTCACAATTTTTTATTCCCGCGTAAATCGCCGACTCCTTGCCGAAATTACGGCTGAATGACACAACGGTTATATCGCTTTCTGTTTTTTCATTATAAAGCTTTTTCAGCTTTTTGAGGGTGTTGTCACGGCTTCCGTCGTTTACGAATATAAACTCGTAATCAAAGCTTACGTCATTAAAAGCCTTTACTGTTTCCTCATAAAAAAGCTCGATGTTGTCCTGCTCGTTGTAACAGGGTACTACAAGTGAGAGTTTCATTTTACTTCCTTCTGTTCGAGATAATTTTCGTATATATTTAATTTTACCACAAAATGCGTTAATGTCAATCAGATAAAAATGAATATTATTGTCTTATCAGCCAAATTGTGCTATTATATGATACAGATAAATTTTCAGGGTGATATTATGAATATCTTAAATATGTATAAAAATGACCGCACGCTGTTAAGCTTTGAGGTTTTTCCGCCTAAAAAAACCTCTCCTATTGAGTCAATCTATAACGTTTTAGAGGAGCTGTGCTCGCTTAAACCCGCATATATGAGCGTTACCTACGGCGCGGGCGGAAGCGCCTGCGATAACACCTGCGCAATCGCGAGCAAGATAAAAAACGACTACAATGTCGAGGCAATCGCCCACCTGACCTGCGTTAACAGCACAAAAAAACAGGTTGAAAGCGCGCTCAACTCATTTAAGGAAAATAACATTGAAAATGTCCTTGCGTTAAGAGGCGACATTGTACCCGATTTACCTCCTAAAACCGACTTCAAACACGCAAGCGACCTCACGGAATTTATTAAACAAATCGGCGGTTTTCATATCGCGGGAGCGTGTTATCCCGAAGTTCATCCGGACACGCCCGATGATGTGGCGGATATAATCAATCTTAAAAAGAAAGTGGACGCGGGAGCGGAATTTTTAATTTCGCAACTGTTTTTCGACAACAACAGCTTTTACGAATTTGTAAAGCGTTGCAGGCTTGCGGGAATAAACGTGCCGATTGAGGCGGGAATTATGCCCGTTGTTAACAAGAAACAAATAGAAAGAATGGTTTCGCTTTGCGGAGCATCCTTGCCCTCTAAATTCAGCAGAATTATGAACCGATATGAAAACAATCCAGAGGCTCTCCGCGACGCGGGTATTGCGTATGCCGTTGACCAGTGCGTTGACCTTATTGCAAACGGCGTAAGCGGAATACATCTTTACACAATGAACAACCCATACGTTGCCCGTAAAATTACGGACTCTGTCAGTAGCCTGCTATGATTAAATTAACTGAAATTAATAAATCGGAAGCTCTCCGCTATATCGGCGGAGGCAAGGTCGATATGAACGACAAAATGAACGCTCTGCTGAAAATCTGCGAGAAAGAAATTTTGGAAACGGCAACTCCGAAATATCTCTATAAAAAAATTCCGCTTAAAGACAGCGGACTTATAATAGGAAAATCTATAGAGCAACATCTTAAAGACTGCGATGAGGCCGTTTTAATCTGCGCGACAATCGGAAGTGAAACGGATAAGCTTCTTCGCACGGCCTCGGTTACGGATATGGCTAAAGCGGTCGTGCTTGACGCGATGGCGAGCGTTGCCGTTGAGCAGGTTATGCAGGAGGTTGACGAAATTATCGCTAAGGAAAATCCCGATAAATTCTTAACGTGGAGATTTTCCCCCGGTTACGGGGACTACCCTATCGAATTGCAGGAAAAATTTTTGCGTATTTTAGACGCTCCGCGGAAAATCGGACTGTGTACCAACGATAATTCTATTCTTACTCCGACAAAATCCGTTACGGCTATTACGGGCATTAGCGAAAAACCTATAGAAAAACGGAGAAAAGGGTGCGCAGGCTGTAATTTAAAGGAAACCTGTAAATTCAGAAAGTCGGGTGAACGGTGTGAATTTTAACGATTTACTTAAAAAAGACTATATTCTCCTCGACGGGGCTATGGGAACAATGCTCCAGAAAAACGGACTAAAGCTCGGAGAAATCCCCGAAACGCTCAACATTACGCACCCACAGCTTATTACCGATATTCACAGAGAATATATTAAGGCGGGCGCGGACATCGTTTATTCCAACACCTTCGGCGCAAACTCATACAAAATGAAGGACAGCGGATATACCGTTGACGAGCTTATCGGCTCCGCCGTTAAAAACGCGAAAAACGCCACCGCAGGAAAAGCTCTTGTCGCGCTCGACATCGGACCTGTCGGCAAGCTTTTGGAGCCTGCGGGTTCGATGAGCTTTGACGAGGCATACAATTATTTTAAAGAGGAAATCCTTGCGGGAAAAGACGCGGACATTATTGTTTTTGAAACCTTTACGGATTTGCTCGAGGTTAAAGCAGGCGTTCTCGCCGCCAAGGAAAACTGCGACAAACCGATACTTGTTTCTATGACATTTGAGGAAAATGGACGCACCTTCGCGGGGGTAAGCGTTGCAAGCGCGGCTCTGACGCTTACGGGTTTAGGGGTAAACGCGCTCGGCGTTAACTGCTCGCTCGGTCCCGATGAGCTAAAGCCGATTGTAGAGGAATTTACAAAATGGACATCTCTGCCGATTATTGTAAAACCTAACGCGGGACTTCCCGACCCGAACAGCAACACCTACAATGTAGGTCCCAGGGAATTTTCACGCAGTATCGGCGAAATAGCCGACCTCGGTACAGTTAAAATTGTCGGCGGATGTTGCGGAACTACTCCCGACTATATTAAGGCTTTGAAAAAAGTTGTTGAAAATAAAAAATACAAATCAGCTCAAATTGAAAAGGATACCGCAGTTTGTTCCGGAACAACCGCGGTTGAAATCAATCAGCCGAGAATTATAGGAGAACGAATTAACCCGACGGGCAAAAAGCTTTTTAAGCAGGCGCTTATCAATAACGACATCGACTATATTTTATCGCAGGCCGTCAGTCAGGTAAAAGCGGGCGCGGATATTCTCGACGTTAACGTCGGACTTCCCGAAATCGACGAAAAACAAATGATGGTAAGGGTGATAAAATCCCTGCAGGCGGTAGTCGACGTACCGCTCCAAATCGACTCGACTAAACCCGACGTACTTGAATCGGCGCTTAGAATTTACAACGGAAAGCCTATTGTAAACTCCGTAAACGGCGAGGAAAAATCTCTTAATTCGGTGCTTCCTCTCATAAAAAAATACGGCGCGAGCGTAATCGGACTTACACTTGACGAGAACGGTATTCCGAAAACCGCCGAGGGCAGATTCAATATAGCGAAAAAAATCGTAGAACGCGCAAACGCTTTCGGTATCCCCTCAAATGACGTTTATATCGACTGCCTGACGCTCACGGTTTCAGCGGAGCAGGAGGGTTGTATCGAAACGCTAAAGGCCCTGCGCAGAGTTAAAAAGGAGCTTGGGTGCAAGACGTGTCTGGGCGTCAGCAACATCAGCTTCGGACTTCCTAACCGTTCGCTTATCAACCATATTTTCCTGACAATGGCGTTAGAGGAGGGCTTGGACCTGCCGATTATAAACCCGAACGACGAGGATATGACGGGAACGGTCAGAGCCTACAAGGTGCTTGCGAATATTGACAAAAACTCGACTGACTTTATAAACGCCTACAATGAGATAAAAACCGAAAAGCCGAAGATTATAAGCCCCCGCGCAAGTATTGAACACGCTATAATTAACGGACTGAAAGGCGAGGCATCTTCTCTTACCGAAAAAGCGCTCGAAAGCAAAGACGCTATGGAAATTGTTAACGGCGAGCTTATCCCAGCCCTCGACAAGGTGGGCGCGGATTTTGAGGCAAATAAAATCTTCCTCCCACAGCTTATTCAGAGCGCGAATGTCGCGCAGGTCTGCTTTGAGGTAATAAAAAAACACCTCACAAAAACGAACAATGCCCCCGTCAGCAAGGGCAAGATTATACTCGCGACCGTTAAAGGCGATATTCACGACATCGGAAAGAATATTGTAAAGGTTTTGCTCGATAATTACGGCTATACCGTCATAGACTTGGGGCGCGACGTTGCTCCCGAGCTGATTATCGAAACCGCAATCAAGCAGGATATAAAGCTCATCGGACTTTCAGCGCTTATGACGACAACGCTGAAAAGTATGGAGGATACTATAGCTTTAGCGAGAAAAACTCCCGAACTTCAGAATCTCGACGGGAGCAGTAAATGTATCTTCTTCGTGGGCGGAGCCGTTTTGACACACGACTACGCAATGAAAATCGGCGCGGATTACTACTGCAAGGACGCGAAAGAGTCGGTTGACACAGCGAAAAAAGTTTTCGGGAATTGATAATAACACGAAACCGTATTTATAATCTTAACCCTGAACTTAATTTATATCTCCGTTTATATTCGTATAAAAGCCTCATTATACCAACAAACGCCATTCTATCCAAAACAAGACAAGGGCAGAACCGTTTGGGGGAGATGATTTTCAGAGAGGGACTGCAATGACTGACGTAGATATATAAAAAAACCGGTCAGAAAATTCTGACCGATTTTTTTATTTTACCGTAACTTTACATTTTAATTTAATCTTTCCGCTTGTTTTTACCGTAATAGTCGCGCTTCCCTTTTTCTTTGCCTTAACTTTTCCCGTGGGGCTTACGGTTGCGACTTTCTTTTTGCTCGAAGTATAGGTAGTCTTTCCCACTCCGCCTATAACTTTCAGCTTAAAGCTTTTTCCTTTCTTTATCTTTTTCTTAGTTACGTTTAGTTTCGGATTTTTAACAGTCAGCTTGATTTTATAAACGAGCGACTTGCTTGAGGCGGTTATTGTTGCCGTACCCTTTTTCTTCGCGGTAATTTTACCCTTTTTGTCTATTACAGCGACAGATTTTTTGCTTGAAGTATAGGTAAACTTCTCTTTTGAGGAAATTTTTATACTTCCCTTTTGCTTTACATACATTGATGAAGTTCCATTAATTGTTTTCCTCTTTGGTTTCGGTTCAGTCGGAGATGTCGGATTGGCGGGCGATGTAGGATTAGTCGGAGAAGACGGGTTTGTAGGAGATGTGGGGTTTGTCGGAGAGGACGAATCAAGACATACAAAATGTATTTTGTACTCATTTGAGTAGCTTTCCGCCACAGAGTTTCTGTATCCCTTTATAGTAAGATTTAAACACCCCGAAAACGCGTTCTTTCCGATTTCAACAACGCTTTTCGGAATTGTAATCTCGTCAAGCGAGGCACAACCGTTAAACGCGCCATTGCCTATTGAGGTGAGTGTGCTCGGAACAGTAATACTTTTTAAGTTGGCACAGTTATAAAAAGTGCTGTTTCCGACAGCGGTAATTCCCTCGGGAATAATAACCGATTTAAGATTTTGGTTACCGCTGAACAGGGAATCGCCGAGCATAACTACCTTTTTGCCGTCGATATATTCGGGAATAATGAGATTTTCCGAAGTAATATTCAGCTTACTAATCGAAATTCCGCCGTCAACCTCAACATATTCCACGTTTTTGTCAGGCTCTATAGGCTTGTCGGGATTTTTATCGAGCGCGTTTTTATCGAGAAAATAAACTTCATCTTCAACATTCGGATTTTGCTTAATTGTGGCATAAAGATTGCCGTCCATTTTCATAGCTACGCCGTAGAAATTATATTTTATGCTTTCGGGCTTTTTGTAAAGCACCTCGCAGTTTGCGGAACCGTCGGGCTTGTGGCGGTAAACGTTTTGTGTATCGTTAAAATAGAGATACTCTCCGTCATAGGTTAAATAGCAGTATGCTCTCTCCCAGAAAGCGTCGCTTATACCGTCAACATTCCAGCGGGTTGAAACCTGTTTAATTAAGCTTTTTGAGCCTGTTTCAATATTTCTGCGCATAAGCGCGCCGTACACACTGCTGTTGTAGGTCTGGTCCATATAATAATCATAGCCGTCAATGGGGAAAATTATTGTATTAATATTTCTCCACCATACATTGTCAAGGCTCGTGTCACTTGCTTTAGTGCCGTGAATCCAATCGTGATGTTCGCCGTCAGCGCTCAACTGCTTATCGCTTACGAGGCAGTAATCGTGGTTTACGCGTCCTAAATTATCATAGCTCGGGTCATCGTATGTAACGTCGACGTGATAATAACTTCCGCCGAGCTTAACGTACGACCACGCGTGAAGCATTTTTGTGCTTTGAATAAAATGCGCCTCAATTCCAAGCTGTCCTAAAAGATAGTTATACGCCATAGTATAACCCTCGCACACAGCGTTGTTGTCGATAAGCGCGCCGTAAGCTGTTCTGATTAACATATCGGAGTTATTGACGTCCATATCGTAATGCACGTATTGAGCTATCATATCGTGAAGATACCTGCATTTATAAACATCGCTCCAGTTTTTATCAACTCCCGCTAAAATATAATCAGCCGATTTTTTAAACTCCGCTATTTTATCGGGAATTTCCTCTGTTTTAAAGAGATATTTGGGACGTATTGAAACGAGAATATCGGATTCACTTTCCGAAGTTGACGCAAAATCGTGCGGACTTACATAGAAAATATCGGGATTTTCCGAAAGCACGCTGAAATAAATCGCGTCAATATTTTCAACGGAAATATTATAATCGCCCAACGCAATATCTGTATTAAGCGCTCGAAATTCCCTCGCAAGGTAGCTTGAAACCTCGGGGTACATAGCTATAATCTCCTGAGTGCTGTATTTGTCGAGAAGATTCGCGCTCTCAAAATCCGTACTTTCAGCCCCCGCGACAACTGCCGTTGTGAATATAATCAGAGCAGAAAGAATAATTGAAACTATTCTTTTCATAAAAATCCCTTCCTAATCATTTGTTTAATTATATTATATAATTTTAATAAAATAATGTCAACAAACCGCGTGTCCGTTTAAGCGGAGAGAATTATTTATCTTATTCTATATATAGTCCTATAAATTACTTTAATTTTAAGCATTGTCAGCCTGTTTTTTGCATATAATTAGGCAAAAGAAAGTTCAAACGATAAAATTTATGGAGGGCTATATGTGAAAGGTATAGTGGAAGAAAGAGCCGCGATGCTCGGAGAATACATAATCGAAAGCAAGGCGACGGTACGCTCCGCGGCGAAGAAATTCGGAATAAGCAAAAGCACTGTACATAAAGACGTAAGCCAACGGCTGAAAAGCGTAAACCCCGTACTTTACCGCGAGGTAAGAGAGATTTTGGACACAAACAAAAGTCAGCGCCACATCAGAGGCGGTATAGCGACAAGACATAAGTATGAGCTTATAAGGGAAAGCAAGAAAAAATAAAAAGGGCAGGCAGGTTAAGCAAAATTAACCTGCCTGCTGTTTTATTTATATCCCGTTTTTATTCAGAATTAAGCCTTTCCTACAGAACCGAAAAGCTCCATTTTCTCTTTTACCGTATCCTTAATTGCCTGCGCGCCGGGAGCGAGAAGCTTTCTCGGGTCAAATCCCTTTCCTTCAAGGTCCTTGCCCTCTTCGATATACTTTCTCGTTGCGGCCGCGAAAGCGAGCTGACACTCGGTATTTACGTTAATCTTTGAAACGCCGAGAGTAATAGCCTTCTTAATCATATCAGCGGGAATACCTGTACCGCCGTGGAGAACCAGCGGCATATCGCCTGTTAGCTGTTGAATGGCGTCTAAGGTTTCAAACGAAAGTCCCTGCCAGTTTTCGGGATACTTTCCGTGGATATTTCCGATACCCGCGGCGAGCATTGTCACGCCTAAATCCGCAACCATTTTACACTCGTTGGGGTCGGCGCACTCTCCCGCGCCGATAACTCCGTCTTCCTCACCGCCGATTGAGCCGACTTCAGCCTCGATAGAAAGTCCGAGCTCATTACAAGTCGCAACTAATTCCTTAGTCTTTGCTACGTTTTCGTCGATAGGATAGTGAGAACCGTCGAACATAATTGAGCTGAATCCTGCCTCAATACAAGCCTTAGCGCCCTCATAGGAGCCGTGGTCAAGGTGCAGAGCCACGGGAACCGTGATGTTAAGCTCTTCGAGCATTGCGTTAACCATACCGACAACGGTCTTGTAACCGCACATATACTTTCCCGCTCCCTCGGACACACCTAAAATAACAGGTGAACGAAGCTCCTCAGCTGTTAAAAGAATGGACTTTGTCCATTCGAGGTTATTGATGTTGAACTGACCTACTGCATAGTGGCCCGCCTTTGCTTTTGTAAGCATTTCTTTTGCGTTAACTAACGGCATAATAAAATTACCTCCGAAGATAAATTTCATACGGCGCGCGTCCGCACCGTACGCTCAAAGACATTATACTACAATATTCTCGGAATATAAAGCCTTTAAGGAAAATTTTTCAAATTATATTTTATATTACGTTCATATGACGTAAAATATTAAATTGACTGTTGTTTTTATTTTGAAAAAATTATATAATAGAAAGAGTTATAAAAAGGAGAGCATTAAATATGAGCGAATTTTACGATAATCAAAACAATTTTACCCCGAATGTTCCGCCTGCGCCCTCGCAGGCGCCGACGTTTAATAACGGATACACCTCTGACTTTACTCAAAATACACAAGGTCAGAGCGAACCGCCCAAGGCCCCAAATCAAAACGACTACCAACAACAGTACTACGCTCCTCCCGAGCAACCGTTCGCGCCTCCCGCTCCCCCTCAACAGCCGAACGGATACTATAATCCAAACTACGCGTACATACCTAAACAGCCCAAACAGCGTATGAGCGGGGGACTTATAGCCTTTATAATAATTGTGGTCGCAATTCTGGGCGCAAGTCTTATCGGCTTTATCGCGTATATTTCATACAACAATCAAGGCTCCTCGTTTACTGAACGTATGCCTGACAGCAATTACGGATACACAATGCCGAGCCAAATTCCGTATGAGGAAGAACCTGAAGATTCAGGCAAGGAATATCCGAAATCCGACGCGCAAAAGGAAACAGACCCTGATTTTAAGGGAATTAAGCTTAACAAAAAGCCCTCCAACGCTCAAAATTATACTGCCGGGTACGCTTTTGAAAATATTGAAAAATCAGTTGTCGGAGTTATATGCTATACAGACGGTCAGGAGGGTACGGCAACAAGCTACACCTCAATGGGCTCGGGCATTATAGTCACCTCAAACGGTTATATAGTTACCAACTCCCATATAATCAGTAACAGCAGAACCGCGTATATGATTAAAATTGTTACGGCGGACAAAAAGGAATACGAGGCGGGCGTTGTCGGCTACGACAGCCGTTACGACCTTGCGGTGCTTAAAGCGAACGCAAATAATCTGCCCGCCGCAAGCTTTGGAAACAGCGATGATATTGAGGTTACCGAGGACGTTATCGCGGTCGGAAACCCGCGCAGTATCAACTACCAAAATTCCGTTACAAAGGGAATTATTTCCGCTTTGAACCGTCAGGTCTCGGCGACTAATAACGCAAAATTTATTCAAACCGACGCGGCGATTAACCCTGGAAACAGCGGCGGACCGCTCTGCAATATGTACGGTCAGGTTATCGGAATTACGACATCAAAAATCGCCCTTGAAGAATACGAAGGAATGGGATTTGCAATTCCCGTTAATACCGTTAAACAGGTAGTTGACAGCATTATTAAATACAGCTACGTTAAAAACCGCGTGAAAATCGGAATTGTCGGAACGGTTGTTACAGATGAAAGCGCGGGCGCGTCGGGAATTTCGATTGAGGAGATAACCCCGGGCGGACCTATGGACAAAACAGGCGCTCAAGCAGGAGATATTGTTACAAAGGTCGATAATAAAAATGTCAGCAACTTTGCCGAGGTTTATGATATTCTCGAAAAGCATAAGGCGGGCGATAAAATTAAGGTAACTCTTTACCGCCAAAGCACATCAAGAACCTATGACATAACAATAACCTTGCAGGAAGATAAAAACTGATAAAAATTTTTGATAATTAACGCAATAGTTACCCTTAAAATAAATTAAATAAAAAATTCAAAAAATGAGTAAATCAACAAAAAACGCGAAAAATAAATCCGAGGTGGTTTAATGTTTTTCGGAATTGTTTTCGGATTTATTTTTTCAGTCTGCGTCATCTGTTTGATTTCAGTATAAAAATGTAAATTCAAATCTTACTAAACAAAAACACAAATAATTTACATTTTTATTATAATTCTACTTTCTTAATAATAAATTTCACCCCCACCGCGGTCCGCCTCTGCGAACCGCGGTGTTCTGCATTACAGATTTAATCAAATAAATATTGACAACTAAACGTAAAATTGATATAATAATTCTTGTTCAACCAGCTAAGGGCCATTAGCTCAGTTGGTTAGAGCTATCGGCTCATAACCGATCGGTCCGGGGTTCGAGTCCCTGATGGCCCACCAAAAAGACAGTCCGTATGGACTGTCTTTTTTCCATCAGGGACTCGAAGCCGAGCGTTTAAAAATCGTTTCGGGGAAACGATTTTAGCGAGGAGCGTTGATGCTCCTTTAGCTCCGCCACACGTCGCAAGGTTCGAGATTTTTCCCTCGCATTTATCAACGTACTGATGGCCCACCAAAAAGACAGTCCGTACGGGCTGTCTTTTTTCCATCAGGGACTCGAAGCCGAGCGTTTAAAAATCGTTTCGGGGAAACGATTTTAGCGAGGAGCGTTGATGCTTCTTTAGCTCCGCCACACGTCGCAAGGTTCGAGATTTTTCCCTCGCATTTATCAACGTACTGATGGCCCACCATAAAAATAACACAACCATACGGTTGTGTTATTTTTTTTAGAAAAACATCAGGGACTCGAAGCCGAGCGTTTAAAAATCGTTTCGGGGAAACGATTTTAGCGAGGAGCGCTGATGTTTCTTTTAGCTCCGCCACACGTCGCAAGGTTCGAGATTTTTCCCTCGCATTTATCAACGTACTGATGGCCCACCATAAAAA
>CANPXF010000014.1 GCA_947585745.1 uncultured Clostridia bacterium | reverse complement strand
GAATTCTTTATGAACGGCTGGGAAATGGCTAACGCATACTCCGAGCTTAACGACCCGATTGACCAGCGCGAGCGCTTTAAGGCGCAGGAAGAGCTCCTCGCCGCAGGCGACGAAGAGGCGAATACAACCGATGAGGACTTCTTAAACGCGCTTGAGATAGGTATGGCGCCCACGGGCGGTATCGGCTACGGAATAGACAGAATGGTAATGCTTTTGACCGATTCCCCCGCAATCCGCGATGTCCTGCTTTTCCCGACAATGAAGAGTATAGAAAAATAAATTCTGTAATATAAAAATTTGTGGAGGTAAAATGAAAAAAATAATTATATTAGCGTTTTGCTTTATGATTAGTTTTGCAATGGTTAGCTGTGGAAATAGCAATACTTCGGCCGAACTTTTAAAAAAAGCAAGTACTATTTCGGAGACACAGGATATTGATTTAAAATCGTCTGAGGTTAATGGCAAAAAAGGAAATGAAAAGGTTGATTTGGAATCAAACAAAGTAAAAGGAACGACCCGAAAACTGACAGACGAAGAGGTAGAAGATGCTAAACAAGAAGCTCTTGATTATTATAAAAACACAGTGTTTAAAGTAAATTCAATTGAGTATGTAAAGAAAAAGAAAGGCGATTGTGCTTTTTCAGTAAATGTCAGTAAGGATGATGTTGTTCAAGAACCTAATAGAACTATTTATTTAAAATTAAATAAAGACGGTCGTTGGAAAGTGATTGGTGAGGGATATTGATAAATTCTTATTTAACGAATGAAACAGAAATTAGATATATACAAAATTGAAATTTCTCCGCTTACCAAAAAGAAACCCGAAAATCCCGATTATGTGGAGCGTTTTGAATTCTTTATGAACGGCTGGGAAATGGCTAACGCATACTCCGAGCTTAACGACCCGATTGACCAGCGCGAGCGCTTCAAGGCGCAGGAAGAGCTCCTCGCCGCAGGCGACGAAGAGGCGAATACAACCGACGAGGACTTTTTAAACGCGCTTGAGATAGGTATGGCGCCCACGGGAGGTATTGGCTACGGAATAGACAGAATGGTAATGCTTTTGACCGATTCCCCCGCAATCCGCGACGTCCTGCTCTTCCCCACGATGAAGAGCCAGAAGGATTAAACATTGTAAACAATGGGGGTTCTGAGGTGTTGGTGAATAATGATTACACCCAGTTTACACCCAAATAATGAAAACTGACAGAAAGTTGACTTTTAGACCAGTGGAAAAGCCCACTGGTCTTTTAATATGCGCTATTGTTACTCATAATCCGTTGTCTTAAAAGCATAAAAAAATTAATATAAATTGGGAAGGTGGATAAGATGGTACAAAAGTATTTTGGATTAACATGTAAAAAATTTCGCGAAGATAAAAATATCAGTCAAGAAAATTTTGCACTTCTGATAGATATGGATAGAACATATTACGCTTCTGTAGAGGCTGGAAAACGAAATATATCCATTCAGAACATAAAGAAAATAGTTGATGGATTTGGTGTACCTTTGTCTGCCTTTTTTGAAACTATGGAGAATATGAAGGGAAAAAACTGAAATGGATAAGTTGTTTTGTAAAAAATGTGGGGAACTATCACCCAAATGTGCTATCTACGAGATTCCTCAAAATATAAAAATAGATGATTTGGTAAATCAGGTTGTATTTAGCAATCAAGAATGTCTTGTGTGTCATGTCAATGCGCAAACGATTGAAGAAGGATTGAGCATAAATGAAAAATGTGATGAGTGTTGCCTGTGCCAGTTCACTTGTCCGGAGGTTTCGTGTGAGTGGCATGATGAAAAATTATCAACACTTGAAAAAATATGTATTAATGATTTCGTCAAACTAGCAATATTGATAAAGTCAATTTTTCCTCATTATTTAGTAGGAACGGAGGTTCATGTTAAAGGTAATTCCAGAACTAAAAGAATTGATGTTGTGGTAGTAAAAGAAAGTGAAATTGTCCTTATAAAAGCTTTATCCAATATAGATAAAATACCGTTTTACTCTCGTTCGTATGATGATGTTAAAAATTGTTATGGAGAAATTTTTGGAAGAGAAATTAAAAGTGTATGTTTAATTCCAGAAAAGAAAAAAGAAAACGCGACAATGTTTGAGTATCCGTTTTGCACTCTGAATGAATTGATAGATGAATTGGGGGAATGATTAATGGCTTTATTACTTAATAGAAAATATGGAAGTAGATTAGAATGTTTGTATTATATCTTAAAATCTGTTTATGCTAAGTTTGGTACTGATCAAGAATTTGCTCTTAAAGATTTTAAGTATGATGAAGATGATGACAATAATGTTCATAATTATTGTCAGTTGCTTTGTACAGTTGTTGGAAGAAAATGTTGTCCTTTTCTTGTAAACCAGTTAAATAGTTCAAAATGCTATGCAACTCAGTCTGTTGATAGTGATTCAACAAAATCAAAAGCTGTAAGCGATGTTGGTGGTTCATTGGAAGCCTTGGGATTTATTTATAGGTCTTCAAAAAACAAATATAAGATTACTAAAGATGGCGAAAAATGGGTTAAAACTGATTTTGAATCGGAAGAGTGGGAAGAACTGGCAAGGCAAGGGGTTTTGTCTTATGGTGTAGCTGTTGGATTTCTTAGTAAAATCCAAAAATTACAAGATGTTTTTACGTATAAAGGATTAAACCTTAGTTATCCGAATACAACCGAAACGGTTGAGTATAAAGACGATAATGGAAATATGATTACAATAAGCCTATCTACAAATAGTCAGCGTGATAGCAATACTCGAACTATGTCGAGATTGATTGCTTGGTGTGTTACTGTTGGTTTTATTGAACCAATCAATGTTAAAGAAGATGATTCAGAACTTGCACACATAAAATACAGAGATTTTTTGAATAGTGCTGAATTGACAGTAAGAAAATTTAGAAAGACAGAACTGTGTAAACATGTCTTTGATAGTAAATTTCTTGTGAAGAATCCGTTGTCATATTCTAGACTTCATAAAAATGTTGGCTCATTAAGGGAAAATGGTGGAAAAGATGTTCGCCGTGCAACGCTTAAATATAATGGAAATATCTTGGCTCGAAGATATTTGCTTGTTTATGCGTTGAACTTCTACAGTAAAAAGAATAAGCCATTAAATCTAGATTTGCTGATAGAGACAATGGAAGATTATGCAGATTTCTTTTTTTCGAGCGGAAATGATGCATATCAGATAATGCAAACTGAAAGTGAAATAGCGGATATAGCCGGAATACCTTTTGAAGAGGATTCGGAGAGGGATTTGTTGGCGAAAACAACTATTGATGTAGACGTTCTTAGTGAAGATGCTCCGGATTGTATTGTTAAGTTAGCTAAAAAGATAATCGAGGAGATGGAAAAGAAGAAATGATTTATAGATTTAAAAAATACAAAAGTATAGATAATTTTGTTAAGAATGTTCCAAAATCGAAAAAAGATGAGGAATATACTATCTGCTCGGAATGCAATGGTTTGGATTTTGGAAATATGGATTTTACTGATAGATGTTTTGGGTGTTTATTCTGCATTTTTGAAGATGATAGTTTGAATGAAAAATTCATAAAAAAATGGGGAACGGATTTCATTAGAGATTATGCCCAGAAGAGTTTTAAGGGTAATATAGTTAACCTTCCATCAGCTAAGAAGATTTTACGTAATCCGACTAAAGATTTAGAGGCTTTTACGGGGGTTAATGAAACAAAAAACATTCAACCTTGGACTGCTGGAATTATAAATCATACATGCAGTACAGAAAATCGAATTGGTATGGAGATTCCGGTTTTTAATATGAGTTATAACAGAAATGGAAGGTTGGATGTTTGCTCAATAACAGAGGATGGACATCTGGTTGTTATGGAAACAAAGATTTCCTTGGATGATGCGCTTAAAGATGAAAGGCTTATAGAACAACAAGCGAAGTATACAAGCGAAATAAAGAAGAGCACATTGGATTTTGATTATTTAACTCTTTTTGGTGGAAAAGAAACAGACCTTTTGCCTGTTACACATAAAGAGTGTTCAGGGAAAGTTGGAGGTAAGACGGAAAGATTTTATTCCATGGTTAATCAGTTTGGAATTAAGTTTGTTTCTGCAAATGCGATTTGGTGTATGTGCTGTAACTACATTACATATGGAGCAAGGTATGCTTGGGATATATTTTTAAAAGAAGTGTTTGCAGATGATAATTGTGTTGGAATGATTTCAGCTGGAAAGATAATTAAGCAAAATAATAATTATTTACTCGAGGAGATATAAAAATAAAGCCATGGATTTTACCATGGCTTTTTTGCTAATCTTGGGGATTATCAGAGTTATTTGTAAGATAATCATCTAAGGTAAGTTGTTGAGGGGCGTTAAGTCCTCGGTCAACTTTTGCAGATATCAAATCGGCGTATTCTGGATTGATTTCGTATCCGATACAGTTTCTTCCCAGTTCGAGCGCTGCTTCAGCTGTGGTTCCAGTCCCCATAAAAGGATCAAGTACAGTATCACCATAAAAACTGTAAAGCTTAATTAATCTATGAGGTAATTCTTTAGGAAAAGGTGCCGGATGCCCTTCTGCCTTTGCTTTAGCAGGTTGCATTTCCCAAAATGAATTAACCGCCCAGTCAGCCCATTCTTTTTGCGTGAGTTTGGACTTTTCTTTTATTTCATCGCTAACTTTTTCTCGCTTTCCTTTTTTACAAAAGACAATGATCCATTCATAAGGAAATGTTGAGAAGATATTAGTCGGGTATGGATAACTACCGAAAGAACTAAATCGAACAATTTTACGCTTATCCCAAATGTATAGGGCAAAGGTGAACATTTCACCAGTAGAATCCATAAACTTTTCTATATCAGAAATAACCGTATGTGTTACTCTTCGGTTGAAAGGCGTTTGGTTTCCAGACTCAAATAATGGCATTATATCAATACACAATTTACCATCTGGACCTAGAACACGGATGCATTCTTTCCATACTTCGTTTAGATTATTAATATAGTCTTCATATGATTGATTTAATCCAATTTGAGCATCGTTTTCATAATCCTTTAGTGCACCATAAGGAGGACTTGTAATTACCAACTGAACGCTTCCGTCTGGAACTTCTTTCATATTACGGCTATCGCCGATGTAGATTTTTGATTCTGGTTTAAATTCCATTTACGTATTCTCCTTTGACTTTTTTCCAGACAACAATTTGTTCTTTGCGATCTGTATTATTCAGAACGTCAAATACCTGACTTGATGTACCGGTATATCTACGCTCTTCAATATAGGATGCTTTTTTTATTGATGAAAAGAAATCACCTCCATTGATGACTTCTTTTTTAATTTTTTTATCACCGACAACGAAAATCATAATGGCGTTGTCAGAAATGACTTTATCAAGTTCATTTAGTACTGCACGCATATCGTTTTCGTATGTGTCGACATATTGTATTAGTTGCTTCTTTATCTCAACTCTATCAGTTTCAAATATTTCATAAATAAGTTTGCCGTAATAAGCGGTATAGTCCAATCCATCAAAGTAGGGAGGGCTTGTAAACACATAGTTAATGCTTTTGGGTTCAAGGTAGTCAGAAAGTTTTCGGCTATCTCCATGGATAATATGTGCTTCTGGACTTTCGCTTGAATTAAAATACTTTGAATGCTTTTTAGCTTTTGAATAGAATTTGTCGAAAAAATCTATATACCTCTTAGGTTCTATGTTTTTGCCTACGGTACTTGAAGTCCACATATAATCATTGCATCCACGAGCAACTAAGGCTATTGTTCCGTAAAATACACCCTTAAGATAGTCATTCATTTCAGAAAAATACTTTTTCATAGACATTATTTCATTTGCTGAGTCTATGTGAAATGATCTTGCAGGTGCATCAGGCATTTTTTCATAGTTACCATTTGCTAGATCGTTTTTTGCTTTTTCAATAAAAGATTTGCATTCCTCAAGGATATCTGTGTTCCCAATATATATTTTTGCTTTAGCTAATTGAATGGCGAGAGGATTGTTATCCACTCCATAAGCGCTGAGTCCATGTTTCTGAGCCTCATAAACGATTGTCCCTGAACCGCAAAAAGGATCAAGCAATGTTCCTTTATTAGGCAATTGATCAATAATACTAATAGCGTCTATAGCAGAAATCTTTCCTCTATAAGGATATATACCGTGCATAGAGTTTGGATTATTTACGCTTTTTATTTTTTGGAAAACTATTTCTGGCATATTAGTACTCATTCTTTGTCAGAACCTTTCTTGTCTGTTTTTTTGAGAATAATATTGTTGTTATCTGGATCAATATAGATATCAAAATATGTTTCACCAGGAACAATATTTAGGTTTGTTATTATTTGCTTTGGCATTCGTATTCTCATGTCTTGCTGTAACACGTATGTGTCTAAATATAAATCTTTGCTCATTATACTGCGCTCCTTTCAGACTATCGTCAGACTAAATACGGATTAAACTAAGACTGATTATAGCACAATTACAGTCTAAATACAACCTGAACGATGATAAAAAAGCAACCGCGACGTCCTGCTCTTCCCGACAATGAAAATCTTGATAAGTGAGAAAGCGAAAAAGCCTTGAATTATCAAGGCTTTTTTCCATATAAAAACCTGCAATGTTTCTGGGCGGATCGCGGATATGGGGATTATCCAGAGCCGGAGCGTAACAATCCGGACAGGAAACTGGAACAGCAGAACAGGGACTTGGAACATGATAGAGAAGAAAGAGAAAGACAACCTCCCCAAGCCATCCGCCGGATACACAATGTGTGTCCGAAGGACAGCCTTGACTTTGCTATGATGAAATGCTAAAATTAAACTAATTGAAAAGCATTTTGGAGATTTCAAAAAGATGGATAAACATTTACCTACTAAAGAAGATATAAAGAACCTTCTCGACGCCTGTTATGAAAAGTGCTTGAATGGTATACCAAAGGTTAGCCCTAGCGTCGAGGAAATGGCTAATGATTACTTAAGGAAACATAAATCTGTTGAAAACGCTTGTAAGGCTATGTTGCGAAATCAAATTGCTAAGTGTACAACATCGGGCGCGATTGCAGGACTCGGTGGCGCTATTACTATGCCTGTTGCTATTCCAGCAAATGTCGGTAGCGTGATATATGTGCAGATGCGTATGATTGCCTGTGTTGCATATATGGCAAACTATGAATTGAATTGTGATCAGACGCAAACCTTTGTATATGCTTGCTTGGCTGGCGTTACTGTAAATAACTTAATAAAGAAAGCAGGAATAAACTTTGGAACCAAAGTTGCAAATAATCTTATAAAGAAAATACCTGGAAGTGTATTAACCAAAATCAATCAGAAGGTTGGCTTTAGGTTCATTACGAAATTTGGAGAAAAGGGTATTATTAACCTAGGAAAGATGGTTCCAGGTGTTGGGGCTGTAGTTGGTGGAACATTTGACTTAGTGGAGACAAGAATAATTGCGAATCGGGCATACAAATGGTTCTTAAAAGGTGATTTTTCTACAGCATCGGATAATGAAGATTTTGTTGAAATCGGGGATATCGGAATTGCCGACCAAGAAGGAAATTGATGCCGATTGAAAAATCTGTTTTTTGACGCTTGAAAACAGTAGATAACTAACAGAAAAAAACTGCCCAAAATTCGTCAGAATCAATCCTGTTCCCTCTCGATAGTGGGTCGGACGCGGAACGAAAAAATAATCTTACATAAATTCGTATAAATTCGTATAATTTAGAGATTAGAGATGCAGAAAATGCCGATATATAATAAAAATGGACTTATTATATTTCCCCACAATGAAATCCCAAAAGACTAAGATACATTTTCTATATTTTTAAATTTAAAAAATGTAAACGGCGCGGAAATTTCCGCGCCGTTTTTAAACTATCTTGTTCATTTTATTCGTTTTTGTGAAGCTCTTTCAGAGCATATTCGCAGGCCTGTATAACAAAGCTGGAAAACGATACGTCATTTCCTTTAATTTCAGATTCGATTTTTTCTATTAGCGGGAGAGGAAATCGAATTGTTTTATTTTCAGTTTCTTTTTTATCGGATTTTAGTTGAAACGCCATATGCAATACCTCCTATTAACTATATAATATTGCAAAAAATTAATAAAATATGCATTGCAAA
Source organism: uncultured Clostridia bacterium (assembly GCA_947585745.1). Classification (GTDB taxonomy): domain Bacteria; phylum Bacillota; class Clostridia; order Oscillospirales; family Acutalibacteraceae; genus Ruminococcoides. Next base: position 51,816 of record CANPXF010000014.1, on the reverse strand, counting down.
AAGCAATGGTAATTATAACTTTATTAAATAATATAAAAAGTATTGCAAATTGTATTGCAAAATGATATAATATGCTTACAAATAAAACGATTAAAAATATAAAATAACAGCTGAAAGATAAATCATTAGGGGTATAATTATGAATACAAGTTTTTTATCAAAAGAAGAAATAAAAAAAATGGGCTTTTTAAGCGTCGGGGAAAACGTGCTTATAAGCAGGAAAGCATCGTTTTATTCGGCGGAAAAAATATCAATAGGAGATAATGTTCGTATTGATGATTTTTGCATTTTGAGTGGAAAGATAAAAATAAAAAATAATATTCATATCGCTCCATACAGCGCTCTGTTCGGGGGAATAAAAGGCATCGTTTTAAATGATTATGTTAATATTTCATCAAAAGTAAGTATTTACTCTTTATCAGATGATTTTTCGGGTAATTATATGACGTCTCCTGTTTTACCTGATAAGTATAAAAATGTGACAGAGGAAGAAGTAATAATTGAGAAACACGTTATAATAGGAAGCGGAAGTATGGTTCTTCCCGGAGTTGTCTTGAGAGAAGGCACGGCTGTCGGCGCTATGAGCTTGGTTAAAGAGTCAACCGAAAGGTTTGGTATATATGCGGGGATACCCGCGAAAAGAATAAAAAACAGAAGTAAGCGGTTAATAAAACTTGAAAAAGACATAGAGAATAAAAAAGTCTTTTAATGACCTGAATTCTTAGGGTAAAGATACGGCGCGGAAAATTTCTGCGCCGTTTTATTTTGCTTAAATTAATATTTATATAGCTTTTTAATTTAGTATTTGTGTGTGGACGCGACGTTGACTTTAGGATGGACAGGTGATAATATAAAAGTGAAAAATTCGGGGATGAAAGTATGAGAAGAAAAGACAGAGAAATAACAAATTTCAATGACATTATAAAAATTATTGATGAATGCGAAATAATAAGGTTAGGTCTTTCAGACGGCGATTTTCCGTATATTGTACCCGTTAATTTCGCGTATACAGTAAGCGGTGGTCAGGTTGAGTTTTATATCCACGGCGCAACGGCGGGAAGAAAATACGAAATGCTTAAATCAAAACCCTTGTGTTCGTTTGAAATGGATATACCGATTAACATTGATTGTATCGCTGAAAAAAGAGATGTCACAATGCGTTATAAATGTGTTATGGGTAAAGCGAAGGCGCAGTTTCTTGAAGGTGAAGAAAGACAAAACGCGATGGATAATATCATTATGGCGAGATATAAAGAAACAAAAAACTTTGAGTACAACAAATCAGCTCTCAGAAGAACGGCTGTCGGAAAATTGACTGTTATTGAAATGAGCGCGAAAGCAAATATTTAGGTTTTTATTTCAGCAAAAGGAAAGAAAAACCGTCATCAAGCTATTGACATCAGCATATTTATATTTTATAATAAAAAAACTATTTATACTATAAAAACACGGTACAAACTGAACAGGCCGAAGCGTTTGCGCTTGGAGTCGGGTTGCGTAAGTGACAGTGGAATTTTCACCCACGGGACAGTAAGTTACACCTACTGCTCCGCGGGTATTTTGTTTTTCACACGTACAGGTATAGCGACATAAAATTACTTTAGAAATAACGTTTTAGGGGTGGCTGTTATGAAAGGAAAAGTCAATTTGGGCTTTATTCCCGCTCCCGCGCAAGTCAAGAAAAATGAATTTGAAAAAACCGCCGTAAGGGTATCTATGGTCAGCATAACAGGTAATATATTTTTATCGCTGTTTAAAATGTTTGCGGGTATTTTTGCCTGTTCGGGCGCGATGATAAGCGACGCCGTTCATTCGGCGTCCGATGTATTCAGCAGTATTATTGTAATTATCGGCGTGAAAATTTCATCTAAGGATTCCGATAAAACTCACCCGTACGGGCACGAACGGTTTGAATGTGTCGCCGCGATTGTGTTGGCTGTAGTTTTGCTTATAAGCGGTTTGTTTATCGCGTATAACGCTGTAGGGCAAATCGTTTCTTCAGATGCACAAGATATTGCGGTTCCAGGTATTCTTGCGTTAATCGCCGCCGCAGTTTCGATTGTCTGCAAGGAGGCTATGTATTGGTACACTAAGTTTTACGCGAAGCGTTTTGATTCGGGAGCGTTAATGGCGGACGCCTGGCACCACAGAAGCGACTCGCTTTCATCTGTCGGAGCGCTGATAGGAATTGCGGGAGCGAGAATGGGTTTTCCGATGCTTGATACAATCGCAAGCCTTGTTATTTGTATTTTTATTGTGAAAGCCGCTTGCGATATTTTTAAGGACGCTGTCGAGAAAATGGTTGACCGTTCGTGCAGTGAGGAAACCGAACGCGAAATTTCGGATTATGCCGCCGAACAGGACGGTGTTTTGGGAGTTTACTCAATCCACACGCGTCTTTTCGGCAATAAAATCTATGTGGACCTCGAAATTTACGCGGAATGTAAAATAACGCTTGCGGAAAGCAACGAGATTGCGGACAGGGTGCACGACGCGATTGAGGAAAAATTTGATAAGGTTAAGCATATTATGGTACGCGTAAAGCCTTCTCAGACAGGGGTTGATTTAGAGGCGGAGCAGTAACGCTTTATGCGTTCTTTCGGGTAGGATTATTATAAAAATAATGTCGGTAAAATATTTACATTAAATTTCAATCAGGAGGAAAAATGGCTTCAAGTAAGGATTATTTAAAATTTATTTTAGAACAGTTATCAGATTTGAATGAAATATCATACCGTGCAATGATGGGAGAGTATATACTTTATTACAGAGATAAAATAATCGGCGGTATATATGATGACAGACTGCTTGTTAAACCTGTGAAATCGGCTGTTGAGTATATACAAAATCCCTTATATGAATTGCCGTATGACGGCGCAAAAGAAATGATTTTAGTAGAAAATGTCGATAGTAAAAACTATTTGGCAGGATTATTTAACGCTATGTATGATGATTTGCCCGCGCGCAAATCTAAAAAGGTTAAATAAACTTCAAATTTATATTTATGAGTTTTATTTTGAGCGCTTGTTATCTTGATTTTATAGGGCGCTTGTGATAAAATTTATGCGTACACTTTTATAAAAGGAAGTTTTAGTATGAGATCTGATTTAATGAAAAAAGGCGCTACCCGTGCGCCTCAACGTTCGCTTTTAAAGGCGCTCGGACTTACGGATGAGGAGATTAAACGTCCTTTCGTTGCCGTTGTAAACTCTAAAAGCGATTATATCCCGGGACACAAGCATCTTAACGATATTTCCGCTAAGGTTATGGACGGTATCCGCAATGCCGGCGGTGTTCCGTTTGAATTTAATACAATCGGTGTGTGCGACGGTTTGGCTATGAACCACAAGGGAATGAAGTACAGCCTATGCTCCCGCGAGCTTATCGCCGACTCAATCGAAGTTATGCTTACGGCTCATCCGCTCGACGCCATTGTTTTTATTCCCAACTGCGATAAAATAGTCCCCGGCATGCTCTTGGCGGCTTGCAGACTTAATCTTCCGTGCATTTTCGTTTCGGGAGGACCTATGATGCCCGGCGAATATAACGGCGAAAGATACGGACTTTCGGAAATGTTTGAATATGTCGGCGCTCACGCGGCTGGTAAAATCGACGACGAGGAGCTTCGCCAGTATGAAAATCACGCCTGCCCCACCTGCGGTTCCTGTTCGGGTATGTACACCGCGAACTCGATGAACTGCCTTACGGAGGCTATCGGTATGGGATTGCCCGGAAACGGTACCCGTCCCGCTATTTCGGCGTCAAGACGCGCCCTCGCCCAACAGGCGGGCGAACAGGTTATGGAGCTTTTAAAGGCGGACATAAGACCTAAGGATATAATAAACAAAAAAAGCTTTGAGAACGCTCTCCGCTGTGAGATGGCTCTCGGCTGTTCGAGCAATACGGTTCTGCACCTTTTAGCTATCGCTTACGAGGCGGATGTTCCCGTTGACATCAGGGTTATAGACGAAATCAGCAAGACTACACCGCAGATTTGCAAGCTTAATCCGGCGGGCAAAATATTTATAACCGACTTAAACGAAAAGGGCGGTATTCCCGCGGTTATGAAGGAGCTTTCCAAGCTCGGCATAATCAACGAGGACGCTCTGACCGTAAAAGGAACTGTCAAAGACCGCATTAAGAACGCTCCCGAGCCCGACGGCGAAGTTATACATACTGTTGAAAATCCGCTGAGAGCAGACGGCGGTATCGCGATTCTTTTCGGAAATATAGCGCCCGACGGCGCAGTCGTTAAGCAAGGTGCGGTTGCTCCCGAAATGATGAAGAATACAGGCCCCGCGCGTGTGTTCAATTCGGAGGAAAGCGCCTGCGAGGCTATATACGGCGGAAAAATCAATGCGGGCGACGTTGTTGTTATCCGCTATGAAGGACCTAAGGGCGGTCCGGGAATGCGCGAAATGCTTGCTCCGACCTCCGCGCTTGCGGGTATGGGGCTTGACAGCTCCGTATCACTCATTACAGACGGACGTTTCAGCGGAGCGACAAGAGGCGCCGCAGTAGGCCACGTCAGCCCTGAAGCCGCTTCGGGCGGACTCATCGGACTTATCGAGGAGGGCGATACCGTAACTGTTGATATTGCGGGACGCAAGCTTGAGCTTCACGTCAGCGACGATGTTATTAAAGAGCGCCGTAAGAATTATAAAGCGCCCGAGCAAAATCTCTCGGGTTACCTAAAGCGCTACGCAAAGCTTGTGACGTCGGGTTCAACAGGCGCCGTGTTCGAGAAGTAATTAGCAAATAAACAGGACTGTATTTTGTTACAGTCCTGTTTTATGTCATAGGAAAGATATGTCTGAAACGGAAATTATTTCCACGCTGAAATTTTATTTTTCTTTACAAGATAAGCTTTTTTGCTGATTTTCGCAAGCGGAGCGTCGCTTTTGCTGTCAGAGTAAAATTCGTCTATTTCGCTTTTGTATTTTTCTCTGAAAAGCCGTACCTTTTCCCTGCCGTGACAGTTGACGCCCGTATATTTTCCTGTATTTTTGTCCACATCAGAGGCGATAAGGTGCTTTATATTAAGAGCGTCGCAAATCGGTTTTAAAAGAAATTCAGCGGAGGCGGAGATAATAATATCATCCTCCCTTTGTTGTTTTAAATACCAGCTTTTTATATTTTTTTGACGGCTTTTCCAAAAGTCCTCAATATCTTCATCGGGATTTATTTTAGTTAAAAATCGGTACATCGTCTGTTTCATATCCGTTTTACTTCCCCTTTTAAGTATATAAAATTTTATCACGGCTAATAAAAGCGATGGTAAAAATTTTATAATTGAGGGGTGTTTTTTCAAGCAAAAAAGATAAAAGTCCGCTGTCGAATCGCCGTCGTAAATCGTGTTGTCAAAATCATAAACATTCATTTTCATCAACCAACCGTCACATTTTAAATCGGAGCAACGCTCTGCTTTGCTTGCAAGGAGCAGAGCCTGCGAACGATTGCAACCTGCGCAGAGAGCATTAGCTACTCAGGGCTTCAGTGTGGAATTATATCTCACCGCTGAAAGCTTGATATGAAACCCGTCGCCTGAGGGGCGCGGTGGACATCTGCGCTTATGTTATATGTTACATTATAGTCCAAATCATCTTATAAGTAAATATTTTATATTTTTATAAATAATAAAAAAGGGATATTTAGAGTACATTTAAGTTTTAAAAAAATTAATTTTGTACAGTATATATAAATTTTAAAAAACTTTATAAAATCACTTGTAAATAGGAAAGTTTAGCGTTAAAATATAGTTACAAATATGTAATAGTATATAATGTTAATTAAAAGAAAGGAAATTTAATATGAAGAAAATTATTTCGGTTTTGCTTTCAATTTTAATGTTAACAACAGTTGTCCCCTTCGCCGTTTCCGCTAACGCGGTTTCAAGCGACAGCCACTCTTCGGGAGAGAACGTTTCCACGCCGACAAGCGAAAGCCTTCAGGAAAACACATTTGAAACTGCCGTACAATCACCCTCACAGGAAACAACCGAGCCTACAACTGCCACAGAATCAACTCAGGAAACAACCGAGCCGATAATTACTCCAAGCGCTCCCAAGAATTTCAGAGTAACTTCAACCTCAAGCGACTATGTTATTATTAAATGGGATAAGGTCGATAACGCTACAAGTTATGTAATCAGCCGCGCGGACGAAAAATCAAACGGCAAAATGGGAAGCTATAAGGAAATTAAAACTATTGACGATATAAACGTTACAGCATATAAAAACACAGCGAATATCAGCGCGGGCAAGCTTTATAAATACAAAATTACAGCTGTTAGAAAAGCGTCGGTTACAACTAAAAGCCCGTCGCAGACACTTAAAACGCTCACAAATCCCTCTAATGTTTCAAAGGTAAAGGTTTCTGATAAGACATCGGATTCGATGACGATTAAATGGAGCAAAAACTCGTCCGCGTCTAAATACATAATTATGCGTTCGGTTGAAAGCTCAAACGGAAGCTTTTCAAAATACAGCTCGATTACCGCGGTAAAAAAATCAAAAACAAGCTATAAAGACAAAGGACTGAAAGCGGGATATATTTACAAATATAAAGTATGCGTTCAGAGGACAAAAAGCGGTATTACCGCAACAAGCACGGGTAAGGCGGTTAAAAACGTGACTACACTCGCTTCTCCCAAAAAGGTTGTCAACAGAAAATCCACAACAACTAAAATTAAGATTGCGTGGAGCAAGGTTGCTAAGGCGTCTAAGTATCAGGTTTACAGAAAATCGGCTAATACAAAGTACAAGAAAATCGTTACCACAGCGTCAAGAACCTATACGGACTCAAACGTAACTACAGGAACCAACTACAGATATAAGGTAAGAGCCGTGCGTACCGTAAGCGGTAAAAAATACTACGGAGCATTTAACTCAATTAAAACCGCAACTGCCGTTAAAGGAGTTACAGGATTATCGGTTAAATCATATTTAAAGAGAGGACTTTTCTCCTGGAAAGCAGTAAGCGGAGCGTCGGGATATGATGTGTTTGTTCAGAGAGCGAACGGACAATGGCTTAAAAAGGCTTCGACCTCTTATACAAATTATTTAACGGGTAAGCTGAAATTAAATAAAACCTACAAATACGCTGTTAAATCTTATAAATATGTAAACGGTCAAAAGGTTTACGGAAAAGCCAAAAAGGCAAGCGTAAACGCTGTTGCGTCAGCTTACGGAAAAACTCCTTCCGGAACGTGGGTTGAGGTTTGCATCGAAACTCAAAAGATGTATATGTATGTAAAAAACAAGCTTTACGTGACAACTGACGTCGTTACGGGCCTTGCAGGCGGCGGCAGAGCCACAACGCGAGGATACCACACAGTAATAAGCCGAAAATCTCCCGCAGTTTTGAGAGGTTCATACGGTTCAAGCAGTTGGACCACGCCCGTAAGCTACTGGCTCGGATTCACAAGCGACGGTCAGGGTATTCACGACAGCTCATGGCGAAGCGCTTACGGCGGAAACATCTACACCTATGACGGTTCTCACGGTTGCGTAAATACTCCGACAGGAGCGGTCAGCAAGATTTACTCAAAATCATTCCTCGGAATGCCTGTAATTGTATATTGATAAAAGATATAATTAAATAATAACGAAAGCGAGCGTATTTTGTACGTTCGCTTTTTTGCGTCAATAAAATAGACTAAATAGAATTATGAATTGTGAATTAAAAGTAACTTTAACGTTATGTTTTAATAAAATATAAAGATGAACCTGTCCTCCCTATCCAAAGTAAGATAGAGGAAGAAAGGTTTGGGGGATATGATTTGCCCGAGAGGGACTGCACGGACTGATGTGGAAAATCTAAAAAAGAACCTGTCCTCCCTATCCAAAGTGAGATAGAGGAAGAAAGGTTTGGGGGATTTTTGAATTAAGAATTAAAAATTAAGAATTAAGAATTAGATTTAAAGGTAAGCTTTAAAATCCTTTTCAAATCAGATTTAGAGGAAAAGTTTTTAAAAAGTCTAAAAGTCTACAGCAGAACCTGTCCTCCCTATCCAAAACAAGACAGAGGAAGAAAGGTTTGGGGGAGATGAATTGTCAGAAAGGGACTGCACGGACTGACGAGGATATATAAAAATATTGAAAAAAATGTCGTAATATGGTATATTTTAGGGGATATAAATTTTTAGGGGTGCGTTATGAAATATTTTTCTCCCGCGGATATACTTATTCCGAAAAAAGATTTTGACAAATGGGCGGTCGTAGCCTGCGACCAATACACTTCCGAAGTTCATTACTGGATGGATGTTGAGAGGATAGCCGAGGGCTATCCGTCTGCTCTTAATATTATTCTGCCCGAGGTTTATCTGAAAAAGGATAATAAAGAACGCATTGATAAAATTAACAAAACAATGAGAGAGTATCTTGAAGATGAAGTTTTCGAGGAATATAAAAACTCTATGATTTATGTCGAGCGCGAGTCAAATCATACCGTGCGAAGTGGACTGGTCGGAGTTGTTGACCTTGAGGACTACGATTACACGAGCAAAAGCAATGCGCTCATCAGAGCGACCGAGGCCACTGTACTCGACCGTATTCCGCCGAGGATTGAAATAAGAAAAAACGCAACTCTCGAAATGCCCCACGTTATACTTTTGGTAGACGACCCCGAGTTTTCGGTTATAGAGCCGTTAAAAGACAAGAAAGAAAATTTTAAGCCCGTGTATAATTTCAATCTTATGAAAGGCGGAGGACATATTGACGGACGGCTTTTAGATGAAAAATCGGTTTGCGAGGTGCAAAACGCGCTCGATAAGCTTATGGAGAAAAATACTGACGGAATGCTTTTTGCCGTAGGCGACGGCAATCATTCGCTTGCAACAGCTAAGGAATGTTATAATCTTTCCAAAAATCCGCTTCAGAGATACGCGTTAGTTGAGATTGTAAATATTCACGATAAAAGTATAGAGTTCGAGCCGATTTACAGGGTGCTTTTTAATGTCGACGAAAAGGATTTCCTCGACAATTTTAAAATTTATACCGACCATATGGGCGGTCAAAAGACGCAATGGTTTGAATATGTTTCCACTAAAAAAAGCGGTTTTATTGAGGTTAAGGCAACAGCAAAGCTCCCGATTGGAACGTTGCAGGGATTTATCGACCGCTACACTCAAAGACATCAAGACGTAAAGGTCGATTATATACACGGAAGCGAGGTTGTCAGAAAGCTTTGTCAAACTCCGAACACATTAGGATTTCTTTTTGACGGTATGAAAAAATCGGAGCTTTTCCCCGCAATTTCCGCTGACGGTTCTCTCCCGAGAAAGACATTTTCTATGGGACACGCAATTGACAAAAGATTTTATATTGAGGCACGAAAAATTAGGTAAAGGCTGTCAACGACAGCCTTTTTATTTTAGAGAAAACTGCGTTTTCTTTAAAAGCATTTAGATTTCCGAGAAAAATTTTTAAAATTATCCTATAAATTTTCTCTTTCGCGTCGTCTTAATATACAGAAGGGAAACAAAATAGTATGAAAAACAGTAAATACGAAAAATTCGAGCGGATTTACCGTGAATACAAGGACATAGTTTTCAGAATCTCGTTTCTTTATCTTAAAGATTACCAACTCGCGGAGGACGCTTCGCAGGAAACATTCATAAAGGTGCTAAAAAAAATTAGGTCGCTCAAAGATATGTCAAAAATTAAACCGTGGATTTCCGCGATTGCGGTAAATGTCTGCAAAGATAAACTTAAAAGCAAGTCGCGTTTTGAAATTTTGAACGAAAAATCCATAATTAACGAACCTGTTGATAACGAAATTTCTGATGACAGGCTGACCGTAGTTGAGGCAGTTAAAAAGCTTGATTTGCCGTTTAGAGAAGTTGTTATACTTTACTACTATCAAGAACTCACTCAAAAGGAAATTGCCCATGTGCTTAATTTAACGCCCGCAAATGTCGCTTACAGACTAAGAGAGGCTAAGTCCAAATTGAGAAAATACATTAAGGAGGATTAAAATGGATAAAATCCACACCCAAATCGACAAAGAATTAAACGAACTTGAACTCCGTTTTTCCGCCGACGATATAAAATCCAAATACAAAAAGCAACGCAATAAAAAAATTACTGCCGTAACAACAGGTATTTGCAGTTTCGTATTAGCATTTGTTATTCTTCTAATTCCGATTATGCCCGAAAACAACTCTATTTTTGAAATGATTATGTCCAAGAATTTTCTAAGCGAAGGAAATAATACACAAGGCGCTAAAACCTACACTTCCTGCACAAGCAAAACTGCACAAACTTCTACCGCTAAAAAACATAAGAAAAATAAAAAACATAAAAATCATAAACACCATAAACAGGAGCCGACTGAAAATCAGAATGAAACTATAACTACTGCAACAAAGCCCGAACCTGTTAAAAAACCCTCTCCTGCAACTCAGAAAACAGAAACAACCAAACCTAAAGCGACGAAATCCACATCCGGTCTTACAAAAAGGGAGCTTTTTATAGGTCAGTATCAATACAGCGTTCTTTCAGACGGCACGGCTGAAATTACAGACTTTGAAGGCGTAAGTATGACCTTAAAAATTCCGTCTGAAATTGACGGATATAAGGTAACAAAAATCGGCAACGGCGCGTTTTCAAACGCAACAAACGCATACAGGGTCATAATACCCGAAGGTGTAACTGATATTGAGGACTTCGCATTTGAAGGAGCTTACAGTATCGAAAGCGTAATACTTCCAAACAGCCTTGAGAGCATCGGTGCATACGCATTCAGAACGTGTCCGATTAAGAGCATTACTATTCCTGATAATGTTAAATCTATCGGATATAACGCTTTCGGCGCCTTTAAAACCTTGACAAATGTCAGTCTCGGAAAGGGAATTGAAAAACTCGGCATCAACGCATTTTATAAAAACAACGAGCTTGTAATCAGCGGTTATATTGATACAGTTGCTTTCAACTACGCAAAGAAAAACGACATAAAATTTATAAATCTCGGTTATGCACACTAAGGAGGACAGTATGAAAAAATTACTTTCAATTTTCATAATAACATTGTTAATAATATCAACGTTTACAGTCGGTGTTAATTCCGTTACGAGCAAAGGCGGGGATAATATCGTATTTAAAATTGATAAAGGAATTTACGCGGTTCATACTGTATATGAACCCGACAAACTTGGAAATTCAGTATTTGAAATTTCGCTTTCAGCAAATCCATGGGAATACAATATTGATGAAACAAGCATTAGCGTTAACGGTAAAAAAATAAGCCGTTACACACTTTATACAGAACGTATTTTTCAACCGTCTTATCCCCATATTTCCTATAAATATATCTTTGTTGCAAAACCTGATGATGAAATTATGGTGGAATCTCACACTTCTCCGATGATAGAAAGCACAAAAAACGACTGCGTGAATTTTTATCTTGACGAAGGATTACGCGCCGAGGTCAAGGAAGAAGTAAATACTGAGAAAAATTTTTCAAATTACGAAGTAACAATAGGATACAGATACAGCGACTATGAGTTAAGCGATTCTTCAATTGTATTAGGTAACGACACGATACCAGAATTTAAAAAGAGCGAAAGTGTTAAATCAAGCTATAAAAACTACACCTACTCTTTCAGCGGAAACATAGATACGGTTACCGTCACGGGCGCAAGCAGAAAAAAAGAATTTTCCTCTGACTATCCGTTTAGAGATATTGACGCGCCGAAGAAAATATACGGGGATTATATTTATACGATTGATGACGAAAATAACGCCGACCTTGTTAAATACATAGGAAATGATAAATCTCCTAAAATTCCAAAGGAAATTGACTGCCATAAGGTTAAATATCTTTACAACACTTTCTCCAATACAAACATAACGGAAATTACTGTTCCGAATTCTGTTGAGGTCATAGGCTCAAAAGCGTTTTATAACTGCATATACCTTAAAAATATCACAATAAACGAAGGCGTTAAGCTAATAAAAGAAAGCGCATTCGGAAACACGGCTATAACCTCTGTAGAACTTCCGGACAGCGTGGAGGAACTCGGTGCAAGTATTTTTGAGGGACTTGAACTTGAAAAGCTGAGTCTTGGAAAAAATATTAAATCCGTAGATTACAGGGCGTTTGATAATTCGGTTGTAAAAACAGTTTGCGGTTACGCGGATACTGTCGCAGTAATGCTCGCAGAGAACAACAATGCTGGACACTTTGAAAGCTTGGGTGTTACTTATACACGGGACGATACAAAAAAACTTCCGAGCGAAAAGCTTTGCGAGGCTGTTAAAAATGAAATTAAAAGACTTGGGTATACAGTTTTCGCAGAATTTATTACGCCCGAATACCTCGCAAGCTCAAAACTTTTTACTTTCTACAGAGACGATTTACTTCATATTCAAGGCAGTTATTTTAAGAACGAATATGATGATATAGGAACATACAGATTTACGACCAAACACCCTTTATATGCGGGAAATGACAATCAATGCGGTTATTACATTTTTAAGGACGGAGAACTTAAAAGCATTATGTACGCGTATTATCATAACCTCATAGATATAAATGAAATTGCCTCACTTATTCCCGATACTGAAACAATTGACGCCCCGAAGGCTCCCGAAGACCATTCCCCCACCGAATCTACAGCTCCCACAATGGTTTCGTCAACAAAAAAGGCTTATATATCACATAATAAAATAAACCTTAAAGCAGGAAAAACAGCCTCGCTAAAGGTTATCGGCGGCAAGGCTGTAGGCTGGAAAAGTTCTAATAAAAAAATTGTTTCAATAAAAAAAGGCAAGGTAACTGCTCTTAAAAAAGGTACGGCTACAGTTACAGTCCGCCTGAAAAACGGTCAAAAGCTTAAATCGAAAATAAATGTCCTTAATAATCCTAAGCTTTCTAAAGGCAAAGTTAAGGTTAAAAGGAACAAAACCGTCAGCATAAAAATTTCAGGCAAGGCAAGCTCTGTAAACAACAAATACACTAAAACAAAGTTCGCTGAAGTTACCTCTAAAAAATCCGCAAATAAAATTAAAATACGCGGACTTAAAAAGGGAAATACAAAACTCAAAATTACCGTAAACGGAAAAGCCCTTGCCATTAAAGTAAAAGTAATTTAACTATTTCTCCTAATCCATTTCCAATAAATGTTAAAGCAAAAGGACATCTCAATTTGAGATGTCCTTTTGCTTTTATTTGTTTTATCTTAGTATTCCCCACGATAAAAATTCAGGAAATACAATTCTCCACCAAGCCTCATTATGCTCGCCGTTTTCTTCGATTGAAAGCTTTATTTTATCAGGGCTGTAACCGCCTGACAAAAGCCGTTTATTCATTGAGATAACGTCGGGATAAAGCTCGTTTTCAAGTCCTACGTTGCCGTTATAGATGTAAAGCTTCGGGATATCCTCCGCGGTAAAATCAAATTTTGCGAGATAGGAATTCCAGACATTTGAATCAAAGAGTAAAAACGCGGGAGAAAGCGCTCCGATTGAGCCGAATTTATCCTTGTTTTCAAGTCCTATATAAAATGCCTCCAGTCCGCCCGAGCTTGAACCGACTATACTGTTGTCAACTCTCGCGGGAGATGAATTGTAATTCTCCTGCACATAAGGCATAACGGTATTTACAACAAATTCGGAGAACTGCTTGCCCGTACGGCTTGAAAATTCGTTGGCATAGGACGGAATAACCTTTCCCAAATCGGGTGTCAGCTCGCTGTCGCGTTTACTGTTTCCGTTGTCGATGCCGACAATGATAACGCCCCTCGCGCCGTTTGACATCATAGATTCAACCGCGTCGGTAACCTCCCAACCGCCGTAGCCGTCGCTGTGGTCCTCGTCAAAGAGGTTCTGACCGTCCATCAGATATACTGTTTTAAATTTATCGGCGGATGATGCCTTATAATCGGCGGGTGTCCAAATCCATATTTTCTTATTATAACCCGACGGGTATTTTAAATAGGTCTTTGTAATTTTACCGCCGTCCGCGCCCGTGTTCGCGTATGTTCCGACAAGCATACCTTTCGAGTTTGAACTGTCAGAAATGAAAAATCCCGAGCTTGCCTTGTTGACGGGGATATTTACAGTCTGCTGGTTTGAACCGTTGTTAAAAATTATTCTGTCGTATTTATCAACGTCAACGGTTGAAAAATAAGTTTTCTCTCCGTAATCGTTGGTCGTATACTTAGTAATCTGAGCGCCGGGCCACGCCTTTTCACCATCGCCCGTTTGTGAATTATAGAGGAAAAAGTACACCTTTGACCAGTTTTTGTTATTTGTAAAATATATGTCTATATTACTCTTCACCGCAGGATTCGGGGCTGTCGCCTCGGTTTGTGTTGCAGTTTGAGTTTCTGTAGGCACGGTTGTCGCCTCATGTGTAATTGTCTGTGTTTCTGTGGGTAAGGTTGTCGGCTCCTGCGTAGTTGTCTGCGGTTCGGTTGTGGTCTGCGGTTCGGTCGAAGCGGGAGCAGTCGGCTGTGTAGTATCCTCTATCGGCATTTCCTCTATCTGAGCCACAACCTTCTGAATTTTTGTAACATCCATAATATTTACCATTCCGTCTAAATTTGTATCGGCAAGCTGTGCCTGTTCGCCTGTAAGGGTTACAAGGTGTACGATATGCCTTTGGATAAGCGTAGCGTCCTTAATAGTTAGGTTTTTATCCATATTTACATCGCCGTTTTTGTACTCGTTGTATGACCTTGCAAAAACCTGCATTCCGCCAAATACTAAAAATAGCGAAAGTAAAATTGCAGTAACACGTTTCATTTCAATTCACCTCTTGTTTTAATTATAGTCCTTTAAAATCTAAAATGCAATAGATTTACAACCTTTAAACCCTTTTTAAATTAAGAATTAAAAATTAAGAATTAAGAATTAGATTTAAAGATAAACATTTATTTTCTTTTCAAATTAGATTTAGAGAAAAGATTTTTAAAAAGCTGAAAAGTCTATAGCTGAACCTGTCCTCCCTATCCAAAACAAGACAGGGAATCAAATGTCTGGGGGATATGATTTTTCAGAGAGGGACTGCAATGTCTGACGTGGAGATATAAAAATTAAGAATTAAAAATTAAGAATTAAGAATTAAATTTAAAGGTGAACTCTTAATTCCTTTTCAAATTGGATTTAGAGGAAAGGTTTTTAAAAAACTGAAAAGTCTACAGTAGAACCTCTCCTCCCTATCCAAAACAAGACAGGGGATCAAACGTCTGGGGGATATGATTTTTCAGAGAGGGACTGCAATATCTGACGTGGAGATATAAAAATTAAGAATTAAAAATTAAGAATTAAGAATTAAATTTAAAGGTGAACTCTTAATTCCTTTTCAAATTGGATTTAGAGGAAAAGTTTTTTAAAGTCTGAAAAGTCTACAGCAGAACCTGTCCTCCCTATCCAAAACAAGACAGAGACACAAAGGTTTGGGGGAGATGAATTGTCAGAAAGGGACTGCACGGAATGATGTGGAAAACCTAAAAATCTGACGTGGAGATATAAAATTATTTGGTGTTTTCGACTGTGAGGCGAACCGCCGCCTTTAGTCTGTCGAGGTGGGAAGTGTTCGGAGGAAAATTCCTTATTTCAAGGCGTTTGGGCTTTATGTTGCTCGCTCCGGGAAGAGTGTGCATACGCATATTGATGTCCTGCTCCTTAACAAGCTTAAAGAGGTCGGCAATGGTCTTACTTTTATCAATTGCAGAGAGTATTTCTCTTTTTGTCATTTTTCTAACCAAAACCGCACCTCCTGTCATTTTTTATTATCTTAACATTATACTTGATAATTCACATTTTAGCAACGGTAAAATTGAGATAATTTTATTTACTTATTAAAAAAATTATGGTAACATTCAAGGTGGGTGAGATAATATGAAAAAGTTTTTTGTTTTTTTATTAATTGTAATTACCGCGGTTTTTGCGGTTTCCTGCGAAGAAACAAAAGCAACGCCGACAGAAAATACAGCTCAAACCGAAACAAACGCTGAAACTCAAACAAAATCCGCTCCTAAAAAAATTTCGGGCATTGACGTAAGCTCCTACAGCGGAGAGATTGACTGGAAAAGAGTTAAAAATGATAATATTGAATTTGCGGTAATACGAATCGGCGGACGCGGATACGGCGATTCGGGAATTTTATACGAGGACAAGCTTGCGATTAAAAATATTGACAGCGCGCAAAAAAATAAAATAAGAGCAGGCGCGTATTTTTACAGTCAGGCGACAAGCGAAAAGGAAGCCGAAGAGGAGGCGAGGTTTGCCGTAAATCTTTTAAACGGAAGAAAGCTGGAGCTTCCCATAGCGTATGATGTGGAACACGTTAAGGGCGACACCGCAAGAGTTGACAGCGTGCCGTATAGCGAAAGCGTTAAATTTGCTAAAGCTTTTATGGAAGAAATTAAAAAATCGGGATATGAGCCTATGGTATATATAGGAGAGGACAGTTTTCTGAAGGCGGAGGATTTTAAGGATTGCAAAATCTGGTATGCCGATTACAAACAACCGTATGAACAAGAATTTGAAATTCTGCAATATTCAAAAAGCGGAAAAGTCGATGGTATTAACACAAATGTCGACCTCGATATTATGTACGAGTGAGGAGAAAATATGGAAAAGATAACAAGCTTTACAGTTGACCACAACAAACTGAACGAGGGAATTTACATAAGCCGAATTGACGGAGATATTACTACGTTTGATATACGGTTTATAAAGCCTAATACTCCCCCGTTTCTTTCAAATCCCGTTATGCACACGATTGAGCATCTTTTTGCGACGTATTCGAGAAATTCCGAGTTCAGGGAACAGGTGATTTATTTCGGTCCTATGGGTTGCAGAACGGGATTCTATTTTCTCGTGCGAAATATGGATAACGAAACCGCCCTCGGACTTATTAAGGATACCGTAAAAAAATGCAAGGAGCATAAGGGTGATATTCCGGGATGTACGAAAATTGAGTGCGGTAACTACCTTGAACACGATGCCGTGGGCGCAAAAAAGGCGTTTGAGGATTTTTACACAAAGATAAAAGATTATAAAACAGAGCAACTTGACTATAATTATTGTAAGTAATTACCAAAAATGGTAAATAATTAACCTTTCTGATTATGCAAAACGATTAATTTATTACAAAAGGTTGCAATTTTGTAACTTTATGTTATAATTAGTTACAGTATTTGTTACAAAAATGTAATGTTTTGCATTTCAGGAAGGTTTTACTTATGATAAGAGAAACGAAATTCATCGGTCTTGACGGTTTTGGAAAAATCGAAACCGTAAAAACAACAAGAAAAATTAAAAACCACCGCCGATTACCCGCGCTTAGAGCAGTTAAGAAATTTTTAAGGGTAAGCGGAAGTATTTTAAGCGAATACGCAAAGTCTGATAAGAACGAGCGCAAGCGCAAAAAGTCCTCTAAGCCGACGCTTTTGGAACAGCACTACGCGAATCAGCGCAGGCAGGGCGCGCAAAAGCTTTCCACCGCAACGATTGCAAAAAGCAGGGCTTACCGCGCTAAGAGCAAGGCTGTGCGCAGTATTAACACAGGCAAAAAAGCCTACGTTAAGCTTTCAAAGAGCAAAGCGGTTTTGGGAATAGCCACATCGTTTATTGCGGTTATGCTTTGCGTTTTAACCGCGACAAACTCTCTTTCGTTCAGCGCGTTTGCCACCAAATCGGATTCATCACACACAACCGAGGTTAAGGACTTGCCCTCCGACAACAATATACTGTCAAAGAAAATCTACTCTAAACTGGCGGATAATGAAGAAATTTTAACCGACGGGTTCGGACTTTATATCGACGGAACGCTCGTCGGAGTGTCGCTTGATAAAGAGGCTTTGGAAAAAGCGCTAAAGAAAAACCTTGACGACTACAAGGCTAAATACGACGACGAAACAACAGACGAATTTGCGAACGATGTAAAGATAGTTTTCGGCTCATACAAAAGCAGTTTAGTTGATAACAGCGAAAATATCGTAAACAAAAACAAGGATAAATTCAGCTATTCCCTCTCAACCGATATTGAGAGCGTTGAAACGATAGATTACGATACAGAAGTAAAGTATGACGATGATGAATACACTGACTACAGCGAGGTAGTTCAAAAAGGTATAGAGGGAAAAGTTAAGTACACCTACCGCGTTACATTTATTGACGGCGAGCAGAGCGACTCAAAGCTCACTAAAACCGAAACTCTTAAAAAGGTTCAAAATAAAATTGTAGTTGAGGGAACAAAAGAAAAATCTGTTTCTTCAGGCGGTTCGTCATCAGACGGTTCTTCATCAGGCGGTTCGTCATCGGGCAGTTTTATATGGCCTCTGCCCTATACTCAAAACATTACTTCAGGCTACGGAGGCCGCTGGGGAAGAATGCACAGCGGAATTGATATTTCCGCAGGCGGAGTATACGGACAGGATATTGTCGCTTCCGACGGCGGTACCGTTGAGTGGGCAGGATACGACAGCTCGGGTTACGGAAACTATGTAATAATAGACCATAACAACGGCTATAAAACCCTTTACGGACACTGTAGCGCGCTGTATGTAAGCGCGGGCCAGAGCGTAAGTCAGGGACAGGCGATTGCGGCTGTCGGCTCGACAGGAGATTCAACAGGACCTCATCTTCATTTTGAGGTGAGAACAAGCTCGGGCGACAGACTCGACCCCCTCGGATTTGTTTAAAATAAGTAAATAATATTAATTAGGACCGTTGCTGAAAATTCTGTACCGGTCCTTTTTATATTTTAATCTTAATAATTAGGGTTAACATACATGACACGGCTTAAATCACTTCTCTATTATCTCAACACGATTCCCTTTGAAAAATTCTGTATTGTATTTGGCAATTGAATAGACATAAATAAAATCACCATAATGAAAGTGGCTCGCGTGGATACTAAGAAATATTTATTGCATAAATTTTCCTAAGATTAACCTCTATGTCTCAGCAAACATTATTAAGTTTCATATAAGAATTTATTTTTTATATTTTTATATCACCGTTATTATCTACATTCGCATTATTACAACCAGCAATAATTACATCTCCGCACTTTTCTTCAAATTTAATACTGCATTACCCATATTTATTTCATCGAAATCATTATATATTATTAAAAAAATTTCACTCCTGAATAATTTCAGGAAAAATATATTTTATAATCATAAAAAACGATAAAAATCGGCTGTCGCAAAAACCTCCTTTTACAACAGCCGATTTTCCTGTTAGTTATTAACCCTTATACTTCCGCAATTGTTTAAGATAGAAAGCTCTATGTCAGATTTATAATAATTCTTGTTAATTTTAACATCCCCTAAATCAGTTTTTGCATTTATAAAAATTTCGTTTGTATAACCGATAGAAATATCACCTAACGAATCTGTTATTATTGAATCTTTAGTTAAATTCACCTCGTTAACCTCTATATCACCACAATTGTTATTAAGTTTCATATGAGAATTTATTTTTTCTATTTTTATATCACCATAATTATTATCTACTTTTACATCATTACAACCAGCAATATTTACATCTCCGCATTTTTCATTTATATCAACGCTCGCTTTCTTAAATTTTCCCAATTTAATATCACCGTAGTTATCGTTTATTTTCAGCATTCCGTCATAACCTTCGGGAATATAAAATTCAATTCTGGAGCTTTTTTGCCAAAAAAACATAAAGTTACTTTCTTCATCAACTTTAAGCGTCAGCTTATCTCCGTTTCGTTCAACTGAAGCTTTGTTTTTTTGGGAAAAAACTTTAACTTTTATTCTTTTTTCTTTTGTGGAGTATATGTAAACATCTCCCTGCTCTGCATAAATATCAAGTTTAGAGAATTGCCCCTTAAAACTTCTATTAACTGTAAGCGTATCGCTTTGGGTATAAATAATATTACTTGTGCAAATAACAAAAACCATAAAACCGATTAAAGCAATTGAAATAGCAGAAAGGAGAACTATTAATGTAATAATTGAGCTTTTACTCCTCTTCAACTTCAACACCCCTTAACGAAAAAATAAGTCTTATAATTTGTACGACAAGAGCGTATACTATCCACATAATCCATGTTATATGCCATGCCATTGTTAAAAAACTTACAGCAAGATAAATTGCCAAAACTATGAGAGCTATAATTTTGGTTATTTGCTTAAACATTCTATTCTTTGGTAAGCTTTTTGCCTTTTTTTCTTCTGTTTTGAAAAGCATTACAGAAAAAACTATAACAAATGTTGCAACTCCGCAGATTAACATAAAAATTCCCGAACTCAAAACCGGGTCAATCCCGTAAAATGGAATTGAAATTATTATCCACGCTACCGCTATAAAATACAACAGTACTCCAATTGATATTCCCATAGCCTTTTTTGTGCGGTTCTTATTGCTCAAAATTGATTGCTTATGAATTTCCTCAAACTCATTATGTAACTCTGCATTAGTTTCCCGTGCTTTTCCGCTTAAAAGCTCATCCGCTGTAATTCCGTAAATTTCGCACAACGGAATAATTTTACCAAAATCAGGCGTAGACTGTCCTGTTTCCCATTTTGAAACTGTCTGGCGGGTTACTCCAAGCCTTTGTGCAAGCTCCTCTTGAGATAGGTTTTTTGATTTCCTTAATTCATATAATCTTTCTTCAATATTCATATTTCCCTCCTGAATTATTGTACATTAAATATACCACAATTATCGGTTGCAAGCTACCATTTAGGGGTTGAAATTTGTCAACCAAATTTAACATTTGTGATTTTTGTTAAAAGTCATTCACTTTTTAACAAAAAAGCCGGTTGAAACAGAAGAAACTTCAAACTGCTACCGACTTTTTAATTTGCTGTTTTATTAACTATCTGAACAAATACTGAGCTGTATCAATAAGCTGTCCTACGGTATTTATTGCTCTGTTTGCCTTTTTCTTCATCTTGGGTTTATTGTCGAGCATAGTTTTGCTCACCATTCCGACCGCAATTCCCGCAAGCATTCCGCCCGCAACGCCCTTCACAATATTTGTCGTCTGACCTTTTGTCATTAAATTACACCTCCGAAACTTTTTCGCAAATAACTTGCAAAATTATTATTTACAGTTAAAATATATTTAGAGGTGATAAGTTTTGGCAACGTTAAATATAGTTTTGGTAGAGCCTGAAATTCCTGCAAATACGGGTAATGTCGCGCGCACCTGCGCCGCTACGGGAACAAGGCTTCATCTTGTTAAACCGCTCGGATTTTCTGTTGACGACAAGCATCTCAAACGTGCGGGACTTGATTACTGGAATTTGCTTGACATTACATATTATGAAAATTTAGATGATTTTTTTGAAAAAACAAAGGGTGGAAAATATTTCTATTTTTCAACAAAAGCTTTAAACCGTCATACAGACGCAAAGTATGAAGATAACTGTTATCTTGTTTTCGGAAAAGAAACACGCGGACTTCCCGAAAGTCTGCTTTTAAAAAATAAGGAAACCACGCTCAGAATACCGATGATAGAGGACGCGCGAAGTCTTAACCTTTCAAACTCGGTAGCTATTGCCGCATATGAGGTATTAAGGCAATGGGATTATCCCGAGCTTTTAACTCACGGACAGCTCCACAGGCACAAGTGGAGCGATGAATAAAAGCCGAAAAGGCAGGAAAACCTGTCTTTTCGGTATTTTTTAGGTAAAAAGCCGGGCGACTGAGGTTATAAATCCAACCCTTCTGTCTGCCCGGCCTTTTGTTATTTATTATTTTTCCATTTTATAACTCAAAGCATTTTCCGTAATAGAATATCCTTTAGCCGCCATTTCGTTCATAATAGCTTGCGCATTCCATTTTGTGTTCTTGGGAAGGTAAATATATTTCGGCTCCTTATCCGGATTAACGGAGAAATACTCATTCAGACGAGCCATAATAATACTATCGCTAATAATGTTTTCGTCACCTATCCACGAAGAATATGTGGCGTAAGGATAATTATTAAGCGCAAGATATATCCACGTTTTTCCGGAGAAAACAAGCATATTATCAGGCGATTTAGTCTTGTATTCCGCAAGGTCGTTGTATATATCGGTATATTCCTTCTGCTTATCAGCGGAAGTATAGATACCCTTTGCGGGTCCGTCTGTAATTTGCGTGTTCAAGGTGGTAATATCAGGGCTTTCCCAGAAACAGTGGTGCGCTTTAACGTCAATTTGAAACCATCCTTGAATAACAATCATAATTGTCACCAGAACAAAGGACGAATATTTTAACAGAGGCGCATAATCAAGGTTATCCTCGCTTTCTCTCATTTCCTTGATAAGCCTTGCGAGGAACACAAAGCTCACCAGGTTTACAGTACACATTGATACAGAGATAGCATTAAACAACTGATTGGATGCAAAATAAATTGCGAACGAATATACAATTCCGAGACAGAAAAAGCCTGTAAACAGCTGTCTCGGCTTTTTGTCGCAAAGCACATACGATGTTATTCCGATAAACAGCATCGGATACATAACGTAATTGTACGATACGGTTATAATAGTCGGGAAAATAAGCGCGTAGGTGAACAGTACGACAGCTGTTGTGATAATAAGGTAAAGACTGCGGTGAAGCTTTCTCTTCTTGTCGAACATCATCACAATAGCCATAGCGATATAGCTGAATACGCCAAGCGCGAACTGCGGGTGGAAATTTAATGTACTTTGGAAATATAATATAAACTTCTGACTAATCGGAAGTTGTATGCGTTCGGGCGGAGTCATAATTCTCGGCAGTATACCGAAAACCTCGTTAAGCCCCGCTCTGCTCAATACTATTATCAAGAACACAACAGCAAGAGCGACAATTCCCACAGTAAACCATATAAACGTTTTAATTGAGAACAACTCGCTTGACAGGGCGATTTTGTAATCCCTTTTCTTTATAAAAATGTGTACAATTACACATACAATATAAATTGCATAGCCAATTGCGATATAAGGACTGCACAAAACCGCTCCCGCGAAGCAAAGTCCGCCTAAGATAAGCGGTATTTTATGCTTGAAATCAGTAGTCCCCATAAGCACGCCTGTCAGCACAACAAAATCAATTGTCATTGTGTTGTAGCTGTACGCCATAATGTCGTACGGAGTATATAAGAAGAAGAAAAGTGTCGCGAATACCGTAATATATCCATACTTTCTGAGCCTTGAATACGCAAAGGCCGCAACCGCCGCATGCAGAACAACATAAACAATTCTCGCCGCTAAAATAATTCCGTCGAACGAACCGACGACAGCGTGATATATCGCTGTAAACGGCAGTAGGAAAACAGACGACATCTGTGACAGGTTCCATTCCTGCGTAAACAGAGAATCTCCGAGAATATATCTCTGCGGAATTGTCAGATAGAAAGCCTCGTCATTTCCCCCAAAGCCGAAAAAGCATTTCCAAATTGCGAATGCGACAGCTCCCGCTAAAAGTCCGATAAAAATGAAATCACGCCATTTGTCCTTATCTTCTCTCATTCTCTGGCTTTTAACGAATTTAACAACAGCCTCATAAGCCTTAACAACATATGAAGCGACAACATTCATAAGTACCGACGCGGCCGCCGACAGTACAAATACTATCGGTACAACGACAAAGTAGTACGGTAGCTTTTCGTTTAATGTCAATATGTTTTTATTTAAATAATCATAATAGATAATATAGTCGAATATATAGGAAATAAGGTAAATTCCCAAGGCTAAATCGGAAACCTTCCACAAACACCATTTGACCTTGACGTTTAAATTCTCAGTCGGAATTCTGGTCAAAAGCACGAACAGTCCGCAGGTGAGCACATAGGTTTCAAAGCAACCCCAGTTGATAAGAGTTCCATACTTAAAGGTTGAGCCGAAGTTGCGGTAGAAATTATAGGTGCCGAACAAAACAAGAGTTATGAGAAAACCTATCAGGAGCGTACGAGTCTTTATCTTCATACCGAACTCTCTGAAATAAGCGCCCACGAAATAATAAGCCACAGGATATGTCATACCCCACCAGCTCGGCATCAGCTTATTGTATTCCTCGCTTATCGTAGGATTCGCCCACCATTGAGGATTTGTAAAAATATGAATATTAAAAATAGTCGGGAGCACCGTCACCGCAAAGAAAGTAAACACTAAAATTTGCTTTTGACGTTGAGTTTTAAGATTGTTGTATATAAGATTTAAAAACGGAGCAATAAGGAAAAGTCCGATATACATCTCAATATACCACGAATAGGTCGCGCCCTTAAAGCTTAAGAAGTCTAAAACAACCTTTCCGAGCGTAAACTCCTCGCCCAAGTTGAAGGTTTTGAAAAGCATACACGCAAGCGTCGCTATACCGTAAATTATCAGCGTCTTGCGTATTCCCTTATAATAGCCCTTGTTCAGAGTTTTTTTGCACATAAGATAACCCGTCAGTATCATAAATAATGGTACGCAGGTAGTAAAAAATGTACGCATTATACTCATAATATACATTGGCGTTCCCTGAACGGTTTCGTTGTAAAAGCCGTTATACAGGAAAAAATGCACCGAGTTTACGAAAAATACCGCAACGATTCTGACTATATCAAGCGAGGCGTTACGGCTTTCGAGTCTTTTTTCGTCCATATTTTCACTTTCCTTTAAATAAGATTATAAAGATAATATACAAAGTAATTTTAACATATTCGTAATATAATTACAACATATTATTTTGTTAAATTCATTAATATCAAAGTATATTGTCCTATTGACTATAACCTTAAAATCTAAAAAATGTGACGTCAATATAATATTTTTTTAAATTTTTACTAAAGCTTTCGTTTTACTATTGCTAAATATTTACTTTTGTTATATAATTAACAATGATTACGGGCGTATAATACGCTTTCCAAATTCAGAAAGGAAGTACCAATTATGAAACTTAACAAGGTTACTGTTGACGACATCAATGTAAAGGGCAAAAAAGTTCTCGTAAGAGTTGACTTTAACGTTCCTCTAAAGGACGGAGTTATTACTAACGATAACAGAATTACCGCCGCTTTACCTACAATTAAAAAGCTTATCGCTGACGGCGGAAAGCTAATCCTTTGCTCGCACTTAGGAAAGCCGAAGAACGGTCCTGAGGAGAAATTCTCGCTCGCTCCCGTCGCTGTAAGACTTTCCGAGCTTTTAGGAAAAGAGGTTGTTTTCGCAAACGATGATGAGGTTGTAGGCGAAAATGCTAAAAAAGCGGTTGCTGATATGAATGACGGCGACGTTGTGCTCTTGCAGAACACGCGCTTCAGAAAAGAAGAAACCAAAAACTTAGAGCCGTTCTCAGAGGAATTGGCTTCTTTGGCGGAAGTTTTTGTAATGGACGCTTTCGGTTCTGCTCACAGAGCTCATTGCTCCACAGCAGGCGTTACAAAACACATTAAAAATACGGCTGTAGGTTATCTTATGCAGAAGGAAATCGACTACCTCGGAAACGCTGTTGAAAATCCCGTCAGACCTTTCGTCGCTATTCTCGGCGGAGCTAAGGTAGCGGATAAGCTCAACGTAATTTCAAATCTTCTTGAAAAGTGCGACACACTTATCATCGGCGGAGGTATGGCTTATACCTTCCTTAAAGCCAAGGGCTACGAGATTGGTAAATCCCTTGTTGATGATACAAAGCTTGACTACTGCAAGGAAATGACAGATAAGGCTGAAAAGCTCGGCAAAAAACTTCTTCTGCCCATAGATACAACCGTAGCAAAGAGCTTCCCCGACCCTATCGACGGACCTGTTGATGTTGAAATTGTCGACGCCGATAAAATCCCCGCGGATATGGAGGGTCTTGACATCGGAGATAAAACTCAAAAGCTTTTCGCTGACGCTGTTAAGTCTGCTAAAACCGTTGTATGGAACGGACCTATGGGCGTATTTGAAAACCCGACGCTTGCAAAGGGTACAATCGCTGTAGCGCAGGCGCTTGCCGATACCGACGCCACAACTATTATCGGCGGAGGCGACAGCGCGGCCGCTGTAATTCAGCTCGGCTACTCCGATAAAATGAGCCATATTTCAACAGGCGGAGGAGCGTCTCTCGAATATCTTGAGGGTAAGGTTCTTCCCGGAATTGACGTTATCGCTGATAAATAAAAACTAACTCGGCAAGGGTTTAACAATTAATTTTAATTACACCTTAAGCCTTTGTCTGATTGGGCGGGACAGTGTACCCGCCCGCTCGTTTAATACTGATAATCATTTTGTATGAATCATTTAGAAAGGTAGATTGATTATGAATAAGGCTAAAAGAAAGGCTGTTATCGCAGGAAACTGGAAAATGAATAAAACTCCGAGCGAAGCAAAAACGCTCCTTGAAGAGATTATCCCCGTAGCAAAGGGCGCTGACTGCGAGGTTATCGCGTGCGTTCCGTACGTTGACCTTTCAACGGCAATTGAAACCGTTAAAGGTACCAATGTTAAAATCGGCGCGGAAAACTGCCACTGGGCGGAAAGCGGCGCGTTTACCGGTGAAATCTCAACGGGTATGCTCAAAGAAATGGGCGTTGAGTATGTTGTTATCGGTCACAGCGAACGCCGTCAGTACTTCGGCGAAACAGACGAAACCGTAAACAAGAGAACAAAGGCGGCTTTAGCGGCAGGCTTAAAGCCTATTGTCTGCGTAGGCGAGCTTCTTTGGGAGCGTGAGTGCGATATTACAGAGGAGGTTATCGCCCGTCAGATTAAGCTTGACCTTTACGATGTATCCGCAGAGAACGCTAAGAAAACTATAATCGCCTATGAGCCTGTCTGGGCTATCGGAACAGGCAAAACCGCCACGGCGGAGCAGGCGGAAGAGGTTTGCGCATTTATCCGCGCAGAGCTCGCTAAAAAGTATGATGAGGAAACCGCACAGGCTGTTACAATTCAGTACGGCGGTTCTATGAACGACGGCAACGCTTCGGAGCTTCTCTCAAAGGAAAACGTTGACGGCGGTCTTATCGGAGGCGCTTCTCTCGTTGCCGCTAAATTCGGCGCAATTATTGACGCCGCTACAAAAGGTTAATAGGAGTTATTTATGAAAAAACCTTTAATTCTTATGATTTTAGACGGCTTCGGTATTGCTCCCCCAAAGGGAAATGCCATCGCGGCGGCAAATAAGCCCAATCTTGACAGATTGTTTTCAAACAACCCGATTACCCAAATCGGCGCGTCGGGACTTGACGTAGGTCTGCCTAACGGACAGATGGGAAACAGCGAGGTCGGACATACGAACATCGGAGCGGGACGCATAGTTTATCAGGAGCTTACAAGAATTACAAAGACAATCAAAGAGGGTAAGCTTAAAGACAATGAGGCTATCGTTAAGGCTATGGACAACGCGCTTGAAAAAGGCGCAAGCCTGCATCTTATGGGGCTTATGTCCCCGGGCGGAGTTCACAGTCATATGGAACACCTTTACGGTATTTTGGAGCTTGCAAAGGCTAAAGGACTTAAAAAGGTTTATGTTCACGCGTTTCTTGACGGCCGTGATGTACCGCCGTCGTCGGCTAAAGAGTATGTCGCGCAGGCTGTCGAAAAAATGAAAGAAATAGGCGTGGGCAAAATCGCCACGGTCAGCGGACGTTACTACGCTATGGACAGAGATAACCGCTGGGAGCGTGTAGAGAAAGCTTACAGCGCGCTCGTTTACGGCGAGGGCGTTGAGGCAGACTGTCCCGTTGAGGCTATTCAAAACAGCTACGACAACGAGGTTACAGACGAGTTCGTTGTTCCGATAGTCGTTAAAGGCGGAGATACAATAAAAGAGAACGACAGCGTAATATTCTTCAACTTCCGTCCCGACAGAGCGCGTGAAATCACCCGTACTCTCGTGGATCCTGAGTTTAAAGGTTTTGAGAGAAAAAAGGGATTTTTCCCGCTCACATATGTATGTATGACGCAATACGACGCGACTATGCCGAATGTTGAAGTCGCGTTCAAACCGCAAAGCTTAGACAACACCCTCGGCGAGTATATTTCCGACAAGGGTATGAAACAGCTGAGAATTGCCGAAACCGAGAAATACGCCCACGTAACATTCTTCTTTAACGGCGGTGTCGAAAAGCAGTACGACAATGAGGACAGAATACTCGTTAAATCTCCCGCGGTCGCTACCTATGATTTACAGCCTGAAATGAGCGCCTTCGAGGTAACGGATAAACTCGTTGACGCAATAAAAACAGGCAAATACGATGTGATTATCTTAAACTTTGCAAACTGCGATATGGTAGGTCACACGGGCGTGTTTGAGGCAGCGGTCGAGGCGGTTCAGGCGGTCGATAAATGCGTGGGAAAAGTTGTTGACGCTGTTTTACAAATGGACGGCACGGCGATTATAACCGCCGACCACGGCAACGCGGACAAAATGATTGACGAGAACGGAAAACCTTTTACGGCTCACACAACAAATCCCGTTCCGTTTTGCGTTATAGGCTATGACTGCAAGCTCCGCGAGGGCGGTGTTCTTGCGGATATTGCGCCCACAATGCTTAAGATTCTCGGTCTTGAACAGCCGAAAGAAATGACGGGCAAAAGCCTCATCGTTTAATTTTTAATAAGGGAGAACAGTTGATATTTAATAACCCTGTTCTCTCTTTTTACAAATTTTAAATATATTTTAAACCGCAAATAAAAAACTGTTGCCATACACAAACAAAATATGTTAAAATACAGCTGTAAACTATAATAAAGAAAGGCTGACAAATATGATGAAAAGATTATTATGTACGGTTTTAATCGGCGCGTGCGTTGCTCTGCTTGCGAGCTGTGGTTGTTCAAGCACAGTTGAAACACGCCCGCCCGAATCAATCGAAATTACCCCCAAAATTCAAATCGGTCAGTATGCAAGCTACGTTACACAGTACAAGTGGATTAACGAAAAGTCGGGCGACGTTATTGATTTTAACGACAACGGCACTTTTAACGGAAAAATCGCCTCGAAAAGCTACAGCGGTAAATTCACTTTAAGAGTAGACAAAGAAAAGCTCGGTAAAATAATCTCGGGCGTTACACTTGACGGAACCGACAAGGAAGTCGAGTACATTATCCAATTCAAGGATTCCGCCCATATTAAAGTTACCACCGATAAAAAAGTAAGCGAGAATTATACAGCCGATTGGGCAGTTGAAAAAAGCGAGTAATAAAACAATACAGTAAAACGGTCAGCTCAATTTTGAGCTGACCGTTTTAGCTTTAGGACAATTAAGTTTTCAAAAGTAAATATTAATTTCTAAACCTGCTTTGATTTGTAAAATCCAATCAGCAGATTTTATCCCTGTCAAGATTTCTTATATCCGTTCTTTTTATTTTACCGCTTATCGTCTTTGGCATTTCATCGACAAATTCAAGCAACTGAATGTGCTTGTATGATGATACTCTTTTGTTTACAAAATTCTTAATTTCCTTTTCAAGATTTTTGCTTTTTTCATATCCGTCGGCAAGATGAACGGTCGCCTTAATTGCCTGCCCCCTCGCCTTATCGGGTACGCCGACAACCGCGCACTCCATTACTGCCGTATGCTCCATAAGAACATTCTCAATTTCAAAAGGTCCGACTCTGAAGCCTCTCGTTTTTATAAGGTCGTCAATTCTGCCCACATACCAATAATAACCATCTTCGTCCTTATACGCCGTGTCGCCTGTATGATAAACGCCGTTTCGCCACACGCTCTTGTATAGGTCCTCATCACCGCAGTAGCCCATAAAAATACCAAATTGCTTTTCCTTAGGTACTACCACAATTTCTCCGACCTCATTTGCGGGCAGTTCCTCCCCGTTTTCGTCAACAATAATAGTGTTGTAAAGCGGAGTGGGCTTTCCAAGCGAACCCGTTTTTGAAACGGTCCCAGCTAAATTACCAAGCATTAAGACAGACTCTGTCTGGCCAAAGCCCTCCATAAGCCTAAGACCTGTTTGTTTATATACCTGTTCAAACACCTCGGGGTTCAAAGCCTCTCCCGCAGTAGTAATATGATTTAGCGAAGAAAGGTCATATTTACTCATATCTCTCTTAATGAAATATCTGTAAACTGTCGGAGGCGCGCAGAAAGAAGTGACTTTATATTTTTCCATTACCCTCAAAAGCTTGTGCGGTGAAAAACTGTCAAAGTCGTAAACCATTACACCGCATCCGCACAGCCATTGACCGTAGATTTTACCCCAGCTTGCCTTTCCCCAGCCCGTTTCGGCAACTGTAAGATGAAGTCCGTTTTCTTTTACATTCTGCCAGTACTTTGCCGTAATAATATGCGCTAACGTATAGGTGTGATTGTGCATAACAGCCTTTGGATAACCTGTAGTACCCGATGTAAAATAGATAAGCATAGCATCCTCCGCTTTTGTATCTATACGGCTTAGCTTGCAGTCTGCCTTTTCTATCTCCTCTGTCAGGTTAACGGTACCCTCCAAATCCTTTCGCGCGACAAAAATCTTCTCAAGCTGTGGCTTCCTGCTCTGCGCTTTCAGCATATCTGTTGCCGTTGCGCCGTCAGGCGTACATATCGCGTATTTTATATCCGCTGTTTCAATTCTGTAGGTTATATCGTCAACTGTCAGCATATTTGTCGCGGGAATTACTATCGCGCCTAACTTGTGGAGCGCGGGCACAACGTACCAGTATTCGTAATTCCTTTTTAAAATAACAAGTACCTTGTCGCCCTTTTTTATTCCGTGCGCAGAAAGCGCGTTGGCTGTTTTATTGCTAAGGTATCCGATGTCGCCGAACGTAAAAGTTCTTTCCTCTTTTTCGGGATTTGTGTAAACCATAGCAACATCATTCGGCGCAAGCTCCGCCATTTTGTCAACTACATCATACCCAAAATTGTAGTTCTTCGGAAAGTTTAATTCAAACGTTTTCAAAACGCCGTTCTCATCAAGCTGGACCTTACAAAAGTTTTTAAATAACTGCATAATTATTCCCCTTTACTAAGGACAATTATGACAAACAATATTAAATTTTATGCCATAATTATTTTACTTATATTATGACTGTACAGTACATATCTTACCAATCGTCATCGGCTAATCATATTATAGGTTTTTTCCTTTCTGCTTGCAATACGTTGTTCAATGCAATTTATTCTGTCATCGCATAAATTTATGCAGATATTGCATAAGTAAATTTAATTACGATTTGAAAAGTTAAATTCAGTATTCTGCGTTGTTTAATCATTTCTTCAAGGCAGAATGGGGAGCAGGCTTTTTAAGAATATTTCATAAGAAAGACCTCGCAAACAGATTTATATTTATAACAAAAGGTCAACTCCAAAACGAGTTGACCTTACTGATTTTTATAATTATTTACTGTTAAACGAAATAAACCGTATATCCGTTATAGGGGACCTCTATTCGTTTCAGCGTGTTGTCCCCGTTTCGTACAAGCTTAAATTTCGCCTTTTCTCCGCTGTCAAAGACTGCGTTTATGATTTGCTTTTCTCTGTCGTAGGTATAGGAGCCTCGGTGCGTTCCGTCGTCCGCCGAACCGCTTGTCAGCCAAAGCTCAAAGGTTCCGTCGCCTTTAAGCGTAAGCGAGCCTTGATAGGAATCGTAACGGACATTATAAATATCCTCCATATCAACCTCGTCACCGCTTGCGTCGAGCGCGCTGACGCTTCTAAAATCCCTGCCGACAAAATCCGCCGCTTCAAGCGAGGTATTAAGGTATATAACATATGAAATGATGATTAAAACAGCGCACAAAACTACAACGGCGCACGCGATTATTAACGGTTTATAATTCTTCCGTTTTTTCTTCGGGTATGGATTTTTACGTTTTTTTGATTTCTTTTTTTTACTCATCAGAACTCTCCTGTTTTTTCTTCATCTCAATAAGAACACGACGGCGTATCATCTTGCCGTTAAAATAAAGATATTCCTCCCCGTCCTTATTCTCGTCAAGGTCAAGCAGAGAAAAATCAAGCTTTTCATCTTCTTTAATTTGTGACTGCTCAGCCTCTATCTTTTTTCTAAGCTCCTCGGACTTGATTTCACCGTTTGAAATAACGCTCTCCATATCCTTATAAACATAAAAATTCATAATATACGAGGCTGTAGACGGTACTATAAGCACGCCCAGAACGAGCATAATTATTACAAGTACTACCGCATTGGGCGCGGTAAAAAATATCGTCGCGCAAAAAATGAACAGTAAAAAAAGTCCCAAAGTAGCAAAGAAATTATTTTTAAATTCACCGAGCGCCATAAGCGCCGAATTTTTATAGATGTTTTTAAGCGATAAATCAAACGTGACAGTCATTACGGGAACATTATAGAAGATGAAAAGAACCGCCACCGCGATAACTACCGCTATTCCAAACGCAAAATAGAAAATTCCGTTATTTTCGTTTGCGAGCCTCCAGTAAAGCGTAATAGATGAGTAGCATAAAAAAATCGCGAGATAAAGCACAATTCCGTGTATAAAAAAGTACAGACAATTTTCCTTAAGGCCCTTGAAAAAAAGCTTAACTGTATTAAAATTCTCCTGCTGTGTAACTATATTTCGGGTTATAAGGGTAAGCCCCGAAAAAAACGGAAAGACAAAAATTATCGGCGCAAACGCGATAAACGCGAGATTAAGACCCGTAAGGGTATTTATAAAATAAAACAGTACGGAAAATATAACAAGCGGTACGGAAAAAAGCAGATTTGCCAAAATAATCCTGTGAAAGTTTTTAAAATACCCTGAAAAAAATCGCGTTATACCCAGTTTTGTCTTTTCCATTTTACCCTATTCTCCTAAAATTTAAACAGTCCCGCAAAAACGCACCACAAAAGCGCGTCCGCAAATGACGCGATAAGCGCCCATATAAGATATCTCAGGCTTTTCTTAAAAAATATCCCGAGAGCCTCTTTAAAAGGATAATTTCTCCCTTTTATCAGATTTAAAAACAGCTTTTTAAATATGCAGTAGCAAGCTGAAAGCTGGTGAACAAGCACCATACTGAATACGAAAACGCCCGGAAGAATTATTAAAAAATAAAACAACGCTCCCTTTATCCCGTAATTTGAAACGAGATATGCGGCGCTCACTCCTATTCCGAATCCCTTGAAGAACGCTATAAACGGCAACGCCACGGCGCCCCAAAGGCTTAACGCGCAAATCACGGCTAAAAACAAAAATATAAAATCGGAGGCAAAGCTCGCGCAGAACGCGCCTGCCAAACCGTTTTTAAGCCTTTCGGGAAGATTGGTAGTAAAGAGTAAATCGAGCGTTTTCAAAGTCTTTTGGCTAAAGCTCCCGACCGAGGCGGACCCGAAAAACAATCCAAAAAGCATTGACATTACAAAGAATATAATCGTACCTCTCCGCCTTAAAACCGACCTGACATCTGACACACTCGGCAGGCTGACGGCAGGAAGTCCGCGCCTGTTTCTTCTTTTTTTAAGAGTAAAAATTACACCCTTCATAATATCCCTCTTTCAGTTAACTTGTCCTACTGAAAAATATGCGAAGGGATATAAATTTATACTAAATCTTATTAAATGAAAAGCATTTTGAGATTGATTTTAACTAATATTAAAGCTGAAATTTAGAGTTATTCGGACATTTAAAGGAAATTCCGTACTCGTTTTGCTTGCCGTCGTTTTCATATTCATTAAAGAAAAATATTTCCAGCTCGTCGGCGCGTCTGTATAAAAGTCCTTTGTAACAGATACCGCTTGCGTGATGATATTTTAAAAAGTTTTTCGCGTAGGTTTTAACAGAAACATTCTTCAGATTACGAGTAGAGGTATCGCTTGAACGGCGGGTAAGCTTATTCTTTTCAATATAGCCCTTTGTACCGTTTGTAAGCTTTACATTATACCACGATGAATTATAAATCTTCGTACTGACTAAGCTGACTATCTCTCCCGCCTTAACTGTTTTAAGCTTTGTTGACGAGTTGTCAGCTTTTTTCCTAACCGTTGCAGACGGCGCATTTATATATCCCGTATTTTTATACGACTCTTTTCCGTAGCTTGAAGTGAGCGTATTGATAAGCTCGCTGTGATTGGTAATGGCGTACGCGCCTAAGTTATACGAAAAGTCAACGAGCGCGTCAAAATGATTTTGGTTAAATTTTATCTTTTTATCGCTTAAAACCGCATTAATACGGGTGGTATAAGCCGACGCGTTAATCGTTTTCACAAGGTAAGCGAACGCTTCATTTTCGGTCATTTTATTATAGAAAACAGTTCCCGAATAAACTACCCGCCCGTAGCCGACTGTCGGAGAATCTGCAACAAGGTTGTCCTCCTCAACCTCGGAACGAAAGCCCTCGTAATTGGCAATATGCTTAATCACCTTTGTGGTCACAAGGCGGTCGCCCTTTGCGCAGGAGGTACGGCTGTCGCTTTTATTGACAAAAACCTGTCCCGAACCGC
The DNA here is from genome assembly GCA_947585745.1 of uncultured Clostridia bacterium. Lineage (GTDB taxonomy): Bacteria > Bacillota > Clostridia > Oscillospirales > Acutalibacteraceae > Ruminococcoides. Next base: position 17,519 of record CANPXF010000014.1, on the reverse strand, counting down.
TTTCGCAGGTTTTATATTCCGCGTTTGACGCTGTACGCGAGTACGCCTCAAAATTGTAAAATCCCGATTTTGAAAGCTTTTTGCTTGAGGTCCACACATAGCGTGAGCTGTCATTTGATTTTGCCGGATTAGTAAGCCAGCTCACCTTTTTATCGGGGTCTGTAATTTTAAACTTCACGTTTGATATGCTGTTGTCGGTAATAGCGTAAAACTTCACGTTCTGCCCAAGCAAAGCGGAATTTTCAGAGGTGTATGAGAAACGCACGGGCTCCGCTGATTTAACCTTTACGACGCATTCCTTAGCGCCCTTTGAGGTATAAGCCGAAATTACCGCCGTACCTTTCTTCTTTCCTAAAACGTAGCCGTTTGTTACGGTTGCGATTGATTTATCGTATGACTTCCACTTAACCCCGCTTGTAGACGATTTTAAAACAAGCGTCATACCCTTTTTTAAATTTGCGTTAGTCATTGAAATATGTACGGACTCGCCCTTTTTAACCTTAATTGTTTTTGAGGCGGAGGCGTCTCCGCATTTGACCGTTATCTTCGCTTTGCCCGCTTTCTTACCTGTAATAAGCCCCGCGCCGTCTACAGTCGCTATCTTTGTGTTTGAGCTTGTATAGCTGTAGTCTGTACCGCCATTTGCCGTTATTCTCGCGTGGCAGTCAACATAAACAGCCGTCTTTGACAGCGATACGGAAATAACCCGCTTTTTCACATTTACGGTACAGCTTGAACTTTTACCCGATTTGCTCTCAGCGGTAATTTTTACCGTACCCTCGGTTTTCGGCGTTACAATTCCCGAAGATGAAACCGTTGCGATTGAGCTGTCGGAGCTTTTGTAGCTTACGGATTTTTTACACTCCGCCTTAATATTAATCGTACTGTCGGTATAAACCTCATAAGCGCTTTTTGGAAACTTAACCTCCGCGCTTTTTACAGTTATTTTGCACGAGGATTTTTTAGAACCTGCTTTGGCTGTAATAACGGTTTTGCCGTTTTTAAGGCAGGTAATTACTCCTTTGGAATCAATCTTTGCAACCGACTTATCGGAGCTTGTCCACTTTACCGCTTTCTTAGTTGTATTAATATAATTTTTAACCGTTACCGTATATCCCTTGTAGCCTGTCGCGCTTTCGGGAATAAGGAGCTGATTTTTATTGAATTTTATGTAACTCTTATCGACGTATCCCTTTTTTCCCGATTTAATCTGTACTTTATACCAGCTTTTGTTATAGGGTCTGGAGTTTAAAACGGTCAGCTTTGTTTTCTTTTTTAAAGTTTTTAATACGCCAAAGCTTTTTCCCGCTCCCTTTCGCATATTAAGCGAATCGGCATTAACGTATGCCGAAGCGCCCGAAACAGCCTCGGCATAGAATACCGAGCCCGCTGATATAATTATAATCATTAAAATAAACACAGATATTTTCTTAAACAATTTCATATTTTCACTCACCCGTCATTATAATTTCAATATCCAACACCAATTTATTTTATCATAAAAGAATTAAAATTTCAAATTAAACCCTTGCAACTAATTAATGGGCGGATTTTTAAAAATCCTGTTTCTGATTGTATTTATGTATCGGACAAGCAGAATCGTAACACACCTGTCGTACACAATGAAAAATACTTCCGCAACCGCCAAAAATGCCCAGGGAACATAAAATCCGAAAACGGTAAATTCCTCATCGGGGATTGCGAGAACAAACTTGCAGACGCTGAACGCGGATACCATACATACTGTAAAAACTGCATATTTTATAATATACTGTACTGCCCTCGACTTTAATCTTTCTATCGCGCTTTTTGCTATCGGGTAGAACCCGAAAAAAGCGACAAAGTAAGCCACAGCCTCTTTATCTCCTGCTAAAAAAACTGACAGAACAGAAACGGCGACATACGCGCCCACAGCCCACTTTTCTCCAAACTCAATTACAATTGCCGAAAGCAAAATGCCCGAAAAGCAAGGGAAAGCGTAAGTCGCGACGGGGATTATTCCCGTTGAAATCATCAGAACTACCGATAAAGCGCATATGAGTCCGCAAAACGCTATCCGAAACGAATTTTTCATCAGTAACCACCGCAACAGCCTCTGCAAAGGCAGTTAAGGCACATAGTTCCCGCGCATATGTCGCACACTCCGCACTCATTTCCCGTAGTGCCGACCGTATCGTATCCTCCGAAACCGTAGCTCTGCTGACGGCTCATATTGTTAAGCGCCTGACGGTATTCCATATTATTCGGCTCCATCTGGCAGGCGCGCTGAAAATGCTGAACCGCCTGTTGCATCCAACCTCGTCTGAAATAGCACATTCCTCTAAGGAAATACCACTCCGCGCTGTGTTCATACGATGTTTCCGAATCAAGTATCCGCTCTGCCTCGTCCAAACGGTTCTGCTGAATAAGCGACCGCACATTTGCGTACCTCGACGATGAATTTGAATACGCTCCCGAATAGGAGGAACCCGCTGTGCTATGCCCTTTTCGTGTATTCATTATATAGTCGTACGCCTCGTTGACTTCCTTCATCTTCTCCTCGGCAACATCCGCAAGCGGACTGTCCGTGTAGTTATCCGGATGATACTTTTTCGCGAGATTGCGGTAAGCCGCCTTTATTTCATTTTCACTTGCGCTCGGCGATACGCCCAGCACCTCATACGGGTCTTTCATATTCTACCTCAAATTTTTTAATTATTTCGGACTGAACAGCCGGCAGTCCCTTTAAAATAACATTATCAATTATACCCTTAAAATCCACCAAATCGAGCAGATTATACGCCTCAAAGGTCATTGCCAATGACTGCGAAAGGTTATTTTTCATAACGTCAAGTCTGTCTTCATCATACATATTAAACGGGTTGAAGTTACCCGATTTACTGTCCTTCTTAAAATCGTCGACAGCGTCGGCAAGATATATAAAACGTCCTAAGCCGTAGCCTATCTGGCGGTAAATTCGGCTTTCTTTTCCGCTTCCCTCAAGCTCTAAAACCGACGCGAGAAACTCAGCCGTGGGGTCAGCCGCCATATCAAGCCCGCACTCGGGGTTTTCTTCGGCTTTTCTCTGGCTGTTAAGCATATTTTCAGCCAGTCTGTCAAGTTTGGGATAACGTTTCATCGCTTTCTTACGCCAATGAGAAAGCAAAGGCTTTACCGTCTTTAATAAAACACGCTTAAAAAATCCGCCGTCGTCAATATCGTCGAGAATTTTATAGTAGAAAAGAATAATATTTACCGCCGACGCCTTACTTAAAGCGTCGTTATCACATTTACAGAATCCACAGCCTTTAAGCGGATTAAAACGGCATCTTCCCTTTTCAAAGCCTTTACAACTGCGTTTAAGCGACATTAAAAACAACGCGTAAAAGGTACAGTCATAGCTTAGAAGAAATCGCGACAAAAAGGAATATTCCTTACCCATTTGTCTGCAAAGTCCGCAGTAGACGGATTTATACGCCTCGTACTCGCGCACGAGTAAATCACCTTTGTAAATTTTAATATATCCGAACACTGCAAAATCCCCTAATAAAAGCCTATTCATTTTTATTTTACTATAAATCTCATCATTTAACAAGGGATTTATAGCGGAAAATGTTTACTTATAATAGATTTAACCCATTTGGTAAAAAAATAAAAGCAACGATATGGTAGAATGTTCTTGCATTTACCTGCACCGTTGCGCTTTTGTAACAGTTGTCCTCTTAAGTGTTCTCACCACCTAAGAGGACTTTTTTATTTTATATATTCCATACATGCCCGCAATCCTGACAAACCGCTTTTCGTCTTGTCTTATTTACGGCTCTTTGCTTATGTGGAATAAATATTTTTGCGAGTAGTGCCGGAATTGTAAGACACAACCATTTAACAGGAATCCACCACCAGCCAATACACAGCCACCAAAAGCAACCATTATGCGCGTTTTTCAGGTCAACTTCATTAACAACCTGAATTGACACATTTTGACTGCCGCATCTCATACATCTCATAAGTCTGCTCCTTTTTTATAAATATATTTCCGCACACATATTAGTTGCAACTCAAAAACCTATAAGGGCGAAGCGGGCGGCGCGGCGATTTAGATAATCTCGAAGATTTCCTCCTCATTATTCCTTGCCTTGCCGCTGTCGTCATACATACCTTTTGCACACACAATCACGCCGTTTACATTATTTTCGGCAACCTCTTTAGCATAGGCGATAGCCGCGTCCTTTTCCTATGCGTCGAAAAACTTAATTACCTCATCTACGTTTCCGACAGTTCTCTTTACAATAAATCTCTGCTTATACATATTATTCCCTCCTGCAATAACTTTCTCAATATCAATGTTTAATTTGTCTGCAATCATACATTGTTTTACTACCTTATGAAATTACACTACTCTCAAACCAAAAAGACGGCAACAAGGAACAAACTACCGTTTTACTACCTTATGAAATTACACTACTCTCAAACATATATAGTCGAGTTTGCGGAAAATTAAATGTTTTACTACCTTATGAAATTACACTACTCTCAAACCTGCAAAAGAGCTTGACAATATCAGCCCACGGTTTTACTACCTTATGAAATTACACTACTCTCAAACATTTTATTATAATACATTCAGCAAACATATGTTTTACTACCTTATGAAATTACACTACTCTCAAACGATATTATCGCCCGTAACGCCCGACTTGTGTTTTACTACCTTATGAAATTACACTACTCTCAAACACCCCGATTATAAGCACCAAACCATCCTTGGTTTTACTACCTTATGAAATTACACTACTCTCAAACGCAGACGGATTGCAACAAGATTATGCGATGGTTTTACTACCTTATGAAATTACACTACTCTCAAACGTAGTAGTGTTATTTGTCGCCTTTGTATCTTGTTTTACTACCTTATGAAATTACACTACTCTCAAACTTATGATAATGGTTCCTTTCGGGTTATCATGTTTTACTACCTTATGAAATTACACTACTCTCAAACCAATCCCAGCTCGTTACTTCTCCGTCATATGTTTTACTACCTTATGAAATTACACTACTCTCAAACCTTGGCTTCCTCGTTGAGGGATTTAGTTTGTTTTACTACCTTATGAAATTACACTACTCTCAAACAAGCCGCTGCATTCCTTGTTCAGCGGCCATGTTTTACTACCTTATGAAATTACACTACTCCCAAACGTTAATGTCTAACAGCTTATCTAAATCGCGGTTTTACTACCTTATGAAATTACACTACTCTCAAACGTAGACCACCCATTTTACTGCCTCGACCTTGTTTTACTACCTTATGAAATTACACTACTCTCAAACTTCTGATTCTGTTTTGGGGCGGAAACGGGTTTTACTACCTTATGAAATTACACTACTCTCAAACAAAACAACCGAAACAAGCGAAACAACCAGAGTTTTACTACCTTATGAAATTACACTACTCTCAAACAGCAGGCACAAATTACAGAGCGAGCACACAGTTTTACTACCTTATGAAATTACACTACTCTCAAACTATGTCAAGAGCCTTGCGCCCACCGCTGAAGTTTTACTACCTTATGAAATTACACTACTCTCAAACAAGCCGACGCAGGTCGGCGGTACCGAGGCTGTTTTACTACCTTATGAAATTACACTACTCCCAAACAACTGCGGTGTGGCGGTGGCGCACTAATCGGTTTTACTACCTTATGAAATTACACTACTCTCAAACAGTAGTGTTTGCTAAGAATAAAACAATTAAGTTTTACTACCTTATGAAATTACACTACTCTCAAACAATAAAACGATATTATCTTCATCGACAATTGTTTTACTACCTTATGAAATTACACTACTCTCAAACAGGTAAACCGCATAGCAAGCGCCTACATTTGTTTTACTACCTTATGAAATTACACTACTCTCAAACATGATTTCATACGCTTCATTTCGGAGATTTGTTTTACTACCTTATGAAATTACACTACTCTCAAACGACTTTAATATTGTTCGTTAACAAGACGATGTTTTACTACCTTATGAAATTACACTACTCTCAAACTCTAAACCGTGAAGCTTAAACTTGAGACTGGTTTTACTACCTTATGAAATTACACTACTCTCAAACTATTAATCGCCGATAAAAGCGGATGTTCTCGTTTTACTACCTTATGAAATTACACTACTCTCAAACTAATATTATCTTTTAATTTCCCTTCATTTAGTTTTACTACCTTATGAAATTACACTACTCTCAAACAGTTGGTGTACGTTTGAGGAATTTGTAATTGTTTTACTACCTTATGAAATTACACTACTCTCAAACAGTAGTGTTTGCTAAGAATAAAACAATTAAGTTTTACTACCTTATGAAATTACACTACTCTCAAACAATAAAACGATATTATCTTCATCGACAATTGTTTTACTACCTTATGAAATTACACTACTCTCAAACAGGTAAACCGCATAGCAAGCGCCTACATTTGTTTTACTACCTTATGAAATTACACTACTCTCAAACTATGCCTGCTCTCTTATATTGAGGTCGCCAGTTTTACTACCTTATGAAATTACACTACTCTCAAACCATATCAAAGAATTAATTCATAACAGACTTGTTTTACTACCTTATGAAATTACACTACTCTCAAACACAGTAGGCTTCTTTTAGAAACGGGTTTAAGTTTTACTACCTTATGAAATTACACTACTCTCAAACTATATAAGAGGAAAAAAGCGACGTATCTTGGTTTTACTACCTTATGAAATTACACTACTCTCAAACACGGTATTAGGAATTGTTACGTTTGTAAGGGTTTTACTACCTTATGAAATTACACTACTCTCAAACATGTGGATGAAGACAGAGTTAAGATATGGGGTTTTACTACCTTATGAAATTACACTACTCTCAAACCGATTGGGATGGTTTACGCTGATTTTTCTTGTTTTACTACCTTATGAAATTACACTACTCTCAAACATTGTTTTGTTCATAATCAATCTCCTTTTGTTTTACTACCTTATGAAATTACACTACTCTCAAACTATTGGTATAAGGATTTCTGATAGTTTCAGGTTTTACTACCTTATGAAATTACACTACTCTCAAACCAGATACCTGAGCTCTCTTACCTTCTTTAATGTTTTACTACCTTATGAAATTACACTACTCTCAAACGTTATGAAGTCGCATCACAAAAAGGATATTGTTTTACTACCTTATGAAATTACACTACTCTCAAACTATTGAATTACTTATAGCAATTATTGGTTTGTTTTACTACCTTATGAAATTACACTACTCTCAAACCTCAAATTAAGAATAAAATGCACACACTACAATTATGCACGGTAATTTATAAGGTAATAATATAATAAAATTTTTACGGCTGATTGTCAACTACGCAAAAATCATTATCTATTATTATAACATCGGCACTATCCGCGCTTTCTGCATTTAAATCAGGCACAGTATGCTCAATATCAATAATATTGAATTTCTCTATTGATATATTTCTCAAAAAGGCTTCCATTTGACTTTCAGAAAAATACAAACAAAGATTTTGCATAACAAAAAATTCAATACCGAGATAATCTCTCGTCAGCTTGATAAATCTCAGAAGTTTTTCAAGAGGGCTGTCAGAATCATCTTTCAGCGAAAAAGAACATGCTTTTATCAGCGACAATGTTTCTATATTATCATCAAAATCCACATCGAACTCCATTTTTTCAGTTATTTTATCGCACAAACATATCATCTGTTCTTTGATTCTGAGAATATTTTCATAATACATATCGTTAACGATGTTTTCTATGTCCGAATAAATTTTCGTAATCAGCTTTTTGTCGTTATAATTAAAGTTTAATACATCCCCGATAAACCTCACTTTTTTGTCAAAAGAAACAGGGCTGAAATTTTTTGAGAATACAAACAATTCATTTTGATTGCCCGAATACAGCTCCATAATCGTATTCCTGAACAGCTCTTTATTTTCAATTGCGATAATTTTAGCTTTTCGGTCATCAAATACGACCGCGTTTGAAAGATATTTATAACTTACTCTCATATTATTAAAAGCCTTTCGTCCGTATCGACAACATCACTTTTTTTATTTCCCGTAATAATTTCTATTTTTGAAAACTGTTTTTCAGTTATTGTCAAAATCTGCACTAAGCCCTTTGGCGGTTTGTTCTTTTTGACAATATCAATAACAGATTCTACACTGCTTTTGTTAAGCGCCAGCTTAACATAGACAGACTCCTGCATCATCATAAAACCGTTTTTAATCAGAAATTTTCTGAATTTGGAGTAATTGCGCCTGTTTTCCGACGTTTCAGTCGGCAAATCAAACAAAACCATAATTCTCATAAATCTATAACTCATTTCCCGGAAACCTGATTAAATCTGTATTGTTATCCTCTAACGCAGAAAAAATACTTTTACAGTATACTTTAATTGAGTTGATAAATGTTTGTTTTCTGCCGTCGATAACAACTTCGTCATTCAAAAGATTTAAGATTATTTTCTTTTCATCCTTATCAAATTTTTGAACATTCATATTTTTAACAACCCTGTCTACAAACGGTCTGTACGGCTCCATAAGGTCACAGCTTAAATTATACTGATTGAACATATTATCGTGAAACAATCCGAGCGTAGTTATATAACCATTAGAAACAACCTCACGATTAAAAACAGAAAGCACCAGACTATAGCCGTAATTCAAGGCGGAATTTATCGGAGCGTCAGAGTTTCTGCTAAAATCTTTTCCAAACATCGCGTTAAAATACACCTTAGCAGAATGTCCCTCTCTATTGGATTTGTCATTAAATTCAATTTCATCTATATAGTCATATAGCTTTTTGTACTGTTCCAGCCCAAACCCTCGCAAATTCTCCGCCTGATTTTTAATTTTTTCCGCAACTATCAACGTCCAAACGCTTTGCTTTATATACACATTCCATTCAATCTGTCTTTTAAGCTTCAGACTGCAGTCGTGACTTCCGTAATAAGGTGTGAGTTCAAATGCGGGGCTATGCTTTTCGTCGCAAAATATAACCTTGACCTTTTTTTGAGTAAGTTCATTTAGCAATGCCGCGGTCAGCGACACAGCCGTACTTTCCACAATCAAAACAGATATTTCACTAATATGGATTTTTACCGTATTCTCTATATCTCTGACCACCATATAACCGAGAGAATAATCAAGCTTTGATGTTTTTGTAATTACAACTGTGCGCCAACTCACGTCAAATTCTCCTTACATATCCAATAAATCAATTTTGATTTCATAAAGACCTGTCACCGACTGGTTGACAAGATAAATTTTTCCGACATTTTTAATCTCGGAAAGGGAGGAATTTGTTGTTACTAAGCCCGATTTCTCCTTTCCGCCGATAAGACGTAAGTCCCCGGAAAGTGTATTGTTATGTATTATTTTCAACACTTCCGAAATTATATAGCACTGTTCTCTCAATGATAAATTATTAAACTCATCCCGCGCTTCCTCCAACATTTCTCCAACGGCTTTAAAGCGAACCTTAAATATTGTTGAAGTAAGCTTGTAAACAAGCTCGCTATACAGCGCCATATTCATCTGCTCAGATATTTCGTCAAATTTTGTCGGCTTATAATTTTGCGGCTTGTCAAGCAGCTTTTCAATCTTTTTAATATATCTTTCAAATTTTTCGCCGACAACAAGCTGCATCGCCGGCTTGTAACCCAATACTGCGCCGTTATTCTGCTTATAACTTAAATTCATTCTGAAGCCGTCTATTTCAATACAGGAGTTATATTTCACAACAGGGATTAAAACCTGAGGCGAATTCAATCCTAAAACCTCTGTTAAAAACTTTTGAGGATTGCTTTCATAAAATGACTTCTGATAAATATTAATCGCGATAAGCTGTCTTATTTCCTTATTCTTTTTGCCAAAATATTTTACAAAGGTGAAGTATGCCGCGGCGGGCTTATCATAACCTCCGTATTTTGAAATATCGCAAAGAGCCGTATTTTCCTTTAACGGAACCTGACCTTTTCCCTTTTTCAGAGGATTCAGCTTGAACAATTCTCCCGAATTGCAGGAGGTGTACCTTGTAACGAGGATATTATTTTTTCTCATTGTATTTTTTACAATCGAAATAGATTTTGCGTTTTCCGCCTCCCAGGCGCCTTGCGTTGAATAAGTAAACATTCTGTTAAGGCTGTATTTTTTTGTCTGAAGATTTTTAATAAAAATACGCTTGTTATGGGTAAATCTTACATTATAGACGTTACCGACAACTATATTAAGATATGCGTCCTTCGCGTGATGGAGGTCGTTAACCGAACGGCATTTCAGCATATCGTACTGATGCCTGAAATCGGACACGGTCCTCGCCTTTACATAGACCACCTCGGTTGACGGGTACATAACCTTGAATAAATCAGCAACCGCCTTTGTAGACTGACCTGTTTCCACCAGCTGTCTTGAAATAAAATCCGAAAGCTCATCGTCTGACAGAGCTGTTACCCTGATTAATCTTTCGTACTTTTTCTTGCTGATCAACCCCTTTGCGTAGAGGAACGACCAGTGTGACTTCATTTTTGCCTGAATATCCCTGTTAAGCGGATAATCATTATCCTTGTGAGCATTAATCTGCTTTTTTACCAACACTCTATTGTCAAGGCTGTCATCCTTTACCTTGGAGCGTGGGAAAATATGGTCAATGTCATAAATATTATTATCATCTGTTAAATCATTAATTGAAATTATCTCGCCGGAATACATACATCTGCCGAATTGCGTATAGTACAGATAGAGCTTATCTCTTCTTAACTCGTCATCGGATTTGCTTTGAAGGCTCTCGAATAATTCTCCCGAGTCCTCACCGCAGGCTTGATACAGCTTTACCAATTTGTCCTTTCTTGAGCTTTTTCTTCCCGCATCGCCCTTTACTCCGTCATAACGGGTCATTTCCACAAAGATTTTTTTAGGCTTGCAACCCATAATTTTGATAATCTCATTCGCTATTTTAAGAGTTTGATACACAGGTCTTCTTACCTTTGGGGAAATATACAGTCCGTCTACCATATCCTTTACCTTACAACGCGTATCAACACCCGCATTTGCGTTTTCTACAGCGAGCGAGAAATTATACTTTGAACCCAAAAGCTCCATCAGGTTATTCTGCGAATTCCAAAGCGTATTAATAATATTATCCTTCACTTCTCCCGTATCCAATGAAATATCATATATTTCCGTGAGAAATTCCTTTGAAAGCGTTCCCCAGTCCTTATATTTAAGCTGTGAGATTTTTTTGATTTCATCATCGCTTAATTTTTCGCCGAGTTGTTTTTTCAGCCGATTTCTCAACAATTTTTTATCATCGCCGAAAATTGTAACGGCAAGAATAACTTCCTCCATTTCTTCATCAGTCAAATTATACGGACGAAGTTCAATATATGAGCTCATACTTGACTTGAAATCTCTATCAATTCCCGTCAATTCAACGTCAGTTGTGTAAACAGATTTAATATAATCTCTTACAGCTTTCAAAGTAACCTTCTTGCGTACTAAGAACAAATTGTTAAAAATATCCTGTTTGAGCCTGACGCTGATTTTTTCGCCGTCTACTCTCAGATTATTCAACTCGTTAAGCACCATATATTTTGAATACAGAACAGATTTTTTAGGAATAACGTCTTTACCCCGCAAATAGGTGCATTTGCTTGTGAGGTTGTTTATAAACGCCTCCGCAGATTTATCAATATCAACAACCTTTTCAAAATTCCACGGGTAGATTTTTTCTTCACTTCTCACAAGCCACGATTTATCACTGCTTTTATTGAGGGGACCGACATAATACGGAATACGGTATTCAAAAATTTTGACAATTTTGTCCTTTACGGAAATTCCGTCGTCGTCCGTATCGTTTAAAAAGTCAAGGTATTTGCACGCGTTTTCAAGAATTTTCTTCAACTCAATCCGATTGAGCTGCATCGGAACAACTCCGTTGTCCTTGGTTATCTGCTTCGGCATAAACACCTGATTATCTATTTTTCGGAACATTGATTCATATGTATCATCAATTGTTTTATAATCGCCGAGTTCCTTTGATAAAAATTTACAAAAATCCTCCTGATTGGTTCTATGACAAATTACGCCGTTGTGACCGTCGTTCTTGTACTTTCCGCAATAGGCTGTGTAATTATTCAGCTTATCCTGCGTCAGTCTGAAAATTTTATCATATTTATCCTTGCAATATTTTTTTACAAACGTTTTCAGCATTTCAAGGTCCTGCTTATGTTCATTATAAGAGTTGACCTTTGCAAATGATATGTATCTCTCGCCTTTGACAATATTGTCAAGAATCGCCCAATCATAAATTGCCTTCGCTTTTTCTATCAATTCATACTTTTCATTAAGCAAATCCTGATAATCAGGCTCTTTATCGTCAAAGTTACCGCTGAAGGTTATGGATTTTAACTCTTCTTCATTAAACGACGGGTCCTCAAATAAATTGGCAAGCTTAACAGTTCCGCCGCATAATAAATAAAGGACTGACGCTAACTGCGGATTATTCTTTTTAGTAATACCGCAAAGAGAATACACCGCCTTTTCCTTTTTACTCTTTGACATCATTTTGTCCTTTATCACAGAGGCAAATTCTTCTTCATTGCTACACTCAATTTCAATAGAATATTCATCAACAAGATAATCCTTCAAATTTTGGAAAAGGGTCTCAAACGAATTGTAGGAATCTATATTCTCCCCTATATTATCAAACAGGAAGTGTCCCCTGTGTTTAATGATATGATGTAAAGCGAGATATACAAGCCTTATATCATGGGGATTATCATTTTCAATTAAGTCTTTTCGTAAATGATAGATTGTTTTGTAGTCGTTATGAAAATTAACATCATTATAATTTTTATCGGCAAATACCGCGTACGGAATACTTACGCTTTTATCCTCAGCATACAGATTGCTCTCTTTAAGCCTGTTGAAAAAGCCGATGTCAACCTTGGATATTTCTTTATCAAAAAGCATCTGGAGCCATTCTATTCTCTGTCTTTGTCTGAAAAGTCTTCTGGCCGCGCATCTGAAGCCCCTGCGCGATACGGCTGTTTCACTCTCATCAAACAGCCTGACTCCCCACATAGCGTTACCTTTAAATTTGGCTAACTTATACTCGAGATTTGTAACAGCCCAGCCGACAGAATCCGTGCCTATGTCAAACCCCAAATAATAATCTTGCTTTTCTGTTATTTTTTCCATAAAACATCATCCTTTCTATTGACATTTTAATTTTTATATAGTATAATTAAATTAATCTCAATACTACCTTATGAGATTACACTACGAGTTCAAATAAAAGTTTACTCAAACCGCTGTTCGTCAGCTATCACAGTGTGTGATTTGAGACCTGCTTTTGCGGGTCTTTTTTTATTGAATTTTCTGCGTAATCAGATAATCTAACGTAGCATCAAGCATAATTTTTTCGACAAAATACATTAAATATATATCTATTGTATTTTATAATAACACTTTATATTGCTTTTTTCAACAAAATATGTATAATTTTATTATAATAATTTAAAATTTTTGTCTGTTTTAATCAAAAAATGTATAATATTTTCATAAAACATTAAGTTATTCAGCCGATAAAAACAGTTTGGAAATTTATAAACCCTTTTGCTGTTTATTATCTTTTATGATACCAATATACTACAACAGCTGTCCCATAAAACGGATTTTGATTTAGATAAACAAAAAATATAATTTAAAATGCCAAATAAACTTTTTTGTCTTTAATAAAATGCGCCTCGTTGCTGTCCTTCTTATCGGACAGCGTTTTTAATATAATTAAATTGCAGGCAGGAAAAAATTATAAATTTTTATCATTACGCAACGGAGGTTATGTTATGAGTCATCAAAATAGAGATTTTCTCGATGAAATGATGGATATAAACTGCAACGGAAAAGTTGACTCGCAGGATATATTTTTGACCAATATGCTTTATAACGAGGTCAACAAAAATGACGAAAGCGAAAATTCCTCGTCATCATATTCATCAAATTTTACAACTACCTCATCGGGTGGAGGAAATTTAACAATAGCTGTAGTCTTAATCATACTTTCGATTTTAGGTTTGATTATCTTTATATGTAAAACCTGCAACGATAACCTTAATTCTTCATATGAAAGCAGTTACAGCTATACTCCGAGGCGCTCATACAGCGGTTATTCTTCACATTCGTATTCGTCAAAAAACAATTACTCCTCTTATAACAGCAGTTCCAAAACTTACAGCAGTTATAGTTCAAAAAATTATACAAGAAATTATACAAGCAGTAAGAAAAGCGACCCTTACAACGCAAAGGATTACTATGACGCTGATGATTTCTATTACGATTATTATGACGATTTTTATGACTATGAAGACGCGGAAGATTATTATAATGAGCATAATGACGATTAAATAAAAAGATTTGCGATGGATTACAACTAAACACCGATTTTTCATATCTAACGGACAGAATACTTCTTTATACTTATTGACTTTTATAAAATATGAAATATAATAAAAATACGGTCGTATTAAAAAAACGGCTGACAAGGTCGTATAAAATTTTTATAACCTATAATTTTTTACAGCAGGAGTTGAATATTTTGAAAAGAATAATTTCGGTATTTATTGCGGTAATTTTAGTTGTATCAACGCAGTTATGCGTATTTGCGGCTGAAACGCCTGATTTTGAACTTAATACAGAGGCTGTTCTGCTTGTGAACTCGGATACTGATGAGGTTCTATACTCTAAAAATGCCGACAAAAAAATGTTAATGGCTTCTACAACCAAGATAATGACATATATTGTTGTCGCAGAAACAGTAGATGACCTTGCAAATACAAAAATAACTATTGAGCAACAGCCCATTGACGATATTCTCGACAAGGACGCGTCCGTCGCGGGATTTAAGAACCATATCGGCGAAAGCTTTTCCGTTCTCGACATACTGTACGGTATGATGATTCCGTCAGGATGCGACGCGGCGCAAATACTTGCATATTACGCAGGCGGCGGCGATGTTAATAACTTCATTGATATGATGAATAAAAAAGCCTTGGAGCTTGATTGTAAAAACACCCATTTCAACGACGCTCACGGTCTGTCGGAGCAGGACCATTACACCACCGCCGAGGATATGTATAAAATTACAAAATACGCGCTTACAATGCCCTACTTTAAGGAAATTGTAAACACTGAATACTATACCCTCCCCGGCGATACCGAGCCCCTCATAAATACAAACTATCTGATTGACTATGTAAACGGCAGACAATACTATTATCAGTACGCAACGGGAATAAAAACAGGATACACCGACCTTGCGGGAAAATGTCTTGTTTCATCCGCAACTATGGGTGATACAAATCTTATATGTATCGCATTCGGCGGAAAATATGACGCTGAAACAAACTATGTCAACTACGCAATGGTTGATTCCGTAAACCTGTATAAGTGGGCTTTTGAGAATTTGTCCGACTATATTGACATTTCTCTTGACAGCAAATATAAGTCAGTCCAAATCGGAGAGAAAATTCAACTGACCGCCGAAGTTGCAGGCAGTAATACCGATGTCGCGCATAAAATCAAATGGTCGTCATCAGATACAAATATAGCGACGGTAGATGAAAACGGCGTCGTAACGGCTGTTTCAATGGGAGAGGCTCAAATCAAAGCCGAAACAGAGATGGGAAGCTTCGCCGTTTGCACATTAGCCTGCGGATATTACAACGGCATTGACGTTACCTCTCGTTACGGCGATTATACAAGCGGCCAGAAAGAACCTATTGATTGGAAAGCTGTAAAGGATTACGGCATTGACTTTGCAATTATCCGAGCTGGCTGGGGCTGGGAAGATTATCCGAGCCAGAATGACGCGACCTTTGTAGAAAATGTCAAGGGCGCGGTTGAAAACGGAATCCCTGTCGGTCTTAACTTTGTGGCGTACGCGACAGATGTTGAAACCGCAAGGCTCGAAGCCGAATATCTCTTAAAGGAAATTGACGAATACATACCTGAATACAAGCAATTTATTTCCCTGCCTGTTTCTTATAATATGTCTGACAGCCAGTACAGACAGTTTTCATCTGAACAGAATACCGCGATAGCGCTTGAATTTAACCGTGTTATGAACGAAAACGGCTATAAATGTATGTGCTATTCCAATAAATCCACATTCGCAAATATTGATGTATCCGCATTAAAGAAAGCAGGTATGGGACTTTGGTACGCCTACTATCCTTATAAGCCCGATTTCTCCGAAAAAATAAAGATAAACGGCGAGTATGTACCCGATGTATGGCAGTACAGAACTGACGGCTATCTTCCTGAGGCTTCGGAAAATCTAAACACTAAGCAGAGTATTATCTATATGCTTAGCTCTGAGCTTGAACAGTATCAGACCCCCGAAGTAACCGCTGAACAGGTTAAAAACGAAAGGGCTGTCAACATTACATGGCAACAGGTTCCGTATAATACAGACGGCTACTCGGTTTACAGAAAATCCGCTGACAGCGAACAACTCCAAAAAATAGCTGATTTAAGCCCGTCTGAGCTTAAATATACCGATACTGATTTGATGTGGAACGACAGCTATACATATTATGTTTCAGCAAAGGTAACGGATTTTCTCGATAAAAACTATGTTAAAGAAATTATAGGCGTATGTGACAATGCTGTCAGTATTATAAATCCATCTGAAGAAACCACCAATCCAACTCAAAACACAACAACAAATCCGACCACGGAGCCGACTGATTCGACAGCAACAAATCCCACAACAGAATCGACCGACCCGACAACAACCAATCCGACCACAGAGCCGACCGACCCGACAACAACAAATCCGACGACAGAGCCGACCAACCCGACAGCAACAAATCCGACGACAGAGCCGACTGACCCGACTTCCGCAAAACCAACAACATCTTCTCCGTATCTTGCGAATAAAAGCGTAAAAAAATCCGCAGGAAGCACCTACAGAATTGTTGTAAATAACGCAGGCGGAAAGAAGATAACTTATAGTTCAAATAACAAGAAAATTCTAAAAGTATCTTCAAAGGGCAAGGTAACCTTCCTGAAAAAGGGCTCGGGTACAGTAACTGTAAAAGTAGGCTCAAAAAAGCTGACGTTTAAAGGAACGGTAACCTCAAACCCAAAGCTTATTTACAAAAACAAAGCAGTAAATGCGTCAAAAGTATATAAGGTCAAAAAGGGAAATACCCTTACAATAAAGATTAAGGGTAAAGCGTCTGCTCTTAATAATAAGTACAATAGTACAAAAATTGCTAAAATTAAGGGCAAGGCAACAGCTTCCAAAATTAAAATTGTAGGTCTGAAAAAGGGCAAAACTACACTCAAAATTACAGTAAACCACGCAAAGGTTCTTAAAATTAAAGTAAAAGTAAAATAAATTAAATCAAAACCATCCGTTGACCGGGTGGTTTGACCAGCCCCTATAAGGGGCTATTACAGGCTTACCCCCTGCAG
>CANPXF010000013.1 GCA_947585745.1 uncultured Clostridia bacterium | reverse complement strand
CTTTTGCTAAAGCTTTTTTTATCGTCCCCCGGTTGAACCGGGGGATTTTTCCACGCCCTAAAGGACACCATAAAAAACTGCCTTTGATTTAATTATAATCAAAGGCAATCCTTATGTCCCGTGCTGTCAGCACAGTTATTGAATTTTATTTTAGCGGTTTAAAAGATTCTTATAATAAAAGCTTTAAATATTATTACTGAACCTTTGACAATTTTTTTGTCACTCTGGTTGTAACCTCCAAGTAATACTCTGCGTCTTTAAGGCTTAAATCGTCTTGGTCAATATTGTTAATTTTATCCACCCAGTCGGAATACTCCTTCATAATATCACTGTAATCCTGAAGCAGAGTTGCGTCGGTTCCGTTGGATTTTTTGTATTTTTCCATAAAATCCACGTACTCGTCAATAAAATCCTCGTAGCTGTCCAGCATTTTCTTAAACGATGAGGTTGCCGACGCGGATTTTGACACAGTTTTACTTTGTTTTTTACTCGATTTTGATGTGTTTTTGTTTTCTTCGGTTTCGGATTTTGTATCCTCACCGTTATTTTCGGCGGTTTTTGCCTCGGTTATCGCGCTCTCGGCGCTTTCTTTAACCTCAGCGCTCCCCGAGCAGGACGCAAACGATAACATCATCAGAGATACTAAAGACAAAGCCCCGAGTTTTATTAATTTCTGTTGTTTTTTCATTATCAATTCCTCCTTTAGACTTATACTACATTATTTTACTTATCTTTTGGTATGCTCTGAGCATAAATTTTAATATTTAAAAATATCCCCGCCCGACGAACATCATATAATGCCGTCAAACGGGGGAAATTTTTAAGATTTTTATCTTTTAACTTCTTTAAGTACATTTGTCTTTAGTTTTATCCCGTCAAGTCCTATACCCAAAGCTATGTAAATCAAAGCTCCCGCAAGAGGCTGAAGCCATTCGGTTGTAAGTCCCGCAAGCGCTGAGGACCAATCATACATAATTAAATGAGCAATAAAATATCCGAAAACAGTAACAAACGACGTAGGGATAAGCATTAAAAGATTTGGTACGTTTATTATGCGGTCATCCTTATTTTTTCTCTTTAAATAATATCTGATTAGCACAAACGGAAGCGCGTTAAAGGCTTTTATTATCGCTGTCGGCAATACCCAATGCGGATAGCCTGCCAGCAAATCAGCAAGTCCTCCTCCGAGCGACGCGGAAATAATACCAAAAGGTCCGGGCAGAACACTTGCGCCAAGATAAATCATTGAATCGCCGGCGTGAACATAGCCGAGCAACGTGGGAATTTTTATAAAGCTTGTAGAAACAGTAATGAGCGCGGTAAACAGCGCGCTTAATACTATCAGCTTCAAATTTGACGTTTCACGGGTTTTTGAGTTTGATATTTGCATTTTAAACCTCCAAGTTATTTAGTTTTATACCTCATAATTATCAAGTATGCAAGTATGTTATCACAAAACTGTCCTTTTATAAATGGACAGTTTTAATTGTTTTGATAAGGACAGTTTAAACATAAATTTGTTAAGATATTACCAAGACAAAAGGAGAGGTTCAAAACCTCTCCTTTTAGATAAAACGTCAAAATTAATTTTATTCTGTTATAATATCAAACCAAAACTCAACGCCGTTGTTCTTATTAATCGTTCCGCATTCCGTCAGATACATCTCCGCAATTTCCTTAACAATGAAAAGTCCCAAACCGACGTTTTCATTAGAACCTCCCGTGGTAAAGAACTCTGTCCAGATTTTTTCAAGGTCGCTGTCTTTAATCATTTTACCCTCATTAAACACAGAAAGTCGGCATCCTTTTTCGCTTTTTTTAAGCGAAACCTCAATCCTGCCTCCGGGTTTAGTGTGTTTTACCGCGTTTGTGATAAAATTGTTAAAGATATGTTCAATATGAGGTTCATAAATATTCGCCCATTGACCGTACTCGATATTTCTCGAAAATTTGATTTTCTTTGTAAGCATAAGGCTTGCGCTCTTGTCGCACAGCTCGTTCACCTTTTTTGAAACATTAATTCTTGTAACATCGCCGAAGGTGATTTTTTCGTTAATGGAGTAATTAAGAAAGCTCGTAATGAGGTCGCTCATTTTTTGAATTTCTTCCATAGCGGACTCGTAATAGTAGTTTCTCTTATCCTCGTCCTCGATACACTTCATCATTTCAACCTGGCTTGAAATTATTGCAAGCGGAGTTTTTAATTCGTGGGTTGTATTCCGGACGAACTGACGGCGCATATTTTCATACTTCCTCAAATGGTTAATATCCTCTTTAAGCAGGAAGTTGTAGTTATTTATTGAATTGATATTATCCTGAATTGTATCCGCCATATCGTTAAAGTTGCTCGCGAGCGTACCGATCTCATCGTTAGGGAATTTCCCCTCATAACGTACGGAATAATCCTTCTGCGAGATTTTTTTAACAGCCGTATTAAGCGAGCGGATAGACCTTGTAAGGCTCATCATAAGTAAGAACAAAAATACTCCGCATACTACAATATAAAGGATAAGAACAATGACAAGCACTTCGTTTGTATACGCAAAAATTGACTCAACGTTACGGAGCCTTTCACGCAGGTAGACATAGTATGTCCTGCCCTCGTCTTTTACAATCCTGCGCAAAACAATAGTTTCTCTTTCTAATTCATCTTCTTCACTATATACGGGCGCGGAATCGTAAGAGTAGCGGTTTATATATTTTTCAGGAATTTTTGTTATATGCCTGTTATACTCTGTATTGTCGCTTCTGCCATATCTCATTGTTGTAAAAAGACGTTCACGGTTACTGTTGTAAATAATAACCGTGTAGCTTTTTTCATTATTATCTTCAAGGTAACTCTCTATGTCGTCCTTATCATCAAAGTCGAGCTTTTGCGTAATCTCGTTACAAAAATCCGACATACTCTGTATCTCAAGATTTATATACATCGACTTCTGCACATAAATATACATCGGAACGAAAATTATCGTTACCAGCGTTATTACGGCAACAATAAGCAGAACATATTTTACGGCAATTCTTTTAATCATCGTCTATCTCAAAATAATACCCGACGCCGTAAACAGATTTTATGTACTTGTGCTTATCGGTCAGCTTTTTCCTCAGCTGTTTGATTATTGTATCCACGGTACGAAAATCGCCGTAGTAGTCGATACCCCAAACACGGTCGAGGATAGTGTCCCTGTTAAGCACAATTTTTTCATTGGTAATAAAATACAAAAGCAAATCGTATTCTTTGGGCGTTGTGGATATTTCCTTTCCGTCAACATAAACGCGGTGCAGTTTTGTGTCAACTTTTAAAGCGCCGATTTCAATAAACTTTTCGGTTTTCTGCGTGCGGTTTAAGAGGGCTGTTATCTGCTCTCTTAAAACACTCAGGAGAAACGGCTTTGTTATGTAATTATCCGCGCCTGTATAAAAACCCTGAAGCTGGTCCATTTCGGTTTCACGGGCGGAAATCATAATAACAGGTACGTTGCTCTCCTCTCTGATACGTTTAAGAACCTCAAGGCCGTCGAGCATAGGGAGCATTCCGTCGAGGAGAATAATATCAATATCGGAAATGTGTTCTTCAAAAATGTCTATAGCCTTTAGTCCGTCTTCTGCCGAAAGCACTTCAAATCCGTTTGAGGACAAATAGTCCATAACCGTTGTGCGAAGCTTTGTATCATCTTCAACAACGAGTACAGTGCTCTTATCTGACATTATATCACACCTCCGTCTTTTTACGTGAAAAAATCTCCTTTATATGTCTTTTAAGCTTTCGCTTAACCTTTTTCGGAAAGCTCGCGGTTACCCAGTTTACAGTTGACTGAAGCTGTTTGTTTTCCTCTTTAAGCTCTTTAATTTCTTCTCTTAACTCGCAGACCTGTTCATTCTGAACAACAAGCATTTGAGCCAAAACACGCACATAATCGGTTGATGTATATTTATGCTTGCCCTCATCGGAAACTTTAAGCTCTTCAAAGAACAGACCCTCGTCCCCGCGGGACAGGTATTCGCGGGCGACCGCGTCGTTTGTGTCTTTATATTTTGCGAGAAATTCTACAGTTTCTTCACTCGTCATAAACTCGTTTGAGGAAATTGACTTTATATCGTTGTTATTCTCCGCCACGGTTTTCATAAGCGACTGCACATATTTATTATGCACGTCAAAAATTCCAACCTTATTGAGCTCACGCATTGTTTCGAGGTAAACGCCCGAAAGACTTCGGTTTGGAAGCCTTTCAAGCTCTGTGTATTCATCGGTGTACTGAAGTCCGACCGTTTTCAGAAAATCCGACACAATAGTTTTCTGCGGAGGGGCGTATTGCTCCTTTTCGTAAACCCTGACGAGCATATTTTCCTTTCCGACAACCTTGCTGATTTCGTCAAGTCTTTGTTTGTAATCAAGCTTTGCGCGTTTAAAGGCGGAGCTGTTTATATACTCCTGCAAGGTATCGGAGAATCTGCTCTCCTTTATCTGCTGGGCCCAGAAAGACTGTATATATAAATCCTGACGTCTTAAATATACAATAATTTTAAGCGAAATACCGTGGCTTTCAAGTCTTTCCTTCAAATTCTTCCAAAAGTTCTTGTCTCTTTTGCGTTCGGCTGAATTCCAGATTGACTCCTCGGATATTATAACATTCGGATACTCCTCAAACAGTCCGTACAGCTTTTCAAAACACTCGTCTTCAATCTCGTGTTCCGTACCTACAAGACGTTTTTTATTTTCATCTCTGATAACGCTTACTAAAAAATGAGCGTTTCGATTAGCTCCTACTGCGTCAAATCTCACGCCGAAATCGGGATAAACGTAGCCCTTTTCTTTCAGAACGTTATTGTTTGCACGCAGAAAATTTTGTATATAGGTTGTACCTGTTTTTGGCATTCCGATATGCAAGTATAGTTTTAACATAATTACTCCTTAAAGTAAAGTCTTAATTTTGTCATACACCATGTCTGCCGCTTCTTCAATAGTAAGATTTGAGGTGTCTACGACTATGTGAGCCTTTTTCGGCGGTTCATAGGGGCTGGAGATACCTGTAAAATTCGGGATTTTTCCGCTGCGGGCTTTTTTGTAAAGACCCTTTACGTCACGTTTTTCACACTCGCTCAGCGGAGTGCTGACATAAACCTCAATATAATTATCGTATCCGATTATTTCCTTAGCTCTGACGCGGTCGCGTCTGTAGGGAGAAACGAATGAAGTTATAACGATAATTCCCGCGTCATTCATCAGCTTGGAAACCTCAGCGACGCGTCTTATATTTTCAATACGGTCGCTTTCTGTAAAACCGAGATTCTTGTTAAGTCCGAGGCGCACGTTATCTCCGTCAAGAGTCATAGTGTGATAACCCTCGGTGAAAAGCCTTTTCTCGATTTCGTTGGCGATAGTTGACTTTCCCGAACCCGAAAGTCCCGTAAACCAAATTGTCTTAGGCGTCTGATTCTTTTGAGCCGCCCTCTGGTCGCGTGAAATATCCATATCGTGCCACGTCAGGTTATCGGAACGTCTTAACGCGTGTTCAACGACGCCGCACGCTGACGTCATATGAGATATTCTGTCGATTAAAATGAATGAACCCAACGCTTGATTCGTTTCAAACTTATCAAACACGATTTTTTCTGAAGTGCTTATGTCGCACACAGCGATTTCATTTTTGAAAATTTCATTAGCGGTAAGCTCGCTTCCGTCGTTAACGCCGATTTTATATTTTATTTTCATAACAACGGCAGGAATACTTTTTGTGCCTATTTTCAGCATATAATTTTTTCCCGCAACGAGCTTTGTATCGTCCATCCAAAGTATCTTTGCCGTAAAAAGGTTGCTTATTTCGGGCTTTGCGTCTTTAACAAGAACACAACCCATTGAAACGTCAACTTCCTTGTCAAGCTGTAAGGTTACGGCGTGGCCTTTTTCGGAAAATTCCACGTTTTTTCCCGCGTCAATTATTGATTTTACCTTTGCCTTTTCATTCGACGGTAACGTCACGACCTCATCGCCGACTGAAATTTCACCCGTTTCAATCTGTCCCTGAAAACCGCGGAAGGTGTGGTCGGGACGGCATACGCGCTGAACAGGCATAGTAAATCCGTTTTCGTTGTCACTTTTCTGTACGTCAACCGTTTCGAGATACGAAAGCAGGCTTTTGCCCTTGTACCACGGCGTACGGTCCGACAAAGAAGTTATATTGTCGCCGTCTGTCGCCGAAACGGGAATTACTTTCACACTCTCGTAGTCAAATTCCGCGAGCAGAATTTTAATTGTTTTCTTGATTTTCTTAAATCTTTTCTCGTCAAAGTCGATTAAGTCCATCTTATTTACGGCAAAAACAAAGTGTTTAATTCCCATAAGCGAACATATTCTTGTATGACGTCTTGTTTGGGTAAGCATTCCCTGCGACGCGTCAACCAAAATTACGGCAAGCTCGGCAAACGACGCACCGACAGCCATATTTCTGGTATATTCCTCGTGTCCCGGGGTATCCGCAACAATAAACGAACGCTTGTCCGTGGTAAAATATCTGTACGCAACGTCAATTGTAATTCCCTGCTCACGTTCAGCCATAAGACCGTCGAGCAAAAGCGAATAGTCAATTTCACCGCCTCTTGAACCCACCTTACTGTCGAGTACAAGCGACTCCTCCTGGTCGGTAAATATGAGCTTCGCGTCATATAACATATGTCCGATTAACGTGGACTTTCCGTCATCAACGCTTCCGCACGTAATAAATTTAAGCAATCCGTTCATCAGAAATAACCCTCCCTCTTGCGTTTTTCCATACTCGCGCTTCCTCCGTCGCTGTCAATTACACGGCTGGTGCGCTCGGAAGAAACCGCGCTCAGGGTTTCCGCAATAATCTCGTCAAGCGTTTGCGCGTCGCTCTCAATTCCGCCTGTAAGAGGATAACAGCCGAGAGTTCTGAAACGAATTTTTTTATGCTCAATTTTTTCTCCGTCACGAAGCTTCAGGCGGTCGTCGTCTACCATAATTATATTTCCGTCACGCTCAATACAAGGACGTACATCCGCAAAGTAGAGAGGTACAATTTCAATATTTTCACGTTTTATATACTGCCAAATATCCTTTTCTGTCCAGTTTGAAATCGGGAAAACTCTGACGCTTTCGCCCTTATTTATTTCAGCGTTAAACAGCTTCCACATCTCGGGGCGCTGATTTTTCGGGTCCCACGCGTGTTCCGAATTTCTGAAAGAGAATATGCGCTCCTTCGCCCTCGACTTTTCCTCATCGCGTCTTCCGCCGCCGAACGCCGCGGTAAAACCGTATTTGTCGAGCGCCTGTTTAAGCGCCTTTGTTTTCATAATATCAGTGTATGCCGAGCCGTGGTCAAACGGGTTTATACCCTGCTTAACCCCTTCCTCGTTAATATATTCGAGCATATCAATGCCGTATTTTTTGGCAGTTCTGTCCCGAAATTCAATCATTTCATGAAATTTCCACGTTGTATTAACGTGCAAAAAAGGAAACGGCGGTTTTTCGGGATAGAACGCCTTTAGCGCAAGGTGTAACATAACCGAAGAATCCTTACCGATTGAATAGAGCATAACGGGCTTTTCGCACTGCGCTACAACCTCGCGCATTATATAGATGGCCTCAGCCTCAAGCTCATCAAGGTGAGTCATATTCCCCATTTTGTAACCCTCCAATTTTAATTTTCCAAATTAATTTGAATTTTATCAGTTGATTTTGAAATAAATGTGATATAATAATTTAAAGCTTTGTTACCAAAATGAACCTCTATCCGCTCTGATTTGGAAATTTTTATCAATTTTCTATCATTTTCACCCATTATAATCTATCAGATAAATTAAGGAAAGGTATTTAAGATAATGAGATTAGTAAAAACAAACAGATTATTAAAGATTATTTCGATTATTACAGCCGTTATACTTTGCGCGTCAGCGCTTGCGTCGTGTTCGTGCTCGCCATCATCAAAAGGCGCTGATAACAATAACATAAAAATAACCAACGTATCCTACGACCCGACACGCGAGCTTTATCAAAAGTACAACGAAGCTTTTTCAAAATTTTATAAATCCCAGACAGGCGGAGATATTGAAATTATCCAGTCGCACGGCGGTTCGGGAGCGCAGGCTCGTTCTGTAATTGAGGGCGCCGAGGCTGACGTTGTTACGCTTGCTCTCGCCCACGATATTACTCTGATTGAACAGGCGGGACTTATCGACGGCGGTTGGATTAAGGAATTTGAAAACGAATCCGCACCTTATACATCTACTATCGTTTTCCTTGTACGCAAGGGTAATCCAAAGGGTATTAAGGATTGGAACGACCTCGTTAAAAAAGGCGTTGAAATTATCAACCCCGACCCTAAGAGCAGTGGCGGAGCCTGCTGGAACTTTTTAGCCGCGTGGCAGTATGCTCTTAATAACAATAATAACGATGAAGAAAAGGCTAAGGACTTCGTAAGAAAGCTTTACAAAAATGTTACCGTTATGGACTCCGGCGCAAGAGGAGCTACCACAACATTTGTGGAAAACGGTCAGGGCGATGTGCTTATCGCATGGGAGAACGAAGCTTTAAACAGCGTTTCAGAATATCCCGATAAATATGAAATCGTCACCCCGAGCGTTTCAATCCTCGCCCAGCCGAGTGTTGCTGTAGTTGATGAAAACGCTAAAAAGAACGGCACGGAAACGGTTGCGAAAAAGTATCTTAGCTATCTATATTCCGATGAAGCGCAGAAAATTATCGGAGAAAGCGGATACCGCCCGTCAAATGAAAGAATTTTAAAAACCTTCTCCGATAAATTTGACCTTGATGTCAAGCTTATAACAATCAACGACTTCGGAGGCTGGGATAAAGCGTACGAAAAATTCTTTGATGACGACGCTATTTTTGACCAAATATATAACGGATAAAAATAAATATATTAGCGGCAAGCAACAAGAGGTATCCTACCGACTGTAACTTGCCGCTTTACGGTGGGAATGAAATTATATGAAAAAAACTCTGAAAGGCTCGCGTAAGGTTCGTGTTATTCCGGGGTTCGGACTGACTATGGGCATAACTGTTACTATGCTTTCTACGCTCATCATCATACCGCTTGCGTCCGTACTACTTTATTCTTTAAGGCTCAGCCCCAAGGAATTTTTTGAGCTTATATCCGAACCGAACGTAGTAAGCGCCTTTGCCACAAGTATATCTTGTGCGCTTATCGCCGCATTTATTAACAGCGTTTTCGGTTTGATGCTCGCGTGGGTGCTGGTAAGATACGACTTTTTTGGCAAGCGTATCCTCGACGGACTTATCGAACTTCCTTTTGCGCTTCCTACGGCGGTAGCGGGCATAACACTTTCAAAAATGTATTCAAATACAGGTTTTCCCGGAGGCTTTTTATCGGGAATGGGACTTGACGTTTCTTATACTCACATCGGTATTGTAGTCGCGCTTGTGTTTGTAGGAATACCTTTTACCGTGCGCTCTGTTCAGCCGGTACTTGAAACGCTTGACAGCCAGTATGAGGAAGCGGCGTATATACTCGGCGCGAGCAGGATAAAAACATTTTTCAAGGTTATTTTCCCTGAGCTTTTTCCATCTCTCCTGACAGGCTTCAGCCTTGCCCTCGCAAGAGGTATAGGCGAATACGGAAGCGTAATATACATTTCAGGAAACAGCGCAAAAAACGGCACGCAGGTTGTATCGTATGTAATTATGCAGAAGCTTGAGCGCCTTGATTACTCAAGCGCAACGGCAATCGCTCTTGTAATGCTTATTATCTCCTTTGTTATTATGTTTGCGATTAATATAATACAAATCCGCCGTTCAAGGCGTGTTAATGCAGTTTAAGGCGGTGCGATATGGATTATTCAGATAAAAACAAAACTTTCTCACGCAAAATCACAAAATATATATTAATTACCGTCAGCGTTTTATTTATAGCAATTATGCTTGTGCTTCCCCTCGTATCGGTTATAATTAACTCACTGAAAGAGGGAATCGCGTTCTATTTTAAATCGCTTTCGACAAACTATGTAACCTCCGCTCTGGGGGTAACTGTGATGGCGACTCTTATTTCCGTAGGCGTAAACACATTTTTCGGCATTGTTGCATCGTGGCTTTTAACAAGATTTGAGTTTCGCGGAAAAAACACCCTGTCAACGCTGATTGACATTCCGTTCTCAATTTCACCTGTAATTGCAGGTCTTGCGTTTATTATGACATTTGGAAGGCTCGGCTGGGCAAGCCCCGTTATAGACTGGATTAATTCGACGTTCGGGACCGATATACAGATTGTATTTGCCTTGCCGGGAGTAGTTTTAGCGACTATTTTTGTAACATTCCCGTTTATATCGCGCGAGGTTGTTCCCGTTTTAAACAGCGTCGGACACGATGAGGAGGAAGCCGCCGCGCTTATGGGAGCAAAGGGCTTTAAAATATTCAGAAAAGTTACATTCCCCCACATTAAATGGGCGCTTCTGTACGGTATAATACTCTGTACGGCGAGAGCGCTCGGAGAGTTTGGCGCGGTAAACGCATTGTCAAAAACACGCGGACAGACATTTACTCTTCCGCTTGAAATAGACGCGCTGTATATGTCCGGCTCGGCGGACTCAATAACGGCGTCATTCGCTGTTTCTTCTCTGCTTGTGGTAATAGCGGTTGCGGTATTGGTCGCAAGAAATATAGTCGAGTACAGAGCTAAAAAAGATAATTAGGGTGATAAGTTATGTATGTTGAACTTAAAAATATCAATAAATATTACGGCAAATTTAAAGCCAGCGATGATGTAAGTTTCGGGATAGAAAAGGGTAAGCTTGTCGCTCTTTTAGGTCCGAGCGGAAGCGGAAAAACTACCATACTCCGTATGATAGCGGGACTTGAAAATCCCGACAGCGGTGAAATTTACATTGACGGCAAGCTTGTTAATAATATTCCCGCGTCAAAGCGCGGTATCGGTTTTGTATTTCAAAGCTATGCGCTTTTCAGATATATGACTGTATTTGATAATATAGCGTTCGGACTTGAGGTTAAAAAAACTCCGAAAAAGCAAATTAAAGAGCGTGTAAACGAGCTGATTGAGCTTGTCGGGCTTTCGGGAATGGAAAAACGGTATCCGAATCAGCTTTCAGGCGGTCAGCGTCAGCGTGTGGCATTTGCCCGCGCGCTCGCTCCCGAACCGAACCTTCTACTTCTCGACGAACCGTTTGCCGCGATTGACGCAAAGGTCCGCGCGGAGCTACGCGCCTGGCTCTCTGATATGATACACAAGGTCGGAATAACAAGCATTTTTGTTACGCACGACCAAGACGAAGCCGTTGATGTCGCCGATAATATTATCGTCACAAACGAGGGCAGAATTGAACAGCAGGGTACTCCTCAGGAAATTTATAAAAACCCAAAAACTCCCTTTGTCGCCGAGTTTATCGGAACATCGGCAAAGTATGAGAATTACGGAATTTTAAAAGGATTTTCAAATCAGGAAAAAATAAACGGAGCGCTGATTCGTCCTGAATTTGTGGAGGTATTTAAGTCCGACAACGCAAATATTGAGTCATATCTTAAATATGCTGACGACGGAATAGTGGAGAGCGTCACTTTCCGCGGAAACTCCGTTGAACTTTTAATTGACGTTAAGGGACTTAAGCTCACCGCTCTGCGTTCGCTTGAAAGACGTAAAATCGAAGTCGGAGAAAAGGTAAAGGTTCTCGTCTACAGGCTTTATGCGTTTGACGAAAAGGGCGTTAAGATTATAGAAAACTCAGAGCTCGCGGGAAAAGAAACCGTAAAGCTTTAAACGGGACTTAACCCTGAATTTTAAAATATATTAAATAATAAGCTAAATAAAAAAGCCAATCGTTAACGGATAACTCCGTAACGGTTGGCTTTTTTGTAAATAATTTATTTAGCTTTCTTTAACGATTCGAGCTTGGAAAAGCACAAAGGATAAATCACAATTAAAAGTATTAATTCAAAAAATGTTAAAGCAAAACTTGCCCATAATGAGCCTGCCACACCGGTAACCGCAGGCATTAAAGCGTTTTCATAAATCATAATCATAAGAACGCCGAAACAACATCTTGTAACTTTTCTTATTGCTGATACATTAAGTGAAAACTTTACAAATCGTCTTTCAATAAACCAAGCTATTGTCACTCCGAGAAATCTTCCCGCGTCTTTAAAGCCGTCTATCATCATTTTATTAGGGTCAACTAAAAGATTTCCGCCCGCATAATCCATCGGATACGATTTGAGAGAAATATAAACTAAAAATAAAGCTGTGAAAACTATGCCGATACACGGAATAATATAATCTCTCTTTGGGTTTTTATCAATCCACTCCCAAACCTTGGAGCCTATTATTACAATGATTAATCCGAGTAACGCTCCGACAATTACATCCTGTGGAGTATGAACGCCTATGTAGTTTCTTGAAAACATTGTGAGCAGTATCATAAATCCCATTAATATACATAACGGTTTATACTTTCTATACCTCTCAATAATTGTTCCGTAATTAGATGAGGCGGTTACGCTGTGTCCGCTCGGGAATGAATAACCCGATGCCTCCTCAACGGGAACAATTTTTTCACAACGAATCCAAGGTCTGTAAACACAAAATGTCAGCTTCAACAACTGCATAAA
The DNA here is from genome assembly GCA_947585745.1 of uncultured Clostridia bacterium. Taxonomy (GTDB): domain Bacteria; phylum Bacillota; class Clostridia; order Oscillospirales; family Acutalibacteraceae; genus Ruminococcoides. Next base: position 58,115 of record CANPXF010000013.1, on the reverse strand, counting down.
AAATCTTGAAAAGCCAATGTTCAAAAACAAAAAGCTTCCTGCTTTTTTATCTACAGCCCAAAACATTATACAGGCAAGCGTCCAAATAAAAATGCCGTATGACAAATCACTTATTTGTAAGAAAAAATCATTCAGCACTCCGCCAATCGCTTCTCTAAAATCCTGTAAAAACAATAAAAACATTATATCCATAAAATTCCTCCTTTACAGAAATTCTACACGATATCATAATATTTTTCAAGTATTTTTTATTATAATTAGAAGTCTTATTTTATTAAAGCGTTTTTTTAGTTAAATATGGAGTATGCACATAATCTCGATTATGGCGATTATAATCATCTTAATAAACCTTTATTTTAGTTACAAACTCCATTTTTGTATACAAAAATAATATTTATTATTATAAATACAATTGTTAATAACCTACTTATGAGAATAAAATCAGTCGCTTATTGGTATAATAAGCGACCGTTAAACTGCAATATCAGACAACATATTCATACTATTTTTCTTTAATTCTAATGATGAGTGTACATACCTGTTTAATGTTGTTTTCACATCGGCGTGCCCTAAAATTTCACTGAGTGTTTTAGCATCAAAACCACATTCAATACATCTTGTAGCAAAGGTGTGCCGTAAAGTATGAAAGGTTACTCCTTTCAGACCGCACATTTCAATAATTTTCTTAAACTTTTTTTGCATTAATCGGGGTTCAATATAACATAACTGTTTATTTGAAAGAAAGAAAACCCCATCTCTTTTTCTGTATTTCTCGACAATTTCAATTAAAAAATCAGGTAAAGGAATTAATCTGTTTGAATTTGATGTTTTAGGTTCATTTATAAAAATACTGCTCTTTCCATTATCATCTTTTAATCTATACATTGTTTTATCAATTTTTACGGTTCCTAATTTAATATCTCCCCACTTTAGTGCACACAGTTCTCCTATTCTTACACCGGTATATAAAGCGAATAAAATACCAAGCTTAAAATTATCGAAATTATTTCTAAGATTTTCTTCAAGAATTTTTTGTTCTGATACTGACAATACTCTTGTTTTCACTTTTTTCTCGCGGACATATTGGATATATGGAGGTTTAAAATTATACTTGAGCTTTCCATACTTAAATATTGAATTTAAAGTTAATAAAACACTGTTTACAGTTTTCGGACTTAGGCTGTTTTCAAGCAGTTCGTTGGTGTACTTAATTAAATCATCTGTGTCTATTTTATCAATTGAACAACTTGATATGGATTTTAAAAGTATATGTTTGTTAACCATATATTTATATGTTTGTAATGTACTTCTTTTTAATATATTTTGATTAAAATTTAACCATTCTTTACTTAATACACCCAAAGTCATCAATTTTTGCGTTGAATTAATCATAAAATTACCTCTTAAAAATAAGTATTTCTTTATATATTGACAAAAGCAGAAAAAATATTGTAAAATATATAAAAATTGTACGCTTATTATACCAATAAGCGACCGTTAACACTTTAATCCTTTAGTATAGTCACGGTAAAATCTGGAACTATTCGGTAAAATTAAACAAGTTTCGCAGATAATTAAAAATACTTAAAACAAAAGCCAATCGTTAAAAGGATAACTCCAAAACGATTGGCTGTAAAAATTTTGAAAATTGTTTCGTTTACTTTATTAAATCAACATTCAAATACACACCAAATTAAATAAAGCTTTAAATATACCATTCCAAATTAATTATAACGAATAGCAGGTGAATTTATGTACAAAGATTACGATTATTCAATATCATTATTGCGGGTATTTGCAATGTTTTCCATACTTGCCTGTCACATCTCCTCACTAATAGGAATATCGTCTCTTGCCCAATTCTTAAATATAGGAGTGCAAATTTTTTTATTAATATCCGGTTATCTTTATGGTAAAAAAAATATAAAAAACTATGGCAGTTGGATTTATAATAGATATATTAGAATTATAATTCCCATTTTTATATATGTTTTGCCTATTGTCATATATTGCAATATAGCTTCTATTCACGATGGGTATATGGATTCTTTAGCATATATTTTTTGCTTGCAAGGCATTGATGATATTTTTGGTTTTTTATCATTTTATAATTATCCAGGAACAGGCCATTTTTGGTTTATAACTATATTAATGGTATGTTATTTGTTAACAATTCCTATATCCCATTTCTATCGGAAAACAAATAAAAAATTTTCCGCTGTTTTTTTCTTATTTATTTTTTTTATAATATCCCTAATTTTACCTTTCTTAGGTATATACTTAGCGTTACCGCTAATTTATTTTGCAGGATATTTTTATTCAAAATATTTTGATAATACCAACTCTACAAAAAGCTTTGTAATATTGACAATTATTATGGTTTTATCAATAGGATTACGTTTATTTTGCAAGCATTATTACGATAGCACAATTTTATATGAACATATAGTTGTATCATTTAGTCATAATATTTTAGCGATTTGGATTTTTCTTACATTTAGACTGATTTACAAAAAATTTGAAAGACAATTCGAGAAAATTGCTAAAAGCAACATCATTATGCACTTAGACTCAATCTCATATTATATCTATATTGTTCATTATATGTTTGTAGACCTCTTTATTATAACAGATATTATTCCGAATAAATCATTAGCCGTATTCTTACTCTTACTATTATCTTTTATACTTGCTGAAATTCTTCGTTTTATAAGTGAAATGATAATTAATAAAATAAAAAAATAATACAACTTTAAATTATCCAATAACTTTAATGTATATCGTTCAGGAGAACACCAAAAAAGGCGCTTATTAAGCGCCTTTTTTAATGAAATTTTTACCAATATCTTACGGTAACATTGTCTTTTCTCTTAGACTTAGTATGAGCTCCGCTGTAGGCGGTACGTCTTTTGTTAAATGTAAACGTCAATCCGCTTACTATCGCAACAACTCCAAGCACAATAAGCATCCAAAGGATAAAGTTTGTATTCTTTTCATCTGATGTTGAGATTGACGCTGTCTTTGTGTCGGTTTTGTCGTCGTTAACTCCCGCGAGCGCCTTTTTACTTATTCTGTTAGTTTTAACTATAACCTTTTGGGCGATTTCAACATTCGCCTTTGCGTTTTTCGTGAGAGCGCTTTCTTCATTTTCAGCTTTTACGCTTTCAGTCGTCGGAGCTGTCGCGGGCTCTGTATTCTGCTCACTTTCTGAATTTTCCGTTTCATCGACATAATCGGGATTATCGGGAGTTGCCTCGTCAAAGAGCGCGTCCATAGTAAGCTCTCCGACTATACCCGTTGTATCAATAGAGTTGTCCTCCTGAAATTCCTTAACGGCTCTTTCAGTAATTTCGCCGAAATAGCCTGTACACATTTCGTTAAAATATTTCAGCTCCTCAAGCTTTTGCTGAACTTTTTCTACCTCATCGCCCTCGTCGCCGAGTTCAAGCGTTCCGTCGTCCTCGTCTTTTGAATTTTCATCTTCTGAATCAGCTGTGGGAGCGTCGTCCGAGTAGAGAATTTCAAGGTCGCTCTCCCCCGCAATTCCGTCAACGGTTACGCCTGCGGCTTTCTGAAATTCCTTATAAGCCGCTTGAGTTGCCTCGCCGAAATAACCCGTTACAGCGTCGCTGTAAAATCCTAATTCTGTCAGTCTGTTCTGAAGCTTTGTTACGGCGTCACCGCTCGAGCCGAATTTTAAGACTGACGGACTGCTTTGTGAGGAGGATTTATTTTCGGCTTTTGACGATGATTTACCCGAATCTGAAGAACCGCCCTTGCTTGCCTTTGAATCCATATTATCGGGAGTCCTGTCAGCAATACCCGATGATGAAAAGCTGTAGCTTTCTCCGCCTATTGTACGGCTTGTATTTACAAGATACTGTCCGTTTTCATAGTAATAATAATTTCCGTTAAACTTTTCCCAGCCGTTGTTAATATAGGTAACGGCGGAAAGCTTAAACCACTTTGTCCAGGATTTTGTAGCTGTTGACTCATAACATACCCCGTACTGTTCATTACGCGCGTCAACCGCCATACCGTTGCCCACATATACGCCAACGTGTCCGGGCTGATAAAGTCCGAGACCGTGAACACGCGGAATACCCGCGCTTACATTACCGCTTTCCGTGGCGGAATTGAGCTGGTCTGTACCGACTCTCGCACCACCACAATAAGAGTAGATAAGTCCCGAGCAGTCGACCGCGCCCGCGGACGAACCGCCGTAGACATATTTCCAACCGCTGTTATAGGCGTTAAGCGCCCACTCTGCAAGTCCCGCGCCGGTACCGCTCGCGTTCGGGCTTAAAGAACCCACAACACAAATTGAAGTAAGAATTAAAACCGCCAAAGCTATTGAAACGATTTTTTTAAGATTCTTTTTTACAAAATTCATTATAATATATACCTCCATTCCCGTACATCGGGAGTGATATTTACTGTTTGTAACAAAACTGTAATAATTATAACAAATACTGTAATAAATTTCAAGTATTTTTTCAAGAATTTTCTAATAATATATCATCTGTCCAAATAAATTGCCATTATATATGGAAATTTAGGTATTGTAACAAAATGTAACCGATAAATCAGTAAAAGAAATTTACTGATTTATCGGTTAGTTTATGAATTGCAAATATGTATCCAACTGCAATTTTTACAGACGGATTTTAATTTGTTTTCATTAATTATACGTTTTTGTGCAAGCTCCTTCAAGTCAAGCCAACGGATTTTTTCTCCCTCGTTTAAACCGTATTCTCTAAGGCAGTTTCCGTCAAATTTCCTCACCTTTTCACACTCTAAGCAAAATCCGCCAACATTATTCGGACAGCTTTCGCAGATAATGTCACATCCGCAGACAAGAGTTACAGGCGGATTTTCTGAATTTAAAAAATAAATTATTTCCGACATCGAGCTTACAAATTCATCACTATAGCCTTTACCCCTAAAAAAGTGAATACAGAGGCTGTGGTGAGGTCTAAGATTACAGTTTGATAATTTTTTCAAGACGGTTCACCAATATAACAGCGGCGATTATTTTTAAAATATCAAAAGGAATATACGGAACAACGCACATTCCAAGCGCAGTAATCAGGCTCATTTCACCAACAGATGTATTATAGATCACCATAAACCATACGGTGCCGAAAATATAACATACCAACATTCCGAGCGTCATTGAAACGGCAAGCACCCACAGCTTTTTCCCGAATTTATCAGCAGAAACTCCTACAATAAGCGCGGTAAAAATAAACCCTATAATATATCCGCCCGTCGGACCGAAAAGTATTCCCGCTCCGCTTGTAAATCCCGCAAATACGGGAACGCCTGCAAGTCCGAGCAGAATATAAACCAACACACTCATAGTAGCTCGTTTCCAGCCGAGTAGTCCTCCTGTTACAAAAACACCAAGCGTTTGCAGGGTAAACGGTATCGCGGTCGGGATTTGAAGCTGTGAGCAGATTGTTATTATTGCGGTAAACATAGCCACATAGACCAAATACAGCGCACTGCCCGACTTTGTTCCATATCTGTTTTCACTCATAGATTTCCTCCGATTTTTATTTCGGAGTTTATTATAAAATATTTCAAGTTAATTGTCAACCAAATTTCTCATATTAGTTTACAATTGATTTTTTCTGTTGTTAATATAAAAAAGCCTGTATTTTATAAAAATTTTTTAATCTACCCGAAAATCCAACCTGCTGATTTTTTCTATTAGAATATCGTCCTCGCTCGGGGCGTCGCTCAAGCTCTCGATTTGTCTGCGTATCTCAAGCATTTTATAATCAGTTTCCGAAATTTTCCGCGCGCATTCAGAAAGCTCTGAAACAATAAAGTCCTGATTGGGAATTTCGTGCTTGTATTTCAGCTGATGCTCCAAGCTCGCCCAAAAATCCATAGCCATCGTCCTGATTTGAACCTCCACTCTCATCGGTTTTTTAACCTCCGCGAAAAACACGGGAACTTCTACGATAAGGTGCAGACTTCTGTAGCCGTTCTGCTTTGGAGATGAAATATAGTCCTTGCGCTCTATAAGCGTTATGTCGTCCTGCCTGATAAGCGCGTCGGCGATGATGTAAATATCATCAATATATGAACAGACAACACGTATTCCCGCCACATCGTTAAGCTTTTTCTCAATATTATTTATTGAAAAATCTTCTCCCTGTTTTCTCAATTTTTCAACTATACTTGCGGTCCTTTTGAGCCTTGTTGTAATATAGCTTATCGGGTTGCGCTGATAGCGCGTATTAAATTCGGTATTAAGAACCTCAAATTTTGTACGAACCTCTTTTATCGCGCAGGTGTACATCATCATAAGCTCTTTATATCCGACAACAGTACCCATAAGCTCCTTTGTCTGATTAAACACATTCAGCGCCATTTCCTCCGATATCGCGCCCAAATCGGCGGACAGAGCGGAGCTGTTGCCGTATAGCTTCTGATTAGATGTAAGGTTAGGGTTTAAGAGTTCCTTTTCTTTCTTTTTCATCTTTTTTCTCCTTGATTTTAAAGTACCTTTATTATAATACTTTATTTTTCAATAATCTATATATTATTATTAAATTTTGCGCATAAGCTGTTTTTTCAACGAAAAATTTTTAAAATCACTTTATTTTTTAATTGACAGTGAAAACTATGTTATATATGATATAATCAGTTTAGTTTTTAATACGGAGATGAAAAAATGAGCGAGATTGAAATTTCAAATCAAAAAAGAATAAAGGAAATAGAAAACTCTATTACTAAAAAACGATGTTTTAAGGAAAAACTGTTCAGCCGTTTTACTAAAGCGATAGTCGAATATGATATGATAAAACCGAACGATAAAATCGCCGTCTGCATATCGGGAGGCAAGGACTCAATGCTTATGGCAAAGCTTTTCCAGGAGCTTAAACGCCATAACAAATTTCCGTTTGAGCTCATATTTCTTGTAATGGACCCCGGTTACAACGAAATAAACAGACTTACTGTTGAGAAAAACGCTGAAAGTATGGGGATTCCCATAACCGTATATGAAACCTCTATATTTAACTCGGTCTTTAATATTGAAAAAAATCCCTGTTATCTATGCGCGAGAATGAGGCGCGGACATCTTTATAAAAAAGCCAGGGAGCTCGGATGCAATAAAATCGCCCTCGGTCATCATTTTGACGACGTAATAGAAACAATACTTATGAGTATGCTGTGGGGCGGTCAAATTCAAACAATGATGCCGAAGCTTAAAAGCAAAAACTATGAGGGTATGGAGCTTATAAGACCGATGTATTATATCCGTGAGGACGATATTAAGGCGTGGCGCGACTTTAATAACCTCAAATTCATTCAGTGCGCCTGCCGTTTTACAGATGAGTTAAGCCGTCAAAACAGCAATAAACCGTCGTCCTCAAAGCGGGAGGAAACTAAAGAACTTATTAAGTCCTTAAAAAAGACAAATCCGAATGTTGAGGCAAATATTTTTAACAGTATGCACAACGTAAGCTTAGACGCGGTAATCGCATATAAAAAGAACGGTACCGCTTATAATTTTTTGAACGAGTATTAAAATAAAGCATAAAATAAAAGTTTCCGATTTTGTCGGAAACTTTTGCTTTTGTTATATTAAGTGAGATATAAATTTTTTGATGAAAAATTTATAAAATATGAACCGCGCGGATTAACCCGGACAATCAAATTTTATTCCAGTATTTGCGGTCAAGACTTCGGTACTGCACAGCCTCGGCGATATGTACCGATTTGATAGCTTCACTCCCCGCCAAGTCGGCTATAGTGCGCGAAACCTTTAAAATACGGTTATAAGCTCTGGCGGAAAGTCCCATTGTTTCAAACGCGGATTTCAACAGTCTTGACGCCTCGTCGGAAATTGCGCAATAATCCTGAAATTCCGCGTCGCTGATACGCGCGTTGCATGTAGTTTTTGAGTTTTCATAACGCTCGTTTTGAATTTCTCTCGCCTTATTTACCCGCTTTTTTATATTTTCGGAGCTTTCCTCCCGTGTTTTATCCGAAAGCTCATCGTAATTTACGGGCGGAACCTCGATATGAATATCAAAACGGTCTATAAGCGGCCCCGATACACGGTTGAGGTACCTCTGAATTGAGGTTTCCGAGCAGGTACATTTACGGGTTGGATGATTAAAATATCCGCACGGACAGGGGTTCATCGCCGCAATAAGCATAATATTGCAGGGGTATGTATACCTACCGCTCGCGCGTGAAACCGTAACCGTTCCGTCCTCTAAGGGCTGGCGCAAAACCTCCATAGTTTTTCTCCCAAATTCAGGCAGTTCGTCTAAAAACAAAATTCCGTTGTTCGCAAGCGAAATCTCTCCGGGCTTCACCTTAACTCCGCCTCCGCTAAGAGCGACGGGAGAAACGGTATGGTGAGGCGCACGAAACGGCCTTATTTTTACAATCGGCGAGCCTTTTGGCAGAGTTCCCGCGATTGAGTGGATTTTTGTAGTTTCGATTGATTCCTCAAACGTCATATCGGGTAAAATTCCCGTCATACGCTTTGCAAGCATACTCTTTCCCGAACCAGGAGGTCCGATAAGCAGAACATTATGACCGCCCGCCGCGGCAATTTCAAGCGCGCGCTTTACCTCGTACTGACCTTTTACTTGTGAAAAATCGGGAATATCGCTGAAATCCGATTCGCCTTCGGAATTTGGCTTTGCAGGGGTAATATCCTCAATTCCCCTAAAATACTGAACAAGGCTGTAAACGCTGTCTACGGGATAAACGTCTATTCCGTCTACAACAGCGCCTTCAACGGCATTTTCAGCAGGAACAAAAAGTCTTTTTATTCCGCACTCCTTGGCTTTTATCGTCATCGGCAAAATTCCGTTTACAGCCCTGAGCTCGCCTGATAAACTAAGCTCGCCTAAAAAAGCGCAATCGTCTGTATCCGCTTTCAAATTCCCCGTCGCTTTAAGCAGTGCGATATATATGGGAAGGTCATAAATGGGACCTTCTTTTTTATAATCGGCAGGCGCGAGATTAACGGTAATTCTCGTAATCGGAAAATCAAAGCCCGTATTTTTAAACGCGTTTCTTACTCTGTCTTTGCTTTCCTTTACCGCAATATCGGGCAAGCCTACCATATCAAACAGCGCCTGCCCCTTTGACAGAGAAACCTCTACCTCAACAGGATAGCTGTCTATTCCGAATAATCCAAAGCTTTTACATTTTACTACCATATCCGTTTCCTCAATTTCCTGTTACATTTGATTTGTATTACAAATTGAGTATATCATATGAACGAACGTTTTAGCAATAGAATTTTAAAAAATTAGTGAATTTGACATAATATTTTTTTTGCTGTATTATACAGTAAAGGTGGTGTAGGCTCTGATTGGAACTAACTACAGCGCGTTAAGCGACTCGACGCTTGCCGCGCTTTCAAAAAAAGGCGATGAAAAAGCTTTTGAGGAAATTACTTTACGTTATATTAAACTTCTCTATTCATTAGCGTCAAAATACAGTACCGATAATTATGAAACGCAGGATTTTGTTCAGGAAGGTCTGCTGGCATTTCTTATTGCGGCAAAAACCTATGACGAAAGCAAAAACGCGTCGTTTAAAAATTATGCCTCAAGATGCGCTAAAAACCGCTTTAACGATATTGTAAAAAAGGGTAATTCAAAAAGCGCGGTACCCAAATCACATATAGTTTCTATGGAAAGTATCGAGGACAAAACCGACGATACGCAAAATATCGAGGATTATGTCCTTGAAAGAGAATATCTTAAAACCCTTATTAAGCACATCGACTCTATGCTTAATTCTGATGAAAAAAAGGTATTTGATATGTACACGCGCGGATTTTCCTATAAAGAAATAGCTGAAACGACAAACACATCGCCGAAAAAGATTGATAACATTCTGCAAAAAATAAAACGTAAACTCCGTAAATAATTTCTCATATTCACTTTAAAATTTTCAGAACTATCCAAAAAACGTATCACAAGATGTTTTTTCCATATCCTGTTTTAACTGAAAATTTTATATTCTCATTATACAAAAGCGGGCGCACAAAATGCGTCCGCTTTAATTATTCAATTTATCTTATTTAATTAGCTCAATCAGTTTTGAACGTACAGCCTGCGCGTCAGCCTTACCGCGGCTTTGCTTCATAACATTTCCCAAAAGCGACATAAGAGCCTTTTCCTTTCCGCCCTTATAATCAGCTACGGCATTGGGATTGCTCTCTATAGCATTTTTACACATCTGCTCTAAAGCGCTGTCGTCAACTCCGCCGAGGTCATTCTCGTCTATAAACTCCCCGCAGGGTTTTCCCGTATCAAGCATTTTTTCAAGCGTTTTCTTCGCAAGGTTGTTCTGGATTTTCTTGTCTTCAATAAGCTTTACAAGCTCATTTAAGTTTTCGGGAGATACCGCTACGTCAAACGACTCTTTGTCCTTTTCGGTTTCAACTCTCCTGAATATTGAGCCTATAATAAAGTTTGAAACTGTTTTCGGATTTTTTAGTCCTTTTACCGCCTCGTCAAAATACTCGCTTACCTTTCGGTACTTTGTTAAAAGCTCCGCGTCCTTTTCGGGAATATCATACTCGTCAATATAGCGGTTCTTTTTAGCCTCGGGAAGCTCGGGAAGCGTCTTTCGTATTTCCTCAACCTCTTCCCTGCTCGTCAAAATCGTTACGAGGTCGGGGTCACGGAAATAACGGTAATCGTTAGCGTCTTCTTTTCCTCTCATAGACGAAGTTGTGTTTGTCGCGTCATCATAACGCAGAGTTTCCTGAATAACCTCTCCGCCGTTTTCAATAACGTCGACCTGACGCTCAAACTCATACTCCATAGCCTTGACAATATTATTAATAGAGTTCATATTTTTAATTTCGGTACGGGTTCCGAGTTTATCGCTTCCCTCGGGACGTACTGAAATATTAACGTCACAGCGCATTGAGCCTTCCTGCATACGGCAGTCGGAAACCCCGATATAACGCATAATCTGCTGGAGCTTTTCAACATACTCCCTCGCCTCGTCAACACTTCTGAAATCAGGCTCAGTAACAATTTCAATCAGCGGTACTCCGCCTCGGTTATAGTCCACATAGGTATCGCCGTGAGCGTGAATAAGCTTGCCCGCGTCCTCCTCGATGTGTATTCTCAAAATTCGTATTTTTCTTCCGTTTGAAAGCTCGATATATCCGTGCTCGCAAAGGGGTTTATCGTACTCGGAAATCTGGTACGCCTTAGGCAAATCGGGGTAGCAGTAATTTTTTCTGTCCATTTTTGCTACCTCGGCAATTTCGCAGTTGGTAGCAAGTCCTGCCATAATCGCGTACCTTACAACCTGACGGTTAAGCTTGGGCAAAGTACCGGGAAGCCCGATACAAACGGGACAACAATGAGTATTCGGCTCGCCTCCGAACTTAGTCGTACAGCTACAGAAAATTTTTGTGTTTGTCGACAATTCAACGTGGGTTTCAAAACCGCCTACCAATTCGTATTTCACAGCTTTACACCCCACTTTGTTTCTTTAAAGTTTTCGCCGGTGGCTTTCTCATACGCGTTAGCGGCGTTTAAGATAGTCGCCTCGCTGAATTTATTACCGATAAGTTGCATTCCTATCGGCATACCCTTAGAGTTAAAACCGCAGGGGATTGATACCGCGGGAAGTCCCGCAATATTTACAGGTACGGTACAAATATCGGTAAGGTAGGTTTCTACGGGATCGCTTACAGCGTGTCCCATTTCAAACGCCGTCATCGGAACTGTCGGGGCGAGAACAAAGTCACACTTTGTAAACGCGCTGTCAAACGCCTTTACAATCGTACCGCGCAGATTCTGCGCCTTTTTATAATACGCGTCATAATAGCCAGCGGAAAGCACATAAGTGCCGAGCAAAATTCTTCTCTTAACTTCTTCTCCGAAGCCCTCGCTCCTTGTACGGCACATCATATCGTGGGTACCGTTGTAGTGTTCAGCCTTAAAGCCGTAACGGATACCATCGTAACGTCCGAGGTTTGAGGACGCCTCCGCGCAGGCGATAATGTAATAAACGGGCAATGCGAATTTAAGCGCGGGCATATCGAAATATATAATCTCCGCGCCCAGACTTTCATAGACCTTGACCGCGTTTAAAACTGCCTCTTTAACGTCATCTCTGACGCCCTCAAGATATTCACGGGCAATTCCGATTTTCATACCCTTAATGTCGTCGTTTACAGTATCATAGGTTTTTCTGCCTTTACGTCCCTGACAGGTACTGTCCTTTGAATCATAGTCCGAAATTGCGTCGAAAACAATAGACGCGTCCTCGACGGTTTTAGTTATCGGACCGATTTGGTCAAGACTTGACGCGTACGCAATAAGACCGTAACGGGACACGGCTCCGTAAGTCGGCTTTAATCCGACTACACCGCAGAACGACGCAGGCTGACGTATTGAACCGCCCGTATCGGAGCCTAAACCGTAGGGAGCGATATTACCCGCGACAGCGCTTGCAACTCCGCCCGACGAACCGCCGGCGCAATGCTTTGTATTAAACGGGTTCGTCGCTCCTCCGAAATATGACGTTTCACAGGAAGAACCCATAGCGAACTCGTCCATATTTGTTTTGCCGAGCAAAACGGCGCCGTCGCTTTCAAGCTTATCCCAGACTGTAGCGTTATAGATAGGCTTATAGCCTGTTAAAATCTTTGAACAGCAGGTTGTTTCAATGCCTTTTGTTGAAAGGTTATCCTTTAGTGTCATAGGAACTCCTTCCAAAAGTCCTATTTCCTCACCTTCAAAAATTTTCTTATCCACCTTTTCAGCCTGTAATAAAGCCGTATCGGCGGTCACGTTAACATAGGCGTTTAGCTCCTTGTTGGCGCTTTCTATCTGTTCCAAATATTTTTCTGTCAATTCCTTACACGAAATTTGCTTGGAAGACAGCATATCGTGAATTTTCTTTATTTCTGACATACTTATCCTCCTCAGTTATGGTTTCGTACAAGAAAATGGTCCTCCGCCTGTTCGGGAGCGTTCTTTAATATTTCCTCGCTCGGATATGAAGGAACGACAACGTCGTCGCGGAACACATTTGAAAGATTATTAATATTGTCAAAGTCCTCGCCCGAATCGGGAGCGTTGTTAATAGCGTCGGCAAATTCGACGATTTCCTGCATTTGCTTAGTTAAACCGTCGAGTTCTTCTTCAGCTACAAACAGTTTTGAAAGAATCGCGATATTCTCTACATCTTCTCTTGTTACCATATTATTCAGTCCTTTGCGCTGTTTTACGAAAATAACAGTCCATATTTAAAATGGATTGTAAAATAACAACTTGCAGATAAAATTATCTTAATTTAATGTGAACTTCACGAAGCTGTGTTTCGCTTACTTCTCCAGGCGAGCCCAAAAGCAAATCCTGAGCGTTCGAGTTCATCGGGAAAGGAATAACCTCGCGTATATTTTCCTCCTCTGTAAGGAGCATAATCATACGGTCAACTCCGGGAGCCATACCCGCGTGAGGCGGCGCGCCGTATTGGAACGCGGTATAAAGCGATTTAAACTTATCCTTCAACTCTTCCTCGCTGTAGCCCGCAATTTCAAATGCTTTGACCATAATGTCAAGGTCGTGATTACGAACAGCTCCCGAGGAAAGCTCAACACCGTTGCATACAATATCGTACTGATAAGCCAAAATTTCAGTCGGCTCTTTGTTAAGGAGAGTGTCCATACCGCCCTGAGGCATTGAAAACGGGTTATGAGTAAAGATTGTTTTACCGTCCTCGTCAATTTCATACATCGGAAAATCGACGATAAAGCACATTTCAAATCGGCTTGTATCAATAAGATTAAGTCTTGTTGCAACTTCTGTCCTTATCTGTCCCGCAAGCTTGGGCGCCATAGCACAGCTGTCGGCGATAAAGTAAATAACATCGCCTGCCTTGGAGCCATTACGCTTAATAAGCTCCTCTCTGTCGCCCGGCTTTAGGAATTTATCAATCGGTCCGTCAAAGGTTAAGTCATCGCAAACCTTGACGTATCCGAGGCCTTTCATTCCGATTGAAAGAGCAAACTCCTCCATACGCTTAAACCATTTTTTGCTTTGAGATGAGGCATTGGGAACATTGATTGAACGAACACATTTCTTTCTGAACGGAGCGAAATCTGTTTCTACAAACATATCGCTTATTTCTTTTATTTCAAGCGGATTTCTCAAATCGGGTTTATCCGTACCGTATTTAAGCATAGCCTCCTCAAACGGAATACGCTTAAACGGAGCGGGGCTTACCTTTTTATCCGTAAACTTTGTGAATGTATCGTAAAGAACCTCTTCGGCAACCTTAAAAACATCCTCCTGCGTAGCGAACGCCATTTCAAAATCGAGCTGATAGAACTCGCCTGGACTTCTGTCCGCGCGCGCGTCCTCATCACGGAAACAAGGCGCAATCTGAAAATATTTATCAAAGCCCGAAACCATTAAAAGCTGTTTGAAAATCTGCGGAGCCTGCGGAAGCGCGTAGAATTTTCCCTTGTGCTTACGGCTGGGGATAAGATAATCCCTTGCGCCCTCGGGTGACGAGGTTGAAAGTATGGGAGTGTTAATCTCGGTAAAGCCAAGCTCGTTCATCTTATTGCGCATAAAGCTGACAACCCTTGAACGAAGAAGTATATTATTATGGACTTTGGGATTACGCAAATCGAGAAAACGGTAGCGAAGTCTTACGTCCTCATTGGTATTCTTTGACGTTGCAACCTCAAACGGCAACTCGTTTTTACACTTACCGAGTACCTTTATATCCTCCGTATGAACCTCGACATAACCTGTCGCAATTTTGGGGTTAATCGTGTCCTCTCCGCGCTTAACTACCTTACCGCTTAAAGTAACAGTACATTCACGGTTAATATTTTTCAGCAGATTATCGTCGTGAACAACAACCTGAAGCACGCCGTATTCGTCGCGTATATCAAGAAACATTACTCCGCCGTGGTCGCGTATATTTTCTACCCAACCCGCAACTCTGACCTGCTGGTCGATGTTTTCCTCTCTAAGCTGACCGCAGTTTACTGTGCGGTAAACATTCTCCATAATCATATATCTTTATCCTTTCACGGTATTTTCAGAAAATCCGCGTAAATCAGACGCGTTCCTACAGCATTCTGCAGGCAAAAATCAATCTGTAAATGAAAATACCCCATTTTTGCATTATCAATCGTTAGTATACCATATTTTTACATTTCAATCAAGTATTTTTTAAGACGACAAGTATAATATGTTGAAACAAAATTATATTAATAAAAACTGCCCACCCTGCGAAGAGTATGTTATATGTATTACTTCCAAACATTTATGTTGTACCGCAAAATACGGCAATATATCTGAAAATAATAATATAGATTTATAGAAAAAACATACATTTGGCGCGTATATATAAAAAACAGATAAGCAATTGCCTATCTGTTTTTTGAATTTATTTCTTTTTTGGAATTATTTGTCGACTTTCGGAAGTCCCGCAAAACCTTTTTCGAGGTCAGCGTCGGTCGGAATATAGTCGCTCATAACGCCGTCGTTGAATTTCTCATACGCTACCATATCAAAGTAACCTGTACCCGTTAAGCCGAACAAAATTGTTTTCTCCTCGCCCGTTTCCTTACATTTAAGAGCCTCGTCAATCGCAACGCGGATTGCGTGGCTTGACTCGGGCGCGGGAAGTATTCCCTCAACTCTCGCGAACTGCTCCGCCGCCTCAAATACAGAGGTCTGCTCAACCGAACGCGCCTCCATAAGCCCGTCATGGTAAAGCTGTGAAAGAGTCGAACTCATACCGTGATAACGAAGTCCGCCCGCGTGATTTGCGGAGGGTATAAATCCACTGCCGAGAGTGTACATCTTAGAAAGAGGACAAACCATTCCCGTATCGCAGAAATCATAAGCGAATTTACCGCGTGTAAAGCTCGGGCAGGACGCAGGCTCAACCGCAATAACTTGATAGTCAGCCTCTCCCCTCAGCTTTTCACCCATAAACGGAGCGATAAGTCCGCCGAGGTTTGAACCTCCGCCCGCACATCCTATAATCATATCGGGTTTAACGCCGTATTTATCCATAGCTATTTTACTCTCAAGACCGATAATGGACTGGTGAAGAAGAACCTGATTAAGTACGCTTCCGAGAACGTAGCGGTAACCTGGAGTTGAGGTCGCGACCTCAACCGCCTCGGAAATTGCACAACCGAGACTGCCTGTCGTTCCGGGGTGGTCCTCTAAAATTTTTCTTCCGATGTTTGTTGTTTTTGACGGAGAGGGAGTTACGCTTGCACCGTATGTTCTCATAACCTCACGTCTGAACGGCTTTTGCTCGTAGCTTACCTTTACCATATAAACCTTACAGTCAAGGTCAAAATACGAACAAGCCATCGAAAGCGCCGTGCCCCACTGACCTGCGCCCGTTTCTGTGGTAACGCCCTTTAATCCCTGTTTTTTTGCGTAATAAGCCTGCGCAATCGCGCTGTTGAGCTTATGGCTTCCGCTCGTATTATTACCCTCAAATTTATAGTAAATTTTTGCGGGCGTGCCTAAGGCTTTTTCAAGGAAATACGCTCTTATCAGCGGAGAGGGACGGTACATTTTATAGAAATTCTGAATTTCCTCCGGAATCTCAATAAACGCGTCAGTGTCGTTAAGCTCCTGCGCAACAAGCTCCTCGCAGAAAACGGGAGCGAGCTCTTCCGCCGTCATAGGCTTTAGCGTCGCGGGATTAAGCAGAGGAGCGGGCTTGTTTTTCATATCTGCCCTGACGTTGTACCATTTTGTCGGTATTTCGCTCTCGTCAAGATAGATTTTGTAAGGGATTTTATTTTCTGACATATAATTACCTCCATTTAATAATACTTTATCGCTTTACTCTACTAATATAACACAATCAGGAAAAATTGTCTATATAATTTGTGGAATTTTTATAAAAGTATGCTATAATACAAATATATTTTTAATAAGAGGGTGGTATTACGCTAAATATCGGCTGTCACCTTTCTGTTTCGCAGGGTTTTGAAAATATGGGAAAACAAGCGTTGGAGCTTGGCGGAAATACTTTTCAGTTTTTTACACGCAACCCTCGAGGCGGAAAAGCGAAAGAGATTGACAAAGAGGATACGGACAGACTAATAATTCTAATGAAGAATAATAATTTTGCTGAAATTCTCGCTCACGCTCCATACACTCTCAATCCGTGTTCCGCTGATGAGAAAACGCGTGAATTTGCTTTTCAGACAATGTCCGACGATTTAAGACGTATGGAATATCTCCCCAATAATATGTATAATTTTCACCCGGGTTCGCACGTCGGTCAAGGAGTTGAAAAAGGCATTGAGCTTATATCACAGCTTCTCAACGATGTCTTATGGGAAGATATGAGTACGACCGTACTGCTTGAAACTATGGCGGGAAAAGGCAGTGAAATCGGCTGTAAATTTGAACAATTGGGAGAAATTATAAACCGAGTTGAATTAAAAAACAAGATAGGAATATGTATTGATACCTGCCACGTTTTTGACGCGGGTTACGATATTAAAAATAATCTTGAGAGCGTGCTTGAGGAATTTGACAGAATTATCGGAATCGAGCGTTTAAAGGCTATGCACTTAAACGACAGTAAAAATCCCTTGGGAAGTCATAAGGACCGCCACGAAAAAATCGGAGAGGGCTGTATCGGTATTGAGGCGTTTAAAAATATTGTTACACACCCCGTTCTCAAAAATTTACCTTGTTTTCTTGAAACGCCCAACGAGCTTTCCGGATATAAAAAAGAAATTGAACTTTTAAAAAGCTTTTAATTTGTAACACTATTTCCCTTTTCGGATATTATGTAATGTAGACGAAAGGAGGAAAGATATATGTGTAACAACGGTTTCGGCGGAAACGGATGCTGCTGGATTATTCTTCTTATTCTCATCATTTGTAATTGCTGCGGTAACGACAACAATAACAACTGTGGCTGCTAAAAGCTAAATAAGGATTAATAATTAACTCAAAGGTCGGACAGCGTTTTTAGCTGTCCGACCGATTTTATTAGAATACAAACGTTTATAAAATCAAAAAGTGGCACAATCAAAACGAAAGCGCCACATTTTTTAATTATTAACTGTCTTTTATCAGAATATCCTGTGTATGGTCATAGAAGCGTTAGTTACGTTTTCGGGAGCAGTTCCGACAGCCGTGAGAGTTATTTCAGCTTCGCCTGTATTTACTAAAGTAATAACATCGCCTGCCTGCGCGGAAATGATAACCTGACCGTAATTTGAATCCGCCGTTGAGTCATAGGTTGAACCCGCGACAGGAGCGCCGTTCTGATAAACAGTTACCTGTCCTGCCGCGCCTACATAGTAATTAATCAGGTAAACGCCCGTTGTAGTTATAACAACATCGCTTGTTCCGGCAACGTGAGCCACGCCTGCTGAAAGAAGTCCGTTACTCGAAAAAGTTACCGCGGCATCTTCGGCAACAGTCTGTGCAGTTATATTATATACATAACCGTATCCGGTGGGAGACGGAAGGCTCGGCGAGCAAGTTACAGCGCAGGAATTGAAACCGCAGGGACTGCATGAATTACAGGAATTACAAGAATTGCAAGAATTAGTATTACAGCCGCAAGAGCAATTAACAGTGTTCATATTAAAAATTCCTTTACATATTATTTCTACCGACAGGTAGATATTACATAATATGCTTGTACAAAGGAATTGTGAGAACAGCCATATTCTGCGAGGTATAAATCGTTTCTGACTTTACTGGAAATCAGTAAATTCTTCCCTCGTAGCCATATGAGGAAATACAAAGTTCATATAATCGTCGTTAAAAGTATTATCAATCCACTCGGCTACGACATTTTGCGGTTTAATGTTATTTGCGCGCTGGTTTTCCCTATAAACAGCCGCGATTGAAACAGCTGAATCAAGCGCCATAAATATAACGAGAATTACAGTTATTATTGTACCGCTTTTTTTAGGAATTTTTTCTATAAGACGGCTTAAAAACGGATAAATATATCTAAGCCATACCAGTCCTAAAACACCCCATATCAGCGCGAATGTCAGATTAGTTCTTCCGTTAAGGTTGAACGGGGTTTTGCTGTAATCCCAGCTAACAGTACCAAGGAATGTTTCCTGAAAATATGAGCAGAAATACTCGAATGTCGCTCCTATTACAGCCGAAGAAAGATAGACTATAAGGTCGCTTGACTTATGAAGCTTATAAAGACACAGAGTAATTGCAACAGCGCCTCCTCCGTAAACGGGAATAAAAGGGCCGATTACAAGTCCTACTCTCATCTCAAAATGCCCCTCCATAAAGAAGCACCATATCGTTTCCAAAACCGTTCCGAATATACTCCCGATAAAAAACAGCCAAAAAAGCTTTGTAAAGCTCAGACCATAGGCAAATGGTTTGTCCTCTTCTCTCTCGATTTTCTTTTCATATTCCTCATCATTTTTCTCACGAATAATATTAAACCACTCTCGAATATCGGAAAGCTGTTTTTCATAATTGAGCGACTGCATATCGGGAAAGGCAGAAACAAGTCTTAATCTGAAACGCTTATTTTTAATAATTCTTTGCTCGTATCTTTTTCTAAGCTCTTCGTCGGATTCTTCCCCGTTATTATCGTCAATTAACTCGGATATATTTTTCATTTGTTCAAGGTTTTTACGGAGATTTACAACTGTAATTACAGAGATAATTAAATCCGAGAAAATGAGAGCCGATATTATTGCAGGAATCAAAAGCGCGAGCCACGCGGGTATTCCCGAAATAATCCCCAGCATCGGATTAAAGGCGTAACGAATAGCTAAAATCCCCAACGCTCCGTACGCAAACGGCTCCCAAGCGCTGACATACCCGTTAAGATTAAACCTCTTTTTTGAGTAATCCTTCCACTTAAAACCAAAGGATTTTTCAAATAACATAGAGAGGAAAAATTTATATATAGTCAGTAAAATCGCGCAACCGAAGAATATTATAAACATACTCTCCGCTTTAGAAAAAAGCACATACACAAAAACCATTGCTATACCGTTAGACGGTAAAAACGGCAGAGTTATAAAGCCCGGATTTGAGGGTCGGCGGTTTTTTACTGTTTCATATACAAACTTAAATGCCCACCCTAAAAACGAAAAAACAGAAAATACCCATAACACTTCTGTTAATATTTTCATAACAACCCCCGTTACAAAACAAATTTTTCTATAGCGTACGCAACCCCGCTTTCTTCGCAGGATTTTGTAACATAGTCTGAAACTTCCTTAACCCTGTCGCTTGCGTTCTCCATAGCAACCGCAAGCCCCGAGGACTCAAGCATATTAATATCATTTCCGCTGTCGCCGATTGCCATAACTTCATATGGTTTGATATTTAAGTATTCGGCAAGCTCCAAAAGCGTTTTACCCTTGGAACAGTTACCTCCTATTTCAACATCGTCAACATCAGAACAGGTAAAAAATATTCCGTTTACATCGTTAATACACTCACAAATTTTATCACGCACATCGGTATTTTTCGCAATAACATAGATATTATCACAAAATTCGATGCTGTTTATAAAATCCTCCTGATTTTCTACTGCTTTTCTTGTTTTTAAAACATATTCATAAAGAGGTGTACCCGAATATTTTTTAAGCTCGTGTTCTAAAATATCCTCTCTTAAATAGCCAAAATCCTTATGAAAAATACCGTAGTAGCAGTCAAATCTCTTTAAAATTTTTATAAGGCGGGAAAATATATCCTTGGAAATCGTATGTGAAATTATCCGTTTTCCGCTTTTTACATCAATTACAGCCGCGCCGTTAGTGTTAATTGTATAGTCGCAGTTCATTTTGTACTTGTATTCGTCATAAATACCCGAATACGGACGTCCCGTTACAGGCACAACATAAACCCCGTTTTCCCTGCAACGCTTAAAAGCCTCTATATTTTTCTTTGTCAGTTTTTTGCCGCTGTTAAGAGCAGTTCCGTCTAAATCTATTCCGATTAACTTTATCTTATTCATAGGTTCATAATAACATAAATATAAAAATAAAACAACATATTCAAATATCAATTAGTAAGCAAGGAAAAATATTATGAGTTTTTCAAAAAATAAAAGTAGAGCCGTATGCAGAATATGTTTCTTAGACAGGGACTGAGATGTATGACGTGAAAATATAAAAAGCTTAGCTTTCCTCCCTATCCAAAACAAGACAGAGAAAAATCCGTTCTGGGGGAGATGAATTGTCAGAGAGGGACTGCACGGACTGACGTGGAGATATAAAAAATTAAGAATTAAGAATTAAAAATTAAGAATTGGATTTAAAGGTAAACTTTCATTTCCTTTTCAAAATAGATTTAGAGGAAAAGTTTTTAAAATGTCTAAAAAGTCTACCGCAGAACCTGTCCTCCATATCCAAAACAAGACAGAGGCACGAAGGTTTGGGGGATATGAATTGTCCGAGAGAGACTGCAATGTCTGACGTGGAGATATAAAAAATTAAGAATTTAATATAAAGGTAACATTTTAATTGTTTTTCAAATCTAATTTAAATAAAAAGTTTCTAAAAAGTCTAAAAAGTCTACCGCAAAACCTGTCCTCCATATCCAAAACAAGAAATAGGCACGAAGGTTTGGGGGAGATGAATTGTCAGAGAGGGACTGCAATGTCTGACGTGGAGATATAAAAAGATTGCCTTAAATTAATAAGGCAATCTAATCTTTTTTATTGATTTAAGTCTTCAGGGGGTTGTTGCGGTTGAGCAGGTTGAGGTTGAACAGGAGCCGAGGGCTGTTGTTCAAAAGTCTGCTGTACCGGCGCCTGCGGTGCAGGATATTGCTGTGGATACTGCTGATACGGATCAGGAGCCTGATTATAATAAGTCTGACCTGGCTGTGTCGGAGCGTTAGCCGGAATAACATCGGGTTTATTCCTGTGCGCGAACAGAATAAACGGCATTGCGATTGGGAAAATAATACATAAAACAATCAGTAAAACCGCATTGTCGGGCGTAACGTTTTTGAAGAACTTATAAATACAAATGTACTCTAATACCGACGCCGCAATCAAAGCAAGCGGAGCAAGGAAGATAAGAAGAATTGTAATCGGCGCTATCGTACCGCCCGCGAGCAGGCAGATAATCCAAATTGAAAAATGATAATTCTTACCTATTTCTCTGTCGTAATAATAGTCGCCTATTTTTCCTATAAGAAATCCTCCCGCATAAGGAATCCAAGCAAGCCACGGGTTATTTATATTACGCTTTTTTGCAATATTGTACCACGCAAGACTCTCAAATACATAAGACACAATCGCGAAAGCAAAAGCAAAAATAGCGAACACAACTAAAACAGCCAGAACAACGCCTGCAACACCCGATGAAACAGAATTATAAGCGCCTGATGAAAAATCGGGAATATCATATTCAAAATTATAATTATACATAAGAATACTCCTCAAAAAATTTTTATTATTGAACTTCATTATTATTCGCAGATTCTACAGGTTGCGATGCCGAAGTGTTTATATAAACGTCTGCGTCGTCCTTGTCTTTCTGCGAGAAAAGGATAAAAGGCATCGCGATGGAAAATATAATACCTAAAACAAGCATCAAAACCGCTTTCTGCGGGTTAACTCCCTTTAAGAATTTATAAATACAAATATACTCTAATACTACGGCGGCAACTATGCAAATATTACCGACAATTCCGAAGAAACCGCCTTTGCCTCCCGAAATACCGTTGAATGACGTGCCGACAGCCATAACAATGAGATTTATAACAGCAAAATTATAGTTATTACCCTTTTTAGCAAAAAAGTAATCGCCTACTTTACCGATTGTATAAAAATTAGCAACCGGAATCCAAGCAAGCCACGGATATTCAATATTTCTCTTTTTAGCGGCTGTATACCACGCGAGAGATTGGAAAATATAGGATATAATCGCTATAATCCCCAAAACAAAAATTAAACCCATCATAGCTCCTAAAACAGCGGCAGGCGCCCCGTTCGGGTAACTGAAATTAAAATTGTACATATCAATCTCCTCCTCAAAAATTAATCATTGATATGGTAAATTTTATACCACAATGTGATTTTAACACAGCAAATACCAATTATCAAGAAATATCAGGAAAAAATTTTTTATTGTAACAAAATCGTAACTTTGATTATATACATATTTTTATTATTGGTAAAATATAACTATTTATTTATAAAAAGCTTTTATCTTAATTATATTAAATATACCATTAAAAAATTAACTTTTTCACAAAAATATATTGACATATTTAATCGTTTATGGTATTATAATCAAGCTGTAAAAAAACGCTGGTGTAGCTCAGTTGGTAGAGCAGCTGATTTGTAATCAGCAGGTCGGGGGTTCAAGTCCGTCCACCAGCTCCATAATTGCTACAGGAACACCTGTAGCAATTTAAAATTTAAAATGTGGGAGAGTTCCCGAGTGGCCAAAGGGGGCAGACTGTAAATCTGTTGCGTTTCGCTTCGGTGGTTCGAATCCACCCTCTCCCACCAACAAACCCCGAACCTTTACCTATCGGTAAAGGTTCGGGGTTTGTTTTTATCTATTCTGTTTATATACGTTTATATTATTTAAACCTCAACAATACAATCATTGTATAAAAATCACTTCTGTTATTTGATAGGAGTGATTTTTTTATAATTGTAGTGCAATAAAATTATCTATGTTCGTCAAAGTATTTAAGCAAATTATAAATCAACTCAATTTCGCTTTTACTATAATCGTTAAGCACAATATTCCTTTTGCTGTCAATTCCTAATAAATAATCAGTTGAAACGTGAAACAGCTTAGCAAGCGCCACAACATAGTGAGTAGTAGGAGTAGAAAGTCCCATCTCCCACGCGTTTACAGAGCTTCTGGTAACATCAAGTTTTTTCGCTAACTGAGATTGTGAATAACCCGCATCTTCTCGTAAGGTTTTTATCATATCATAAAGCACCGTTACCACCTCTTGATAATTATATACTACCCATATAGATAATAAATTATCAATAGGTGTATATTTTAATTGACAACACAAGCGGATTATTATATAATATTTCTTGCGAAAATTGTAATAATCAGGCGGTTTTCATATCAACTTATTTTGAACTTCAATTTCATCGTTTTTAGGTACACAAGATAGGAAAATCGGTTATCAGAATGGTTATAAAAAGCAAAGGGGATAAAATTAATATGAAAAAAGCTCTAATCATCGGAGCAGGTCCTGCCGGACTTACTGCGGCCTATGAGTTATTAACTAAATCAAACGATATTGAGGTAACAGTATTTGAAGAAAGCGATTGTTTTGGCGGAATTTCCAAAACGGTAGCATATAAAGATAACCGTATGGATATGGGAGGCCACCGTTTCTTTTCCAAAGTACCGCAGGTAAACGAATGGTGGGAAAATATGCTTCCGATGCAGGGCGCTCCGTCATATGACGATATTTTATTGGAAAGAAACATACCATTAGCGTCCAAAGGCCCGAATCCTGAAAAACAAAATCGTGTTATGCTGGTAAGACACCGCGTGTCACGAATTTTATTTGACGCAAAATTCTACGATTATCCTGTATCACTTAAACCGGAAACATTTAAAAATATGGGATTGCTAAATACTATAAAAGTAGGTTTCAGTTATTTAAAATCACTAATACATAAACTTCCTGAAGACAATCTCGAGAATTTCTATATTAACCGTTTCGGAAAAAAACTTTATTCTATGTTTTTTGAATATTACACGGAAAATCTCTGGGGAAGACATCCGAGAGATATTGACGCTTCGTGGGGAGCGCAACGTGTGAAAGGTCTTTCCATTACAGCAGTTTTAAAGGATATATTCGGTAAGATTTTCAAAAGGAAAAATCGAAAAGTTGAAACCTCTCTCATTGAGGAATTCAAATATCCAAAACTCGGTCCCGGTCAATTATGGGATGTAACTGCTGAAGAAATTGAAAAGCTTGGCGGAACTATAATTAAAAACGCAAAAGTTGTAGAATTTAATAAAAATGACGATAATATTATTAACTCTTTAGTATACGAAAAGAACGGAGAAAGAATTACTGTAGACGGCGATTACTTTATCTCCTCTATGCCTGTTAAAGATTTGGTCGCGGGAATGAACGATGTTCCTAAGGAGCCGTCCCGAATCGCGGTCGGTCTGCCCTACCGTGACTATATGACATTGGGCGTCCTTGTATCAAAACTCAACTTGAAAAATAAAACAAATATAAAAACCGTAGGTAATATTGTGCCCGACTGTTGGGTATATGTACAGGACAGAAATGTAAAAATGGGTCGTTTTCAGATTTATAATAACTGGTCGCCTTATATGGTTAAGGATTTGGATAATACGGTATGGATCGGCTTAGAATACTTCGTAAATGAGGGCGATGATTTTTGGGAAATGTCTGAAGAGGAATTTGCGGAAATCGGTATATCGGAAATGCTAAAGCTTGAATTAATCGACAGCCGAGATACTGTGTTAGATTATCATATGGAGAAGGTAAAAAAGGCATACCCCGCATATTTTGATACATATGACGAGATAGATAAGCTCATTGAATATTTAAAAACAATTGACAATCTGTATTGCGTCGGACGCAACGGTCAACACAGATATAATAATATAGACCATTCTATGATGACATCATTTGAAGCTGTAAAAAACATTCTTTCCAATAATAAAGATAAATCTAATATTTGGAATGTAAATACGGAGAAGGAATACCATGAAGAAAAAAATTCTTAATTCATATAAAGAGATTATCCTTTACGGAGCCTTTTTGTTATGGCTTATAATAACATTTGTTACAGCAATAACTCACGAAAGCTGGATTGATGAGATTTACGCGTGGCAGATTTCAAAGTTTTCTATTCCCGATATTTTTTACGAAATGCGCTATGAAGGTCATTTTGCGCTATGGTATTTAATATTAGCGCCCTTTTCACACTTAGGTTTTCCTTTAAAAACATTGGGAATTATCTCCTGGGTGTTTAACTCGACTGCTGTTTTCTATTTTATCAAAAGAGCGCCGTTTGAATATTGGGCAAAAATTATACTGATTTTTACAGTTCCGTTTCTATATACAAATCCTGCAATTTCAAGATGTTATGTTTTAATGCCGCTGTTAATTTTCATACTGGCAGATGTATTTACGCAAATACAAAAAAAGAAAGATGTTTATAAAAAATGTGACGCATATATTATATGCGCAGTACTTCTTGCTTTGCTTGCGAACACACACGTATATATTGAGGGTTTTACCGGTATAGTCGGATTAATACTGTTTTGCAGAACAGTACGCGAGTGGAAAGAGCTTTCAAAAAAACAAAAAAGAAACCGTATAATCGCATTTATAATTGCAATTGGCGGAGCCTTAATTGCATTATTACAAATTTTACCCTCACTCGGAAACTCCTCTGTTTTTGTATCGGGTAATAATTACGGCAAAGGCCCCTTGTATTTTATCACAGGTTCAGGAATCACCTCAAAGTACGCAATTGCATTTACTCTGATTGTTTTAATCGCAATAATAATTTATCTTATAAAGAAAAGTATTACAGCTACAGTAATTGTTATCGCATCAAATGCTTTTATGATTGCGGTATGTATGTTAGTTTACGGCGTCGGGGTACCAAACCGTATGATTATGTGGCTTTATTTTGTTTTGTTCGGACTTTGGATTGCGGTTCAAAACGATAAAAAGGTTGAAAATAATGAATATTTCAAAAGAATAATACCATCCGTTTTAATACTTCTTATTTCGCTGGTTTTAATTAACCCTTATAAAAATATATCCGACTTTAAAGGAATTTACAGCGGAGAATCAAGATTTGCATACTATGTTGAGGATACTGTAAGTTCGGATACACCTATATACAGTAATCCCAATTCGTGGTGTTGCGTAATTATGGAATTCTTGCCCGATTATAAATTCTACAATTTAAAGGACGGAAAGAAACTTGTACCGCGGGCTGACAGAGAACCGCCGAAAAAGGAAAAAGCCGAAAAATATATTTTAGATATCTTTGATAAAAATCCTAACGCCGACACCATATATATTATGGATTGCAAAAATAAAAACGACAATAATTCAGAGAATATCATAGAACAATTTAATTTGCCTTTTGAATACACAACTATTTATCCTAAGGAAGCAGAACATAAGGATTATTTTTTACAGTATTATTTACTGAAAGTGAAAAGACCTGAGAATATATAGCGTGATTAAGCATTACGAAAGGAATAAAAGCTTTTTATGAAGAAAAGGATTGAATGGATTGA
The DNA here is from genome assembly GCA_947585745.1 of uncultured Clostridia bacterium. GTDB lineage: Bacteria > Bacillota > Clostridia > Oscillospirales > Acutalibacteraceae > Ruminococcoides. Next base: position 30,835 of record CANPXF010000013.1, on the reverse strand, counting down.
CTTTGCAAAAGGTATAACAATTTTGTTGGTTATCATAGGTCATACGGTACCTGTAGATAATAATATAATCCGAAGTACGATATTTTCGTTTCATATGCCCTTATTTTTTATATTAAGCGGTTTAACCTATCGCTATTCAGCATCATATAGCGAATTTTTAAAAAAATTAAAACGCTCTTTTTTTCATTTAATTAAACCTGTTATTTGTCTATGGTTCTTAACATTAATTATAGATTTAATCAATAACGTTTCTTATTTTCATTCCTTTTCAGAATTCGCAAAATTTTTATTTATAAAAATTCTTGTTTTGCTATATTCAAGCGGTAATCCGACTATTGTTCAAGGTTGGATAGATGTTCCAGGAATCGGCATTACTTGGTTTCTTGTTGCACTTTTTGTCAGCAGAGGAATATATGATTTAATTCAATTAAGTATTAAGAATAAGGTAATCAGGTTAACTGTTATAGGAATACTTTGCATATTAGGAATTGTAATTGAACGTTTTATAAGCTTACCGTTTTCATTAAATATCGCATTGTCAGTTCTTCCGTTTTTTGCAGTCGGAGAGTATCTGAAAAATTTTAGCTTTAAACAAAACGCGGTTCGCAAGCTTTTAATATCTTTCGCAATTTGGGCATCAACTTTTCTAATAACCGAACTTATCACAAAAAGCTACTTAGAGCTTGCCGCCCATAAATACCCTTTATTTCCGTTATGTTACATAACTGCGGTTGCAGGAACAATATTTATATCTGAAATATGCTTAATAATTTCCGATAAATTTACAATATCCAAATCTATTTCCTATCTCGGAAGATTTTCTTTATATATGCTTTGTATCCATTCTATGGATTGGCTTTGGAGAAATATTTGGAACGTACACAATCCACCATATATATATATATATATATTAGAGGAAATTCTTTTAAGATGCGCGGAGGATATACTTCTATTTGTAATGATAATGGTTTTTAAATATGTACTTAAAAATGGTATGCAAAAAATAAAGAGGGGCAAAAATGGAATTAAAAAAGGATATTAAGCAATTTATATTATATTTGATAGTCGGCGGACTTGCTACCATAGTAGAATGGGCAGTTTTTTATCTTTTAGATAATATTATGGCGATTAATTATATGATTGCCACAGCAATTGCCTTTATTATATCGACATTCGCAAATTGGCTGTTCGGAAGAATAATTTTATTTCAAAAAACCCAAAATACAGCTAAAGAAATTATTAAGATTTATCTAACAAGTATTGCCGGTCTTATTATGAATCTGCTTATTATGTGGATTGCAATAGAAACATTTCATATGAACGAAATGTTATCTAAAATAATAGCTACATGTATAGTCTTTTTTTGGAATTTCCTTATAAGAAAACTTTTTATTTATAAAATTTAGTAACTATTATTACATAAGGGGCGCAGATTATGCGCCCTTTCAATTTTAGTCATAAAAGTAAGGATACACCTTTGTCGGTGTATCCTTACTTTTAAGATTGCGCGCTGAATTTCTGTTTTACGGAATTTAGCTGTGTCTGGTCAACCTGTTCTGTTTGGTACCAGCCCTTCGACTGCATTTTTGTATAAATATCGTCCTGAATTTTTAACGCGTCGTTAAGGCTGTCTGAAAAAGTCCTGTGAACATCGGTGGTCGAGGACTCAATCGTGCCGTGCATAAATAAGTCGCATACGCCCTTTTCAAGCAAAAGCATATTTTCCATTAAGTTTTTGTCGTCCATTGTTTTAGTCCTTTCTTAGAGCAAGTTATAAAAATTTCTGAAAATTTCCTGGTGCTTTTGCGCACATTGTTCGGAAAATCTCTTTAAATCCCCGTCTTGAATACGGCTTGAAATTTCTTTAAACTGTGTCTGAAAATACTGCTCGTGTCCGAGAGCGTCTTCAACGTACAATAATTCTTTTGATGTCATAATAATTCCTCCTTGTTTATAGCTTTAACTTATTAAAAAATTTTATACTATAAAAATTTTTATTTTCTGATGACAATCAAAAAATATTATAAAACGTAAACAATAAACTATGTACAAATCAATCTCATAAAAATGAAAGGGTATTTTTGATTACAAGATAAAGAACGCAAAAAGTTATTTCTCATCATAATCAAAAATAGTATTAAAATCGACTTTAAATAACCTGCACATTATTCGAATACTGCTTAAACACGGTTCGGATTTTCCTGTTTCGTAGTATGTGTATGTTGAACGGCTTATATTAAGTTTTTTAGCCATATCCTCCTGAGTATAATTCGTATTGCTTTTTCTTAATTTTCGCAGATGTTCTCCAAAAGCTGTTGACATTACATTTTCCTCACAAAATAAAAAGTGCGCAGCAACTAAAGCTACGCACGAAAAACACATAGCTCCAATTGTTGCGACACAATTTTGACACACATTTTGGTATAAGCCAAGTATGACTGATAGAGCATGCATTTTTACCGAATAATGTAAAAATACACACTTAGCTTTTACCAAAATAACAAAATTATGTCGCACCTACATTCTACCATAATATATTTTGCTATGCAACCTGTTTTTATATCAGTTATTTATCAAAAAACAGATTTTTAACCTTACGACAAAACGCCCGTGTCGCTTGTTCACCGATTTTTAAGTAAACATTTTACCTCTTTCGGTAAATACGACACAGGCGATTTTAACCTTTTTCAATAAAAAATATCAATTTCAAACAGGGATTGAATTGTCTGACATAGAAATTATATGTTTTTTCTTTTCATCTGCATATTATATGAAATGCGCGTAAGGAGATTTTCACCCACAAAATGCTCGCCGAATTTTGCAAGCTTCATAAGTATTCCGGGAGTGATTATCATTTTACCCTCTAAGGTTTTTTCTACCGCGTATTTTGCCACATACTCGCTTGAAAGTCCGCCCACAGCAAAGTTAACGTTCGCAACCTTATTAAACTCCGTATTAACGGGTCCGGGGCAGAGCGCGGAAATTTTTACGTTTATTTTATCGCGCCTTAATTCCTCGTGAATCGCCTCCGTCAGACGTACGACATAATTTTTTGACGCGTAATAGCTTGAGAATGTCGGGCCCGCAAGGAACCCCGACGCGGAGCTTACATTTAAAATATATCCGCTGTTTTTTGCTATCATTTCTTTTAAATAAAGCTTTGTTAGTATATGAAGCGCTTTTATATTCGTATCAATCAGCCGTAACTCCTCTTCAATCGGAACCTCGTTGAATTTCCCGTAAACTCCAAATCCCGCATTGTTGATGAGAAAATCCACACCGTCAGACTTAGTATCCTCGTAGAGCTTAAAGCAATTTTCAGCGATTGACAAGTCAGATTTTATAACCCTGACTTCAACACCGCCGAGCTCATTTTTAAGCTCGTTCAGCCTGTCCTCCCGCCTTGCAACCAAAATAAGGTTATAACCTTTAAGCGCCAGGTACCTCGCAATATCGCGTCCTATTCCGCTGCTTGCGCCCGTTATCAATGCTGTCATTATTACACCTCAAAATCTGAACCGTAGCCTCCGTTTATACAGTCGGGCTGTTTTAAAAGCTCATTGTCTGACACATCTGTAATATCAACGGAAAAGAATTTGTTATACTTTTTAAACTCCTCTGTCACGTCATCTTTAAGCGAATATTGTTTTCCATCTTTAAACACGAGCAAATCTCCTTCAGACCCGCCCTCAACCTTATATCTAACAAAAAAGATTTCTCCGTTTTTTGAGGGGAGAATTTTATAATTAATGTTGTTTTCTATTTCACTTTCATCCGCTTCGGAAGATGCCGCGACATAGGAAATCGTCGTATTAAGCGCGTCCTCCCAGTCAAACTCGGAAGTCTTGTCACTCTTAGTTTCTCCATTTACTTCTGATTTAGTCACATCAGACGGGGAAGCTTTTCCGTCTGAAGAACAAGATGTAAACAAGGCGAGATATAATGCCGTAAAAATCATCAGAAAAGCCGTTATTTTTTTCATATTTTCCTCCTAAATAATTCGGGCTGTCGCACACGCAACAGCCCTTTAAGTTTATCAGTCAAGTGAATTTTTCTGCGACGCTGGAACTTTCTTTTCGTAACAATCAAAAGCGTCGTCGACCAGTTTTTTATCAGGCTTCGGGGTAATAAGGCTTACAATCGGAACAATGATAAGTCCCGCGAGCATCGCAAACGCTCCGCAGTTAATCGGGGATTGTAAAATTACGGGGAATACATCGCGCGCGAATAGGTTAACAAGCATTATACCCGCTCCGAAAATAAAGCTGACCCAGCAGGCAAGCTTTGTTGTTTTTTTCCAGTAAAGTCCGTAGAGGAAAGGAGCCAAAAACGCGCCTGCGAGCGCTCCCCAGGATACTCCCATAAGCTGTGCGATAAATTTAACGGATTCGTCTTTACTCTGAACTTGATAAATAGCGATAAACGCTGAAATCGCGATAAATACAACGACCAAAATTCTAATAATAAGAACTTCTTTTTTCTCGTTCATCTTCTTTATGATATTTCCCTTTAAAAGGTCAATCGTCAAAGTCGAGGAGGACGCGATAACAAGGGAGGAAAGTGTGGACATTGACGCCGAAAGCACTAATATGACAACTATGGCAATTAGTATTTCGGGAAGGTTAGAAAGCATTGTCGGAATTACCGCGTCAAAGCCTAACGTGTCAACATCTACATTGAACAGACGTCCGAATCCGCCTAAGAAGTAACAACCGCCTGCAACAACTACCGCAAACATTGTTGAAATAATTGTACCCTTATGAATATCGTTTTCACTCTTAATAGCGTAGAACTTCTGAACCATTTGCGGAAGTCCCCAGGTTCCGAGAGAGGTTAAAATTACAACTCCCAAAAGATTAAGGGGGTCAGGGCCGAAGAACGAATTAAACGCTCCCGGGGTTTGGGATACAGTTTCGTCGGTCACTTTCGCTAAACCGTCGAGCGCCGACATAAATCCGCCCTGCGAATTTAAAACCGCGGCGATTACGGCAACAATACCGATAATCATAATAATTCCCTGAATAAAGTCGTTGATTGCAGTCGCCATATAACCGCCCGCAATAACGTAAATTCCCGTCAGCACCGACATTGCAACGATACACCATACATAGGGAATACCGAAAGCCATTTCAAAAAGTCTTGAAAGTCCGTTATACAGGGAAGCCGTGTAAGGAATGAGGAAAATAAATGTGATGACTGACGCTCCTATTTTAAGAGCCTTGCTGTCAAATCTTTTTCCGAAAAATTCGGGCATTGTGGCAGAGCTTAAATGCTGAGTCATAATTCTCGTTCTTCTGCCGAGAATTACCCACGCCAAAAGCGAGCCGATAAGCGCGTTTCCTATTCCTATCCAGGTTGACGCGATACCGTATTTCCAGCCGAACTGACCTGCGTATCCGATAAAGATAACCGCGGAAAAGTAGGAAGTACCGTAAGCGAAAGCGGTAAGCCAGGGTCCGACATTTCTGCCTCCGAGTACAAATCCGTTCACATCTGTAGCGTGACGGCGGCAGTATACGCCTACGCCTACCATTACGCCGAAGAACAGAACCAACATTAAAATTTTAAGAAACATAACGTCCTCCTAAGTAATTTATTTTAACCCGAATAAAAAATTATACCGAACAGTTTAATCGGGCTTTTATACGAGTATTTAATAAGCAAATTATTTTTTATCAGAGTTTAGCACCTTGTCAATTTCATTTTGTTGAGCGACTACGCTCTCTCCGCAGTACATTTTACGGAGCAGAGGCTTTTCAATCTTTCCTGTCGGATTTCTCGGGACATCCGCGAAAATAATTTTTCTCGGACGTTTATAACGCGGAAGCGCCATACAAAATTCGTTTACTTCATCCTCGCTCAAATCAAAATCAGGCTTAACCTCAATAACGGCAGTCGCAATTTCACCCAACCGCTGGTCGGGAAGTCCGATTACCGCGACGTCTTTAATTGCGTTATTAGCGCGCAGAAAGTCCTCAATCTGAACGGGATAAATATTTTCTCCGCCCGATATGATAACGTCCTTTTTGCGGTCAACAAGATAGATAAATCCGTCGCTGTCATATTCGGCCATATCGCCTGTATAAAGCCAGCCCTCGCTGTCCAGAACCTCCTCGGTAGCCTTCACGTCTTTATAATAACATTTCATAACTCCGGGGCCTTTGACAGCAAGCTCTCCTACGCCTTCGGTAATAGTCTGCCTGTTTTCATCAACAATCTTTACTTCCCAGCCGTAGCCCGCAACTCCGATTGCTCCGACCTTATCTGTGTTTTCAATACCGAGATGAACACATCCGGGACCGATAGATTCGCTGAGTCCGTAATTTGTATCATAATCGTGATTCGGAAAAATCTTCTTCCAACGCTTTATAAGCGTCGGCGGTACGGGCTGGGCGCCAATGTGCATAAGCCTCCACTGGCTTAACTCGTAGTCCTCAAGGTTGATTTTTCCGCTTTCCACAGCGTCTAAAATATCCTGCGCCCACGGTACAAGAAGCCAAACAATCGAACAACGCTCCTCGCTTACGCAACGGATTATCCACTCGGGACTGACTCCTCGCAGTATAACCGCCTTGCCTCCCGAATACAGGCTTCCGAACCAGTGCATCTTAGCCCCCGTATGATAAAGAGGCGGAATACAGAGGAAAACGTCGTCTTTGGTCTGTCCGTGATGAGCGTGTTCAACCTTTGCGGAGTGAACAAGGCTCTTGTGTGCGTGTAATATCGCCTTTGGAAAACCTGTAGTACCTGATGAAAAGTAGATAGCTCCATCGTCCTCATCGGTAATATAAACGCACGGAGCAGACGAGGAACAATATGCGATAAGCTTTTCGTAGCTGTCGGCGAATGACGGACATTCATCACCCACATAAAATACATTTTTAACCTTTGGAACCTGGTCGAGAATTTCCTCTACCCTGCCTATAAACTCAGGACCGAAAACGAGAACGTCTGAATCGGATTGTTTAAGACAGTAAGCAATTTCATCGGCAGTATATCTGAAATTCAGCGGAACCGCAATTGCCCCCATTTTCAGCGCGCCGAAATAAATCGGAAGCCAGTCTATACAGTTCATAAGAAGTATGGCGACCTTATCTCCCTTTTTAACCCCGCGCGTCAAAAGGAGGTTTGCGAATCGGTTGGCTTTAATATCAAATTCTCCCCAGGTAAGCTGTTTTCTGAACGCGCCCGAACGGTTCGACTCAATAAGAGAATATTCTCTCCAGGTAACGTGAGGTATATTTTTTACTTCGGGGTTAATCTCAACCAGCGCGATGTCATTCTTAAAATATGTAGCGTTTCTCGTCAGCAACTCTGTAATCGGCATAATATTCTTCCTTTTTCTAACTAAAATAACAAAAACAAAAAATGCTCCACGCCCAAGGCAGGAGCGACAAATTTCTATTATATTATCACGCTTAACGCGCTGTTTGTCAAGTATAACTAACAATCAAACTATAATTTTGTAAACTATTCACAAAAAGATAATACTTTTTTAGTTTAAATTGCTAAAGCGTTTTTGCTTACGCTCCGCAATTCGGATGTTTCTTTCAAATTAAATATCAAACAAAAAACAGACAGGTCAAATTCACTTCAGCCTGTCTGTACTGTTAATTTAAGATTTTAATAATTTTGACGCCTTAATTATACATTTCCTTCAGTCTTTTTAAAATCATATTCGCGCACATATAGACGTTTCCCCCGCCCATTGTTAAAATCAAATCGCCCGCTTTCGCGTTTTTAGTAACATAATCGGTAATATCCTCAAAGGTATCTATACATTTTGAGTTCGGCACCTTTGCGCCGAGGTCCGTGCTGTAAATATTGTAGGTATTGGTTTCACGCACGGGAAGAATTTCCGAGATAATCGCCTCGTCGGGAATTTTTAACGCCTGCGCAAAATCATCAAGCAACATAGCCGTTCTCGAAAAAGTATGAGGCTGAAATACCGCCCACACCTTGTTGAATCCCATATTCATCGCCGCCTTCAGGGTCGCGGTAAGCTCGGTCGGGTGATGAGCAAAATCGTCGGCAACGGTAATATCTCCGGGAGTTCCGAGAATTTCAAAACGTCTGTGAACTCCGCCGAATTTCCCGAGGTTTTCACAAATTTCCTTAGGAGTAGCCCCCAGATAGTGAGCCGTGGCGGCGGTTGCGAGAGCGTTGTAAATATTGTGCCGTCCCGGTACCATAAGCTTTACGGTACAGAGCTTTTCGCCCTTGTGCATTATATCGAAGGTTTCGTGAACGCCCTTGTCCTCGCTTATGTTAAAAGCATAGTAATCGTTCGTATCACTGAATCCATAGGTAATTTTAGGAATATCAACGTTCGATACCGCCTCCATTGTATTTTCATCATCTCCGTTTAAAACAAGCGCGCCTGTGGTCTGTTGAGCGAACTTATTAAACGACTTTTTAATGTTGTCAAGGTTTTTAAAGTAGTCAAGATGGTCGGCGTCAATATTCAGAATAACTGAAATAAACGGTGTGAGCTCGAGGAAAGTATCGACATATTCGCAGGCCTCGCAGACAATTATATCGCTCTGACCGACATAGCTGTTACCGCCGATGAACGGAAGCTTTCCTCCGATAATAGCCGAGGGGTCAAAACCGCTGCCGATAAGCACCTGCGTCAGCATACCTGTCGTGCTTGTTTTTCCGTGCGTACCCGAAACAGCAATACTGCGGTTGTAACGCCTGCAAACAATTCCGAGCATAACGCTCCTTTCAATACAGGGAATACCCCGCTTTTTTGCCTCGGCACGCTCGGGATTATCCTCCTTGACCGCCGCAGAATACACAACGAGCTCCGCGCCGTCAATATTTTCAGCCTTATGCCCCATAAATACGGGAATACCGTAACCCTTAATTTTGTCGAGAGTTTCTCCCTCGTTCATATCGGAGCCTTGAATTTCAAATCCCTCGCTCATAAGTATTTCGGCTAACGGACACATTCCGCTTCCGCCGATTCCGATGAAATGTATTCTCTTTTTATTATCCAAAAGATGATCGTATTTCATAATCACACCTCATTGCCTAAGTTCACCTTTATATTATATTGTTTTTTTAAGCAAAAATAAATACCTTTTGTGAAAATAATAAATATTTCTCGCATATTGCCAAATAATGCGAGTGATGATAGAATATTTCTATAAAACTTTAAATCAAAAGCGGTTGAAAATATGGACATAAAAAAGAATGATATTTTAAAACTCAAAATTACCTCAATGACTGCGCAGGGTAACGGAGCAGGCAAAACCGACGAGGGTATTGTTATCTTTGTACCGATGAGCGCTGTCGGCGATGAGCTTGAGGTGCGTATATTAAAAGTTAAGAAAACCTACGCTTACGGTAAAATTGAAAAAATTTTAAAGCCTTTTGAAAGCAGAATTGAAACGGACTGTCCGAATTTCGGAAAATGCGGGGGTTGCGTCTATCGCCATATTGATTATAATTCTGAATTAGAAATAAAACATCAGCGAGTTTCAGACGCGCTTGAACGTATAGGAGGTTTTAAAAACATCAAAATTAATCCTGTAGTTGAAAACGAGAGAGTTCTCCGTTACCGCAACAAAGCGCAGCTTCCGGCGCAAAACACGGAAAACGGAGTTGAATTAGGATTTTACGCGAACCGAAGCCACAGGATTATTCCTTGTGACGACTGCCTTTTACAGCCGAAGGTATTCAAAAAAGTTATGGACATAACAAGAGATTTTATGCAGAAAACCTCTCAATCCGCCTACGACGAACGAACAGGAAGGGGAACACTTCGCCACCTTTACATAAGATATGCTGAAATGACAGATGAGTTAATGGTTTGTTACGTTGTAAACTCAATCGGTTTAAAGCAGGAAGATGTCCTAATAAAAAAATTAAAGGAAAACCTGCCAAATCTTAAAAGCGTAATTATTAATTCTAATAAAGAAAATACAAACGTTATTCTCGGCTCAAAAAACCGAACGGCCTACGGCAAGGATTATATTGAGGATATTTTATGCGGTAAAAGGTTTAAGCTTTCTCCGCTCTCATTTTATCAGGTAAACAGAGCTCAAGCGGAAAAGCTTTACGAAATTGCGAAAAATTACGCCGACTTAAAAGGAAATGAGATACTACTTGATTTATACTGCGGAATCGGTACAATAGGACTTTCGATGGCTGATTGCTGTAAAAAGCTTATAGGCGTTGAAATTATTGAGGACGCAGTAAAGGACGCTGTCCGAAACGCCGAGGCAAACGAAACAGAAAACGCTGAATTTATCTGTGGTAACGCGTCTTATGCGTTAAACAGGCTTAAAAAAGACGGAGTTAAACCCGATGTTGTAATTGTTGACCCGCCGAGAAAGGGACTTGATGAAGAGCTTATCAAAACAATTTCACAAATGTCGCCAGACCGAGTTGTTTATGTGTCGTGCGGTCCCGAAACATTAGCGCGTGATTTAAGGATTTTCTCCGACAATAATTATTCCGTAAAAGAAATAACCCCCGTCGATTTATTCTCAAGAACGAGCCATGTTGAAAATGTCTGCCTTCTGATTAAAAATAAGAGGTCGTAAAAACTGTTATTTTAGTGAAAATTGTAGAAAAAAGTATTGACTAAGTTAATAATTTTAGTATATAATGTACCCATGAATATTGAATTGAGGCGCGGACTTCAACAGTAACGAAAGAAAAACGAGATAAATATTCGTGAAATGAAAGACCGCCAAGTCATATTCGGATTTTCAAGGCTGAATATGACTGTATAGTACAGGATATGTGCTATACCGCCAAGTAAAGCGGAGCGCTGTTCAGATTTATAGGTTCTAACTCAGGCCGTGGCGCGTCCACGGTCTGCTTTTATAGAAACGAAAAAAATAAAGTCTTTCAGACTAAAAACGGAGGTAGAATAATGTCAAAGGCAAAGAAAATTGTGCTTGTAATTGCCGCTGTTCTTATTGTCGGACTGCTCGTTTACGTTGCGGTTTCGGGCGGTTCACTCGGCAAGGTGTCCTGTATGGACTGCCACGGCGAGGGACTTATAGACGGCGCGAAATGTGAAGCGTGTGGCGGAGAGGGATTAGTCAGAGGCTCCGCGTGGGCGCTTTTACCGCCTATTATCGCTATAGGGCTTGCGCTGATTACAAAAGAGGTTTATTCCTCGCTGTTTGTGGGTATCGCTGTCGGCGGACTTATGTATAAAAATTTTGATTTTTTAGGTACAATGGACGCTGTTACAAAAGACGGACTTATAGATGCGGTTACAGGAAACGCAGGTATCTTTATATTCCTTGTCGAGCTTGGAATTATAGTCGCCTTGGTTAACAAAGCGGGAGGCTCCGCGGCATTCGGAAAATGGGCGGCTACGCATATTAAAACCCGTATGGGCGCAATGCTCGCTACCTTTGTGCTCGGAGTATTAATTTTTATTGACGACTACTTTAACTGTCTTACTGTAGGCTCGGTTATGCGCCCCGTTACAGACGGACATAAGGTTTCGCGCGCAAAGCTCGCGTATCTGATTGACGCGACTGCCGCTCCCGTGTGTATGATTGCGCCGATTTCCTCTTGGGCCGCCGCCGTATCCTCGTACGCTGAAGACGGGCAGGGACTAAAACTGTTTATTTCCGCTATTCCCTATAATTTCTATTCTCTTTTAACCTTTGTGTTTATTATAGCGGTTTGCGTAATGGGATTTGACTACGGCTCAATGGCTATGCACGAATACAACGCCGTATACAAAAATGACCTTTATTCTACAGGCGAACGCGTTGAGGAAAAAGACGATACTCCTAATCCGAACGGAAAAGTTATAGACCTTGTTCTTCCGATTATCGTTCTCATTGTTGTTTCGGTATTTGCTCTTGTTTATAACGGCGGAATTTTCAGCGGTTCGGACTTTGTAACGGCATTTGCCGATACCGACGCTACAGTCGCTTTACCATGGGCAGGAATTTTAGCCCTTATATTCACCGTCGGTTACCTTATTATAAGAAGAATTATCAACTTTAAAGAGGCTATGGATTCAATACCTAAGGGATTTTTCGCTATGGTACCCCCTATCCTTATCCTGACGTTCGCTACAGCCCTTAAAAATATGACAAGCTTAATGGGCGCTAAATACTATGTCGCAGACCTTATGAACGGCGCGGCGGCTTCTCTGCAGAATTATCTGCCCGCTATTATATTCATAGTAGCCTGCGTTCTCGCCTTTGCGACCGGCACATCATGGGGTACGTTCGGTATTCTTATTCCTATCGTTACATATCTGTTCGCAAACACTCCCGACTCTCCGCTTTTAATTATCGGTATTTCGGCGTGTCTTGCAGGCGCGGTATGCGGCGACCATTGCTCGCCGATTTCGGATACAACTATTATGTCGTCTGCGGGCGCTCAATGCAACCATATTAACCACGTGTCCACCCAGCTCCCGTATGCTTTGACTGTAGCGAGTGTTTCTTTCGTATCGTTCATAATAGCAGGATTTGTGCAGAGCTGGTATATTTCTCTTCCGATAGCTGTTATTCTTATGTTAGGTACAATATTCGTGATTAAATACATCACTAAAAACAGACAAAAAGCTGAACAGACCAAACAAAGATAACTTATAAAAAACTCTTATCTATCGAAAGGTTTTACAAAAATGAGTGACGTTGGCGGAATCTGCCTTATAATAGGAATTGTCGTGCTGATTCCCGGGATAATAAAGCTCGCGCTTGCTATATACAAAATGAATAAAAGGAAATAGAAATATGTGTTTTATATGCGAAAGAATTGAAATGATAAAAAGCGGAAGAAACCCATACTTCGTTAAAGAGCTTAATACGGGATACGTTGTAATAGGTGATCATCAGCATTTTAAGGGCTACACGCTTTATTTATATAAAGAACATAAAAACGAACTTTTTGAATTGGACAAAAAAACCAAAATTGAGTTTTTAGAGGAAATGTCGATTGTGGCTGAGGCAGTTTCAAAAGCGTTCGGCGCAGATAAAATGAACTGCGAGCTTCTCGGAAACGGAGAATCACATCTTCACTGGCATCTTTTCCCGAGAACAGACGGCGACCTAAACGGCTACGGAAATAACGGCAAGGGACCTGTTTGGTGGTATCCTATGGAAAAAATGTATGACGATGTTAACCGACCTATCGATAAAGAGCTTTCGGAAATGAAAGAAAGGCTAAAAACAGAGCTTGATAAAATAAAATAAAACAAAAACCTGACACTTTCTAAGTGTCAGGTTTTGTATTTACACTTTTAATAAATGGGTTACGGTTTTTATTATAAATTATTTTTATCTTTATTTTTTACGGCTTCTTTAAACGGAAGAACCCGACCGTCAGGAAATTCTACATCTGTATTATCAAGTTGTTTCTCCATATTATTGCGAAAGTTTTTAAGGTATTTTTTATATAATTCCTTCTGTTCAGCCTGCTCTTCTTCGGTAAGCCCGTGTTCTCTTTTCTTTTTCGCAAGCTCGTTTATTCTTTTAATCATATCGTCCATTTTTATCACCTTTTCTATTTTAGCACAATCATATAAAAAAAGATAGATATTTTTAAAATAAACTTGTCGCTAAAGCATTATTGTGGTACTATTTAGATGAGGTGAGAATATGCAGGATTTCAGCCTATTATTTCCGCAAAACAGCGAGAGAAAACAAAACACTCTGACCGACGAGGCAGTAAACGACCTTTCAATTGATTTTCTCTGCGACGCTCTGACGGAGGATAACTACGAAAAAAATTTGCTTAAAAATATTATGATTAAGGTTACAGACGACGAGGAAACTATCAGCTACAGGCGCGATATTTTTGACGATTTTCTTAAATTTCCAAGACTTAGAGAAGAATTGAGCGACCTTGTTGTAAAGCTCGCTGATTTAAGAGAAATTGAGAGATTTCAAAAGGACCAGGACGCGTCGTCGCTTTGGATGCTTATTAACAGGCTGAGAGAAATTGACGAATATGTAAGCTGTATCACCCGTATTAAAAATGTTCTCGAAAACCTCGATGTAAAATCAGACGGAATGACAACGCTGAGAGAAATGGTAACAAACATCTATAACGACAGCGGTTTTCCCGAGCTTAAAAAAGATATTGATGAAACCTTTAAGAAAGCGCAAAAACTCAAGAGCATTACAATAGGCGTTAATCTTGACGGACTTTTGCGTCCTAAAAACGCAGGCGTGCTGTCTTTAAATGATACCGAATTCGGCAAGAGCGGTCTTATGAAACACTTTTTGCGCTTTACAGACAGCAAAGACGACCTTCATCACGGTACGGACGTAAGCAACATTAAAAACTTCCACCCGTCAAATCCGAACACCTCAAACATTATAATCGGAAGTATTCAGCAGAGCGCAACCCACAATGTTCATATTGAAACCAACGATATAACGGGCGCCGACCCGCTTTCGGACGCTCTTAAAAAGAGTGTTACCGATATTTTAAAGCGTACGGTCAAGGACATTAAATCTACGCTTAGAAAATATGTCAACATCAGCGGTTACGCGCTTATAAACCTTATGCCCGAAATAATTTTTTACATTCGCTGGGCGGAGCTTGCGGACAAAATTACAGCTTCGGGTATGCCTATGTGCAAGGCGGAAATTGTAAATTCCGATAAGCGTTATTGTTCTTTTAAGGAAATATATAACATTAAGCTTGCCATAAAAAATGTTCAGGGCGACAATATAGATATAGTCACAAATGAATTTGACTTCAATGACGACAGAAGAATTTATATTCTCACAGGACCGAACCGCGGAGGTAAAACTATAATTACGCAGGCTGTAGGACTTGCGATGCTTATGGCGCAATGGGGAATTTATGTACCTGCCTTTTCGGCGGTTATAAGTCCCTGCGATAATATTTACACCCACTTCCCCGCCGATGAAAACGACACGGTAGACCTCGGCAGGCTCGGAGAAGAAAGTAAAAGGCTATCGGATATTTTTACCAAAGCAACAAGCAGAAGTCTGCTCCTTTTAAACGAAAGTCTTGCGACTACAAATGTCGCGGAGGGACTTTTTATCGCGAAAGACGTTGTTAAAGCGATGAGGTACCTTGGAACGAGAGCGATTTTTAATACGCATATGCACGAGCTTGCGAGAAACATTGAAGAAATTAACAACAACACGGAGGGCGACAGCAGGGTCGCGAGTATGATTACGGGAATTTCACAGGGAAAACGAAGCTTTAAGGTGAGCCTTGCTCCTCCTCAGGGGGTAAGCTACGCTAAAGATATTGCAGACAAATACGGGGTTACATTTGATATAATAAAGAATAATATTGACAAAAAAAGAAATTGATTGTAGAAAATGACGCTTTGGCTTGAGATGCTTTTTTCCTGTTTAGTAAAAAAGCAGAAAAAATAAATTGCACTTGAAAAATAATTATAAAAGTGATAAAATTTTTGTGTAAAACAGCGAGGTGAAAGCAATGAAAAAATATATTTCCCCTGATATTGAGAAAATCGAGTATGAGATTGAGGAAACTCTTTTAACATCACAGGAAGAGCCGAATCCGTCTATTCCTGTTGAGAGCGAGGATATAGGACCTTATCTCTAAATTAAATTTTGACTTAAAGAAATTCAGTCGGGCAGGCATAGGATTTTTCCTTTGACGCTCGGCTGATTTTTTGTATAAGAAAAAGGCTGTTGTATTAGTAAACAACAACCTTTTTTATTATGTATTTACCGTTACCACGTGGTATCCCGCACTGCAGTAGCCGTAGCCTGCGCCCGTAGTAAGGTTACCGTCCCACGGGTCAAGGATTTTGTAATCGCTTAAATTCGCTCCGCTCCCCGTATAACCGTAGAATGTCACATAATGAGTTGATGACGAGCCCGTGCTTAAATATCCTACGCACGCTTTACCGCTGTCGATTTGAGCTTTAATCGCGCTCAGCATTTCGCTCGATGATGAGTAACGATGGTATGTTCCGCCTGCCCAGTTACAGCCGCCCGATGTCCAGAAACAGCCTGCGGGTTTCATTATTCCCGTTACCTGATAATAGGCGTAAGCGAATGAATACGCACTGCACATTATGGTTGACGAGGGGTACGCGTGCTGAGTCTGCCAGCCTATACCTGACGCGATTTTCGTCATTGTCTTTTCGTTAAGTTCAAGCTTGCCCGCAGTCTTATTTTCGCTTTCTTTATCAACGGTTCTTTTCTTTGGCTTTTTCACCTCAACGGCGCAAACCTTTTTCACACCGTTACACTCGGCGACAATTTTAGCTTTTCCCTTTTTTCTTAAACGAACAATTCCTCCGCTCGTCACGGACGCAACCTTTAAATCACTGCTGTAATAGGTAACGTCATAGCTGTCGTCATTGGTTTTTGCGTTAAGCTTAAACTGCTTGCCGGAGCTTTTAACTATTTTATTCTTGTCGATTGAAACCTTCAGCGAAAAATCCTTCGGAGCAAAGCTTACTCCCGAACGTATAACGCCTGTAGTTTGCGCCGCCATAGCCCCAACAGTTGACGATGAAACAACAGCGAGCGCCGCTAAAGCGGATATTATAATTTTCGATTTCTTCATAAAGTCTCCTTATTCAACTGAATTTCTTAGCATTCGACCAAAACAACAGCGTACATTCTATCAAAATAGAACAACTGTGTCAATAATAATTCAGTATTTACGGGACTTTAAACAACTTTGCCAAAATAAGGAAAAAACTTTTGGTAAAATTTTATAATTCTTTTAAGAAACAATACATTTAGTTGTGATTGTTATACACAATATTTTGTATAAAGTCACTAAATTATCAGAATAATAGCCTGTTATTTTTTATTTGCTTTCTCTCGGCACACTAAAAAATGCCTACGTTTTTTCAAAAATAAGAAAAAACGTAAGCATTTTACAGATTATATTTCAAATAGAAAACCGCTCTAACCGAAAAATTCAATCAAAAGCTGTCGTCAGAAGCAACTTCTTCAATTTCTTCCTCCTGAGCAGTTTTATCCGCTGTTTCGGGAGTAATGTCAATTTCATCATCGGAAATAAACGGAGAAGCCTCGTATTCGTCCTCGTTGGAACAAGCTACGGTAATGTCCTCCAAATCCTCTATGTTGTATTTTTTGGTGATTTCAACTGTCTGGCTCTCAATAATTTGGAGGTAACGCTCTCTTGCCTTTTTTATATGAGCTCTTGATGTTTCGATAATATTAAAAAGCTCCTGTTCGTTTTCACAAGCCTCGCTCCTGCCGTTCACCTTATTATCATAATACTTTTTACCGAGAGTAATGTACGCACGGTTAATCATTTCACACTCGTTTTTCATAATAGTGCGGAGGCGGTTAAGCTGAGCGTTCTGACGGTTTTTCTCAACTATTGTTTGCGTCACGCTCGAAACCGTATCAACCGCGCTTGTAAAACCGTTTTTAACTGAATCTAAAAAAGCCATAATAATCTCCTTTTTATTTTCTACATTTATATTATGACAGAAAATCGACAATAAATCAATGTTTTTTTAAAATTTACTTGCCCATTTTTCAACTAATTGTTATAATTAAATTGAAATGGGGTTTTACGAATGGCAACAAACATAATAAAAAAAAGAATAGTATGTCCAAAATGCAATGAAACCACAGAGGCAAAGCTATATACAAGCATAAACGTTACCAATCAAAAGGAGCTTAGAGAAAAGACTATGGACGAAAGTCTTTTTAAATGGAAATGCTCCTCGTGCGGATATATCGCAAGACTGACCTATCCCGTCCTATACAACGATATGAAAAACCGCTTTATGATATACCTTATTCCGAGAATTGACCACTTTCAATTGGCGGACAAAGCGCTTGAGGAGGAATTTAAAAATCTTAAACATATTAATAAGCGCATCGTTCCAGATTTTAATACGTTTAAAGAGAAGATTTTTATTTTTGAAAGCGGTCTTGACGATATGTCGGTCGAGCTGACTAAGCTTGCTATTTCAAAAATAGTCGCAAAGAAAAACAATCTTAAAGAGGTCAAAGAGGGTTACCTCTCAATGTATAACAGTGAAAACAACACTATGGGATTTACGTTTTTCATAGGAGAAGAAAAACAACCTTATGTTCAAAGCGCAAGACTTGAAATTTACGGAAAGTCAGTAAGCGTCGTAAACGAGCTTGCCGTAAAAGATAAAAAACTAAAGGGCTTTATCAGAATTGACCGTGAATGGGCGGAAAATATACTTTACAGGTACAAAAGAGGCAGACAGGTCGCAAAAATGAACAGGCTTTAAAAATTCAGTCGGGAAACTACGGCAAGGTTAAACGCCGTAGTTTCCCGACCTTTTGTTTATCAGGCATTTAACATTCGCACGACTCAAAGCTTTCGCAGTCAACGCACTTGCATTCTTTCGGCTCTGACTCGTGAGTGCCTACCATAATACTTCCGAGAGAACAGTAGTCCTTGTCACAGTTGTGATACTTACAGCTCGTAACGGTACAGCGGATACTCTCGTTAGCGTATGAATTATCAACCATTTTTATCACCTCTGAAATTATTTTCTCCTCAAAGCGCGAAAATATACTCACAAAAAATTTTTAAAAAAATAAAATATTACGGGTGATAATTATGGTATATTTCAGCTTATGCGTACTTATTTTTTTCGCGGTAATCGGAGTTTGTCAGGTATGCCGCGGAATAGTGCAGGCAGTTTCAAAATCAAGAGATGAAAAGGAAATAATACTTATAGAACCGATATGCAAGCATCAGGAGAACGCTGAATACCTTTTAAGAAACGCCGCGTGGAAGGTTATGTGGATGGGACGATTTGCTCCCGATAAGGTGATATGTCTTGACTGCAATATGGATAACGAAACAAAACATCTGTGCAGACTTGTATGCAACGAATATCCTTTTATGGAAATCTACACAAAAGAGCAAATGCACGAGAGAATCGAAAATATAAACTAAATTCATACTCCTTTTTATTCGGCTGAAAATGTATAATTTTTAAAATTGATATGAAATTTCTCGTGACGCAAAAGGTCGGGCGACAACGGTGTTTAATCATCGTACTGTCTGCCCGACCTAATTTTTATAAAATTTTAAATAATTATTAATACCCTGATATGTTATTTAATTTACTTATATTAAAAATTGTAGTATAATAAAAAAAGATAGTTAAGATTTTTTTCTTATTAATATAATCGGAGTTTGCTGTTGTCCCTGTCCGCAGGGATTATCGGAAATAAGTCCGTGGAGCTCCTCCTCGGAGAGGTTAATGTCGGACGAATATCCTAAAACCTCCTGACCTAAATCGTTTGCGTCAACAATCATAAGACTTATACCGAGCTTTTCCTTTACCTCATCGCAAACGCCCGACGGATTTTCGGGATTTTCAATACCTATATCGCCGTATTCCTCCCAAACCTTGCCGTAAAAGCCGTCAAGGCCCGCAACGTCCTGTCCGACAATTTCATAGAATACGCCTTTTTTGCCGAAAAGCTTACACACTCCGCCCGCAAAGCTTGCCCAAAGAACTTTTAAAAGTCCGGCTTTCTTTATCGCGTACTGCATCTTTATAGCCTCGCCGACGCCTATTCCCGCGTCGCCGGGGTGAGAAGCGAATTTTGACAGAATTTTTGCCCAAAAACCCACCTTCAATTCATCACGGCGGACTACTCTGCCCTGACAAAGCGCGATAATTTTCTCGCTTGACGAAACTATGTCGCCATCCTCATAAATCGGAGAAACATACTTTTTAAAAATATCAATATAGCTTTCGCCCTGCTTTACAAAATGAGTTTTTATAGCGTGGCGCATATATGTCGTGCCGTTTACGGTAATTTCAACATTTTTACCCTCATTCGCAAAAAATTCCATAATTTTTTACCTCCGTACAAGTGTACAATTATAACTAACATTACAATTATATAATAAAAAAATTTTTTTATCAATATCAGAGCAATAAAATAACAATATAATTTTCAGGAGCATTTTATGCAGGACAACAAATTACTTGAGCTTACAGCTACCGTCGAAACAATTATATACAGAAACGAGCAAAACGGCTATACGGTAATCGAGCTTAACGATGAGGACGAAACAACCGCCGTCGGAATTATGCCCGATGTAAACGTCGGCGAAAAGGTAAAAATTATCGGCGTAAAAAAGCCTCACGCAAATTACGGAATGCAGTTTTCTGTATCTACATATGAAAAAAGCCTGCCCAAGGACATTGCGGGAATTTTAAGCTATTTAGGTTCGGGCTCAATTAAGGGTATAGGTCCGGCGACAGCGTCAGCTTTAGTCGGCGAATTTGGCTCAAACACTCTTTCTGTACTTGAAAACGAGCCTCAGAGAGTTGCGAAAATTAAAGGTATCTCACTTAAAAAAGCAGTAGATATAAGCAAACAGCTAAGAGAAAACACAGGCATAAGAGAGCTTATGCTCTATCTGACTAAATATGATATTTCTCCGTCGAGCGCGGTGAAAATTTACAGAGTCTTTGGCTCGCACTCCATTTCGGAAATTGAGCGCAATCCGTATTCTCTGATAGGCTCGGATTTCGGGATAAGCTTTGAGAAAGCGGACACTATAGCGGTAAAACTCGGAATAGAATTTGACGAAAAGCTTCGTATACGCGCGGGACTTGCGTATGTATTAAATCACAACAAAGGCAACGGACACACCTGTCTGCCTCAGGACAGTCTTTGCAAAACTACGGCAGGATTTTTGCAGGTCGAGCGCGAAAAGGTCGAGTACGCTTTGGAGGAAATGCTTTCTGATAATTCGCTTATACGTTACTTCGCAGACGAAAAAGAGCTTATATTCGAGCAGGATATGTTTAAATCCGAAAGCTATATTTCTACAAGACTTAAAATGATGATGCGGTTTCCCGCGGTTCGGATGCAAGATATAGATAAGCACATCAAGGCAATTGAGGATTACAATAATATTGAATACGCAGATATGCAAAAAGAAGCTGTTACACAGGCTTTGTCAAGGGGACTTTTAGTGTTGACGGGCGGTCCCGGAACAGGAAAAACAACAACGCTAAACGCGATAATAAAAATTCTGAAGAACAAGGGACAAAAGGTACTCCTCTGCGCTCCGACAGGCAGAGCCGCACAGCGTATGAGCGAGGTTACGGGAGATGAGGCTAAAACAATCCACAGGCTTTTAGAGGTCACTTGGAATAAAAACGATATTCCCGAATTTAAAAAGAACGAGAAAAATATGCTGAAATGCGACGCGCTGATAATCGACGAAGTAAGTATGGTTGACGCGCAGCTTTTTGAGAGCGTTATGCGGGCTTTACCGCTTGGTTGCAGATTGATTTTAGTGGGCGACAGCAATCAGCTTCCGTCAGTCGGGGCGGGAAATATTCTTGAGGATTTAATTTCATCAGAGATGATTCCCGTTGTTCAGCTAACTGAAATTTTCCGCCAGTCAATGGAAAGCCTTATCATAACAAACGCGCATAAAATTGTCCACGGCGAAATGCCCGAGCTTGAAGTAAAGGACAAGGACTTTTTCTTTTTGCACTTTGAAAACAAAGATTCAATCCGAAAAACCGTGACAGACCTATGCACAAAACGATTACCTAAAGCCTACGGTTACAATATTTTCAACGATATTCAAATCCTCGCTCCCGGCAGAAAGGGAGATTTAGGCGTTATCGAGCTCAACGCGCGATTGCAACAGGAAGTAAATCCAAAAAGCGATAAGAAAAATGAGTTGAATGCCGGAAAACGGATTTTGCGCGAGGGCGATAAGGTTATGCAAATCCGCAACAACTACGACCTTCTATGGGTTAAAGATGACGGAGAAACAGGAGAGGGAATTTTTAACGGAGAAATTGGAACAATAGAAACGATAAACAAGCGCTCGAGGATTATAAGCGTCAGATTTGACGATAAGGTCGCAAACTACGATTTTGACTTTTCGGTTGACCTTGACTTAGCATACGCCACAACCGTGCATAAAAGCCAAGGCAACGAATTTGAGGCGGTAGTAATGCCCCTCTTTGGCGGCGCGCCTATGCTTTTGTACCGCAATTTGCTCTATACCGCCGTAACAAGGGCCAAAAGGCTGATGATTATTGTCGGAAGTAAAAATGACATTGAAAAAATGGTCAATAACAACAGAAAAAACAAACGCTACAGCGGACTTAAATACTTTTTGCAGGAGAATGAAAATGAATAAGATACTAAGACTTATCCGCAGTTCATTCTTTCCTGAAAGATGTCCGTACTGCGGTAAAACAATTGAGTACGGAAAAACCGCCTGCGATATTTGCATTAGAAAATTACCCGAAGCATACTGCAAAAATTTTGTAAAAGGAGGTTATCCCTGCTGTTCCCCTTTCTTTTACAAAGGCATTTTTAAAAACGCAATAAAGCTCTTTAAATTCGACGGCTTTGAGCAGAACTCCGAAAAACTTGCAATCGCACTCGCAAGGACAATCAACAAAGAATATGCCGATATAAAATTCGATGTTGTGACGTGCGTTCCGATGCACCCGAAGAAAGAGAGAATACGCGGTTATAACCAGTCAAAACTGCTTGCAAAGGATGTTTCAAAGCTTATTTCTGTTAAATATGAAGATTTACTTTTAAAAAAAAAGAATAATATAGAACAGCACAAATGTTTAACTGCGGCGGAAAGACGTGAAAATGTAAAGAATGTATATAAAGCCATAGATAACGATAAAATAAAAGGGAAAACTATTCTTATTATTGACGACGTACTTACAACGGGATACACGCTTGGCGAATGTTGCAAGGTTTTAAGCGAAAATACGAACGCAAAAATTTACTGCGCAACGCTTTGCGCGAAAAATAATCTTTAATATACTTGAAAATAATAACTCTATGGAATATAATAATTACTAACAGACAGATAAGGAAGGGGCAACGGATTTGGATATAGGAATGGATTTGGGCAGTAGCCGTACGAGAGTATATATCGACAAAAAAGGCAAAGTTTTAGACGAGGCATCGGTTGCGGCTTATAATGTATCCGAAAACAGAATTATCGCCGTAGGCGACGAGGCATACGCTATGCTCGGAAAAACTCCCGACAGTATTCAGGCTGAATATCCGCTTTCGGGAGGAGTTATCGCGCAGTCGCTTCTTGCCGAAGATATGGTTAACATACTTTTAAAGCACGTTTGCACAAGCAAGATAGTTATGCCGAGAGTTGTCGCAAGTATCCCGGGAGATATTACGGAGGTTGAAAAACGCGCCGTAGTAAACGCTATAAGCAGTTTCGGCGTAAGACGTGTTTTTCTTATTGAAAATACCAAAGTCGCGGCTATGGGCGCGGGCGCCGATATTATGGGACCTCACGGAACAATGGTTGCTAATTTAGGCGCGGGAACCTCAAACGCCGCCGTACTCTCGTTAGGCGGACTTTCGGTCAATAAATGTATTAAAATCGGCGGTAACAATATGGACGAGGATATTGTAAAATATATTCGCAAAAAATACGCTCTTGTTATCGGAAATCCTATGGCTGAAAAATGCAAGAAATCTATCGGCTGTCTTATAAAGCCTGAGGAGGAAAAAACCTTTCGGGTTAAGGGAAGGGACGCGATAAGCGGACTCCCGAGATATGTGGACGTAACGTCAAGCGAGATTATGAACGTAATTATGGAAACAGCGTCGCAGATTGTAACGCTTATCAAGGACGTTTTAGAGGAAACCCCTCCCGAGCTTGTCGGAGATATTTACAGCGACGGGATTATTCTAACGGGCGGACTTTCAAAAATTGACGGATTCGCCCAGCTTATTGCCGATTCAACGGAAATTAAGGTAACCCTTGCGGAAAATCCCGAGGACTGCGTAATAAACGGTTGCGGACAGGCTATCAGCTACATTACAGAGGTTGAGAAAAACGCAAGGTCAAATATGGATATAAACCCCCTTATGGCGGCGTATTAATCAGTAAATTTAATAAAAACCACCCGTCAATAATATGCACCCCAAAAGTTAGACACTTTTGGAGGTGCATATTTATATGGGAAAAACAGGAAGAAAAAACAAGGTATATAGTGCAGAATTCAAAATATCTGTTATAATGGATATGTGTGAGAATTATTTATCCCAAAGAGAAACTGTACGAAAATATTGGAATACGCAAAATCGAACAGAAGAAGATAAATATCTTCACACATTGAAGAATTGGAAACGCAAATACTTAGAAGAAGGAGCGGAATGACTAATAAAGGAGAGAAAAGGCAGAAATATCCGCTTAAAGAATTGCTTAAATTATCAGGAATTGCCAGAAGCACATATTACTATCATCTTAAGCAAGGTGATAGAGATAAATATGAACATCTAAAACATAAAATTTCAGAAATATTCAAAAAGCACAGAAGCAGATACGGGAAAATATCATTCATACAAAGGTTCAGTTGGTAAGGTTGCTGATAACATCATCAAAAGAGATTTTAAAGCAAACAAGCCGCTTAAATAAAACTGCGCTTTCTTGCTTTACTCATTTGTAAAATCTATTTTAAATCATATGATTATGTTGATATTGACAATATTTTAAGAACAAATTATAATATTTATATAATTATAGAATAGGAGTCCCGCTTATGAAACTAACAAAATCAATCTTCGCAATGCTTTGTTGCGCTGTTCTTTTAGTGTCGGCAATCCCGACTCTGTCCGTATCAGCTAAGGAGGAAACTACAGGCAAAGCATCTTCAATCACTCTGGAAGACAACAAAACCGATGACACTGTAGCTAATGTTGATGTGCCAAACGGCTATATCGCAGAAAAAACTACGGCCTCTTACTCACTGAATAATCGTATAAATTACAGAGCAGGTACTGATTCAACAGTATACTGGGAGCTTGACGGTAATACGCTTACAGTTTCAGGCTACGGCTCAATGGACGAGCTCATATCTGACAATGTTCTGCCTTGGGAGGACTACAAATACAGCATAGAGAATGTCATCATTGAGGATGGAATAACAGACATCTCAGCTCAAGCTTTTTACGGTTGCTATAAACTAAAAACAGCGTCACTCGGATCAAGCGTGGAAACAATCGGTGAAGCCGCGTTCTGTCAGTGCGGGGATCTTGCATCAATCAATCTGCCAAGCTCGCTTAAACTAATTTCGCGAGGAGCGTTTGCTTACTGCACCTCGCTTAAAATAACTGACGAAATCAACGTCGCACAAATACAAGACTATGCTTTTCAAGATGTCGCTATTGAAAATATAGTTTTGGGCAAGGATGTTGAAACACTGTCGGAGATTGCGTTCTACGGTTGCAGTATTAAAACCATTAAGATAGACGAGGAAAATTCCAATTTCAAGGTGTCTGACAACACTCTCTATAATGCAGATTTTACAAAGCTTTTAATGTTCCCCTGCGCAAGTGAACAAAGCTCCGTTACAATCCCCGACGGCGTAACAGAAATCGGAGACTGTGCATTTTTATATTGTCGCAACCTAACTGAATTTATTTTCCCCGAAAGCGTTACATATTTCGGCATATCCGCATTCCAGTATTGCGACGGTCTTACGGAATTTACAATTCCCGACAGCGTCACCGAGGTTGGAAACTTCACCTTTGCCTATTGCAATAATCTTAAGACAGTATATTTCAGCAAAGGGCTGAAAACTACAAGCTATCAGATGTTTTTAAATTGTCAGTCATTAAAAAATATAGATTTTGGAGCGCTTGAAGAAATCAACAATCACACATTTAGAGAAACCGGACTCGAAGATATTGTAATTCCAAAAAGCATAAAACATGTCGATGCAGGCGCATTTGTTTATTGCACTAATCTTAAATTCGTAAAAATTCTCGGACTCGACTTTATTTCCGAAGGTTTATTCCAATACTGTAATTCTCTTGAATCAGTAGAGCTTAACGAAGGTATCGAAGAAATTAAATTCCATGCCTTTGAAGGTTGCACCTCGCTTAAGCACCTCACTATTCCGCAAAGCGTAACATACATTAACCCTTACGCTATACCAACCGAGGTCGAGCTTACGCTCCTCAACGATGAGCTACAGCACTTCGGGAAAAACGGTTACAGACCTTTAGACGAAATATCCGTAACCGGAAACCTCAGATATAACTATGCTTTTGCGGTGCTTGAAATTGTAAACCACGAAAGAGAGCTGGAAGGTCTTGACCCCTTGGTGATGAACAGCTCGCTACTGGAAACCGCTATGCAGAGAGCCGTTGAAATCTCCGCACTCTTTGCTCACACGCGTCCGGACAGTTCAATTTGCTTTGACGCAAATAGTCTTATGTACGGCGAGAACATTGCGTTCGGACAAGTGAATCCTGATGCCGCTATGAACAGTTGGATGAACTCAGCCGGACACAGAGAAAACATTCTGACTGCAGCGTACAAAACAATCGGCATCGGCTGTTTTGAAATTGACGGAATGTATTATTGGGTACAATGTTTCGGCACAGATGACAATACAGAGGAGTGTTCCGTTCCTTCTGATACAAATGTAACCAGAAATATAAAGATAGCGGAAAAATCTTTTGAAGAGGCTCAGGGCGAAAACGGTCCTCTGTTTGTATTTGAGCCGCTTGAAGAATATGAGTATAATCTTCGAGTGTCGCTTGATAAAAGCAAAATAACTACCACCGAAACCACAAACGCAACACTCTATCTCAAAAACGGCGCAATGAATGTATACACTCCCATCAACGACTATAATGTGCAGTGGAGTACAACTGAGGGAATTGCCGAAATTGACGGAAACAGAAGGATAACTCCCTTAGGTAAGGGCACGGCAGAAATCACAGCCTCCCTCAAATACTACAGCGACACTGCTAACCTCACAATAGTAAAGAAAACCCCTTCCGTATCCTTCAGTAAATCTTACAGTAAAACTGAGGGTGACTCTCCGTTTATGCTTGACACAACAGTTAACGAGGGAAGTTCTGAGCTTACATTTTTAAGCTCAGACGAAAGCATCGCGTCTGTTGATGAAAACGGTATGGTTAGTATCAATGGAGTTGGCAAGTGTATAATAACCGTAACCTCTAAAGAAACTTTCGAATATGAAGCCTTCACAGGAGAAATCATTCTTAAAGTAAATTCTAAGGAAATTGAACCTCCTTTAACCAGCAACCCCACAGGAACATCACAAACTACGGAAGCAACTCAGCCGACTGAAACAAGAGAAACGATAGAACCAACCGAATCTCAGACAACCGATTCACCGGGAACAACTGGCTCTACGGAACCAACGCAATCGACTGATACAACGGGAACAACAGAGCCTTATGAAAGCTCATCATCAACTTCTCCGAGCGAAAGCACGAGTGTAACAGAGCCGTCGGCTACAATAAATCCGACTGAAAACACTAACACGACCGAGCCGACTGAAACTACTCCCGCAAAAACAACAGTTAACCTCAAAAAATCGTCCGCTACTGTTTATGTAAAAGGAACGGCGCAAATCAAAGCGACAGTTAAGAACGGCAAAGGAAAAACGACCTATAAAACAAGTAATAAAAAGGTTGCAAAGGTAAATTCAAGCGGAAAGGTAACGGGCGTTAAGAAAGGTACGGCTACAATTACCGTAACCAACAACGGCGTATCAAAGAAATTTAGAGTAACCGTAAAAAATCCCAAGCTGAACAAGAGCAAACTAACTCTGAAAAAAGGCAAATCCTTTAAATTAAGTATTAAAGGAAAGGTTGGAAACGCTAAGTTTACCTCAAGCAACAAAAAGGTTGCGACCGTCAGCAAAAAGGGTAACATTAAAGCAAAGAAGAAAGGCAAAGCTACAATCACCGTAAAGACAAACGGTATGAAGCTTAAATGCAAAATTAAGGTTAAATAAAATTTAAAATCAAAACGGACTAAATCAAAACCACCCGTTGATGATATGCACCCCAAAAATTAGACACTTTTGGAGGTGCATATTTTTATGAAAAAAACAGGAAGAACAAACAAGGTATATAGTGCAGAATTCAAAATATCTGTTATAATGGATATGCGCGAGAATTATTTATCACACAGAGAAACTGTACGAAAATATTGGAATACGCAAAATCGAACAGAAGAAGATAAATATCTTCGCACATTGAAGAATTGGGAACACATATACTTAGACCGAAGGACTAATGGAGGAGAGAAAAGGCAGAAATATCCGCTTAAATAATTGCTTAAATTATCAGGAATTGCCAGAAGCACATATTACTATCATCTTAAGCAAGGTGATAGAGATAAATATGAATATCTAAAACTTAAGATTTCAGAAATATTCAAAAAGCACAGAAGCAGATACGGGCTGATACTGAATTGAAAAGCCTTCCCCTACTTATTTGGACAAGAATTACTGTTTTTAACACCCATTTTTGAATATGGTATAAAAAATTCTCTCATTAATTTGTAAAAAAAGCCGTTTTGCACCCCCTTGTTTGGGATAAATTTCCGAAAATTGGCATAAAAATTTCTTCACAGTCGGAATGCGAGAGAAAATGATGTTAATTTCTTTATCGAGGTTGTAAAATGAAATATTTTTTTGATATTTCGACAATCAAGTTGAAAAATAAAAGTTTTTGCGGTACAATAAAAATGGTTTTGTATATCACTTTACAGCACAGCTGAACGGAGGGAAATCAATGCCTATCTCATACAACAGATTGTGGAAACTGATGATTGATAAGAACATAAATAAAACGAAACTACGAACACTGACCGGCATTTCGTCGAATGCTATGGCAAAGCTCGGAAAAAATGAGTCCGTGCAGGTGGAGGTGCTGGTGAAGATATGCAACTGCCTCGATTGCACGATGGACGAAATTATGGAAGTTCTGCCGAAAGAAGCGGAATAAGTCCGTTTTTTCGGACACCTAAACTATTATAATATGATTGAACAATTATAATCGGAGGGACAAACCTTGGCTGAAAAGAATAACGCCAACATCGGCTTTGAAAAACAGATTTGGGACGCAGCCTGCGTCTTATGGGGACATATTCCCGCAGCAGAATACAGAAAGGTTATCGTAGGGCTGATTTTCCTGCGTTACATATCGAGCGCCTTTGAGAAACGATACAACGAACTGAAAGCGGAAGGCGACGGCTTCGAGGACGACAGAGACGCCTATTTGGAGGACAATATCTTTTTCGTTCCCGAAAATGCCCGTTGGAGCAAAATCGCCTCTTCTGCTCATACGCTTGAAATCGGAACCGTGATAGACGACGCAATGCGAGCAATTGAAGCTGAAAACAAGAGCTTAAAGAATGTGCTGCCCAAGAACTACGCAAGCCCTGACCTTGATAAGCGTGTTTTGGGCGATGTGGTTGACCTCTTTACCAATATGGATATGGGCGACACCGAGGAAAGCAAGGACTTGCTCGGCAGAACCTATGAATACTGTATCGCTCAGTTTGCAGCTTATGAAGGCGTTAAAGGTGGCGAATTTTACACGCCGTCCAGCATTGTTAAAACGATAGTCGCTATACTGAAACCGTTTTCAAACTGTCGTGTTTACGACCCCTGCTGCGGTTCGGGCGGTATGTTCGTACAGAGTGCAAAGTTCATTCAGGCTCACAACGGAAAGCGTGAAGAAATTGCTGTTTACGGTCAGGAGTCTAATGCCGATACTTGGAAAATGGCAAAGATGAATATGGCTATCCGAGGTATAGACGCCGATTTTGGACCGTACCAGGCAGATACATTCTTTAATGACTTACATAAAACGCTGAAAGCGGATTTCATTATGGCAAACCCGCCTTTCAACCTTTCCAACTGGGGACAGGAAAAGCTCAAAGACGATGTTCGTTGGAAATACGGAACACCCCCTGCCGGTAACGCCAACTATGCGTGGATTCAACATATGATACACCACCTTGCCCCGAATGGAAAAATTGGTCTTGTGCTTGCTAACGGTGCTCTTTCCTCTCAGAGCAGCAGCGAGGGAGAAATTAGAAAGAATATTATTCAGGCTGACCTTGTAGAAGGTATAGTCGCTCTGCCGACGCAGCTATTTTACAGCGTCACCATTCCGGTTACCCTTTGGTTTATCTCAAAGAACAAAAAGCAGAAAGGCAAAACACTCTTTATCGACGCCCGCAAAATGGGATATATGGTTGACCGCAAACACAGGGATTTTACTGATGAAGATATACAGAAGCTTGCGGATACCTTCGAGCAGTTCCAAGATGGAACGTTAGAAGAAGTAAAAGGCTTCTGCGCTGTTGCTGACCTTGCAAAAATTGAGAAGCAGGACTTTATTCTGACACCAGGCAGATATGTCGGCATTGAGGAACAGGAGGACGACGGCGAACCGTTTGAGGAAAAGATGACTCGCCTGACCGCCGAGCTGTCCGAAATGTTCGCAAAGTCCCACAAGTTGGAGGACGAAATCCGAAAGAAACTGGGGGCGATTGGGTATGAAATATAAGCTTGGCGATTTCGCAGAATTTAATCCTAAGGAGAGTTTGCCAAAAGGAACAGTAGCAAAAAAAATATCTATGGATATACTGCAACCGTTTTGCCGAGATATTTCGACATTTACAACGGAAGAATATAACGGAGGTGCCAAGTTTAGAAAGGGCGATACAATAATGGCTCGCATCACCCCTTGTTTAGAAAACGGGAAAACGGCAAAAGTAAATATTTTACAAGATGGAGAAGTGGGCTTCGGATCTACTGAATATGTTGTTTTTCGAGCGAAAGCAGAAGTAAGCGATCCTGATTTTCTCTTCTATTTGATATGCAGTCCGTATGTTCGAAATCCTGCAATAAAATCTATGGTCGGTTCATCAGGCAGGCAAAGAGTTCAGACAAGCGTTTTGGAACAGCTTGAAATAGATGTTCCGCCACTTGATATACAAAAACAGATTGGAAGTATTTTGAAGTCCTTAGATGATAAAATTCAAATCAATAATGCGATAAACAATAATTTAG
>CANPXF010000012.1 GCA_947585745.1 uncultured Clostridia bacterium | reverse complement strand
GAAGAAGGGTACGTGCTACGTTTACGTTTACGCTCAGAACGGTGTATACAAGAGAATTAAGATTAAGGTTAAATAATCAAAATTCAATTGTAACCCATAATTTAGATAAAATTTAATAAGTTTACCTAAATTATACAAGGTGCGGATAGCATTATGCTATCCGCGCCCTTTTTATGTACACATTTACGAAAATTCCCGTAAGGAATATTTATCGGTTGACCGAAAAGAAAATCTATGTTACAATAATAAAAAATAAGTGTCAAATTATGTCCTTAACGGATATAATATAATACTAATACGTTAAATTAGTAAATATTAATTAAATAAACAGATTTTATTACGAAAGATAAGATGATATAATTTTGATTTAGAGGAATAGTTATGAACAAGGCATTAAAAAAATCAACTTCATTTTTACTGGTTGTAGCTCTGATATTTACAATATTTGCGGGCTTTGAAATTACGAATAATGAAGCGCAGTCGGTGTCCTATCCGACCGGTTATCCCAATACATATAAAAACACAGGAAATTATATAAACGATATTGTCGGTGTAGCAAGAACGCAGGTCGGCTATAAGGAAAATTCTGCAGGTACTAAATACGGATACTGGTACAACAAGAGTTTTGTAAATCAGCCTTGGTGCGCGATGTTTGTAAGCTGGTGCGCAAATCAAGCGAAGGTTCCGCAGACCGCGATTAAAAAATATGCTTCGTGCAGTACCGAGGTTAACTGGTTTAAATCAATAGGAAGATGGCACGACAGTAAATATTACGGCGGAAATTATACGCCGAAAAAGGGTGACGTGGTATTCTACCGTGACGGCGGAAGCTCTGCCGTATCGACGCATACGGGAATATTGGCAGGATTAAACGGAAACTATCTCGATGTTATTGAAGGCAACGCCACTAACGAAAGCGTTACTCATTATACTACAAATTCATCTCGTACTCTTACCAATAAATATGTTATCGGCTACGGTAACCCGAAATACGGACAAGCCGTGGAACCCGAAAAAGAACCCGACACTTATGAAAATTGGCAGGTAAACGTTGACGCGCTTACTCTTAGAGCCAAAAGCAGTACAAGCTCTAAAAAGGTTACAACGCTTTCGTTCGGTGAAATGATTGAGGTTACTGAATTTACTCTCGCGGGCGGATACCTCTGGGGCTATACTTCCCACAGCGGAAAAACGGGCTGGTGTGCTTTGAATTACTGCGATTACATAAACGGCAGTATAGGCGAGGATTATTATCAGCTTCCGCCGAAGGTTTCGCCGACTAAATCGACGCTTTATGTTGACGCTAAAAAGAAACTAAGCGTTCAAAACGGGCTTGGAGCAACTTATAAAAGCTCTGATTCCGATGTAGCTAAGGTTTCAAAAAAGGGAAAAATTACGGCACTAAAAGAAGGAAGTGCTAAAATCACCTGTAAAACAAAGACAGGAAGCGCAAGCTGTAAGGTTACGGTTGAAAACCCTTATATTGATAAAACGTCAGCGCAAACCTGTATCGGCGACACTGTAACCTTAAAGGTTGTCGGAGCGCCTGAAACTGTTAAATGGAGCAGTTCGGACAAGAAGATAGCGACAGTAAGCTCAGCGGGAAAGGTTAAGGGCGTTTCCGATGGTACGGTCACAATCACTGCTGTGACAGGTTCATTTACATTTACAAGTAAAGTTAAGGTTTATAAATACCCGAAAGATTACGAAAACTTTACGACAAAGAAAAAAATACATTTAAAAAATAAATACACAGGCACAAAGAAAAATCTTACCACGGTTCCTAAGTCGGCGTCTCTCAAAGTAACAAAGGTTGAATACACAAGCACTCTGACGTGGGGCAAGACCAAGTACAGCGGTAAAACGGGCTGGGTATCTCTTAATGACTGTAAATATAAGAACGGCTCATTTGACGGAACTGTTTACAAGGTAAGACCTTATCTTTCAACAACATCAAAAAAGGTTTACCTTAAAAACAAATATACTCTTGAGCTTAAATCTGCTACGGGTGATATTACTTACGCAAGCCAGGATAACAAAATAGCGAAAATAAGTAAAAAGGGCGTAGTTACAGGTCAGAAAAAGGGTACAACCTATGTCACCGCAACCGTAAGCTCCTTTATACTTAAATGTAAAATTAAGGTTAACAATCCCGTTGTTTCAAAAACTTCTTTTAATATCCTTAAAGGAAAGACAAAATCACTTTCTGTAACGGGTGGCGATGGTAAAGTTGACTGGAAAAGCCTTAATACAAAGGTAGCAACAGTAAATTCATCAGGCAAAATTACTGCAAAAAAGTATGGCGAATCTGTAATCACGGCAACAAGAAACGGGGTTACGATGAAATGTGCCGTAAAGGTGTTTGACCCGAAGCTTTCTGCGACTAAGCTTACTCTTAAAGCGGGACAAAGCAAGCAGTTGACAGTAAGCAAATCCACAGGCGCGACGCCTGTTTGGAAAACTTCCGCAAAATCAATCGCAAAGGTTTCCGCAGGAAAGATTACGGCGGTTAAATCGGGTAAGGCTACCATTACCGCAAAGGTAAACGGTAAAACAATGACCTGTGTTGTAAAAGTAAAATAGGAAT
The DNA here is from genome assembly GCA_947585745.1 of uncultured Clostridia bacterium. Classification (GTDB taxonomy): domain Bacteria; phylum Bacillota; class Clostridia; order Oscillospirales; family Acutalibacteraceae; genus Ruminococcoides. The sequence continues at coordinate 69,101 of CANPXF010000012.1, read as the reverse complement.
TTAATAGAGCATTCAAAAAACCGACCGAATTATCGGTCGGTTTTTTATATCTCCACGTCAGACATTGCAGTCCCTCTCTAAAAAGCATCTCCCCCAAACGTTTCTGCCCCTGTCTTGTTTTGGATATGGAGGACAGGTTCTACGTTTTTTAAATCTCCACGTCAGACATTGCGGTCCCTCTCGGACAAATCATATCCCCCATACAATTGTGCCTATGTCTTGTTTTGGATATGGAGGACAGGTTCAGCGAAAAATCTTTATATAAAAAATTTCTCCCTATATAAAGTTAGATAGGCAGATTATTTTTCTGTTAATATAAGCTTTTAAAAAACTTTTCCTTTAAATCCTGTTTGAAAAGGAATTAAAAGGTTACCTATAAATCCAATTCTTAATTCTTAATTTTTAAATCTCTACGTCAGACATTTCAGCTCCTATCTGACAATTCATATCCCCCATACGATTGTGCCTCTGTCTTGTTTTGGATAGAAAGGACAGGTTTTGCGGTAGACTGTTTAGACTTTTTGAAAACCTTTCCTTTAAATCCTGTTTGAAAAGGAATTAAAAGTTTACCTTTAAATTAAATTCTTAATTCTTAATTTTTAATTCTTAATTATCAAATTTCTCGGAAAAAGGATTTACTTGTTTACATAGGGATTATCGGTTCTATATAGAAGATAATCTACACTTACCTTGTAAAAATCGGCAAGCTTTATAATTAAATTTAAAGGTATTTCACGCTCTGAGCGTTCATACTTTGAATAAAGCGATTGGTCGCACATTAACAGCTTCGATATTTCTTTCTGCGTTAAATCATTATCTTCGCGTAAATCCTTTATTCGTAACCTCATTTTAATCACCAGAATAATTATAGAATAGTACACATTGTCCTATTGACTTTTAGGACTATATGTCCTATAATTATTGCAATTAACAATCTACAAGCGGTGCTGTTCTTATTATTATACGGAAATTCAGATAAAAGGTAAAATTCCACTACAAGTAGAATGTTTCTATAAGTTGTTCGTTGAATTAGAACGAAATGTTTATTATGATTTATATAATCAATTAAAGCTTAAAAAAATGAAATTTTATATATTAATTATTGATAAATTGCGCTTAAAATATTTATGCAGTATTCCGATTGATATTAAAATTTTCCGTTGATATAATGAAAGTAATTAAAAACACTTGCACAGTTAAAACAAATAAGGAGGATATGCTTTGAAAGGCGTAGCAAAAAAAGTTGTTATTATTTTTTCAATAATATTTTTTGTTCTTTTTGTTATATATTTAATTTTCTCAATTTCTATAAGAAATTTAATTTATGACATTTATAATTCAAACGGTAATTTTTCTTCAGAGCATATAAAAAACCCTAAGATTGTCGAACAAATAAATGTACGCAGTGGAATAAGCGACGAAGTAAAAGATTTTTCTTCAAAAGAAATTAAAGAGAATTATTTTATATGGTTTTTACCTTTTATTAATTTATTTAACGGAAAGGTCTATTACACATACTCGTATCGGGTATATAAAAACGATGATTTTATTTATGGTTCCAGCCAAATTCCTGTAACACTCAGTATAAAGTGGGAGAATTTAAACTGGATAATAGTAGATTACTATGAGCCATATTAGAAAATTTTAAAATTTATATTTTAATTATGTAGGGTATTTCACATCAGACAACAGTTATTTTATATCAAGAAATTATTTTCTTTTTCTATTGTTTATAGATGATTAAAGGGAGTTTAAAGTAATATGCAAGAATCTTTTTACACGATTGACCCAAAGTGGATTCCTATACTTGTAATTTATGCCGTAGTTATGGCGGTTAGTTTAGTAGTTTTTAGAATTTGGTATAAAAGATATAAAAGTATTCCTGATAAACAGGTTACAGCAAAATTGAAAAAAACATCAGATTATTTTGGTATGGGAGAAACAAATGATGGAATGCCATCGAGTTATACATATTCAATTGCAAAATACGAGTATTACCTAAACGAAAACAGATATACAATAAAGCTTAAATGCCAAGGGAGTGTGTCGGATGAGGTTGTTTTATATTATAAAAAAGGTCGGAGAGATGTGCGTTTAGAGAAAAAGTTTACATTGCCGATTGTTTATAAGTATTTGTTGCTACTCTATTTTGTGATAGGAATTGCTTTAATTACAGTCGGAGCTTCCCAATGCTTAGGATACCAAATATTATAAATAAGTTTTTACATTAAAGCTGTCAGAAATTCACGATAAAAACTGTTTTTGAAAATGTCAGCACTTGTAATTTCAAAAAACACATTTGCAATTTCATATAGTGATACAGTTGATTTGGTAAATCTATTTGAGATAATATGGATACTTGTAAATAAGCTTATAAATTATTAAAAAGGAGAGGATTTAATATGAAAAAAATGTTATCAATTCTTATGGTTACGGTTGTTGCGGTTTCCTGCGCGCCGATTTCGGCAATTCCTGTCGGGGCTGTTACTAAAAACAAAATTGAGTATAAGGTTGAAAATGATAAAACGCTGACAGTCGTTGAATACAAAGGCTCTGAAAAAACTCTTACAATTCCGTCTGCCGTTAACGGCAGGCCCGTTAAAAAGCTCGGAAAGAAATTTTTACATTCAAAAAATACAAAGGTTATAAATCTTCCGTCAACAATAAATAACATATCAACTCTTGCGTTTAGTTCAAGTAGTTTGAGTAAAATTAACGTATCGAAAGGCAACCGTAAATTTTCCTCAAAAAACGGAGTTTTATATAATAAAAACGGAACAGCGCTTATAAAATTTCCGAAAAACAAGTGTAAAAATAAGGCGTTTTCAATTCCCGACGGAGTAAAAAATATCAAACAGCAGGCCTTTTCAGATAGCGGGATTAAAAGTCTGACGCTCTCCAAAAGTGTTAAAAAAATAGGAGATAATGTTTTCCCGAAAAGCCTGAAAAAGATTTCCGTTGCTAAGAATAACAAGAATTTTTCCGTTAAATCGGGCGTGCTTTACGATAAAAAACGCACTAACATTTTGCTTTATCCCGCAAAAAAGGAAAGCAAAAGCTTTAAAACACCTAAAACGGTAAAGTCGATTTGCGAATACGCGTTTAAGTGCGCGAAGGTCAGAAAGGTTATAATAACGAAGAACGTTAAAAATATTCGCAGATACGCTTTCAAAAGCGCTGAAACCCAAAAAATTGATATTAAAGGCGCAAATAATATTGAACCCTTTGCGTTTTATTTGAGCAAAACAAAAAGCATAAAGCTCCCCGACAGTTTAAAGAAAATTAAGGAGTACGCTTTTTACGGGAGCGGTTTGACGTCTATTAATATTCCCGCGAGCGTTACGTCTATCGGCAGAGAGTCTTTACATTGTCCCAAATTAAAAACTCTGACAGTTTTGCCTTCAGTAAAAAAAATAGGTGAAAAAGCGTTCGGATTTTGCGGCGCAGGCTTGGGCGACGTATATATGCTTGATAAAAATTTTGTGCTTAAATGCAAAAAGAATTCCACGGCATATGAGTATGGTAAGAAAAACGGTATCAATATTTTGATATTCTAATAAAAGAATAGAAAATAAGCGGAAAATCAGAACCACCCGGTCAACGGGTGATTCTGTTAATAGTACTGATTATTCTGTTTGGCAAGCTTTATTTGGATAATACTTTGTCACAAAATAGCGTTTTACAGAGTTATATATAAGAGTTTTAAGGAGGTTTTAATAATGAAATATATGAAAGCAGTATTATCTTTTATTTTGTTGCTTGCTTTGTTATCAATGAATGTTTCGGCGGTATCAAAAACTAAACTTAAAGCCGTAAATACTAACTCCGGAATAAAGCTGAACTGGAATAAAAACAGAAAAATTAAAAGTTATAAAATTCTAAGAAAAACAGCAACAGGAAAAAAATACAAGATTATTAAAGCGCTAAATCACAAATGTACTTTTACCGATAAAACCGCTAAATACGGCAAACGGTATTTTTACAAGATTAAGTTCGGGAAATCAACATCTACCGTAAAAAAAATAACTCGCCTCAAAGCCCCGAAAATCACAAAGATTATAAACAGCTATAAAAATGGTTTGTACATTTCTTGGAATAGTGTAAAAGGCGCTTCAAAATACGAAGTGTACAGCGGCTCAAAGAGAATTTCTACGACGAAAACAAACTATATCTCCAATTATAAGCCTACTTCCCAAAAAAGTATTAAGTATAAGGTAAGAGCCGTTAAAGGAGACTCTAAAAGTGTATTTAGTAAGGCGGTAAGTTGGGTATATGACGAAAACCTTCCCCATGATTCTACCATTCAAATAACAGAAGGAGCCACCCCTGAAGGAACAAAAAAAATAGATTTTAAAGAGGATAGAAACATTTCCAGTTATGACCTTTCCGAGTATTGTATTTTTGGTTATCATAATGTAGCGGATACAACCATTATATTTAATTCATGGAATGAATATAAGAGCTTTTTTAAGAAAACATTTGCGGAGTATGATAAAGAGTTCTTTAAAACAAAATCATTAATCTTTCTTTACAGACATGAAAACAACTATTCTACAAAGCATGAATTAGGAAATCTATCCTATAAGAATAATACTTTATATTTAACAGATGTAACTTTAACGAGAGCAGATAATGTAATTGAGCCTATGATAGGCAACTGGAACATTTTTGCAACTGTAAAGAAGAGTGATGTAAAAGACATAAAACAAATAGTTATATCTAAGTCTTATAATATTTATTAAATAAAGACTAAAAAGGTAAAGTTTGTTAATGATTATTGCTTTATGTTGTTCACACTATATAAAATTGACTTTTCTTTGGAGATAAAAATAAGATGATTAAAAATACTTATATTGTGCCGGTTGTATTGCTATTAATGATTCCTTTTATGATGTTTTTAAGCGCTTGCAATAATACAACTAATATTTCAACTGATTCTATTGGGCAATTAAATTATAATTATAATAATAAACACATTTCAGTAACATTAACCAATTCGGAGAGCAATACTATTAAAGATATGTTTAATAATAAAAAGCTATATTTCGATGAACCTTCGTGTGGTTTTGATAAAAATATCTCTATTAAGTTTGAAAATGATTATTACTGTATTGCATGTGATTCCTGTGGTGTTGTAAAAATTGGCGATAAATATTTTAATATTTCCAATTCGGATCGTAGTAAAATAGAAGAAATTTTCAGAAAATACGGAGGGAATTTTCCTTGTGTATAATTAGTTTTTATATAGTTTAATATGTAAAAAACGAACTACTATTTCCACAATTATCTCTATATCGTTGCTCAGATTTGATGAGTCCGAACATCTTTAAATCCCTTATCCCCTTACGATAGCTCGCAAGGGGATAAAACTAAGAGATTATAACGAAATCTCCTATCCTACCGCAACGGTATGACGATGAGCTGGCGGGTTGGTAGAGAGCTTGCAGGAGTAACATTGAGCGATAACGCCTCAATCTCATATATCTATAACACTTAATGGTTTGAGAACCTGGAAAACTCTTGATGACGCAAATTCAACAAAAATCATTGAATACCTCCGATATAGTTTATTGTGACGCTATGTATCCGCAGAACATTACTTTACTTTGTAACCCTGTTCTAAATAAACTGTCGGGCGGTATCTGACTGATTAACAATACTGTAAAGAGGCGTGGTTGGAGCCTTTCTAAAACCCGTCTTGCGGTAGGAAGTGATAATCAATCCACAGCGCCTCCTACAGTGTAGCATATGTGCTTGGAGAGGCACAATAATAACTACTACTTTATTATACAAGGTTGTGATTTAATGAATAAGGTTAAGAAAATAAAAAATAGAAATGTTAATGTTTATATGTTTTCATTATGCGCCGTCTTATTTATTATTTTATGCGTTTTGTTTTTTACAGTCTTTCTACCGAGCTGTAGTAATCTTCTTTATACCTTTGGACTGTCGGAAATTCACTATAACGGAATAGAGTATACTCGTGTTTATGATCCAAACTGGTTTATAGAGGATGAGGATAATTACTCTGTAAAAACAGTAGAACAAGACGGATTTAGATTACATATCAGAGTATATGACTGCGATAAAGAAGAAGAGTTTATCTATTGTAATGACAGTTCGGCTCTTTACCACGATTCAAGCAAAAGCTACCCCAAAAATACAGATGAGTATATGGAATCTTTAATATTAATTACGGATAATGACGATATAGTGGCATCAGAAGATATTATCAAGGAGTTTAGAAAGGTTATATCGAAAAAGCCCAAATACAGTATTGAACGAAGCGGAAATGATGAAGATATATATTGTTCGTTAGAAATTTATTATAAAGATTATCCCGCCTCATATTCTTTCGGTTGGATTGAAGTCGATAAAAATAATAATTATTATCTTTTTCGCATGAGAAGTTTAAAAAAAGACGAATTTTATCCTATTGACAAAAACTCCATATTATTAGATTGTATAGAATGATTTAACGGTAACCTAATAAAGCAGTAATGAACGCATATAAATTCACTGACAATGGTAAAACAGATATGTTATTTGATAAGAAATTTCACTTTTTTATATAATGGTTTTTACGAATATAACAATAGGATATACAGCTTTTTAGAGGATGATGAAATTTTGTCCGTGTATAATAATGGGAACGGCGAATTTGTAAAAGGTGATATTGATATAAATCGCAGTAATGTTTACTATTTTCAGGCGACATAAAAATTTATTATAAAAGCAACAATTAAATTATATGTGTTTGATAAAATTAAACAAATGTATTTGAGGGATAAAAGGAGAAAGCAATGTTTAAACAAATTTTAAAAAAGAAAATTTTATCAATTATAGAAGCTTGGAATGACCGTGATATATATGCAATATCATTTCTGATAAATTTTGATGAAGAATTATCCCTGCCGAGTTTTACCGTTTTGTATAATACTGAAGCGGAGTGTGAAGCTGATTCTGAATTTGATGAAGAGAGATGGAATATTGCTTTTTGGGATGATGACCGTGAGGAGGTAATTATTGATTCGTATAAAAAGAATGAGCTGGCAGATTTATTGATGAATTGGTACAAGGAAAAAGGTATAGAAAAAATTGGCTATGAAGATGAAGCAGAGATGTATGATGATGAAATGGAATACATCGGCAAAGGACCTAACGGTTATTGGGAACTGGCATCATTATTATCTGAAATTGCACGTGAAATTCATTCGGAAGAACCGAAATTCAAGGACATTCCAATTATAATAAACGATTACGAATATTCTTGGTATACATATGATTTTACTAAATCGGCAAATCCTGATGGACAAGCGAAAATCTTTTTGGAAGCATATAAGGTTTTATTTTAATTACTTACGTCACTTTATAAAATATATTATTATTGATTATTTTTATTTAGACGGAGATAAGATAACGTATTTTTATCGTACGCTTTATGTAATGGCCTCAACTTCTCGAGATTCTCCAGGTTTTAATTGCAGTTGCTTTAATTATAGGTATATGGATAAAAACGAGAAAACTCTAAAGGCATTTAAGATGAAAGATGTTAAAGATTCTTTGGTACCAGGTGGACTATGTTATTTATATTACAAATATAGTAATGAAAAGGTTAGTTATAAAAAGAAAAATAGCAATAAGGGTGCTTTTGCTTTGTCGGTTAGTAAGCAGTATGCAACACTCAATTGGTCAAAAACTATAAAGTATGCTTTGTCTTATAAAAAATAGTTAGTATTATAAATCTATAGGAGGTTTTACTATGAAAAAAATATGTTGTTTAGGTTTATTATTAGTTTTATTAACTTCACTTATGGGGTGTAATTCAACTGAAGAACTTAACTATATTGAGATTGCAGACGGTATTACAGGAGAAGTAGTGACAAGCTTTTATTTCGCTCATAACGAGGAAAGAGTGAATGTCCTCTTAGATGCAAGTAATTATAGTGATGTAACAAAAGATAAAATCAATGAAACTCCCAAATATATTGTGCACGAGGCAAATGTGAAAGAGCCGTCTTATGATAATTGGTACAATGTATACATAGAAAATGACGAATTATACATTCGTGACATTGTTGCAAAAGAAGCATATTCAGAAGAAATGAATATATCGGATGCCCTACGCAAATGCACAAAGGTTTCTCCTGCTGAATTTATGAAAATAATTAATGATTATGATTCGGATAATATTACCGAAACAATTGATATCGATGCAACTGTAAGTCAAGAAACAAAGAACCAAGTGTCTGCTTATCTTGCTGTTTTGGACTTTAAGACGAAAAAAGAAATCACAAGAATTACAGCAGATACAAGAAAAGACTCTACTACAATTATGGATGCATATAATTTTTATACAGTGCTACCGGAGGGAAGTCATTTAGGTAAACCAAAGTATACTGTGCATTACTTTGATGAAAAGAAAGATAAAAGCAGTGATATATGGTTTAATGTGTATATAGATAAAGGCGAACTATACACAGAAAGACTGGCAATAAAAGGCTCTCAATTGGAAAACAGCGACACTTGTTATGAACTACACCATGCTGATAATGTAACAGTAAAGGATTTCTTAAAAGCTATTGATAATAAAGATTGATAAAAATTTTAGTTATTATTACACAAAAGAAAACAAACAAGAAAACTAATACTTATACCTACGGCGACAGCAACTGGGGAGATAAGCTTACCTCGTATAATGGTCAGACTATAACTTAAGATAATATTGGCAACCCCAAAACCTACCGAGACGGAATGACTATGGAGTGGCTTGTGGGCAGACAGCTCTACAAGTTGAAAACCTCCGATGATACTGTAACATATTCTTACAATGCTGACGGACTGCGTACAGGCAAGGAAGATTCTAATTATAAAATATATTATTATTATGATACTAATGATAATATGATAGCCGTGAAAAAGGCGCCTCTGTAATGTACTTCCAGTACGACAGCGAAGGCAACGTAGTCTTAATTATAAAATGTTTGAATGGTTGGATGGATAAAACAAATATTTAATTGTTAAATATGAAATAAGAAATTAAGAATAAAAGAAAATGAAAAACACATTTCGCACATTTACGGTGTTTTGGATTATGTGTTTGATAAAAAATTCATTTTGCATATAAAGGGAATTTTGGAGCAAATGAGGAAACATTATGAAAATTAAAATTCTGAAGATTACTGTATCAATATTTCTTACAATGTGTTTATTTTGCAGTTGTAATAATTATAAAACAGCAAAATCTTTTAAAGAAAAAGCAGTTGAAAACGGTTTCAACAATCTCCTTGCGGGAGGGAATATATCGTATTGTGAAAATACTTTATATTATTATAGCAATATGTATCCTAAGAAAGCAGTGATGAACGCATATAAATTCACCGACAATGGTAAAACGGATATGTTATCTGATAAGACAATTTCACTTTTTATATAAATGGTTTTTACGAATATAACAATAGGATATACAGCTTTTTAGAGGATGATGATATTTTGTCCGTGTATAATAATGAGAACGGCGAATTTGTAAAAAGTGATATTGATATAAATCGCAGTAATGTTTACTATTTGTCAGACGACATAAAAATTTATTATAAAAGCAACAAAAAGCTTAATGTAAACTACAAGGGAAAAGATTATGTGATTAAATTAAATAAAGGTATCTATCGATTTTATCCCGTTGATGAAACAATATATATACAAAGCGATGAGGGCGGGCTTTATTATTACAGTCTAAAAACTCCGAATATGGAGCCCGAATTTATTGATGAACTCGCAGATAATGGAAATAATAATGTATTTTCTGTATGCGGAGATTATGTGTATTATGATTATTATTGCGACGAGGATGAAGATAGAATAGCTCCCGATGGATTGTACCGCTTCTCTTTAAAGGATAAAACACATCATTTAGTGAGTGATAAAGAAATAACTTGTGTTAATTCGTGGAACAATAAGTTTTATTTTGTGGCTGACGGTATTTTATATTTGGATAATAAGGAAAAGCCTGTTAAGCTTACTGATTTAAAAACTAAAAGAATTTATATTTTTGATAATAAGTGGATATATTTGGATGACTTAGAAGGTAATGTTTTTCGCGTCGATTATAAAAATGATATTGTTGAAAAAATAGACATCTGAATATTGGTATGTTTTAGTTATTTAACAGAACATTGTCGGAAATAATTTGTTTGTAAGATTAGCTTTGAAAGCCTCATTTGGAATTTAAGCTGATTTGTCAACAAAATTTCAATATAATTAGGGGATAAATTTATGGGAATTTGGAGCTCACATTTATACGGAAATGATACGACTACAGACGTTAGAGATTCATATCAAGAACTCATATACGAAACTCTTGATATTGAAAAGGCATATATGAAGTTAATGAAAGAGTATGATGAATACCTTGGTACCGATGAGGAACCATTAGTTTGGTATGCTATTGCTGATTTGCAGTGGAGATACGGGCGGCTTATGCCTGAGGTTAAGGACAAAGCAATTTATTGGATTGATAATAATGGCGGTGTTGATTTGTGGGAGGAAAATCCAAAGGGAGCGGTGAATTTTCAAAAAAATATTCTTAAACTTAAGAGTAAAATCTTATCGCCGATGCCAAAACCAAAAAAAATTATAAATCCTCATAATTTTGTTCATAATCCATGGAATGTGGGGGATGTATATGCTTTTCAGTTTATAAAAGATGAATATGCATGCTATGGACTTAAACATAAATATGTTTTATTACAAAAAATTGGTAACACTAAGCCCGAGGGCAGTAAAAAATATCCTTGTTCTGTCATTCAGGTTTTCAATAAAGTGTTTGATGAAATTCCGGTTTTAAGAGAAATACAAGGGCTCAAACCATTAAATATGGATGTGCACGAAAGATTTTTCTTTGATGATAAGAGACCTCCGGTTTTAAAATTAATAATGGATATGTACAAAAAGAGTGAATATTCCCCAAAAAGATTTATTTTTATTGGCAATGACATTATTTCCGGAAAAACAGTTTTTCCCTGGAATGATTGGGAAAAATACAGTTGGAGGTATCTTGAAGATTTAGTCATTGAATGTTATATTGATTGGCAAAATCATACACTTAAATTTGTTGACGGAAAATATATTGTAGAAAAAAATAAATATAGTGATGTGTAAATATAATGACTATTCAAAGTAAGGCATATATCGCTTGCAAATTAAAAAACATATAAGAATTATTACAGTCAACCATGGTATATTCGTATATTTATGATTGCTCCATATTATTTTTTATAATTAAATGAGAGGAGAAGCTATGAAAAAAATTATCTTAGAAGTAATATTTTACATAATATCAATACCTTTACAAATTTTACCTGTTATCGCGTTGTATAATGAAAATTCGCTAATTTCACCTTTATATTTTCTGATTATTGTTCCATTTTATCTTTTAGCGGGAAGCATATATTTTTCTATAAAAAGCAATTCAATTATTAACATTTGGAGAGTTTTCCCCTGTGTTATTTCGTTATTTATAAGTTACCGTTTTATTATTACTTATATTGAAGATTATTTTTTAAGATATAGTGGATATTCACCGGATATTTGGACATATATGATTTTAAAATATTTCTATACAATATCAGCAGGTTTTGTTGTTGTCGGAATAGTTATACATCAAGTAATTATTCTGATAAAAAATAAACGTTCTAAAGAAAGTGATAATAAAGCTGAAAGCTAATAATATGAAAATGGTTATTTTCTGTTAAAACTATAGAATTGACGAGAATAGGGAATCAGTATCATCACATTGTAAGCGGGACAAACTCCAATGATAATGAGTATAAAAAACAATGAAATTTTAATTACTGCCGTAACGAACGATTTTGGCAGAAAAGAGAATTGCGTCTTTAGCTAAAGACGCAATTTTTATAGGAAAATGAAACTTTTTTGCGATTTTTTAACACTATAATAAGGGTATAATTTTTAATTCTCTCTATAAGACATAATTTATAAAATATATATTACAAATAATCATTTATAAAAAATTTACAGAAAAGCGAACTTTTTATTTATGTAAATCGTATATAAAGTAGAAGCAATAAATGATATGGAGAAATTATTATGAAAAGAAATGTTTTATCAATGATATGCCTTATAATATTGTGCCTGACTTTTTCGTCTTGCGCGGAAAAGACTGAAAATACAGAGCTTTCGAGCAAAACTATGCCTGATTTTCAATATATGTTTAAGGTTGACGGAATACACACCCTAACGCAGAAATCAGACGGCGGATATTATAATTTAGTAGATAAAAATATAATTTTCACGGATAAAGATACAATGAAATCAACACCGCTCTGTGATAAAAGCAACTGCCTTCATAACGGCGAATATCCTGATTGTAACGCTAAAATTTCAGATATGTATCTTTGTTTGGATAATTTTCAGATTTATGACGGAAAAATCTATTATATGGCAACGGATTTAAGCGGTGATAAGGACAAGCAAAATAATCTGTATCTCAAAAGGCTTTCTCTCGACGGTTCAAAACGGGAAATTGTTTTTACTTTTAAAAATAAGGATATAGTTGATTGGTTTTTATATGATGGGTATTTGTATTATCAGACTAATATAAAATTTGATGAATCTTTAAACAAAGAATATACTCAATCGGGATGTTTCTATAAAATTAATTTAAACTCAAAAGAAGAAAGCAAGTTTATAGATTTCGCGGAAACTATGGAAATATACGGCGGTGAGGGAAGCTTAAGAAATATATATGACGGATATATGTATGTAACGCTGAGCGGGTTTAACAACAAAAAGGCGTATGAAAGGGTTGTCAAAGGAAAGGAGATAAAAGGCAGTGAAGCGTCCGTCAGAAAAATTGTAAGATACAGACTGTCTGACGGAAAGGCAGATGTCATAGAGCCGTATGACGACTACGAGTTTACGGGTTTTTACGGTAATAAGCTTTTGGGGTATTATGTTGATAAAAATAAAAAAATCAAACACGCATGTCTGTCGGATTTAAACGGTAAAAACGCAAGGACAGTATTTGATTTTAAAAATGATAATAAAATTTACTGCGATGATACTTATTTTTACGTTTATAACCAGTTTTCGGTTTTTGAAAATTCACAAACAGATAATCAGAAAACAATCGCTGTTTATAACAGAAAAGGAGAAAACATTTCAAAGGTAAAAGTTCCCGACGAGATAAAGGATTATATTGAAGATATTAATTTTTATGATAATTATTTATGGTTTCAGATTAATTCAGACAACGGCAAAACAACGGTTTGCACAGCAGATAAAAAGGAGCTTTTAAAAAACGTACGGGAGTTAAAATATGAAAAAGTATTTGTGTATGAGTAAAAATGTCTTTTTGCTGACGTTTATAATTTTACTTGCCTTGTCTGCGTCGGGTTGCGGAAAAAATGAAATAGAGCTTTATATAGGAACGTCAACTAATGCGGAGGATAATGTTTTACTAAAACAAAACAGAGATACGCTCATTAAACAGACTAAAGAGAAAATTGAAAATTCAAAGCTCGTTTTTAAGCTTAACGGCAAAAAAACATACGATAATTTGTATATATGCTACAAGGGAAATAATATAAAAAATATAAAGGTCGGCAGTGATAAGAAAACCGTATATTACACGAAGTACAATAAGGTTAGCAGAGGACTTGAATATATTTCGTTTTATTACAAGCCCGACAAGGCTGTGGTTAAGGAGGATTTCGACCCATACAGAGATATGGAGTGGAGGTGGGATAACGGACAGTTTGACGACATAAGAAATGTTTATTTTAACGGAATGAGTATGTTTGATATTACAAGAGAACGAAAGGATTCAGACAAGGAGATAGGTACAGTAAATTCAAATTTATATAAATCAGGCGAGATAGCCGATATATATTATCTTGAAGCTAAAGGCGATACAAAGGATACTGTAATTTATACCGATATTCTCCTCTCAACCGCCAACAACAAATTATTACCGCAAAATGACGACGATATTATTATTCAGAACAAAACGGTAAAAGCGCGTCCGAACGTTGATGAAGATTTCTTTTTATACAGGTATGAAAAGCTTTTTTATAATTCTCAGCAGAAAGCCCTAAGGACTAAAAACACCTTCGATTACTCTGATATTGAAAATGATAAGGTAAAAATCACAGTAAATTACAAAGACGGAACAAAGGAGAAATATAAAATTAAAATCTCATTTGATAAAAACGGCAATATTATCGCAAAGCAGGAGCTTTTAAAATGAAGCTTATATATTATGAATTGATGAAGGTATTGGGAAAAAAGATATTCTTAATATTGATATGTTTGTGTTTTTTGCTTAATATAGGTCTTTTTTGTTTTTTACAGCAGACTTCTGAAAACAGTATATACAATAATCGGGAATATAAGGCAATTATCAACCGATTTTCTCAAATGAGTTTTAAAACCGCAGAGCAAAAAATTTCAGAAGAAACAAAGGCTTATGAAATACTTTCGGTTATGAGAGAAACTGCCCTTGCCGAAACAAAGGAAGAATTGCAGGAATATATCAACGTATTAAATAAGTATAAAGAGGAAAACCCGAGGGCTTATTCCGCGTCAAAACGCCTGAATAAAAGCGGTTTTGATAAAAAGAGAGAAACGTATTTTTATGAGCTGTCAAGGCAGGTTAATTATATAAATTCATACCCGAAATTTATCGGTGAGATGGATAAACGCGCGTTCAGTCAATCGGAATTTTCCGTTTTTAAAGATAATTTTTCATACAGAAATCTTTTTAAAACCGCCGAGGATTTCAGAGGCTTAAAACAAATTAAGCTCAGCATAGGAAACGATATTCCCGTAACAAGCGCTTTAAGCTATAAGTTCGGAGATTATTTTTTAATTGCCATAGTTTTCCTTTCCTGTGTTTACCTTTTTTTACAGGATAAAGAAAGCTTAACCGACAGGCTTATCCGTTCGTCAAAAAAAGGGCGCATAGAAACAATTTCAGCAAAATTTATTGCATTATTTATTATTACGCTTTTCGTTTGTGTAATCTTTTCTGCGGGGATTTTTACGGCAAGCGGTTATTTGTACGGTGATTTTGATTTAACACGTCAGATACAGTCCGTATCAGATTTTCAAAACTGTAATCTTAACCTCAATATCGGACAGTTTTGTGTGTTAAGCTTATTGTGCAGGGCAATTTCAATGCTTTTGTCGGCGTCGATTTTTGCGCTGTTATTTATAATTTTTTCAAACACTTCTTTCGTATATCTGATTTCAGCTCTGCTTATATCTTCCGAATATTTTCTGTATAATTCCGCCTTGAATACGACCTTTTCTGACTACTTTAAATATATAAATATTTTTTACGCTTCAGACAGCTCATGTTTTTTAGGAAAATATATAAATATAAGTATATTTAACGAGCCTGTTTCTGTTTACGCTTTGGATATTCTTGTCTTTTCGATTTTAATTATTTTATCAACGGTTATTTCCTGCGTATATTATTGTCTGAAAGCAAATGAGAAAACAAAAATCGTACTTCCCCGACCTTTGGTTAAAATAAAAGATTGTTTTCATTTCACAGGGAGCGCACATATTCTTAACGGAGAAAGGTATAAATTTTTTTGGGTTAATAAAATGCTTATATTTTCTGCTGTTATAGTTTTATTGGCTGTATTGTCCTCGCTCAATACGATAGAATATCCGTACTTAAACGCCGACGATGTGCCATATAAAGCATATATGGAAAAGCTGGAGGGAGATTTAACCGCGGATAAAGAAAAATTTATTGAACGGGAGAATAAGTATTTTAAAAAGCTTAATATGAGAGTTGAGGATATAGACAACGACGAAAGCCTGTCCGTTCAGACAAAGGAGGTTTTAATAAATACGATAAACCGGATACTTGAAACAGAGGGGAGTGCGTTTGAACGCGTAAATAATCAATATAAAAGGCTTAAAACGTTAAATACAGAGGGTATTGAGGCAAAATTTATTGATGAAAATTTATATGCTGATTTTATTAATAATTCTGAAAGAGAGTGGGTAAGCTTAGTTCTGATTATTTTGCTTATGCTTGTTTCTGTCCCGTTTGTTTTTACTGTAGAATACAAAAGGAATATGATTAATTTAATTCAACCGACACGCAACGGAAAATCAAGGCTGTATTTTGATAAGCTTTCTATAGTTTTTTTCGCTGTAATAACGGAATTTATCTGCGTTTATGCTCCCTATTTTATAAGCTTTTTAAAAAGCTTCGGCGCAAACAGTCTGAGAACGCCTATAGTTTGTATAAACGTGTTCAAATGCGCGGTCGGAAAAATAAGCGTATTAAACGCGTTTTTGCTTAATATGTTATGTTATTTTTCCGCCGTTGCTTTATCCGCTATGGCGATTGTGATGTTTTCGATATTTTTGAAAAATCATATGCTTACCCTTGTTATTTCTACAATAACTCTTGTAATGCCGTGCATTCTGATATTCCCGAATCAGCTAATCAGAGCGGGAGCGATTTTCTGCGGAAATTACACGCTATGCTCATTTACTGTAATTTCCGTATCAATACTAACCGCTGTGATTTTAATGCTTTTATCGTTAAAAAAATTTACAAACAGGATTTTAAAAGGGTGAAAATATGCTTACGCTTGAAATAAAAAACCTTAATAAAACTTATAAAAACGGAAAGGTAAAAGCTCTCTGCAACTTTTCCATTACTCTCACACCGGGTGTTTACGGCTTGCTCGGACCGAACGGCGCGGGCAAAAGCACGCTGATGAATATAATAACCGATAACCTCAGAGCGGACAGCGGAAAAATTTTATACAACGGACGGGACATAAAAAAGCTCGGAAAAGAGTTCCGAAGTGTACTTGGATATATGCCCCAACAACAGGGATTATATGATGATTTTACTGCCAATCGTTTCTTATGGTATATGTCCGCTCTTAAAGGCTTAAAAAGAAAAGAGGCTAAGGAGAAAATAACAGAGCTTCTCAAAACCGTTAATCTCACAAAATCCGCGCATAAAAAGCTCGGCTCGTTTTCGGGCGGAATGAAACAGCGTGTGCTGATTGCGCAATCGCTTTTGAACAATCCCGAAATTCTGATTCTTGACGAGCCGACGGCGGGACTTGACCCGAAAGAGAGAATAAGAATCCGAAACTTTATCAGCGAAATAGCCGAAAACAAAATCGTTATACTCGCAACTCACGTTGTTTCCGACATTGAGTTCATCGCAAAGGAAGTTATTCTCCTCAAAGAGGGCTCTCTCATAGCCTGCGACACAACCGAAAACCTCCTAAGTCAAATTGACGACATAGTTTATGAAGTTACTGTTTTGAGCGGTGAGATTGAACAGCTTGAGCAAAAGTACAATGTCAGCAACATCTTTAGAAGAGGCGATGAAGTTATAGCGAGAGTAGTGTCCGATTCCCTGCCCGACGAATTAAGAAAAACAAAGGTGAGAGCTAACCTTGAAGATTTATATTTGTTTTACTTTGGAGAGAACAAAGACGGTAAAAGCGAAAAAGCTTAAAAGTTCAACGGGAACAAAGAAATATAAAACAAAGAAATATAAATCAAAAACGGTAACGAAAAAAATACGATAAAAATTAAATAAAATTCCTTTCCTTTCTTCTAAATGAAGTAAACCCAAAAAATCCTGCCCATAAATTAGGGCAGGATTTTTATGTCTCCACATCAGTCCGTGCAGTCCCTCTCTGACAAATCATCTCCCCCAAACCACTCTTCCTCTATTTGACTTTGGATAGGGAGGACAGGTTCAGCGTTTTTTATATCTCCGCGTCAGACATTGCAGTCCCTCTCGGAAAAACATATCCCCCATTCGATTGTGCCTCTGTCTTGTTTTGGATAGAAAGGAAAGGTTCTGCGAAAAAATCTCTATCAAACATTTCCTCTAAATCTGCTTTGAACAGGAAATAAAAGTTTATCTTTAAATCTAATTCTTAATTCTTAATTCTTAATTTATTACGGGATTGCTATATCGTCTAAAATTCCTGTAATATAGGCAATTGCCACGCCGTAATTTGTCATAGAGACGTTTTTTTGCTTCGCTTTTTCTGTTCTGCTCAATATGTATTTTCTGTTGAACATACAACCTCCGCATTGAATTATGAGGTCGTATTCGTCGAGGCCTTCGGGAAAATCCGTTCCCGAAACTATGTCGATTTTTAAGCCTTCTCCCACACGTTTTCTCAAAAGACGCGGAATTTTCTCCCGCCCTATATCCTCGGAAAGCGGGGCGTGAGTGCAACATTCCGCTATTAAAACCCTGCTGTTTTCGGTCAGGCTGTCAATCGCTTTTGCGCCCTCGATATAGTACTTCAAATCGCCTTTGTATCCCGCGAACAATACGGAAAAGCTTGTCAGCAAGCTGTCGCTTGGTTTGTTTTTATGCACATACGAAAAGACCTGCGAGTCGGTAATAATAAGCTTGGGCGGTTTGCTTAAAGTTTTCAGAGTTTCAGAGAATTTATCCGTCGTACAGCTTGCAACAATACATTTTTTGTCGAGCAATTCGCGGATAGTCTGAACCTGCGGAAGAATAAGCCTGCCCTTCGGCGCCTGAATATCCTGGGGCATAACGAGCAAAACAAGGTCGTTTTCCGAGCAAAGTCTGCCCGTAATAGTCTGAGCGCCGTATTCAGAGGGGATAAGGCGCACGAGTTCCTCTTTAAGCTCGTCTATACCGCTGTTTTCAATCGCGCTGACCTGGACAGGGGACACGCCGATTTGATTGCGTATTTTCAGCGCGTAGGCGCTTCCGTTAACGAGTAAATCGGCCTTGCTGACTACGGGAATAACAGGTATATTTTTGTCTTTAAAAAAGTTATACCATTCGCGTTCGAGGGTAATATCTTCTCCCGAAAAAA
This sequence comes from uncultured Clostridia bacterium, assembly GCA_947585745.1. Classification (GTDB taxonomy): domain Bacteria; phylum Bacillota; class Clostridia; order Oscillospirales; family Acutalibacteraceae; genus Ruminococcoides. Next base: position 50,217 of record CANPXF010000012.1, on the reverse strand, counting down.
GCACGACCGCTATGTCAATCTTTTCGGCGGTTTTTTCGGTTTTTTCCACTCTGATTTTTCCCAGCTCGCCGATGTCGTCAAAGCCCGCTGTATCAATAAGCACGCACGCTCCGAGCCCGTTTATTTCCATAGCCTTTTTAACGGGGTCTGTCGTAGTTCCCGCGACATCGGAAACTATGCTTACCTGCTGACCTGTAAAAGCGTTAATAAGCGAGCTTTTACCTGAGTTTCGTTTTCCGTAGAAACCGATATGAAGTCTGTTAGCATTTGGAGTTTCGTTTAAAGTTGTCATAATTTCACCGCCTGTATTGTAAAATTTCAGCTTGATTTAAAATCTGAAGTCACGTTTATTGTTTTCTATGTCCTTGAGATGTTCCTTACAGATTTTTCTCACCTTTTCATTCGGGATATTTTCAAGCTCTTTTTCTATCATTTTTTCGCCGATTTTTTTCGTGTCCTCGCTCGCGTAGTCCATAAGATATTCTTTGAGCGTCATAAGAGCGTTCGGGTGACAGCAGTTTTGAATTTGTCTGTTTTTGCAAAGCGACATAAATCTGTCGCCTGTTCTTCCCTCGCGGTAGCACGCCGTGCAGAATGAGGGGATATAGTCGTTTCTCATAAGCCAGTTTACGACCTCGTCAAGAGTTCTGTGGTCGCTGACGTCAAACTGCTCGCTGTTTTCAGCCTCGCCCTCATCCGCGTATCCGCCGACCGAGGTTCTCGACGCTCCGCTGATTTGAGATACGCCGTAGCGGATTACACGGTTTCTGACCTGTTCGCTTTCGCGCGTTGAAATTATCATACCCGTGTACGGAACACAGATTCTGATAAGCGCGCAGATTTTTCCGAAAATCTCATCGGAAATTCCGTTGTCAAACACATCGGGGTCTATATCGTCGGCTTTTTTAATTCTCGGCACGCTGATTGTGTGAGGCCCTACTCCGTGAACAGCCTCCAAATGTTCGGCGTGCATAAGAAGTCCCGCAAATTCATATCTGTAAAGCTCCAAGCCGAAAAGCACTCCGAGTCCTACGTCGTCAATACCGCCCTGCATAGCTCTGTCCATAGCCTCGGTATGATAAGCGTAATTGTGTTTGGGGCCTGTGGGGTGGAGCTTTTCATAGCTTTCTTTATGATAGGTTTCCTGAAAGAGTATGTATGTTCCGATACCTGCTTCTTTCAGCTTGCGGTAATTTTCAACGGTAGTCGCCGCAATATTGACGTTTACTCTTCTTATCGCGCCGTTTTTGTGCTTAATGCTGTAAATTGTTTTTATCGACTCAAGTATGTATTCGATGGGATTGTTAACGGGGTCCTCTCCCGCCTCAATCGCAAGGCGTTTGTGGCCCATATCCTGGAGCGCAATAACCTCGCGTCTTATCTCGTCCTGCGTGAGCTTTTTTCGGCATATATGCTTGTTTTTCAGGTGATACGGACAATATACGCATCCGTTAACGCAGTAGTTCGACAGATAAAGAGGCGCGAACATAACGATTCTGTTTCCGTAAAAATCTTTTTTAATCTGTTCAGCCAAATCGAACATCTTTTGTATCCTTTGTTCGTCCTCGCACGCTAAAAGAACGGAAGCCTCACGGTGATTTAAACCCTTTAACTGAGAAGCCTTTTCCAAAAGACTGTCTACAAGTTCAAGATTGTCCTTGTTTTCGTCCGCGTATTTTAAAGTATCGAGAATTTCCTCGTGACTTATAAATTCCTCCGCCTTTAATGATTTTGGATTATACATAACTAACTCCTTTATATTTCGGTGATTTATTACATATTTTTGCTGTCTCCGCGCGCCGTAACAATTCTACAGCCTATGGAGTTTATCCGCCTTTTAAGACAGCTTTTGCACATAGCGCTCTCCTCGCCCGTGCAAACCTTGTTGTCATAAAGCGAATAATCTTTTCTTACGCTTGTGGGAGAAAGATTCGGCATTACAACATTCGCGCCCGCTTTTATACCCTTTTCTCTGCCGTTTGGGTCGATTGTGGCCAGAGCCGTAGTGGCGGGGAGAAGTACTTTGGGTATCATAAGCCTTACTATTGAAAGCATTTTCAGCGTCATATCAAGCGTTCCGTCGGGGAAATTTCTGAATTTGGTGTCCGTGTGATGAATGAACGGACCTATCCCGACCATCTGAGGATTAATTTTTTTGATAAAAAGCAAATCCTCGGCAAGATTTTCAGCCGTCTGATAGGGGGAGCCTACCATAAATCCGCAACCGACCTGATACCCGATTTCCTTTAAATATTCAAGACATTTCATTCGGTTTTCAAAGGTCTGTTTTGGAGGGTGAAGTTTTTCGTAGTGAGCCTTATTTGCCGTTTCGTGGCGGAGAAGATAGCGGTCCGCTCCGCAGTCGAAAAATCTTTTATAGCTTTCTTTGGACTTTTCTCCAAGCGAAAGCGTAACGGCGCAGTCGGGATAATTCGTTTTTATCGTTTCCGTAATTTTACAGATTTTGTCTTCCGAAAAATACGGGTCCTCTCCGCCTTGAAGTACAAAGGTGCGAAAACCGAGATTGTAGCCGTTCCTGCAACATTTCATAATCTCGTCAAGGCTGAGGCGATAGCGGTTGCAGTTCAGGTTATCCCTGCGGATACCGCAGTAATAGCAGTTTTGCCTGCAGTAGTTTGTAAATTCTATAAGACCGCGTATAAAAATATCGTTGCCGTAATTTTCAAACCGTACCTTTTCGGCTAACGCCCGAAGTTTTTCCCTTGTATCTTCACCGCAGTTTATAAGCTCAACCAATTCGTCTTTTTTTAGTGTTTTCTCCCGATAAAGCTTTTGGACAAGGTTATTCATCGAAAACATATTTTGAATATGCGGTCTTTGAGCTGACCCCGTCGAGCTTTCCGAGCTTGCCCGAAAGCGTTGAAATAATATCCTGCGGAGAGTCGATAACAATGCTGATTACTGAAATTCCACGTTTTTTATATGGAATACCCATTCTTCCGACAATATAATCGCTGTTGTCGCTTATCAGCTTGTTTACTTCCTCGACCGACTTTGAATTTTCTAAAATAATGCTGATTACAGCAACTCTCGATTCCATAAATTCACCTCTTTTTAAAATGTATTCTCTACGGAAGTTTTCCGTAAAGAAAAAAGCTACGCCGAAAGGCGTAGCTATAGCTTTGTATTATAGTACAGCCTTTCACCTCAATTTAATTTCGGTGTCAGTAATACTATTTTACCACAGCTTGATTGTATTTTCAACTGATTTTTCGTTGAAATACATAAATATTATGAATAAATTTTGTCTGATTATACGAAATTGGCGCTTTCGTTTGCAAATGATTTTTTTAAATAGTAAAATGTGATTGAGGTATTGATTATGAAGAACAAAAAGCTTTCAGACATATTGTTTTCTGTCGGAATTTGTATAATTATAGTCGGAATATTGCTCGGAACCGCGCTTGGATTTATCTTTGGCAACGGCGGTTTTAACCTTGTGCCTGCGATAACCGTGTGGATACTTTGCGTAATCGGCGGAACGGGCTTTGTCAGCGTGTCGGGAAGTATAAACGAGGCGGAAGAAAAGAAGTCGGATGACGAGGAAATGCTAAAACAGATTATAGAAAATCTTAAAAACGAAAAGAACGGTTAGGGATTAAGAATTAAAAATTAAAAATTAAGAATTAAGAATTTGATTTTAAAGATAAACTTTTAATTCCGTTTAAAATCGGATTTAGAGGAAAAGTTTGATAGAGATTTTCGCAGAACCTGTCCTTACTATCCAAAACAAGACAGAGGCTCAAACGTCTGGGGGAGATGAATTGCCAGAGAGGGAATGCACGGACTGATGTGGAAAATCTAAAAAGTCTACTGCAGAACTTGTCCCCCCTATCCAAAACAAGATAGAGGCAGAAAGGTATGGGGGAGATGAATTGTCAGAGAGGGACTGCAATGTCTGACGAGGAGATATAAAAAATTAAGAATTTAATTTAAAGGTAAACTTTTAATTCCGTTTAAAATCGGATTTAAAGGAAAAGCTTGATAGAGATTTTTCGCAGAACCTATCCTCCCTATCCAAAACAAGACAGGGGCTCAAACGTCTGGGGGATATGAATTGCCAGAGAGGGACTGCAATGTCTGACGAAGAGATAAAAAAATATTGACAAAATTTAAAGAGGAGCGTATAATAGCTTTAGTTAAATAAATTACCGCAAAACCGATGATTGGGAGTAGTAGGAATTACCGAAGTCTAAGAGAGCTGTCGTTTGGTGCAAGACAGCGGCGGAAGTTTTTCTGAATGGACCTATGAGGGCAGTCCGAAATCTTGAGAGAGTAGGAGCTGACGGAAGCCGACCGTTATATCGACAGCATATGTTAGTGTGCGTAAAGTGGGCGCGAATGCGTCAATTTGGGTGGTACCGCAGAAGTTTCAAGGCTTTTGTCCCATTGGGGGCAGAGGCTTTTTATTTTTATAGAATCTTAAAGAATTTTATAAAAAAATTTCAGTTGGTTGTTTTTTGTTTTGGAAAAGAGGGAGAATATGTTTCCGACATTTGATGAGGTAAAAAAACTTGCGAAGGATTGCGACGTGATTCCTGTTTATAAGGAGCTTTACGCCGACGTCGCAACTCCGATAACTCTGCTTAGAAAGCTTGCCTCGGTTTACGACAAATACTTTCTTTTGGAGAGCATAGAGGGCGGAGAAAAATGGGCGCGCTATTCTTTTATCGGCTTTAATCCGAAAGCGAGGCTGAGCTATAAAAACGGCGTTTTAAGCGTTACGGGCGAGGGCGAAACCGAGATAAAGACCGATAAACCCTATGAGTTTTTAAGAGAATATATGAGCCATTACAAAACCCCGAAAATAGAGGGCGTTCCGCCGTTTACGGGCGGGCTTGTCGGATATTACGGATACGCGATGATAGGCGTTTGCGAGCCTGTTTTAAAAATAAAAAGGGGAGAGGCAAATGATTTTGACCTTATGCTTTTTGATAAAATCATAGCCTACGACCATTTAAGCGAGAAAATGACCGTAATTGTCAATATGAAAACCTATGATATTGAACGTCAGTATCGTCAGGCGTGCGACGATATTGAAAAAATTATAAATATTATCAAAACGGAAAAACCCGTGTTCTCACCTGCGCCGGAAGCTCCAGTTGAATTTAAGTCGACCTACAGCGAGGAAGAGTTTTGCGAGATGGTCGAGAAAACGAAGCGGTATATTTTTGACGGCGATATTTTTCAGTGCGTTGTTTCAAGAAGATTTGAGGCGGAATATAAGCCGAGCCTTTTGAACGCCTATAGGGTTTTAAGAACAACTAATCCGTCGCCGTATATGGTGTATATGTATATCGACGGCGAGGAAATAATATGCGCGTCGCCCGAAACGCTTGTTAAACTTCAAAACGGCACATTAAGCACTTTCCCGATTGCAGGCTCCCGTCCGAGAGGTAAAACCCGTGAGGAGGACAACGCGCTCGAGCAGGAGCTTATTAAGGACGAAAAGGAGCTCTCCGAGCATAATATGCTCGTTGACCTCGGCAGAAACGACATAGGAAAAATTTCTGAATTTAATTCAGTTAAGGTTACGGAGTATCAGAAGATTTTAAAATTCTCTAAAATTATGCACATTTGCTCCGAGGTCGAGGGTACAATTCGCGACGGATTAGACGCGTTTGACGCTATAGAGGCGCTTTTACCTGCGGGAACGCTGTCGGGCGCGCCGAAGATAAGGGCGTGCGAAATTATTGAGGAGCTTGAAAAAACACCGAGAGGAGTTTACGGAGGCGCTATAGGATATATCGACTTTAACGGCAATCTTGACGCCTGCATAGCTATCCGTATGGCGTCAAAGCACAAAAACAGGGTTTACGTTCAGGCAGGCGCGGGAATTGTCGCCGATTCGGTGCCGAAGAATGAATATATTGAAACCTACAACAAGGCGCTCGCCGTTATAAGGGCGATTGAGAAAAGCGGGGAGGTAGAGGATATATGATACTGATTATTGATAATTACGACAGCTTTACCTATAATCTCTTGCAGTTCTGCGGAAGCGTAACGCCCGATATTAAGGTCGTCAGAAATGACGTGATAAGTATTAGTGATATAAGAAAGCTCAATCCGAGCCGTATTATTTTATCGCCGGGACCGGGTTACCCCAAGGACGCGGGAATTTGTGAAAGCGTAATAAGAGAGCTTAAAGAGGAGTATCCGATTTTGGGAGTTTGTCTGGGACATCAGGCTATATGCGAGGTTTTCGGCGCAGAAATTACCCACGCTGTAAAGCTTATGCACGGAAAATCAAGCGATATAAAGGTTGACGGAGAGTGCGAGATTTTTAAGGGACTTCCCGAGGTCGTAACGGGAGCGCGTTACCACAGTCTTATTGCCAAACGCGACACGATTCCCGAATGTTTAAAGGTTACAGCGGTTGACGATACGGGCGAGGTTATGGCGGTTCAGCATAGGGATTACAGGATATACGGACTGCAATTTCATCCCGAGTCGATACTTACAAAAAACGGTTTAAAAATGATTGAAAATTTTATTAAAGAGGTGCATTGATATGATTACAGAAGCAATAAAGAAGTTAGTGGCAAATGAGGACTTGTCCTACGAAACTGCCGCGAAGGTAATGAACGAAATGATGAGCGGAGAGGCGACAGAGGCGCAGATGGCGTCGTTTTTGACGGCGCTTAGAATGAAGGGCGAAACTGTTGACGAAATTACAGCCTGCGCGGAGATTATGAGGAGCAAGGCTGTGCGTATTAATCCTCAGACCGACGTGCTTGATATTGTCGGAACAGGCGGTGACGGAACGGGTACGTTTAACATATCCACAACGTCGGCATTTATAATATCCGCGGCGGGCGTTCCTGTCGCAAAGCACGGAAACCGTTCTATGAGCAGTAAATCGGGCTCGGCGGACTGCCTGGAAAATCTCGGAATCAACATAAGTATACCGCCCGAAAAGTCCAAGGAAATTTTAGATAAAGAGGGAATCTGCTTTATGTTCGCGCAGAATTATCACTCCTCGATGAAATACGTCGGACCTGTAAGAAAGCAAATCGGAATCCGCAACGTGTTCAATGTTCTGGGGCCTCTTACAAATCCCGCGGGCGCTACAATGCAGGTGACGGGAGTTTATTCCGCTGAAATTGTCGAGCCTATTGCGAGAGTTTTCTCGAACCTCGGCGTAAAGCGGGGAATTGTTCTCTACGGCGGTGACGGAATGGACGAGGCGACCGTAAGCACGGCGACAAAAATCTGCGAGATTGATAACGGCAGTTTTAAAACCTATGAGATTACCCCCGACGAGGTTGGACTGAAAACGTATCCGATGAGTGACGTTATCGGAGGCGACGGCGCGGAAAACGCTGAGATTACGCGAAGAATTTTAAAAGGTGAGGAAAAGGGCGCCAAGCGTGATATTGTTTTATTAAATTCCGCTTTGGGGCTGTATGTCGCTGGAAAGGCAAGCTCTGTTAAGGAGGGCGTAAAGCTTGCGCAGGAGATTATCGACAGCGGTAAAGCCTATGAGAAAATGGAGAAATTCGCTAAGCTGTCGCAGGGTTAAAATCAGCAGGAGAGGCGAAGTATGATACTTGAAACTATTGCTAAGGCAAATAGAATACGCTATAATGAAATAGAAAAAAACACGCCTTTGGAAAAGGTCAAATCGCAGGCTCTGTCGCTTAACCTCGATACGGGATTTCCGTTTGAGAAGGCGCTTTCAAAAAGCGGAATTTCTTATATCTGCGAGGTAAAAAAAGCCTCGCCCTCAAAGGGAATTATCGCCGAGGATTTTCCGTATTTAAAAATCGCCCTTGAATACGAGCAGGCGGGAGCCGGCGCGATTTCCGTTTTAACCGAGCCAAAGTGGTTTAAAGGGAGCGACAGCTACCTGAAAGAAATTTCCGAGGCGGTAAAAATCCCCGTTCTGCGAAAGGATTTTACCGTCTGCGAATATCAGATTTATGAGGCGAAGCTTTTAGGCGCGTCAGCTGTGCTTTTAATCTGCGCGATTTTAGACGGGGGCACAATAAAAAACTGGATTAAAATTTGCGACAGCCTCGGACTTTCGGCTTTGGTCGAGGCCCATACGGAGGACGAGGTGAAAACCGCGCTGAACGCGGGAGCAAGGATAATCGGTGTAAATAACCGCAACCTTAAAGATTTTACCGTAGATTTAAACACCTGTACCAAACTGCGCCCGCTTGTTCCGAGCGACAGACTTTTTGTCGCCGAAAGCGGTATAAAAAATTCCAAAGATATTGCGCGTCTTAAAAAAGCAGGGGTTGACGCCGTTTTAATCGGGGAAGCTCTTATGCGCGCGGAGGATAAGAAAAAGGCTCTTGTTGAATTAAACGGTGGTATTTTAGATGAGTAAGATTAAAATTTGCGGAATTACGAGAATTGAGGATGTAGAGATTGTAAACGAATTTAAGCCCGATTTTATCGGATTTATTTTCAGCGTCAGCGAGGAACGTTTCCGCCGTCAGATTTCTGTTTTGAAAGCAAAAAAGCTCCGCTCTATGCTGAAAGTCCCGATTAAGGCGGTCGGAGTTTTTGTTGACGAGCCGATAGAATTTATCGAGAAAATCTGCAATGAGGGTATTGTGGATTTCGTTCAGCTCCACGGAAAAGAGGATAACTCTTATATTCAAAATCTGTCTGAAAGGGTTAAAACTCCGATAATCAAAGCTGTTCACGTTAAATCGACCGAACAGATTTATGAGGCTCAAAAGCTTTGCTGTCAGTATTTGCTCCTCGATACCGCCTATGATGATATGGCGGGCGGGGGCGGTAAAAATTTTAACTGGGAAATTATCCCGAGAGACCTTGAAAAACCGTTTTTTCTGGCAGGCGGTTTGAACGCTGATAATATTCCCCTCGCTGTAAAAAAGGTAAATCCCTACTGCATAGATTTGAGTTCTTCGGTTGAAACCGACGGATTTAAGGACAGGAAAAAGGTAGAGGAAGTCATAGAAAAAGTCAGAAAAGTTTAGTATAGAAAGGCTGAAAGACAGATGTCAAAAGGAAAGTTTGGCGTTCACGGCGGTCAGTTTATTCCCGAAACGCTTATGAACGCTGTTATCGAGCTTGAAAAAGCATATGACTATTATAAAAACGACCCCGGGTTTATCTCTGAATTTAATACGCTTTTAAAGGAGTACGCGGGAAGACCGTCTCTGCTTTACTACGCCGAGAAGATGACAAAGGATTTAGGTGGCGCGAAAATCTATTTAAAGCGCGAGGACTTAAATCACACGGGCGCGCACAAAATTAATAACTGTCTCGGTCAGGTTCTTCTCGCCAAAAAAATGGGTAAAAAGCGTGTTATCGCCGAAACGGGCGCGGGGCAACACGGAGTTGCGACCGCAACTGTGGCGGCGCTTTTGGGAATGGAATGTGAAATTTATATGGGCAGGCTTGATACGGAGAGGCAGGCTTTAAACTGCTACCGTATGGAGCTTTTGGGCGCAAAGGTTCACGCCGTTACCTCGGGCACGCAAACCCTGAAGGACGCTGTCAACGAGGCTTTGAGAGAGTGGACGTCGAGAGTTGACGATACTCTGTACGTAATAGGCTCCGTTATGGGACCGCACCCTTTCCCGACGATTGTCCGTGACTTTCAGTCGGTAATCGGAAAAGAAGTCAAAAAGGAAATGCTCGAAAAAGAGGGCAGACTTCCCGACGTTTGTATGGCGTGCGTCGGAGGCGGAAGCAATGCTATGGGGCTTTTCTACGATTTTATAGAGGACAGGAACGTTCAGCTTATCGGCTGTGAGGCGGCAGGCTTAGGCGTTGACAACGAGAAGAATGCCGCTACGGTTGCTAACGGCGGGCTCGGAATTTTCCACGGTATGAAGTCTTATTTTATTCAGGACGAATATGGTCAGATTGCTCCCGTTTATTCAATTTCAGCAGGGCTTGACTATCCCGGAGTAGGTCCCGAACACGCCAATCTTCACGATACGGGCCGCGCAAGCTATGTTCCCGTCACCGACGAGGAGGCGGTTCAGGCGTTTGAGTATCTCTCAAAAACCGAGGGCATTATACCCGCGATAGAAAGCTCGCACGCGATTGCCCATTGTATGAAAATCGCCCCGACAATGGATAAGGATAAAATTATCGTGGTATGTCTTTCGGGACGCGGAGATAAAGATGTTGCGGCTATCGCAAGATACAGGGGGGTTCAGATTTATGATTAAAACATTGAACGCGTTTAAAAACGGAAAGGCGTTTATCGCGTTTCTGACTGCGGGCGACCCCGATTTGGAAACGACGTCAAAGCTTATTCCCGCAATTGACGGGGCAGGAGCGGATTTAATAGAAGTGGGGATACCTTTTTCCGACCCCGTAGCCGAGGGCGTTGTAATACAGGACGCTGATATGCGCGCTTTAGCCTCGGGAACGACTACCGACAAGGTGTTTGATATGGTAGCCGAGGTTTCGCCTAAGCTCAACTGCGCGCTCGCGTTTATGACATATATAAACGTAATTTACGTTTACGGAGTTGAGAAATTTATCAAGCGTTGCGCTGAAATCGGCGTCGGCGCCGTTATAGTTCCCGACGTTCCGTTCGAGGAGCAGAACGAGCTTGCGCCCGTGTGTGAAAAATACGGCGTTGATTTTGTAAGCTTTATTGCGCCGACCTCAAAGGAGCGGATTCAGACTATCGCAAAAGGGGCGAAAGGATTTTTATACTGCGTATCCTCGCTCGGAGTTACGGGCGTCCGCAGTGAAATAAAAACCAATGTCGGCGAAATGATTGACCTTGCAAGGGAAGTAACAGATACTCCCTGCGCCGTAGGCTTTGGAATAGCCACGCCCGAGCAGGCGGAAAAAATGGCTAAAGTTTCGGACGGGGTAATTGTCGGTTCCGCGATTGTGAAAATTATAGCAAAATACGGCAAGGAAAGCGTTAGTTATGTTTTTGACTACGTTAAAAGTATGAAAGACGCGGTAAGAAAAGCCGATTGATAAATTTTCAGTACGCAATTAAATATTGAAATAATGAAATTAAAGGGAGAGTTGAAAAACTCTCCCTTTGAAAATATTATAAACTTTTTGTAAAATATACTTGACAATATGTAATTTATGTATTATATTAAACTCAACGGATAACTACCGAATATAAAATTTAAGGAGAGTGTTAATATGTATGGTTGGTTAAGCCCGAAATTCAGTTTGGATATTTTTATCGGTTTGGCTGTAGGTTTGATATTAAGCGGAATTATCATCTTGATTTCAAGGCTTATAAAAAAGCCCGAAAAATTTGATGAACGGCAAATGATAGCAAGAGGTAAGGCTTACAAGATTTCATTAGTTACGCTTGTAGTATATTTAATGGTGTGTCTGTTATGCCGTAATTTAAACTTTTACTGGGCGCATTTTGATATACAGATATACTTTGGGTTGCTTATTGCGTTTGCTGTTTTTGAATTTATCGCAATCGTATCGGGAGCAAAAATGGGTTTTAACAGGAGTATCAAGTGGAATAAAATTAGTATAATTGAGCTTTATCTTGGGTCCTGTTTTTTATTTCTTGAAAGCTTATTTTTGCATTTTGTTACAGGCGTCCCGTTTGTATACAGAGAATTGTTGACATTTTTAGCATTGCTTGTTGCGGCCGCTATAGTATTTGCGGTACTCGCTACAACAATTACAGTCAGACTTTCAAAAGATAAAAAGGAAACCTTATAAGGAGGAAAATTATGAATTTAGATAATCTTTTCGCGGTAATTATCGGAATGGTATTTTTAGCCGTTTTTGCGGTTCTTGTAATTTTGAAAAACAGTTATTCGGAAAGCAGATATGACGAACGTCAGCTTTCAGCGCGTAACAACGCTTATAAATATTCATTTTTTGTACTTCTGTTCTATATTATACTTTGCGCCGTTTTAGATGTTTGTGAGATAAAATGGGCGCAGACTTACATTCAGATGCTCATTGGATTGCTTTTATCCGTAGTCGTTCTCACTGTAATATGTATTATAAAAGACGCCTATTTCGGCGTTTCGGGAAAGTTGAATGTTGTGTACGTCTTAATATTATTAGCCGTAGCGGTCTTAAACGGCTGTGAATTTATAAGGGGTATTCAAAACGGTGAAATTTTAATTGACAACGGAGAGTTGAGTATGGGAATTTTCCCCGCTTTGCTTTCGATTGTTTTTCTTGCTATTTCGGTTGCGATTATGGTAAAATATACTGTAAATAAAAAGCATACAGAGGACTAATAATGAAAAATCTGAGGTTAAAAAGCGCGCGGGCAGCGCTTGATATGTCCCAGCAGAATCTTGCCGACAGAGTCGGCGTATCAAGACAGACGATAAACGCGATAGAAAAGGGCGACTACAACCCGACAATCAGGCTGTGCATTTCAATCTGCCGTGTTCTCGGAAAAACTCTGGACGAACTTTTTTGGGAGTAGTGCTATGAATGACATTGAAAAACTTCAAAAAATAATTGACAGCTCCGATAATATTGTATTTTTCGGAGGAGCGGGAGTAAGCACGGAGAGCGGTATTCCCGATTTCAGGAGCAAGGACGGACTTTATAATCAAAAGTACGATTATCCGCCGGAGCAGATTTTGAGCCATACGTTCTTTATGCGAAATACAGCGGAATTTTACAGATATTATAAGGATAAGATGCTTGAGCTTGATATTGAGCCGAATCCCGCGCACAAAAAGCTGGCGGAGCTTGAAAGGGTCGGAAAATTAAAGGCAATCGTAACGCAGAATATCGACGGACTTCACCAAAAAGCGGGAAGTAAAATCGTTTATGAACTTCACGGTACTGTGCATAAAAACCATTGCCAAAACTGCTCGAAATTCTTTGACGCGCGATATGTAAAATCCGCCGAAGCTGTTCCACGTTGCGACGAGTGCGGAGGAATTATAAAGCCCGATGTAGTTCTTTATGAGGAGGGTTTAGACGACAAAACCGTGCGAAAAGCCGTTAACGCCGTTTACCGCGCCGATGCGCTTATAATCGCGGGAACGAGCCTTACCGTTTATCCTGCCGCGGGAATGGTAAATTATTTCGGCGGAAGTTCCTTGATTTTAATAAACCGTGACCCGACCCCTATGGACGGCAAAGCGGATTTGGTTTTCCACGAAAAAGTCGGGGAAGTTTTATCAAAAATTAAGGTATGATTTATGAAATATAAACTTATTGCGCTCGACATAGACGATACCCTTGTTAACAGAGAAAAGGTTATTACACCTGAAACAAAAGAAGCGCTCATAAACGCGCAGAAACTCGGAATAAAGCTTGCGATTGCGTCGGGCAGATTCCCTAAAGGAGTAATGCCTTTTTTTAAAGAGCTTGAGATTGACCGCTACGGAGGATATCGTATGAGCTTTAACGGCGGTGCGATTTATAACTCTGAGGGCGAGACGGTTTCAAAAACGTATCTCGATAAAAAATATATAGAGCCTGTATACAGTCTTGTCCGCCCGACTTCCGCAATGACGGTCGTTCACAAGAACGGAAAAATGTATTGTGACAGAAAGCAAAACGCGTTTTCAAATATGCCCTCGCTCTCAAACAACGGAATAATACCCGAAAAGGTTGATGATATAGCGAGGTTTGCTGATTTTAATCTGCACAAAATTGTAATCGTAGATGAAAACGAAAAGCTCAGAAAACTCAAAAAGATTTTAAAAGAAAGATTTTATAAAGAGCTTGATATTTATTTTTCCGCTCCTTGGTATCTTGAGGTTATGCCGAAAACCGTCAGCAAGGGGATAGGACTTGAAATTATTACAAAAGATATGGGAATATCGCTTGGCGAGGTTATAGCTTTCGGCGATAATCATAACGACATATCTATGTTAGAGGCCGCGGGAATGGGCGTTGCTATGGGAAATGCGGACGATAGTGTTAAATCAAAGGCAAATATGGTGACCGACGACTGCGACAGTGACGGTATAGCAAAAGCGTTGAAAATATTATTATCATAATGCACAAAATTTTTACAGTAAATTTTACGTTTCGGATATTTCAAAATTCTTTTATCGAAAATTGTAATATCCGATTTATATTATAATTATAATTGATTAGGTTTACTCTACTAAGGAGGATTGAAATGAAACGTGTAAAGAAAATTATAGCGGCTGTTTTAACTGTTGTAATGATTGCGAGTGTCGCAATTGTTTCCACATCTGCCGCTACAGTAAAGAAAACGGACTCGTCCGCGGCAGGGATAACAGTCCATTATTACTGTGAAAACGCAGTACCGACAATTTACTACTGGAACAGCCTGCCGACAAATATCTCAACTACATATCCCGGAGAAAGTATGACGAGCGAGGGCGGTAACTGGTACCGCTACAGCTTTTCCGACAAGACAAAAATCAATATGCTTTTTGTTGCTAACGGAGTTCAGTCGGCAGAGCTTAGCCGTGAAACAGGCGAATGGTGGTATAAGAATAAACGCTGGTCATCGAAAAATCCCGGTGAGGGCGGCAGTTTTGACCGTACCGATATGCGCGAGGACAGTATTTACTTTGTAATTACTACCCGTTTCTACGATGGAGATAAGTCTAATAACGTCCATTGCTGGGATGACGGTAAGGCAAATAACCCGGACAGCGATGTGGCATGGCGCGGAGATTTTAAGGGACTTATCCAAAAGCTCGATTATATCAAGGCTCTCGGTTTCTCCGCAATTTGGATTACACCTATTGTAGAGAACGCTTCGGGCTACGACTACCACGGATATCACGCTTTTGATTTCAGTAAGGTTGACCCGCGTTATGAGTCGAATGACTGCACATATCAGGATTTAATCGACGCCGCTCACGAAAAGGGAATCAAAATTATACAAGACGTTGTATGGAATCACACGGGCAACTTCGGCGAAACAAAGCTGGGACAGCTTTTTACCAAGGAATATAAGTCTATAAAGGACCTCAGCTCCGTAAATTGTATGGTTCCCGTTAAAGGCTCTGAATTTACGAAGTCTTATCCGAATTATGACAGTCTGAATCCTGACGCTCAATATCAGGCAAGACTTGCGATTCTCAAAAATACCGACGGTAAAAATCACGATGTGAATAATTACTATCATCACGATAAGAACTTATCTTGGGGCTCATATACAGAACAGACAGGACAGATAGACGGCGACTGTGTTGACGTTAATACTGAAAATCCGGAGGTAGTAAACTATATTAAGGATTCATATATGCAGTATGTTGATATGGGTGTTGACGGATTCCGTCTTGATACAGAAAAGCACATTAACCGCTGGACTCTCAACAGCGCATATTTCCCAGCGTTTAACGCAGTCAAGAATTTCTATATATACGGTGAAGTTTGCGCAAGAACCCACGACCTTGTAAACGAGGGCGGACTTTCAAATACACCGTTCTTCTACACTTGGAAGGAAACTGATTCTCCATGGACTAATAACTGGAGCAATACTAATATGGATTCAAACTACCAGAATTCAATTAAGCATTTCGGCGATTATTCTAATCGCGATATTAAACAGACAAGTACAAATGCTCTTTTGAACAGCAACAACACATATCATACGCCTGATAAGAGCAAGAGCAACGGCACAGGCGTAATCGACTTCAGAATGCACTGGTCGTTTGAGAATGCGAACAACGCTTATCAGAAAGCCAAAGAGGAAGACCAGTACTTTAACGATTCCACATGGAATGTTGTTTACGTTGACTCGCACGACTACAGCCCCGACTTCTGCCAGAAAACCCGTTATGTAGGCGGTACAGACGCATGGGCTGAGAATATGGACTTGATGTTTACGTTCCGCGGTATTCCGTGCGTTTACTACGGCTCCGAGATTGAGTTTCAAAAGGGACAGCAAATCGACGTAGGACCTAACGCTCCGCTTTCAACTACAGGTCGCGCGTATTTCGGAGACAATATCGAGGGCAATGTTTCCGCGTCTGACTTCGGTCAGTACACCGCGAGCGGTGCGGTCGCTTCAACCTTAAGCAAGCCGTTAGCTGTTCATTTGAGCCAGCTTAACCAAATTCGTCGTGCAATCCCCGCTCTTCAGAAGGGACAGTATTCCGCTGTAAACAACGGTGGTATAGCGTTTACCCGCCGTTATACCGAAAACGGTGTTGACTCTCTCGCGTGCGTTGCAATAAGCGGAGGAGCGACATTTAATAATCTTCCCAACGGACGTTATGTTGACGCTGTAACAGGCGATGTCCAGAACGTTTCAAACGGCACTCTTACTGTCGGAAATCTCTCAAGGGGAAATATGAGAGTTTATGTGTGCTGTGCTGGAGGATTTAAGGGAATAAGCGGTAAAATCGGAACAAACGGAAGCTACTTAAAATAATTTGCTTTTTACCAAAATCTATGTTATAATATATTTCCAACATAGAAATTTACGCACAAATAACCAGCTATTAAGAAAAACGAGGTTATGTTAATTATTTGATAATTAAAACATATAAAAGTTTATTTTGTTTAATAAAAAGGGGATGGGTGCACCGTCCCCCTTTTGCGTTCACTTTGTGCAATACAGCTTAAAGGAAGTGGTTTATATTGCCTAAGGATTTAGCATATTATGAAACTAACCGAAAACTAAGCTCTTTAACGGAAAAGCTTATGAAAAATTCGGTGATTGATAAAGAGCTTTACGCTAAATATGACGTTAAAAGAGGACTTCGTGATATTGACGGAAAGGGCGTGCGTACCGGTCTTACGGATATTTCCGAAATTGTCCAGAACAAGGTAGTTGACGGAAAAACCGTTCCCTGCGACGGTAAGCTTTTCTACCGAGGATATAACATAAATGACATTGTAAAGGGTTTTGTAGACGACGGACGTTTTGGATTTGAGGAGGTTGTTTATCTCCTGCTTTTCGGAGAAATGCCTAACAAAAAGGAGCTTTCGGAATTTACTGATATGCTCGGAGCGTACCGCACATTGCCCACGAATTTTGTGCGTGATGTAATTATGAAGGCGCCGTCGGCGGATATGATGAATACCCTCGCGCGCTCCGTTTTAACGCTTTATTGTTATGATTCTAACCCCAACGATACCTCAATCGAAAATGTACTGCGCCAATGTATGCAACTTATCTCTGTGTTCCCGTTGCTTTCGGTTTACGGTTATCAGGCGTATAATCACTATCTTCGCAATCAGAGCTTGTTTATTCACGTCGCGGACCCGAAAAAGTCAACTGCTGAGGTTGTCTTAACTCTTCTTCGCCCTGACCAGAAGTACACGGATTTAGAGGCAAAGGTTTTAGATATGGCGCTTGTTCTTCACGCTGAACACGGCGGAGGAAATAACTCGTCGTTTACTACCCACGTTGTAACATCCTCCGGAACGGATACTTACTCCGCGATTTCCGCGGCGCTGTGTTCCTTAAAAGGACCTAAACACGGAGGCGCGAATGTAAGGGTAAGCAAGATGTTTGAGGATTTGAAGATTAACGTTAAGGATTGGACCGATGAGGAACAGGTTGAAAAGTACCTTGCTGATATTCTCGATAAAAAAGCCTATGACCGCAGCGGTTTAATCTACGGAATGGGCCACGCTGTTTACTCAATTTCCGACCCCCGCGCGCGTATTCTCAAAAGCTTTACCGAAAAGCTGGCGATTGCCAAAGGACTTGAAAAAGAATACGGGCTTTACAAAAGTGTTGAGGAGCTTGCTCCCAAGGTTATCGCGGAGAAAAAGAAGATTTATAAGGGCGTTTCCGCCAATGTCGATTTTTACAGCGGATTTATCTACAATATGCTGAATCTTCCGACCGAGCTGTACACTCCGATTTTCGCTATCGCGAGAATTGCGGGTTGGAGCGCTCACCGTATGGAGGAGCTTATTAACGGAAATAAGATTATACGACCCGCATATATGAGTATCTCCTCTCATAAGGATTACAAAAAGTTAGGCGCAAGATAAATTAAAAATCATTTTAAGCTGATTTTAATTTACTTTTGTTCAAAATGACAGTAGAAATAGCATAATGCACAAAACCCGCGCATTTATTTTGTGCGGGTTTTAAGTTTATATTTTTATATTTTCTATTGTGCATATTCTACAAAAATGATATAATTTTAAAGTAAAATGTTTGCAATTTATTGAATTTGCTAAAATCTATAATGAAAGGGTTGTATTATTTTGAAACAATATAACGCTAAAAACATTCTTAATATCGCGCTCGCGGGACACTCGGGCTGTGGAAAAACTTCGCTTGCGGAGTCTATGCTTTATCTTGCAAAGGCAAGCGACCGTCTCGGAAATGTGAACGACGGAAATACTGTGCTCGACTATGACGCAGAGGAAATTAAACGCCACGTTTCACTTATGACGGCAGTAGCTCCTATAGAGTGGAAAAACACTAAAATTAACCTTATTGATACTCCCGGACTTTTTGACTTTGAGGGAGGTGTAAGCGAGGGTATGCGCGCCGCGGACAGCGCTTTGATAGTGGTTTCAGGCAAGGACGGCGTCGGCGTCGGTACGGAAAAGGCGGTAAAAGCGGCGATTAAACAGAATATCGCTAAAATTTTCTTTGTTAACGGTGTGTGCGATGAAAATGCACGTTTCTATAGAGTTTTTGAGGATTTAAAATCCACTTTCGGACCGTCTGTATGCCCCGTTGTTGTTCCTTATATTGAGAACGGCAAGGCTGAAATATACATAAATCTTTTTGAGTACCGCGCTTACCGCTACGAAAACGGCGTTGCTGTTCCGACTGATATGCCCGACCTCGGAGATAGATTAGAGGGCTTGAGAGAGGCTATCAAGGAGGCTGTCGCCGAAACGAGCGAGGAACTTTTAGACAAGTTTTTGGAGGGCGAGGAATTTACTCCCGAGGAAATCGCCGTCGGTGTTTCGCAGGGCGTAAAGGACGGCTCAATCTGCCCCGTGTTCTGCGGTGACGCGCATAACACATTCGCTATAGATATGTTCTTGAACGCGTTGATTTGGCTTGCTCCCAAGGCTGATACCCACAATGAAATCGGAGTTGACCCGAACGGTGAACCCATTGAAATTTCCGTAACACCTGACGGCGCGGCGGCAGGAATTGTCTTTAAGACTGTAAGCGACCCGTTTGTCGGAAAGCTTTCGTATATAAAAGCTGTTTCGGGAAAAATCTCGTGTGACGTTCCCGTAATTAATATGCGTACAGGCGAGCCCGTGCGCATTACAAAGGTCCTTACGGTAAGAGGTAAAAAGCAGGAGGACGCGCAGGCTATAAGTGCAGGAGATATCGGCGCTGTTCCTAAGCTTAACGATGTTAAAACAGGCGATACTCTCTGCTCACCGCTTAGAAAAGTAACTTTAGAGGGGATAAGCTATCCCGTGTCATCTTATTCGATGGCTATTAAGCCCAAAACAAAGGGCGATGAGGATAAGGTCGCTCAGGCTGTTAAGAAGATTATGGAAGAAGACCCGACAATAAAGTATTTCCATAACCACGAAACGCACCAGATGATTATTTATGGTCTTGGAGAACAGCACCTTGACGTTGTTGTTTCTAAGATAAAGAGCAAATATAACGTAGACGCTGTTTTGTGCGCGCCTAAGGTTGCCTACAGAGAAACTATCCGCAAATCCGTTAAGGTTCAGGGCCGTCACAAAAAGCAGTCGGGCGGTCACGGACAGTTCGGCGATGTTTGGATTGAGTTCTCGCCCTGTGACAGCGAATCTTTAGAGTTCAGCGAGTCGATTGTAGGCGGCGCTGTACCCAAGGGATTTTTCCCTGCCGTTGAGAAGGGACTCAGAGAGGCTATTCAGAAGGGACCTTTAGCGGGTTATCCCGTTGTCGGTCTTAAAGCTAATCTGTACGACGGCTCATACCACCCTGTAGACAGCTCGGAAATGTCATTTAAAATGGCGGCGATGATTGCGTATAAAAACGGTCTTCCGCAGGCAAGCCCCACTCTGCTTGAGCCTATAGGCGCGCTTTCCGCCACTGTTCCCGACGACCATATGGGCGACGTTATGGGTGAGGTTAATAAACGGCGCGGACGCGTAACGGGTATGAATCCTGCCGACGAAAAGGGTATGCAGATTGTCGAGGCGGAGGTTCCCGTTGCTGAAATGGACGATTTCGCGACATTTATCCGCCAGTGTACGCAAGGCAGGGGAAGCTTTACCTTTGAGTTTGTCCGCTATGAGGACGCCCCCGCTAACGTAGCCGCTAAGGTCGTTGAGGCGTCTAAAGAGGAATAAAAATTCTTAAATCAGTTTATGAGGTTTATGAAAAATAGGTAGAACGAAAAGGGGCTAATCATTGTTTGATTAGCCCGTACCTTTTAAAATTAAAAATTAAGAATTAAGAATTAGAGTTAGAGGTAAACTTTAAACTTCTATTCAAATTAGATTTAGAGGAAAAGTTTTTAAAAAGTCTAAAAGCCTACAGCAGAACCTGTCCTCTCTATCCAAAACAAGACAGAGGCACAACTGTATGGGGGAGATGCTTTTCAGAGAGGAACTGCAATGTCTGACGTGGAGATATAAAAATCAAGTGCGGAAATCGAAAAGGTTTTTTACGGGAATGTTTAAGGCGTCCGCTATCGCAAAAATTATCGAAAGCGACGCGCTGACAGAGGCGTTTTCAATTCGTGAAAGATGAAGTCTTGAAATCCCGATAATTTCCGCCAATGCTTCTTGTGTAATATTTTGTTCCTTTCGGTAATACGAGATATTAAGCCCTACTTTTTTAAAATTTTCGTAGTAATTATTATTCATATCCATCACCTAATACTATTGTATTACAGCAAAAGTTACTTATCCATTAACCAAAATATACCAAATGATATATAATACGATACAAAATTTACCTAATAATATATATTATCCATTGACTTTTAAACGTCATAATGGTATAATCAATAAAAATCAAGGAGGTTTTTTTATGAAAAAATTTACAAGGATTTTAAGTTGCGTTGTAGCAGTAACGGTTATGTGCTGTTGTATCGTGACTGCTCCCGCGTCAGCCAAGGCGCTAAGCAAGCCGAAAATCAGCGTGAGCAATACCGCAAAGGGAGTTAAAATAAGCTGGAAAAAAATTAAAAATGTAAAAAAATATGTTGTTATGCGCAAAGCGCCTAAAGCTAAGAAATATAAGAAGCTAAAGACCGTAAAGCTTCGCTCGTATATTGATAAAAAGGTTAAGTCGGGGAAAAAGTACAGCTATCAGGTTAAGGCGGTAAAGGGCAATAAAAAAGCAACTTCAAAGTCAAAGAGCATAGTTTATTTAAGCACCCCGAAGTCCGTAAGCGCTAAAATTGTAAATGAGTTTGGTGACGATGACGACCTTGAGGACAGCTATTATATAGCTGTTGTTAAATGGAAAAAAGTAACGGGCGCTAAGAAGTACGAGGTTTACCGTTCAAAAATTACGGGCAAAAGCGTCGGAGCGTATAAAAAGGTTGCAAACGCGACTTCAACAACCTATTATGACTACAGCAGTCAGTCGGGCAGTTATTATAAGTACAAGGTAAGAGCTGTTAAAGGCTCGTCAAAAAGCGGTTACAGCGCCGGAACCGCAAAGACGGGTTATATGGAAAGCCCGTATATAAACGCGGAAATAAACAGCACCTATGACGGAATAAAAATCAGCTGGGACGTTTGCACAGGAGCAACGGGCTACAAAGTTTACAAAAGCACGGATAAAGGAAAGACATTCAAGCCTTTAAAAACTCCAAAAAATTTAAAAAAGACTAAGGACGAATACGGCGATTATAAGATTTCCTATGAGGATAAAGACGTGACTGTCGGTAATGTTTATGTATATTACGTAACGGCATATAACTCAAGCTTAAGCTCTAAAAAAGAGAACAGCAACAAAAAACGCGTTTTATTCAATAATTACGACTTAATTATGCAGGTCGGCGATTCAAAGGACAATGCGGAGCTTTCGCAGATGTATACGCTGATGAAGCTTATGTCTGCCGGCGCTACTGAAATTAAGCTTTATTCAGAAGACGAGAGTATCGTAAAGGTAGCCGTCAGAGGAAGCGATATAACAGGTTATACTGTAAATCTTAAAGGTATCGGCGCGGGCGAAACATTCATTGATTTTAAGGTTACCTATTCAGGTATTGAGGCGTCAAACGAGAGGATAAAGGTTAAGGTTTCAGCCGAGCCTGTGTACGACGTAACCCTTAAAAAGGGCGAAACAGACGTGATATACCAGCTCGACGATGTTTTAAACAGTATTTCATATTATGATAACGACGAAGTGATTGTAACCGTTACATCAAATGATACTAATGTTGTAAAGGTAAATAATCCCAACTCCAGAAACTTCACGCTGACAGGCGTTGGCGCGGGAGAAACTTCCGTAAATGTAAAAATAGCGTTAGTAAGCTTGGGAATTGTTCAGGAAGGCGTAAATCAAAGCTTTACGGTTTTGGTAACAGAATAATATTATAAGATTTTAATAACGCAGACAGCGATTGCAAATCCGCTGTCTGCGTTTTTGTGTTGTTAAATCCGATAAAGGTAAAACATTAAAAAAACTTCTCACACTTTTAAAATGCTTCCATAAAATGTAGTGTTAACAAGCAATAACTTGCTTAATAATTATTTGGAGGTAATTACTTATGCCGGATATTCCTTTAAATTCTCCCGCTTGCGAAAACGGCGAGAACAGCAACCCCGCCCAGTCATTCTGCATTGACGCCGACCGCGTTTACGATTCGTGCGGGGATAAGGATTGTTTGTCAGAAATGAGGGTATTTTTTACCGAGGCTAACCAGTCCGTAATTAATACCGCAGTATCAGTTAGGATAAGAGAAGCAAATATCATAAACACCGTGGTAAACGTCGAGCCTGTAACCTACCATTGCGGTTTCTATTCTGTAGATATGACGTTCTACTTCGAGATTGTTCTTGATGTTTTCTCAAGCGACGGTTCTACGCCGACCACGGTTAACGGACTTTCCGTGTTTGCAAAGAGGGTTATCCTCTACGGCGGAAGCGGAAACGTAGCGATATTTACAAGCGAGCCCGACAGCACGTGCGTTGACCCTGACGAGCAGAGCCTGCCGATAGCTAAGGTTCAGGTTGCCCAGCCTATGGCTCTTACAGCCTGCCTTACGGAGTGTTGCAGTCCCTGTATGCCGAGCGCGGCAATTCCCGAATGTGTAACAACGTATTTCGGAGGAGCGATAGTTCCGTCACAGTCACGTTCGGTTTTGGCTACTATCGGCGTGTTCACTATAGTTCAGCTGAAACGCACAGTACAGATGTTAATACCTGCCTACGATTTCTGCGTTCCCGACAAGGAATGTGTAACGTCTACAGATAACCCGTGCGATATGTTCTCACGCGTGGATTTCCCCGTAGAGCAGTTCTTCCCGCCCAATTTGGCTGACATTGACCCCGATAATATAGAAACATCAGGCTGTGGGTGCGCTAATCAAAATTCATAATTAAGTAAATTTCGGGAAGATAGGCTTTTAATTAAGCTTATCTTCCCGATTTTTTAATATAAAATTTTATTCGTATTTTTTTATCTGTCTTGAATATTCCTCGTAAAGCTTATCAGAAATCGCCATATTGCGTATTATATCCTTTACGGTTTTATCAAGACCGCTGTTTTCGGAGTAGTCTGCGGGGTAGATATAGTCCACTCTGTCTTTTCTTAAAAGCTCCTTGACTTTTTCGTCAAGCTGTTGATATACCGCAATCGCCTTTCCGCCGTAGCTTTTCATCATCTTCATACACGGAACGTCCGAAAGCCCGTCGCCTATGTATATCATATTCTGAAACGGAATACGTTTGCTGTCGTCGGGCATACTGCGGTTTAAATCGTCGTCGTTGGAAACGTCAAGCACGCCCTTGTTAATACGGTAGACAAACTGCGTCTTGTTAGTATAGTTAACCGCGGTTTTGGGCCAGACGGCGTTGCCGTTTTCGTCATAAAGATATTCGCAGGCAAATATGTTTTTAAATTCACGGCTTATTTGTGTTCCGTCTATGATTTCCTTCATACCCGAGGATATAACATAATGCTCAATAGTGACGCCGTTTTCTTCGCCATACTTATTGATTCTCGAAAACCAGTCCGTCACTCCCTCAAAAAAGTCAATTCCTTTGCCGTTTTCTTCAAGACGGCTCCTTTTAAGGGGAATATTTTTTTCCTTTGAAATTTTTATCGCGGCATACATATACGCGAGCACAGAGTCCATATGCTCTTCCTGCTGTACTTTGTTTGTATAGTCCCAAAATTCGCTGACCTTTATGCCAAGACTCGGAATAAAGCGGTAATTCTGCATATCCTTGGCGCAGAGAGTTTTATCAAAGTCATACATTATGGCTATAATAGGTTTACTTATACTTGTCAAGCTCAATACTCCTTGATTTCAATGCTTTTAATTGTTATATCTTTTTCCGGTTTGTCTTGCGCGTCGGTTTTCGCGGACGCGATTTTATCGACAACGTCCATTCCGTCGTAGACCTGTCCGAATACCGTGTGGCCCGCGTCGACAGGATTGTAAGCTCCGTCAAGCTTAGGGTTGCCTCCGTTTGCGTCGTACAGCTTTCTTATTTCCTTGGGAACTACATCGGCGTCATATGCGGAGGTTCCGATTTGTGAAACAAGCGACGTAAGCTGAGCGATATTGTTTTTATATTGTGTAAAATAAGTTTTTACCTGCTCCCAGTTTGATAGGCAGGAGTCAAATCCGCCGTCATTTTTAAAGGATTCTTTATCCTTTTGATTGATGAAAAACTGGCTTCCGTTTGTATCCCGTCCGTTGTTAGCCATAGAGATTGAACCGCGGAGATTAATAAGCTTGTCGCAAAATTCGTCCTCGAATTTGCCTCCGTTATAGCTTTGTCCGCCTGTTCCGTCAGAGTTTTCGTAATCTCCGCCCTGAATCATAAAGTCTTTTATGACGCGGTGGAAAATATTGCCGTTGTACTTTCCGTTTTTGGCGAGGTTAATGAAGTTTTCAACGGTTTTCGGAGTGTACTTGTCGAAAAGTCTTATAGAAATATCGCCCTCGCTTGTGTGCATAATCGCAATTTTATCTCCTTTGGAGGGCTTATCAAGCTGAAAGCCGTATTTTTCATCATTAAGATAATTTATCTGCGGGTCGATTCCAAAATCCGAAACATCAATTCCCAGTTTCTCTAAATCCTCACACGCGGGGCTTTTAGCGGAGGTTTTCTTAGCTTCGGCCTTAGTTGTTTCTTGGGTTGTTTCCTGCTTGTTTTCCTCACCACAGCTTGAAAAAGCTATGGCGGTACCGCCTATAAGCGCGAGAGATAATATCAAAGAAATAATTTTTTTAAATTTCATATTTATACGTCCTTTCTCAATATATGGAATATATATTTATTTTAGTATAAATACGGGCAAAATGCAAGAGTAATAAAATGACGGTTTTTTTCATATGTTTTCTTAGGAATTTGTTTATTGGAGGAATATCAATGTCTACATTCTTGCCCGAGGGGAATCTCTTGGCAACAGAAGAAAACCAGCTTTATATAAATAATCCGGAGAAATTAAGAGAGGCTCTGGTAAAGCAGAAAATACTTGAGGCAAAGGTTCTCGTTTGCGACCGAGGTCATAATCTCCACTTGAGCCTCGGTGGTGTTAACGCGATTATTCCGAGGGAGGAAGGCGCGATAGGAATACGCGAGGGTACGGTTCGGGATATAGCCGTGATTTCGAGGGTTAACAGACCTGTGTGTTTTGTTGTTACAGATATTACAAGCGATGAAAACGGCAATCCGCTCGCGATTTTATCGCGTGAAAAGGCACAGCGTATGTGCTATGATAACTATATAGATACCCTTATTCCCGGTGATGTTATTGACGCTAAGGTGAGCCATCTTGAAACGTTCGGGGTTTTTGCGGATATAGGTTGCGGAGTGGCGGCTCTTATGCCGATAGATACAATTTCAGTATCGCGGATTATGCACCCGCGCGAGAGATTTTCAGTCGGAATGAATATTAGGGCTGTAATAAAATCTGTTGAAAACGGAAGAATCAGCCTGAGCCATAAGGAGCTTTTGGGAACGTGGCAACAGAACGCCGAAATGTTCTCACCCGGAGAAACCGTAACGGGAATAATAAGAAGTGTGGAAAATTACGGCTCGTTTGTAGAGCTTGCGCCGAATCTCGCGGGACTTGCGGAGCCTTATCCCGACGCTGAAGAAGGTATGCAGGCGAGCGTATATATAAAGAGCATAATACCAAAGAAAATGAAAATTAAGCTTATTATTATTGATACCTTTGCGTATAAGTACAGCCCGAAGCCTCCTAAGTATTTTATAACGGACTCTCATATAAACCGATTTACATATTCGCCCGAAAACAGTAACAGGCTCATTGAAACCGATTTTGGTATAGAAGATTAGGAATTAAAAATTAAGAATTAAGAATTAGAGTTAGAGGTAACCTTTTATTTCCTATTCAAATTGGATTTAAAGGAAATGTTTTTAAAAGCCTATAGCTGAACCTTTCCTCTCTATAAAAAGTGAGATAGAGGAAGAAACGTCTGGGGGAGATGAATTATTAGATAGGAGCTGAAATGTCTGACGTAGAGATATAAAAAACGCAGAACCTGTCCTCCCTATCCAAAACAAGACAAGGGCAGAAAGGTTTGGGGGAGATGAATTATCATAAAGGGACTGCAATGTTTGATGTGGAAAATCTAAAAAAACCGAGAGGGAAAAGCCTCTCGGTTTTGTTTTTAGATATTTTATTATAGCTATCAGCAGAAGAAAACATCCATTTCTTTTTCTTCACCGTCAGCAACGAAGTAAGCCTTGCTCTCGTCGGGCTTAATGTAAACTGTAATATCCTTAGCGGATTTACCGTTAGTAAGCTTTACATTCTTAACAACTTCGTCAACAGAAACCTGAACTCCGCCGAACTCTACGAATACCTGTACGTTTGTAGCGGCAGGCTTTTTAGCTGTTGTCTTTTTGGCGGGAGCGGCTTTTTTAGCGGGAGCCTTTTTCTCTGCGGTCTTTGTAGCTTTAGCAGCAGGCTTTTTAGCTGTTGTCTTCTTTTCTGCAGGTTTAGTAGCCGCTGTTGTCTTAGCAACAGTCTTTGTTTCTTTAGTTTCCTTTTTTGTTTCGGTTTTCTTTGTTGTTGCCATTTGAGTGACCTCCTTTAAAGGTAAAAAATAAAAAATTTATTAAATGTAAGCAATTTTCTGTTTACAACCTGTATTATACTATAGTTTTCATAAAAGTCAACGAAAATTCAAAACTTTGTGACATTGTACAAATTGCACAATAATTTTTTTGAGTTTTATATAAAAACGACAATATAAATTCAATGTTTTTCCCATAAAATCTGGCTAAAACGAAATAGTAACAATTTTGATATTGTATTTCATACGGATAATTGATATAATATAAATTAATATTAATGTCCCTAAAAACGGACAATAAAAAGGGTAATTTTATGTGGAGTAATGTTTTGGTTGTCGCGGGGCAGGTCGCTGTTCTGTTTATACTTATTGCGCTCGGCTTTGTAAGCGGAAAAGCGGGACTTATAAACGAGTCGGGAGCTAAATATCTTACGAATATTGTGCTTTATCTCGCAACGCCTTGCGTTATGCTCCAATCCTTTCAAAAGGTCGGT
Organism: uncultured Clostridia bacterium; assembly: GCA_947585745.1. Taxonomy (GTDB): domain Bacteria; phylum Bacillota; class Clostridia; order Oscillospirales; family Acutalibacteraceae; genus Ruminococcoides. The sequence goes on along the minus strand of CANPXF010000012.1, from coordinate 22,676 downwards.
TACAGCTTTTCCCTGATTGTAAATCTCGGTATATGCGCTCTGTGCGCTTTGCTTATTCAGGCGCTTTCAATCGTCATTAGCCGCGCGGTTTTTCGCAGTAAAGACGAAAGCCGAAGAGTTGTTCTCAGATTTGCGACAGTTTTTTCAAACTGCGGATTTATGTCGCTCCCGCTCCAACAGGCCTTGCTCGGAGATAAGGGAGTTTTTTACGGTTCGGTTTTCGTCGCTGTGTTTAATATACTTGTATGGAGCTACGGGCTTGTGGATATGAGCGGAGAAAAACGAAATTTTACCGCAAAAAAGCTTATTTTAAATCCGGGAATTTTGGGCGCTTTGGGAGCATCAATACTGTTCTTTTTGCAAATTCATCTGCCCGACATTCTTTTAAGCCCTGTTCAGTACATAGCGGGACTTAATACTCCTTTGCCGATGCTGGTTATCGGATTTCATTTAACGCGTTTTGACATAAAAAAGTCTGTAAAGGATTTGAGCGTTTACTCTGTTATGCTTATCAGACTTATCGCGATTCCCTGTTTATCGCTTTTAATTATGAAGTTTTTCGGAGTAGGCGGAGATATTTTAACCGCCTGCACGATAGCGTCGTCCGCTCCTGTAGCCGCGACAACTACTATGTTTGCTACTAAATTCAATCGGGATGTTGACCTTTCTGTAGGACTTGTGTCTATGTCAACTATATTGTCGGTAATTACGATGCCCGTAATTATCGCTCTATCACAAACCTTGGGATAATATTATTATGGCTAAAAATCCGCGACAAAAACAAAAACTTTTATATCTTCAAAAAATTTTGCTTGAAAAAACCGATGAGAATCACGGACTTTCCGTGAATGAGATTATACGGGAGCTTGCGTCCTACGGCATTAACGCGGAGCGTAAAAGTATTTACGATGATTTGCGGATACTTGAAGCTTACGGGCTTGATATTTGCAGTGAAAAGACAAAAACCGTAAAATACTATATCGGCTCCCGCGACTTCCAGATTTCAGAGTTAAAGCTTTTGGTTGACGCTATTCAAAGCTCAAAGTTTATTACCGAGAAAAAGAGCTTAGAGCTTATAAAAAAAGTGGAGGCTCTGTCGAGCGAAAACGAGGCAAAACAGCTTCAAAAGCAGGTTATCATCTCCAACCGCGTAAAGACCGACAACGAAACAATTTACTACAATGTTGACAGACTTCACGACGCGATAGGAAAGAACAAAGCGGTTGAGTTTCATTATAATCGTTGGGAGCTTAACCTCGGAAGCCGTGAAAAACTAAAGCTTACAAGACGGCGCGGAGGAGAGCGTTACGCTGTTAGTCCGTGGGCGCTTTGCTGGGACGATGAGAATTATTATTTGATTGCTTTTGATGAAAAGCATAAGCAGATAAGACATTATCGTGTTGACAAAATGGAGAAAATCGAGTTGTGCGACAGAAAACGCTCGGGAATAGATGAAATGAGCGGGATTGACCTCGCCGAGTATTCGCGTTCCACATTCGGTATGTTCGCGGGAGAAAACGCGGAAGTCACACTTTCGGTGGATAATTCTCTTGCGGGAGTAATTGCCGACCGTTTTGGAAAAAATATTTTTATAACAAACGATGAAAATAACGAAAATCACTTTTTAGCTAAGGTCAGCGTAAACGTCAGCGAGCAATTTTTCGGCTGGGTTTTCGCGCTCGGAGATAAGGTGAAGATTATATCTCCCGAAGACGTTGTTGAAGGATTTACCGAACATTCAAGAAAAGTGAGTAATTTATATAAGGAGGCGAGGTAATGCTCTGTCCGCGTTGCGCGAAGGAAATTCCTGATACAGAAACGATTTGTCCGTATTGTATGCAGGAGATAGATACGAATTTAGAGTTTAATGATTTCCGTGAGGACGGCTTTGTGCAAATTAAGTCGAAGAACGGCTCCAAAGCATCCGCTTCTGTAAACTATAAACCTAAATATTTTGATATTTCCGAGTACAAAATGTTTACCGCGGCGATTCTTTTTGTGCTTGCGGTTTCTGTTTTTACAATTTTTTCATTGAGATTTGTACAGAATGAGCAGACGCCCTACGTTGCGGAATATCATTCGACCGAACAGCCTACTGAGGAAGGTACGGAAGAACATACCGAGGAAACCACCGCAAAAAAAATCGTAAATAAAGTAAAAAAGGTTACGATAAAAAATCTGTACGGAAGCTGGAAGCTATCATCTGCCGAGGAAACAGATTATACGGCTATTCCTTATTTTACCTTTAGCGAGGGAGGATATCTTCAGGAGAATTACGGTACGATTGTAGCAAAGGGAACATATAAGGATTTGACAGAGAAAGGACAACCCGGCGTTTATATTTCTATTGACGCGAGAATCAGAGGGGCTTACGATTTTGATGTTACCGGAAACGATGATGACGGATATACTCTCACGCTCACCGATAAGGAAAGCGGAATAGTCTATGTCTTTGTTCAGACACAGGCGCAGATGAAAAAACTCGGCACAATTCCCGAGTATAAGCTTGATAAAAGACTTCTCGGAACCTGGTACACGAAGGACAGAAAAAAAGCTTATAAATTCGTAAAGAACGGTAGAATGAAACGACGGACCGATTTGGTAACATTTTACGGAGTATGGACCGTTGACGTTAAAGGCGAGGTAGTAGTTAAATATATGAAAGATGAAATTAAAACAACGGTTTCTATTTATAAGATTTCTAAGGACGGAAAAAGAATTAGGATAAACGATGATATTTACTATAAGGAAAAGTAACTGTCCTGTTTATGGTGCACATAATCCTTTATAATGTAATTAAAGACATTATAAAGGAGGAGCAAAAATGCTTAATTTTTGTGTGTTTACTTTTATCTCTTACGCGTTGGGCGCGATATTAAAAATGCTTTTTTCAACTTCAAAAAGACGTAAGATTAAATATTATCATTAATAGCTCTTTTTAGTTGTCCGATTTGTGAGAGAAAATAAAAGGAATAAAAGCGTACGCATATAATTGCGTACGCTTTATGTTTGTTAATTTAAAATTTGAATTATGCGTCAGTCAATCATTTTCCGACGTATTGAGAGAACGTCTTTTTCACTTACATTACAGCTGTACAAAAAGTTTTCCGTGTTTTTGTATTCGCTGTAAATATATTTAAAAAGCTGTTCGACCGCGTCTTTGGGCGTATATAAAAACGGGTGGTTCTCAATCAGCCTTCCGTTTTCGTCCTTCAGGTAATCTCCCCACTGCTTTGTAAGTTCTTCAAACCTCGGCTTCAGCATAGTACGGCTTATGCAATAATCAAACGCAATATCGCATAAGTCAACCCCCGCAACAGAGAGCACAAGCGCGCTTGTAATACCCGTTCGGTCCTTTCCCGCGTTGCAGTTGTACTGGCATACTTTCTCGGTAATTGCAAGGTGGTGCATTACGTCTTTTATCCAGCCCTTAAAAATTTCAATCCATTGAATATAGCTTTTGCCCCAGCCTGAAAAATACTTGCTCGGGTCCTCTCCGTTATCTTCAAAGCCCGTCGCGTCTGCTCTGCCGAACATCGGAAGATGTATGTATTCAATTCCCTCAATATTGTTTAGACTGCTCGGAAAAAGCGTAATATCCATATCGCCCCTGAAATCTAAAGATTTTGTGATACCGTATTCCTTTAAGAGGGATAAATCTCTTTCGCTTAAATTTACGGGGGCTTCGCTTCGCAGAAATACACCGTAGTTTGTCAGTTTTCCGTATTTAGTCGGGTATCCGCCTAAGTCACGACAGTTGCTCATACCTTCGAGTGGCAGTCGTTTGTAATACTTCATTTTATCATTCCCTAAGAATTACATAAGGAACACGCTTTATATCCCTGTTTAATCAGGTCGGCGCGGTTTCCGTTGTATTCCTTTTTATTTTTTTCTCTCATATTTTTGACGGCGCCGCAGTTCGGCAGGTGGAATTTTTTGCTGTTTGGGTTGAGAATATATTTTGCGTTCGTTTTAGCTGTGTATTTTTTCTTGTATGTATAGGCTTTGGATTTATTTGTACTGCTTTTTTTACTGCCCGTAATTTTGCCCTTTATTGTTCCGTCGGAGCAGTTATTTCCGTTTGAATAAGTGATTTTAATTCCGGGCTGTACGTTGTAGCAATATACGTTAAAGCAGACGCCTTTACCTCTGTCCTCAATCGACCACGCCTCCATTTTAACCCCGCTTGCAAGAAGATTATCGCCCTCAAAAACGGGAGTTACCCTGTAAAGAACGTGATTTTTGGTAGAGGTTACATATTTAGCGACGCGGTTTTCAAACGGGAGCATACCGCTGACATTCATATATCTCGTGCCCGTTATCAGGTTCCGCTCATTGGCGTTTTCACCCGTGAGCTGATAGCCTATAAGGTGACAGCAGTTGTAAATATAACCGCTTGAGATAAAGCTGTACTTATTTTGTATCCAGCCCGTAGGCCGTACCGAGCTTAAAGATGTGCGCTCCTCATCGGGCATAGTGTCAGTTGAAACGTTTGCAAACGCAACACCGCACCTTCCGAGACGGTCAAGCATGGAATATTTTTCAAATGATTTTTTTGTCTTTTTTTCTTTGTCAGTAAAAGAGGGAATATTGTTGTTTAATTCGATATACGCTTTTCCCGAGTATTCAACGGCTTTGTCCGAATCGACTTTTTCTTTTGGGCTTTCAGCCGGTAAGCACCCGCCGAATACCGCGCATATACAAATCATAATCAAGGATAAAAATTTTTTCATATTTCTTCCCCTTGAACTGTTTCTATCATAAGTATGTCCTTGATTTTTATTGTGAAGTTGTCGGTGAAAATAATCTCCTTGTTGAACGTGTCAACCCTGCGCACGTTTCCCGAAAAGGTTTCATATCTTCCGCCGTTTTTTTCCTTATCGTTAATAAAATAGGTTACATTTATTTCGGGTTTTTCTCTTATATTTTCAATTATTAAATTCAGATTTTCGTTTAAAAGCCTTAATTCTTCTCCGTTAAGCTCGTGTTTTTGGCTCGTAAGTCGGGAGGTTTCATTAATCATCGCTCCAAAACCCGTGAGCGCCGCGAACGGCATAAACTGCGCCGCGCGGTCGTGATTAGACATATGCTGACGTTTTTCTGATATATGCCTCGGTAGGTTTATAATATCGTTGTACTTAAAATTTGTTTCATTCATAATTATTTCAAAAAGTATTTGTTCGTAATCAGAAAATCCGCGCCCATATTGGAAAAATCAGAGGCGGTGTTTACGTCGCTGACATTGTAACAGCCTATTTTTAGTTTTTTGCTGTGAGCGTTTGATATTAAGTCGGAGGACATATATTTGTTGAATTTAAAAATTACAACCTTTGCGGACTTCTTTTTCGCGTAGCTGAGCGCGTTTGTTATATCCTTTTTACTGTTCGGAATGTCCAAAAATCCTGCTCTTATTTTAGCTTTTACTATTCTCTCAAGCGCGCTTTTGCTTGATGAGAATACGGTAACCTTGCTGTCCATTTTGTATTTTTTAATTGTGTTGTAAATTTTTTTGAGTCCCTTATCCGTCATTTTTGAATCTTTAAGATGAAGATAAAGTCGCATTTTCCATTCGGATACGGATTTAATAAGCTGTGCTATAGTCGGAAGGTATTGGGTGCTGTAGGAATTGATGTTTTTGCCCTTTACCACGGGATAATTTTTTATTGTTGCCGCGGTTAAATCCTTTATGCTCGCGGGTGTGTCGCACATTGTCAGGCTCTGGTTGTGGCAGATTAGGATTTCGCCCGAGCGTGTTTCCCAGAAATCCGCCTCCACGGAATCGTAACCGCTCTTATACGCCTCCTCGAACGAAGCCATCGTGTTTTCGGGTGCAATATCCATTCGTCCGCGGTGTCCCGTAATTTCAATATCCCGTGTTAAGGAGGAACCCGAAAAGAGTTTTTCGCCGTTTTTATAGGGGAGGACTACTATACGGTATACCTTGTTAAGGCTTAATCCCGACAGATTATCCTTGCTTATAGTATAATTAGTCGAGGTTATGTTTTTAATGCGTATGTATTTCTTTTTGTTTGAGTTAAGCTCAATACGCATATTGTAGCTTGTAGCGTCCTTGACCTTTGTCCAGCTTGCTTTAAGCTTGCCGCCGCTCCATTTGTAAGTGACCTTTGGAGTGGTAGTTACCTTGAAAATGTTTGACCACTTGCCTACTGCGCCGTTCTTTTTTGCGCGCACCTTTATCAGGTAGGTTTTTCCGGGGTTCAGTTTGGTAATTTTATATGTGTTCTTAGAGATGTTTTTGTAGGTTCGCTTCGCGCTTTTTCCGTTGCTGAGTTTAAGCTCGTACTTTAACGATTTTGATGATGAAATTTTAGACCATTTCACCTTTGCCGAGTCGGTTTTTGAGGAGATTTGCTCTATCTGCCCGATTTTCTTTATACCCTTTGCCGACGCTGAAAACACCGTAAATGTTGAAGTTAAAATCAGTACGGCTAAAATTATGGATAGCTTCCTTTTCATATTTTACTCCATCTCCGAAATATTCTAAGCCCTGTGACCGCCGATTTGACCGTTTCTTTCTATTGAGGTAGCGCCTTGTTTTAAGTTCATACCTTTGAGCACGGAGTTCCTGCCGTAGCGTTTGTGGAGCTTTAGGGTGGCTTTCTGGATACTCCTCTCGCGTTCAAGCATTTTATCCTCGTTTGCTTTTTCCTTGTAATCGGTGAACAGGCTGAGCTGTTCAATCTGACCTATATTGTTTAAGGTTTTCTCGGGCACCGTATGATTGGCGACTACATACATACGCCGTACAAGAAGATTTTTATCCGCGATTCTGTCGAAAAGCCTCATAACCGCGTCCAAAATCAACTTGGTTGACGAGGTATATCTTCCGATATTTTCCGAGCTGTGGGCTTGTCTGGGTATCTTTCTGCCGTAGCGGTCGGTTTTAATCTCGCCCTTATAGCCTCGGCTTTTGTCGGTGATATTTGAAATATCATATCCTACTGTCAGAACGACTTGGTTTGTCACAAGTCCCTTGTCAACTAAATCAAGCGCCAAAAGCTCCGTCATCTCACGGACTATAAGCTTTGTCTTCTCAAACTCATAAGGAGAAGAGAGAACCTGGCCCGAGCTTACGGACTTTACCTGCGGTTTATAGCTTTTTATATCTTCAATCGTACACGGTTCATATCCCCACGCGTGGTCGATTAAAAGCTCGGCGTTTATGCCGAAAAGCTGATACAGAAGATTTTCATTAACCGTAGAACAACGCGCGACATCGCCCATTGTAAACATTCCGTAACGTGAAAGCGACTTTGCGTAACCGTGTCCGACTCTCCAAAAATCCGTAATAGGCTTATGCTCCCACAAAATTCTGCGGTAGCTTTCCTCATCAAGCTCGGCAATTCTCGAACCGCCTTTTTCCGGGTTAATATGCTTTGCGACAATATCCATCGCGACCTTGCACAAATACAGATTTGTACCGATACCGGCGGTAGCGGTTATTCCTGTTGTATTAAAAATGTCCTTAACTATTTTATCAGTAAGTTGCCTTGCGGTCAAGTTGTAAAAGTGAAGATAATCCGTAATGTCAATAAATACCTCATCAACGGAGTAGATGTGTATATCCTCGGGGGCGGCGTATTTAAGATAAATTTTATAAATTTCGGCGCTTGTTTTCATATAGTGCGACATTCTCGGACGGGCGACTATATAATTCACGGATATATTGGGATTTTTCTTTGCGATACTTGAAAAACAGGTTGAACCCGAAAGCTTTTTTTGAGAGCTTTTTTGCGCGCGCAGGGCGTTAATCTCTTTTACCCTTTGAACAACCTCAAAAAGTCTTGAACGCCCCGAAAGCCCGTACTCCTTAAGAGCGGGGGAAACCGCGAGGCAAATGGTTTTTTCGGTTCTGCTTAAATCAGCTACGACAAGATAGGCGTCAAGCGGGTCGATTCCTCTCTCAACACATTCTACCGAGGCGTAAAATGATTTTAAATCTATTGATATATATTTTCTCGTGTTGCTCATAATCTCCGCTTCCTTTTAAAACGTATGTTTATTATAACACAAACGTTCTATTTAAGTCAAGACATATGTTCGATTTAAAATGATGGAAATATGAGTTTGGAAAGTAAGAAAATACAGCTATTTAAAAAGTTAACCATGAGAATAGTAAGAGTTTTTATGACTGTCCATTGAATTTATAAATCCGCTTATAGAGGTATATTTCTATTAGATTTTGTGACAGAAGTTTTTTCATTGTTAATTATAAGCTCGGAAAAAGTCCAGTTTTAAGTAATTTTAAATCTTGAAATTATAAGGTTATATTATTGACTGTATCGGTGTTTAATATTATATCCGTGTTGAATTTTTGATAGATATAAAGTCCTATATTGTATTATGATTATGGCAGATAAAGTGAAACAGTAGTTCTACACTAACTATTGAACTTTTTTAAAAAATATGCTATAATATAAAACAAGTTTTTATATGCAAAGAAAGCGAGGATTAAACCGATGAACCCTGTTTTGAAATATCGTGGTGGAAAATCGCGTGAAATACCGCGCTTTTTGCAATATATTCCGGATGATTTTAATAGATATATTGAACCTTTTTTTGGTGGTGGCGCTGTATATTTTTATCTTGAACCAGAAAATGCTATTATTAATGATGTGAACAAACGTCTTATGACTTTCTACCAGCAGTTGCGTGATCAGTACTCACTTATGCGAAGACAGCTTGATGAAATCCAGGGTATTTATGAAGAAAACCAGCAGAGATTTAAGTTATTAAAGACACAATCCAATGGCGAAAGAGTGCCTAATGCCAATGAAGATTTATATTATCGAATGCGAGAGTTATTTAACCACCCAGATGAAACATATTTAGACGGTGTATTATATTTTTTTATTAATAAAACAGCATATTCTGGAATGATACGTTATAATAAAGATGGCGAATATAATGTTCCGTTTGGTAGATATCCGAATTTGAATACACGGTTAGTTACAAAACAGCATAGTGACCTATTGAAGGGTGCAGAACTATTCAATGTCGATTATAGACAGATATTTAATATGGTTAGAGAAGACGATTTTATTTTCCTTGATCCGCCATATGATTGTGTTTTCAATGATTATGGCAATATTGATATGATGAATGGCTTTGATGAATCTGAGCATAGGCGTTTAGCAGTAGACTTTCGAAATTTGTCCTGTAGAGCTTTAATGATAATTGGAAAAACTCCGCTAACAGAAGAATTATATGGAAATTTTATATTTGATGAATATTATAAAAACTATGCTGTTAACATAAGAAATCGCTTCAAAAATGATAAAATGCATATTATTGTAAAAAACTATTAAGTAGAAAGGTGAATATATGGCATATTTGAAAAATAGGGCCTTATTCTTTACAACATCTCCACGTACACCGTCCAAAATGATACCAGAAATTCAACTTTTATGTGAACATTTTACTGGGAGAAAGTGGAACAAACAATCTCAAATTGAATTTGTAGACTTGTTAGCGCAATCTAATTTTTTTGAGGGAAATGGTTCTGCAAACAATAAGGATTTTAGTGCAAGAGATAGAATTAATCGAGCACCAAAAGCATTAGGGTTTGTCGACTTGTCTCCGCATATCGAGTTGACAGATGCTGGAAAAGCATTTATTTATGGAAAACGCCCACAGGAGGTGTTTTTGCGGCAATTATTAAAATTTCAATTTCCTTCTCCATATCATGTGGAAATAGATACTATTGAAGGCACTTTTTTTATTAAACCATATTTGGAGATTATGCGTCTTGTTCGAGATTTAGGAAGTATGTCATTTGATGAATTAAAAATTTTTGCTTTAATGATGACAGACTATAGACAATATGATATTGTAAAAGAATCTATACTTGATTTTAGAACAGAAAAAGAGTTCCATAAAGGTCGGTATAAGAAATTTGTCGATGAAAAATGGACAGAAGTATTATTACAAACATATTCTGACTATATTGATGCGGGAAAAACAAAAACCCGTGAAACAGCAGATAAGAGTTTGAAAAAGTTTCTTTCTACTAAAAAAAGAAATACGCGAGACTATGCGGATGCTTGTTTTCGTTACCTGCGATATACTGGGCTTGTTTCTATTTCACACAAGAACCGTTCCATATCTTTCTATACTGACAAGTTGAAAGAAGTTGACTTTATACTTGAAACTGTGGACAGGAAACCCGTGTTTACAGATGATATGGACAGATATAAATTATACTTGTTTAATGCGTCAAGCCCAGTTCTATATGTTGATAATGTTGATAACATTATTGATTATATAATGCGTATAAGTGAATATACAAAACGGCAACTTATAGAAATGAATATTGACGAGCTAAAGGATCTATGTAGTAGTATTGTTGAACAGCGTAAAAAGGCAGTTATTAGGGCACAGGTTGAGGAAATAAAGTCATATGCGCTATATTCAGAAATTATTGACACATTTAACGAAATCATTTCTGATGGGTATTATGATGCACCTTTGATGTTAGAATATAACACATGGCGAGCAATGACAATGCTTGATGGTGGAAATATAAGAGGTAATTTTAATTTTGATGATGCAGGGCATCCGCTTTCTACCGCGTCTGGAAATATGCCTGATATTGAGTGCGACTATAATGATTTTGTACTTTCTGTTGAGGTTACTATGCAAAAAGGACAGCGCCAATATGAAAGTGAGGGTGAACCTGTAGCACGCCATTTTGGACAAATGAAAAAAAGGAAGGGTAAAGAGGCATATTGCCTTTTTATTGCACCTACTATCAACAAAGCATGTTTGGCTCATTTTTTCGCACTTAATAAAATAGGTATTTCGTATTATGGAGGAAAGACAAAAATTATTCCATTAGAATTAGATCAATTTATGAGACTTATCGAAAATTCTTATAATTATCATACACAACCGACACCGCAGGATATTCGGCAATTTCTTGATGAAGTCATGTTGCAAGAAGAATTTGCTATGGATGAAAACGACTGGAATAATAAAATTCAAAATTGTGTTACGCAATGGTTGGTTACATAACTAAAATTATCATATAAGTATCACATAAATTAGGTATAAGAAATAAATTTTATTATGTATTGAGGTGTAATTAGTATTACACATAAAAATCATGAGAAAAAGACAGCGTCCTAATAGGTCGCTGTCTTAAAATTTGAAAATTTTATTAATCAGTATTCGTTCATCGGGTTATATACAGAACCCCCGTATCTGCATTCAAAGTGGAGGTGGGCGCCGGTTGACCAGCCTGTAGAGCCTACATACCCGATTGTCTGTCCCTTCTTTACTTTCTTATACGTAGATACGGTTGTGGAGGAAAGATGTCCGTAAAGCGTCTGCTTGCCGTTTCCGTGGTCTATAAGCACATAGTTGCCGTATCCGCCGCCGCAACCGCAGGAGCCTGATTTTCCCCAGTTATGAGAGCAGGAATTGTTGCTTGCGACTACGGTTCCGCCGTAAGCGGCAACAACGTTAGCGCCCATAATTCCTCCGCCTGTAATATCAATACCCTTGTGGCTGTAGCCTCTGTTCTCGTTGAACGGAGAGATTATGTAATAATATCCGGGTACGGGCCACGCGAATCCCGATTTTTTAATATGAACCGAGCTTGCCGAACCCGAACCAGAGCCTGTTCCGCCCGGTGTAAAGGTAACCTCGCGCTGGGATGCCTTTTCGTCAGCTCGGTTACTTGCCTTATCGGCATTTTTATCATCGTCAAGCTTTCTGTAATATGCGGAAAGCTGATTTTGAATTTCCGCCTCCTGGGAGTTGGCGTTGTTTAAAAGCTTTTTGGCGTCGTTCTGGTCGTCATAAAGCTTTGACAGGATTTCCTCGTTTTCATCAAGGAGAGTTGAGAGCTTATCCTGTTTATTCTGTAAAATTTTCTCGGACTCTTCCGCCTGGGATTTCTCGGAAACCAAATCCTTTTTTTCTTCGGTGATTTTATCAAGCTGAACCTGAATTTTGTCGATAAGCTGTTTATCATATGCGGAGAGAGTTTTAATAAGCTCGCACTTGTCAATAAAATCTCCGAAATCCCTGGCTCCGAGGATAATCTCCAAATCTGACGTGTTGCCCGCCATATAAATAGTCCTGATACGCTTTTTCAGGGTATCCATTTGTGTTTCGATGTCTTTTTTAGCGGAGTTAATAGCTTTGTGCTTTTTGGCAATACTTTTATTGAGCTTGTTAATTTCCCTGTGAGATTCGCTTATTTCCGTGCTCAGAACGTCAATCTGGCTTACCAGTGTGGAGCTGTACTCCTCCTTGTCCTTGATGTCGGACTTTGTTTTATTAAGCTTTTCCTGATATTCTTTTTCCTTTGACTGCAAATCGCTTATTTTTTTATTGTAGCTGTCTGTCTTGGTATCCGCCGATATAACGGGAATTAATAACGGTGAACAAGCCATACAAAGCACCAAAAGCGCGGATATAATTTTTTTATACATATTAAACCTTCTTTACCAGCCTAAAATTTCATTGCCCTCTTTTTTGAGGTATTTTCTGATTGATATAAAGCCCGAGAGAGCTCCGATTACAATACCTGCTATAATGAATGTTACCGCAACATATCCTATTACGCTCATAATCGGCATAGCCGTAAACGGAATAAGGTTTGAAACAATATTCATTATACCGTCATACAGGAATATCAAAGCTACGGTTGAGATAACGGAGGCGATAAATCCTATCACCATACCCTCTACAACAAACGGTATTCTTACAAACGCGTTAGTTGCTCCTACGGACTTCATAATGCTTATTTCAAAACGCCTGTTGTGCATAGTGGCGCGGATAGTGTTTGATATAATAAACAGCGAGATTATTCCGAGCGCAAGCACAATCCAAAAGCTCAGCGTCTGTACCAGATTGTTAATTTCGGTCAGTCTGCGGGCAATGTCGCTTCTGTTTGAAACTGAGTCCACACCCTTAATTTTCAGGATTTTTTCAACTGTTTTATCATATTTTGAGAGGTCGTCCATAGAAACCTTGTAGGCGTCGGGGAGAGGGTTGTCGTCCTTTAAGTTTTCAAAAACTTCCTCTCCGAGCATATCCTTGTATTCCGCAATCGCCTCGTCCTTTGAATAATATTCGGCTTTTTCTATATTTTTTAACTTCTGAATATCCCTGCCGACATAAACAGCCTCGATTCTTGAGAGCCCGTCATCAAGATAGACGGTCGTTTCGTTGCTGTCGCCGACGGATTCAACAAGCTGTGAAACGTTCATTGAAAACAGCACCGCGCTTCCTGTCAGCACAAGGCAGGAAATAAGCACGCAAACAGAGGCGATACTCATAATACGGTTGTTCCAAACGTTTTTAAAGCCTTCTTTAATTAAATAGCCTAATCCGCTGAAACTCATATTAATCCTCCTTGTCCGAAGCAAGACCTATTTCTTCAGCCTGCCCTTTAATTTCAGTAATTACCTCGTCTATTGACGGTTTAAGAGCGTCGTTTATAACATCCGAACCCTCGTTTATATCGGAAGTATCGTTGCTAAAGTTCTGTTTTGTGTCGCTCACCACACGTCCCTTTTCAATTTCAATAACGCGCTTGTTGAATCGGCGCACGAGGTCGTGTTCGTGGGTTACAACAAGAATAGTAGTGCCTTGTTCGTTAATTTTTGAGAGAAGCTCGATAATCTCATAACTCATTTCGGGGTCGATATTACCCGTCGGCTCGTCGGCGATAATAATAGCGGGATTATTAACCAGGGCGCGCGCCAGGCTGACGCGCTGCTGCTCACCGCCCGAAAGCTCGCTCGGACGGCTTTTTGCCTTATGCGACAAACCTACCAGGCTTAAAATATAGGGGACGCGTTTTTTTACGGCTGACGGATTTGAACCAATAGCGCGCATTGCGAACGCCACGTTATCATAAACCGTCATTTTTTCAATAAGACGGAAATCCTGAAAAACTATTCCCATATTACGTCTCAGGTACGGAACCTTTCTGCGCTTTAGGTTGCTTACATTGGTGCCGTTAACAATTATCGTACCTTGTGACGGGGATTCCTCGTGCATAATGAGCTTTAAAAATGTACTTTTTCCCGCTCCCGAGGCTCCTACGATAAACGCAAATTCCCCCTTATCAATGGAAACGCTGACGTCATTGAGGGCGTGGGTCTGCGAATCGTAATTCTTAGATACGTTTTTAAATTCTATGATTTTATCCATATTGATTTCACCTTAATTAAAGATTGATAAAAGCCAAAGTGCTGTCAAAAAATCCGACAGCACTTATAAACAGCATAAGCTTTATATTAATACTTGGTGGGATTAGCCGTAAGGTATTTTTTGACCATAAGGGCTACCTTGAATACAATAGCGTCCTCAAACTCTCTGAGGTCAAGGCCCGTTAGCTTTTTAATCTTTTCAAGACGGTAAACGAGAGTGTTGCGGTGAACAAAAAGTTTTCTCGAGGTTTCGGAAACGTTTAAGTTGTTTTCAAAAAACTTCTGAATGGTAAACAAGGTTTCCTGGTCTAATGTTTCAATCGAACCTCTCTTAAATACCTCTTTAAGGAACATATCGCAGAGCGTTGTGGGGAGCTGGTAGATAAGACGCGCTATACCGAGGTTATCGTAGCTGATTATATTGCGCTCGGTATCGAACACCTTGCCGACTTCAAGCGCAACCTGCGCTTCCTTAAACGAACGCGCCAAGTCTTTAATTCCCGTAACAGACGTGCCTATACCTACAACCGAATGTGTGTAGAACTCGGAAGAAAGCGTATCAACGATAGAGGACGCAAGCTTTTCGAGGTCCTTGCCGTCGGACGCCTCGGAAATTTCCTTAACGAGAGTAATTTCAGTTTCGTTAATATTAATTACAAAATCCTTTGATTTGTCAGGAAAGAGGTTCTGGATTATATCAAGAGCCGAAACCTCGGTTTTTGAAGTAACTCGTATCAAAAGACAAACTCTCATAACGTCCGAGTTGAAATGCAACTCTCTTGCTTTAAGGTAAATGTCGCCCGGGAGGATATTATCCATAATTACGTTTTTAATAAAGTTTGAACGGTCGTATTTTTCGTCGTAATACTGCTTGATATTTGTGAGGGATACAGCTAAAAGCTGTGCGTAATTTTGAGCGTAATCATCGTTTCCCGAAACAAAAACGGCATACTCGGCTCTCGTGTTGTTTCCAAAGGATTTATATGTAAAACCGTTAGCAACAAAGGTGGATTGTGAAATTAAAGCCTCGCTGTTAACGCTTTCATCAACCTCGCCGATTTTTCCGAGGTCGGAGCAGGCTATTACGACAGATGTTTCGTCGATAACGCCGATTGTTCTGTCAATAGCGTCTTTCATCTGGTGAATAATTCCCTGAAATAATCTGTTAGACATAATTTTATCCTCGATTCTTTGCAAAATATTACAAAACTGAAAATGCTAAATCATTCATAATATTCATTTTACACAAATCCGACGAAAAAATCAACCTTTATGACAAAAATAATCATAATTTTTTATAGATATTCAACAATTGCCATAATCACTTCCAAAAATTATCTTGAATTAAAGCTTTTATTTATTTTTCATCTGCTGATTTTTGCGCAAAACAGGCCGTAAACATTTTTAAAATGTTTACGGCCGAGCTACATTAATTTTTATTATATCTTTATATATCAGTCAAGCACTCGTCAAGCTCTTTTGTAATCTTTTCCTTGTTGAGCTTCTGTCCGATAAATACGAGCTTAATCATTCTGTCGCCGTATTTTTCGTTCCATTCCTTTCTCAAAAGCGGGTCCTCGGAGAGCGCCTTTTTCTGAACCGCAATCGGGGCGGAGGCTATCCACTCCGCGTAGTCGGTCGCCTGAACCTGTTTGCCCGCCTGCTCAAGCATATACGCCCAGTCCTTATCTTCTTTAAGCCAGAAAATGCCCTTTGCTCTTATTACATTTTTCGGAAAGCTTTGGAGCCATTTTTCAATCTTATCTCTCTCAAACGGCTGACGGCGGAAATATACAAACGTGCCTATACCGTATTCCTCAACCTCGCCCTCGCCGTGATGATGGTGATGGTGATGATGGTGTCCGTGATGCTCGTGCTCATCTTCTTCGTGCTCGTGGTGGTGGTCGTGATGGTCGTGTTCATCTTCTTCGTGCTCGTGGTGATGCTCGTGGTGCTCGTGCTCCTCTTCTTCGTCTTCGTCGTCTTCCATTTCGCCGTTAAGCACCTGAACCCACGCGGGGGAGTTTGCTACCTTTTCAAAATCAAACGCGTTTGTATTTAGAATTTCTCCTACCGCAACCTCTCCGTGTGTAGTTTCAATGAGCTTTGCCTCGGGTTGCAACGCGCGGATAACTTCCTTTATTTTTTTAAGCTCCGTTTCGCTTACGAGGTCAACCTTATTTATAATAATAGTATTGCAAAATTCAATTTGCTGAATAATAAGATTTTCAATATCTTCTTCATCAATATTATCCGAAAGCAAGGTTCCTCCGCAACCGAATTCGGTTGAAAGTCTTGCCGCGTCAACGACTGATACCACGTTGTCAAGACGGCAAAGCTTCGGAATACCGGGATTATTGTAAGAGCCGTCAAGCATAGCGATAGTCTGGGCAATCGGAATCGGCTCGCAGATACCCGACGCTTCAATTAAAATATAATCAAATTTATTTTGCTTAATTAACTGGCAAATTTGCTCGATTAAATCTGTTTTTAACGTACAGCAGATACATCCGTTTTGGAGCGGAACGAGGTTATCGTCCTTTTCGTTAACAACTCCGCCCTTCTGAATAAGCTCGGCGTCTATATTAACCTCGCCTATGTCATTTACTATAACGGCGACCTTGTAGCCCTCCTGATTATTAAGAACGTGATTCAAAAGAGTGGTTTTACCTGCTCCGAGGTAGCCCGTAAGCAAAGTAACAGGTACAATTTTTCTCTCTTTTTTTGCCATATTTATCTTCCTTTCAATTTACTCTTAATTATCATTATAACACTTTATTTCCCAATTAACAATATTTTTATATCTCCACATCATACATTTCAGTTTCTCTCGGACAAATCATATCCCCCAGACGTTTCTTCCTCTATCTCACTTTGGATAGCGAGGACAAGTTCAGCGTTTTTTATATCTCTACGTCAGACATTTCAGCCCCTTTTTTTGTATTTCCACGTCAGACATAGCAGTCCCTCTCGAAAGTACATCTCCCCCAAACCTTTTCGCCTCTATCTCACTTTGGATAGTAAGGACAGGTTCAGCTATAGACTTTTCAGCTTTTTAAAAACCTTTCCTCTAAATCCAACTTGAATAGGAATTAAGAGTTTATCTTAAAATTAATTCTTAATTTTTAATTCTTAATTTTATAATGATTATTTCATAAATTTCCCAAAAAAGCTTGAAATTATTGCCGATTTGTATTAGCATATAAAGTACCTAAATAAATAAAGAAAAGAGGTAAATTACAATGAAAAAGATTATTTCACTCGTACTTGTGGCAGTTTTCGTATGTTCGTGCGCGTTCTGTTTAACTGCCTGCGGAGGTTCTGCTGACAACAACAGCTCCGCGGAGGTAAAGGAACTGCATATGGCTACAAACGCTTTCTTTGAACCTTATGAGTATTATAAGGGCAAGAAGATAGTCGGTATTGACGCTGAAATAGCCGAGGCTATCTGTGATAAGCTCGGATACAAGCTTGTTATCGATGATATGGATTTTGACTCAATCATCACCGCCGTTACATCGGGCAAGGCTGATTTCGGTATGGCGGGTATGACGGTTACTGATGAAAGAAAGGAATCCGTAGATTTTACCAACTCTTACGCAACGGCTACACAGGTAATTATCGTTCCCGAAAAGGACAGCAAGGTAAATAATTCAAAGGACCTTGAGAAAGCGTCCATCGGCGTTCAGCTTGGAACAACAGGCGATATATATGTTTCCGACTTAAAGGACGCTAAGATTGAGCGTTTCAACAAGGGAGCGGACGCGGTACTCGCTCTTACGCAGAAAAAGGTTGACGCTGTTGTTATCGACAGAGAACCTGCTAAAGCATTCGTAAAACAGAATGAAGGCATAAAAATACTCGACGAGCCGTTTGCCGACGAGGACTACGCTATTTGTCTTGCGAAAGGAAGCGAGCTTACAGAAAAGTTTAACGACGCTTTAAAAGAGTTAAAGGCTGACGGAACAATAGACAAGATTGTTGATAAGTATATCGGCGAATAATTCAAGAATATAGGGGCGGGCAGTGCCCGCCCTTTGATTTACAAAATAAGGAAATGCTTATGAAAGATTTTTTTAGTGGTTTAACTGACAGTTTTGTCAAAACTTTTATTACCGAAGACCGCTGGCTGATGCTTTTGCAGGGACTTGCAACAACGCTTGAAATTACATTTTTTGCGCTTTTGCTCGGACTTTTGCTCGGCTTTTTTGTAGCTGTTGTGCGTTCGACCTACGATATAAACAATAAGGGCAGAAAATGCAGACGCCTGAGCGATTATGTTATAAAGGTTCTTAACGTAATCTGTAATATTTACATAACGGTTATACGGGGAACCCCGGTTGTAGTTCAGCTTATGATTATGTATTTCATAGTGTTTTTGACCTCGCGTAACGGAACACTGGCGGCGATACTTTCCTTCGGAATTAACTCGGGAGCATATGTTGCCGAAATTGTTCGTTCGGGCATTATGTCTATAGACAAGGGCCAGTTTGAGGCGAGCCGTTCGTTGGGCTTTGACTATAAAAGTACTATGATTTTTGTGATTCTCCCGCAGGCGTTAAAGAATGTTCTTCCCGCGCTTGCGAATGAGTTTATCGTTCTTCTTAAAGAAACCTCGGTCGCGGGTTATGTTGCTATCCAAGACCTCACATATATGGGAAATCTTATCCGTTCAAGAACCTGGGAGGCATTTTTCCCGCTTATTACCGTGGCTGTAATTTACCTTGCGATTGTGCTCATTCTAAGCTACTTCTTTAAAAAGCTTGAAAGGAGGTTGCGCAACAGTGACCACTAACGATGTGCTTATTAAGGTTGACGGGCTTGAAAAAAGCTTTAACGGCGTTGAAGTTCTCAAAGGTATTGATATGGAAATAGACAAAGGCGACGTTGTCGTAATTGTCGGAGCATCGGGTTCGGGAAAGAGTACGTTTCTCCGCTGTCTTAATCTTCTTGAAGAGCCGACAGGCGGTACAATTCTTTTTGAAGGTACTGATATTACAGACCCGAAAGTCAATATAAATCTTCACCGTCAGAAAATGGGAATGGTATTTCAGCAGTTCAATCTTTTTCCCCATATGACAGTTTTAAGAAACCTCACTTTGGGCCCGACTAAGCTGTTAAAGCAAAGCAAGAAAGACGCGGAGAAAAACGCAATAAGACTTCTCGAGACAGTAGGACTTGCGGACAGAGCGGATTCGTACCCCTCTCAGCTTTCAGGCGGACAGAAACAGCGTGTCGCTATTGTCAGGGCATTAGCTATGAATCCTGATGTTTTGCTGTTTGACGAGCCTACATCAGCGCTTGACCCCGAAATGGTGGGGGAAGTGCTTGAAGTTATGAAAAAACTGGCTGAAGACGGAATGACAATGGCAGTTGTAACTCACGAAATGGGCTTTGCGCGCGAGGTCGGAACTAAGGTTGTGTTTATCGACGACGGAAAAATCGCCGAGGAAAATACCCCCGACGAGTTTTTTAACAATCCGCAAAATCCAAGACTTAAAGACTTTTTATCAAAGGTGATTTAATCGTTTGTATCAAACCGTGCGTTACCCGCCGAAACGGCTTGTTTGTATACCTGACGAACTCTATGCCGGTATCGTAAAATACAGCGAGGCAGAAAATGCTTATATCGCGTTATAGAAATAGATATGAATACCTGAATCAAGCAATAAAAAGGTTGCGACCGTCAGCAAAAAGGGTAACATTAAAGCCAAGAAAAAAGCAAAGCCACAATTACCGTAAATACAAACGGTATGAAGCTTAAATGTAGTATTACGGTTAAGTAATTTTAAAGTTTGCAAAGTATATAAAAACCGCAAAAATTTTTTGTAAATATTTCAGCCTCCATATGGTTTGATATATTTGCTAAAATTTGGTAAAATATTTACAAAGAAATATTGGAGGTTGAAATTATGAAAATTAAAAGATTTTTTGCATTAACTATATCTTTATTGCTTATATTCTCCACATTATCAGCGGTTGCGTTTGCAGTCGATTATGACAAAACTCCGACAGGCGATATAGTCACTTCAAAGGACGGTTTGTGGCAGTATTATAGTGGTGACCATTCTTTAGGAGCATACTTAGGCAAAGAAAAAAATATAACACTTCCAACAGAGATTGATGGTTATACCGTTACAGGAGTGGGATTAAAAGAAAACGATTATGTTGAAAATATTACTATTCCTGTAAGTTATGTTAATTTTTTTCTACAAGCATTTCGTGATTTTAAAAATCTTAAAACCGTTACGTTTTCACAAGATTACGGAAAAGAATATACGATTCAAAGATTTGACGCACAGCTTTTCTGGGGATGTAAAAAGCTAAAAAAGGTTGTACTGCCAAATAAGTTAGAAGATGAAACAATTTATAATAATAAACTTGGCAGAAAATTAACGGGAGGTTTTTTAAGTAGCAGTATGTTCTATGGCTGTGAAAGCTTAACGGACCTTACACTTCCCGATAATCTTGTGTCAATCGGCGCGTCTGCCTTTAGTGGTTGTAAATCTTTGCAAAGTTTAACAATTCCCGACGGTGTTGTATTTTGCGACCAAAATGTAATTGCAGGGACTACATCTTTAAAATATTTGACATTACCAAATACGTTGGAATATATAAGCACTAATGAAATGAGTAAAAATACAGTTATTGTATGTGACGTAGACAGTCCGATATACTCTTTTTTAGAAAAACAAAATGAAGAATTTCCGGATTACGCACATACATTAGTATCTCCGACAGAAACAGATATAAAAGGCGATATTAATAACGACAAAGCATTTAATATTTTAGATGTAACTTATTATCAGAAGTGGATTGCGAAGATTATTGATAAAAAATACGTTAATTCAAACACTCTTGATTATAACGGTGACGGTAAAACAAATATTAATGACGCCACGGCTATGCAAAGAGCATTAGCTAAGAAAATTTAAAATAAAGACGGATTATGAAAATTAAACCGCCCTGAATGTATGACATTCAGGGCGGTTTGTTCGTTTACTTCATTTTGAACCGGGAATACCCGACAATTCAAGCGGATAACGATAAAAAGATAGAAAAATACAAAAATCAGTTTGCAGAAGATTATGCAAACATCTTATTTATTTCTTTTTCATTCAAATTTTCTCCGATAACTATAACTATTTCCTGACCGACAGGCGATTTTTTTAACTCAAAGTGATTTTTAACAGCGTTAATCTCATACCATTCGCCGTTTGATTTTAAAAATCCTTTAATACGAAAAATTTTACCGTAAATCTTATCGTTTAAAAGCCTTTCGGCAATCGATTTTATATTTTTCGGGCTAAGCCCTGTATTCATAAAATACAAGCCTGAGTAACCGCTGTCGCTCAATGTGTTTTTTGTATATTCGTGAATGGCATATCCGCTTTGAGAAATTTTTCTGTAGTCGTCGTCGGTAAGCTCTGACCAGTCTTTTGAGATGATTTCGTCTTTTAAACGACGGTTGCATTTTACACTTTTCAGAGCGCTGTTGAGCATATCTGTTTTATCGCTTATTCTGTTATTGCTTACAAGACGGGTTTTGCTCAATATTACCGTACCGGCGTTCGCAACCTGCGACGCCGTGAGATAAATTGAATTTTCCGAATATTCATTGTCCGCCGAAGCGTCAACAATCGCGATAACGTTTCCAATTTCATACCAGCGGTCGAGAGGTTCTTCGTGAAGAATATCAAAAAACTCATCCGTGTCAAAAATCCCCGACGGCTCGACAATAACTCTGTCAAGCCCCTGCATTCCCATAGCAATCAGCTTTGTCTTAAAACGGCGTTTGTGGCATTCGTAGTCGCACGCTCCCGCAATTGTTTCGAGCTCGCAGTTGTCGCCCGAAAGCTCAGAGATTAACATCATATCAACATTAACCGCGCCGTAATCGTTCACGAGGATACCGATTTTCTCCCCGCTGTCAAGCAGAAAGCGCGCATATTTTTTTAAAAAGGTGGTCTTTCCCGAGCCGAGAAAGCCTGTGATTAAATCTATTTTAGTCATATTTTCACCCTCTTGTAAGAACATAATACCACAACCGATTGGCAAATAAAAGTGTTGACTTTTAAGGCTTGTTGCTATATAATGAGGGGGCTTTCAAAATAATCCGAGGTGTAACTCAGTTTGGTAGAGTGCTTGGTTTGGGACCAAGATGCCGCAGGTTCGAATCCTGTCACCTCGACCAAAACGCGAAATGCAGTATTTATGGGAAAAGTGGCTAAACCCGCATAAATACTGCGTTTCTTTTGATTTATATTTGATTTAAATTTTTTATTTTTAGCTTAAAAAGTTATTTTTTTCAAATAAAACGTGACACGAAGGTGACACGAGGGATGTTTATTTTTTTAAAAATCTTGACATTTTTTAACCGCTCTGCGATAATCACAGAGCGGTTGGTCTTTATGGTGTCCTTTAGGGCGTGGAAAAATCCCCCGGTTGAACCGGGGGACGATAAAAAAAGCTTTAGCAAAAGAAAAC
>CANPXF010000011.1 GCA_947585745.1 uncultured Clostridia bacterium | reverse complement strand
GTGGGAGTTATGAGAGGAGAAGCGTAGCTCAACGAGGCTTGACATCAAGAAGAGCCGAGGAGCGAAGCCCTCGAATAACGACTGACGAGGACTAAGCTGTGAAGAATTACAAAGTAATTTGAAACAGATTAGACGAGTGGGAGTTATGAGAGGAGAAGCGTAGCTCAACGAGGCTTGACATCAAGAAGAGCCGAGGAGCGAAGCCCTCGAATAGCGACCGACGACAACTAATCGTTGAAGTTATTTATACTATATATAGAAAGCTTTGCAGACTCGGTTTAAGAAAATTGGATTTTAAAATCCTGATAAAAACATAATTCGGTATTTAGAATGTATGGGGAACGCCATTTCCCCGCAAAGCCATCATGAGGAGAGTGAATTAAATGGCTATTAAAGTATATAAGCCGACGATAAACTCAATGAGAAACAAGTCGGTTACTGACTACTCCGGTCTTTCAAAGGTTGCTCCCGAAAAGAGCTTGCTTGCTCCTTTAAAGAAGCATTCGGGCCGTAACAGCTACGGCAGAATCACCGTTCGTCATCGCGGCGGCGGTAACCGCAGAAAGTATCGTATTATTGATTTCAAACGCCAGAAATTCGGCGTAGAGGGTAAGGTCGCTACTTTAGAGTATGACCCGAACCGCTCGGCTTTTATCGCCCTTATTGAGTATACAGACGGCGAGAAAGCATATATTGTTGCCCCGGAGGGATTAAAGGTAGGAGATACGGTTGTTGCAGGTCCTGACGCTGACATCAAGCCCGGCAACGCGCTCCCGCTTAAAAATATCCCCGTAGGTACTTTTGTTCACAACGTTGAGCTTTATCCCGGCAGAGGCGCACAGCTTGCCCGTTCGGCCGGAAATATGGCACAGCTTATGGCAAAGGAAAACGGTTTAGCTCTTTTAAGACTTCCGAGTTCAGAGCTTCGCAACGTTCCCGAAGGCTGTATGGCAACAATCGGCCAGGTCGGCAACACGGACCACGAGAACGTTAAAATCGGTAAAGCCGGTCGTAAGAGAAATATGGGCTGGCGCCCGACAGTGCGCGGTTCTGTTATGAACCCGAACGACCACCCCCACGGCGGTGGTGAAGGTAAATCCCCTGTCGGCCGTCCCGGACCTGTTACCCCTTGGGGTAAACCGGCTCTCGGTTATAAGACCCGTAAGAAGCATAAGCAGAGCGACAGATTAATCGTTCGCAGAAGAAACGGTAAGTAAGGCAGGAAAGGAGCTTAATTATGAGTAGAAGTACTAAAAAGGGCCCTTTTGTCCAGCCTAAGCTTTTAAAAAGGGTTCAAGAAATGAACGAAAAGGGAGAAAAGAGAATTCTTAAAACATGGTCAAGAAGCTCAACAATTTTCCCTGATTTTGTAGGCCATACATTTGCGGTTCATGACGGACGCAAGCACGTTCCGGTATATGTTACCGAGGATATGGTTGGACACAAGCTCGGCGAGTTTGCTCCGACCAGAACCTTTAAGGGACATTCCGGTTCCAAGACATCATAAGGCGGAAGGAGAGTATTGCAATGGAAGCAAAGGCATATGCAAAATATGTCCGTATGTCACCGCGCAAGGTTAATCTTGTACTCAGTCTTATAAGAGGCAAGGACGTAAACTACGCGCAGGCTGTTCTCAAGCATACCCCGAAAGCCGCTTGCACTCCTGTTTTGAAGGTGCTCAAGTCCGCTATGGCGAATGCAGAGAATAACCACGATATGGATGTATCTAAACTTTATGTTGCGTCAGCGAATGCAACGGCAGGCCCTATCCTTAAAAGAATCAGACCCAGAGCACAGGGTAGAGCATTCAGAATAAATAAAAGAACATCCCACATTGCCCTTGTGCTCAAGGAAAAAGAATAAGGGGAGGTTAACAGTATGGGACAAAAAGTTAATCCGCACGGTCTTCGTGTAGGTATCATCAAAAACTGGGATTCCCGTTGGTTTGCTAATAAGAAGGATTTCGGAGATATTCTCGTAGAGGATTACAACCTCCGTAAAACTCTTAAAAAACAGCTTTATCCCGCAGGTATCTCAAAAATCGAGATTGAACGTGACGGCAAGAGAGTAAGACTTCATATCCACTGCGGAAAACCCGGTATGGTTATCGGTAAGGGCGGTTCGGAGATTGAGAAGCTCCGCGTTCAGTGTGAGAAAATTCTTAATAAACCCGTTGCTATCAATATTGTTGAAATTAAAAATCCCGACTTAAACGCACAGCTCGTTTCCGAGAGTATTGCAACACAGCTTGAGAAGCGTATCGCTTATCGACGCGCTATGAAGCAGGCTATCAGAAACGCAATGAAGCTCGGCGCAAAGGGTATTAAGGTTCAGTGTTCAGGCCGTCTTAACGGCGCTGAAATCGCGAGAGGCGAAACTTATCACGAGGGTACAATTCCTCTTCAGACTCTCAGAGCCGACATCGACTACGGCTTCGCGGAGGCAGACACAACCTACGGAAAAATAGGTGTTAAGGTTTGGCTTTATAAGGGCGAGGTTTTAAACGAGAACAGAGGCAAAAGAGAGAGAAGAGAGAGAAAGCCTCGTAAGGAAGGGGGCAGAAAATAATGCTGATGCCAAAGCGTGTGAAATACAGACGTGTTCACAGAGGTCGTATGACAGGCAGAGCGTATCGCGGTAACAAGGTTACTTACGGTGATTTCGGCCTTCAGGCATTAGAACCTGCCTGGATTACTTCCAACCAGATAGAAGCGGCCCGTGTCGCTATGACGCGTTACTGCAAGCGTGTAGGTAAGGTTTGGATTAAGATTTTCCCCGACAAGCCTGTTACAGCAAGGCCTGCCGAAACCCGAATGGGTAAAGGTAAAGGCGCTCCCGAGTATTGGGTTGCAGTTGTTAAGCCGGACAGAGTTATGTTTGAAATCGGCGGCGGCGTTGACGAGGCGACAGCCAGAGAGGCTATGCGTCTTGCGGCGACAAAGCTCCCGATTAAGTGTAAATTTGTTAGAAAATCAGAGCAGGAGGTTGAGCAGTAATGAAAGCGTCAGAACTTAGAGAGTCCTCTATAGATGAGCTTGAAATTAAGCTCAAGGACCTGAAAGAAGAGTTATTTAACCTTCGTTTCCAGCTTGCGATTAATCAGCTGGAAAACCCCACCCGCATCAAGGCAGTAAAAAAGGACATTGCGAGGGTTTCAACCGTAATCCGCGAGTTCCAGCTTGCTGAGAGCGAAGAATAAGGAAGGAGGACATAACAATGGCTGAAAGAAATATGAGAAAGACTGCCATCGGTAAGGTTGTATCCGACAAAATGGATAAAACTATCGTAGTTCTTATCGAGGACAGCGTAAAGCATAAGCTTTATAATAAGGTCGTTAAGCGCTCCCGCCGTCTTAAAGCCCACGATGAAAAGAATGAGGCAAAAATCGGCGACCGCGTTAAGGTTATGGAGACACGTCCTCTTTCTAAGGATAAAAGATACCGTCTTGTCGAGATTGTAGAAAAGGCTAAATAAGGAGGAACACACTGTGATACAGCAGCAAACTTTATTAAAAGTCGCTGACAACACAGGCGCAAAGGAACTTATGTGCATTCGTGTTCTCGGCGGTACAAGAAGAAGATATGCTAACATCGGCGATGTAATCGTCGCTTCCGTAAAGAAAGCGGCTCCCGGCGGTGTAGTAAAGAAGGGCGATGTTGTAAAGGCTGTCGTAGTGCGAAGCGCCAAGGGCGTACGCCGTGAGGACGGAACATACATCCGCTTTGATGAAAACGCAGCAGTAGTTATTAAGGAAGATAAGGACCCCCGCGGAACACGTATCTTCGGACCTGTTGCAAGAGAGCTTCGTGATAAGGGTTATCTCAAAATCTTATCCCTCGCTCCCGAAGTACTTTAATGGAGGTGTCACAAATGAATAAGGTTCATGTAAAAACAGGCGACACCGTAGTTGTTATCAGCGGTAAGGATAAAGGCAAGCAGGGTACTGTTTTAGCGGTATCACCAAGCGAACGCAAGGTTATCGTTGAAAAGATTAATATGGTTTCAAAGCACGTTAAGCCCAAGAAAATGGGTGAGCCGGGCGGTATTATAAAGGCCGAGGCGGCTATGTATGCCGACAAGGTTCAGATAGTTTGCCCGCGTTGCAAAAAGCCGACAAGAGTCGGTCATAAAATCTACGAAGACGGCTCAAAGGGCCGAATTTGCAGAAAATGCGGCGAAGCGCTTTAAGGAGGATATAAGAAATGGCAAGACTTAAGAAATTTTATGCTGACGAAGTTGCACCTGCTCTTATGAAGAAGTTCTCCTATAAGAGCGTTATGCAAATTCCCAAGCTTGATAAAATCGTCGTAAACGTTGGCGCCGGCGAGGCTAAGGATAACGCAAAGGTTATTGACAATATTGTTAACGACCTCGGACTAATCACAGGTCAGAAGGCTCTCATTTGCCGCGCGAAGAAATCTGTGGCTAACTTTAAACTCCGTGAGGGTATGCCTATCGGAGCTAAGGTTACTTTAAGAGGAGAGAGAATGTACGAGTTTTTAGACAGACTCTTTAATGTTGCTCTTCCTCGTGTTCGCGACTTCAGAGGAATCAATCCGAACTCGTTTGACGGACGCGGAAACTATTCTATGGGTCTGAAAGAACAGCTCATTTTCCCTGAAATCGACTACGATAAGGTAGACAAGGTTCGCGGTATGGATATTTCATTTATCACAACCGCTGAAACTGACGAAGAGGCTCGTGAGCTGTTAACGCTTATGGGCGCGCCGTTTGCAAGGTAAAGGAGGGATTGTTGTGGCTAAGACTGCTATGAAAATTAAGCAGCAGAGAAAGCAGAAATTCTCTACTCGCGAGTATTCAAGATGTAAAATCTGTGGTAGACCACACGCCTACCTCCGTAAGTTCGGTATTTGCCGTATTTGCTTCCGTGAGCTCGCTTATAAAGGCGAAATTCCGGGCGTAAAGAAAGCAAGCTGGTAAGCAAGGGAGGTAAAATGTATGCAAATTACAGATACAATAGCTGATTTACTTACAAGAATCCGTAATGCAAACTCAGCAAAGCATGATACTGTTGAAATACCCGCGTCTAATCTCAAGAAGGACATCTGTCAGATTCTTGTTGACGAGGGTTATATCAAAAGCTTCACAGTTATCGAGGATGGTAAGCAGGGCGTAATTAAGGTAACGCTGAAGTACGGTGAGGGCAAAACCCCGATTATCACCGGACTGCGCCGTGTATCAAAGCCCGGCTTGCGTATATACAGTAATGTAGAGGATATGCCTAAGGTTATGAAGGGCTTAGGCGTTGCTATCATTTCAACTTCCAAGGGCGTTATGACTGACCGTCAGGCGCGCAAGGAGAATGTTGGCGGCGAAGTTCTCGCATATATCTGGTAATAGGAGGTGCGAAAATGTCTCGAATTGGAAGAAAACCTATAAATATTCCCGCCGGAGTTAATGTTTCGGTTAACGACGGTGTTATCGAAGTAAAGGGACCCAAGGGAACCCTGAACTTCAAATTCAACCCCGCTATGACGGTTGAAGTAAAGGGCGAAGAGATTATAGTTACGCGTCCTAACGACGAAAAGACAAATCGTTCTTTACACGGCCTTACCCGTACGCTTATCGCTAATATGGTGACGGGAGTTACGGAAGGCTATAAAAAGGAGCTTGACGTTAACGGCGTTGGTTACCGTGTTGAAAAGAAAGGTAAGCAGTGCATTATGAACCTCGGTTTTTCTCATAAGGTTATCGTTGAGGATACAGAGGACATCAAAATCGAAGTTCCCAATCCGAACAAAATCGTAATCGTCGGCATTGATAAGCAAAAAGTCGGTCAGTTTGCTGCCGAGGTTAGAGAAAAGCGTCCGCCCGAGCCGTATAAGGGCAAAGGTATTAAGTACGCTGACGAATATATCCGCCGTAAGGAAGGCAAAGCCGGTAAGGGTAAATAATTAAGGAGTGAATGACAAATGGTAAACAGACCTGATACTAAGAAAGCTCGTCTGAAAAGACATAAGAGAGTTCGCGGTAAAATCAGCGGAACCGCAGAGTGTCCGCGTTTATGTGTATTCCGCTCCACCAATAATATTTACGCTCAGATTATTGATGACGTAAAGGGTGTTACTCTTGTGCAGGCGTCAAGCCTTGATAAGACTATCACCGCTAACGGCGGAAACAAAGAGGCTGCAAAGGCAGTAGGCAAGCTTGTTGCCGAGCGCGCAGCAGAGAAGAAGATTACCGACGTTGTTTTCGACAGAGGCGGAAACATCTATCACGGCCGTGTTAAGGAATTGGCCGAAGGCGCCCGTGAGGGCGGCCTCAATTTCTAAGGAAGGGGAGGAATCACTTTGGCTAAAAATGTTGAAACAACTAAGGAGCTCGTGGAGAGAGTTGTTACAATCAACCGAGTTTCAAAAACAGTTAAGGGCGGTCGTATTTATAAGTTCGCGGCTTTGGTAGTCGTAGGCGACGGCGAAGGAACAGTCGGCTTCGGAATCGGTAAAGCAGGCGAAGTTCCCGACGCTATCCGCAAGGGTATCGAGGACGCTAAAAAGAATCTTATCAAAGTATCGCTCAGAGGTACAACAATTCCGCACGAGGTTATCGGCGCTTACGGCGCGGGCAGAGTTCTTATGAAGCCTGCCGCTCCCGGTACCGGTGTTATCGCGGGCGGTCCTGTGCGTGCGGTCGTAGAGGCTGTAGGCATCAGAGATATTCGTACAAAGGCTTTACGCTCAAACAATCCTTGCAACGTAGTCCGCGCAACCCTTCAGGGACTTGCCTCGCTTCGTACGGCAGAGGAAGTTGCCGCTATCCGCGGTAAGAGCGTAAAAGAAATCTTATAAGGGAGGTTTGCAAAATGAAGGTTAAGTTAGTTAAGAGCCTTATCGGTTCAAAAAAGGATCAGATTGCAACCGCCCACGCTTTAGGTCTTAGAAAAATCGGCGACGAAACAACTCAGCCCGATAACGCCGCGACCAAGGGCAAGATAGCAAAAATCAACCACCTCGTAGAGGTTACAGAAGCATAAGGAGGTGCGAAAATTATGAAGTTACATGAACTTTCACCTGCCGCAGGCTCTAAAAAGTCTGTGAAAAGAGTAGGACGCGGCCACGCTTCGGGCTGGGGAAAAACATCCGGTAAAGGTCAGAAGGGTCAGAAGTCACGTTCAGGCGGAAGCATTCGTCCGGGCTTTGAAGGCGGTCAGATGCCGCTTCAGCGCCGTCTTCCTAAGAGAGGATTCAACAACATTTTCGCAAAGAAAGTTGTTACTGTTAACCTTTCAACTTTAAACAGAAAGTTTGAGGACGGAGCAGACGTTACAATTGACGCTCTCGTTTCTGCAGGTGTTATTAAAAATTCCTTTGACGCTGTCAAGATTTTGGGCAACGGCAAGGTCGATAAAAAGTTAAATGTTAAGGTTTCTGCTTTTTCAGAATCCGCAAAGGCTGCCATCGAGGCCGCCGGGGGAAAGGCAGAGGTGATTTAATTGTTTAAGACAATTAGAAATGCCTGGAGTATTCCAGACCTTAGAAGAAAGATTTTATTTACAATTCTTATCGTAATTTTCTTTAGAATAGGTTCGGTTATCCCTGTACCTTTTCTTGATATGAATGCGTTAAGTAATCTTATGGCTGAAAACGGTGTAAATACAGGTAACTCGGCGTTAGCTTATCTGAACACTCTGTCAGGAGGCGCTTTTTCAAACGCAACGCTTTTCGCGATGGGTGTTACACCTTATATCAACAGTTCCATTATTATGCAACTTCTTACCGTTGCTATTCCTCCTTTAGAGAGGATGGCAAAGGAGGGAGAAGCCGGCCGTAAAAAAATTGCGACTATTACAAGATATGTAACTGTTGGCCTCGGCCTTATCCAAGGATTTGCATATTGGTGGTATTTGAAGGCGTCGGGCGTTACGACTTATAACGACGGTTTCGGACTTTGGTATTCCGCTATCGTAATAATCCTCGCTTTCACAGCAGGTACCGCGGTAATGATGTGGTTCGGCGAGCAGATTAACGAGCACGGTATCGGAAACGGTATCTCAATTCTCCTCTTTGCGGGAATCGTTGCTCGTTTCCCCTATACAATCTCCATTCTCGGTTCTTACTGGGAGTACGGTATTAACGGCCTCAGCCAGTACTTTATTCTTGTACCTCTCTGGGTTATTGTATTCCTTGTTGTTGTATGGGTTATCACCTTTATGCAGGATAGTGAGAGAAGAATTCCTATCCAGTACGCTAAACGCGTAGTCGGAAGAAAGATGTACGGCGGTCAGTCAACCCACCTTCCTATTAAGGTAGCGCTCGGCGGAGTACTTCCTATCATCTTTGCTTCATCAATTCTTTCAATTCCGAGTACAATTCAGGCATTCGGCTTTAATCCGTCCGAGGGCTTCTGGAAAAGCTTCTTTGACGCTTTCAACACAACGGGTTGGCTGTATATGACCTTGTACTTCGTTTTGATTATAATGTTCGGTTATTTCTATACAACCATTCAGTATAATCCTGTTGAGATGGCTAATAACCTCAAGCAGAACAACGGAACAATCCCCGGTATTCGTCCGGGCGCTCCGACTGCTGACTTTATAAGAAAGATTCTCTCCAGAATTACACTTATCGGTTGCTTGTTCCTTGGCTTCATCGCTGAATTTCCGCTTCTCTATGCCGCGTTTACAGGTATGGGCGGTATGTCAATGGGCGGTACCTCAATCATCATCGTTGTAGGTGTTGCGCTTGAAACATCGAAGCAGATGGAATCTCAGATGATGATGCGCCATTACAAGGGCTTCCTTGATTAATTGAAAGGATAGAAAGCTATGAACATTATTATGTTGGGTGCTCCCGGCGCGGGAAAAGGCACACAGGCCGCTGTGCTATGCGAGCACTTAAATATCCCTACTATCTCAACGGGTAATATTATCCGTGAGGCGCTGAGAACCGGCACTGAAATGGGACTACAGGCAAAATCCTATATGGATGCGGGACAGCTCGTTCCTGACGAGGTTGTTATCGGCATAGTAAAGGACCGCCTTCAGGAGGACGACTGCAAGAACGGATACATTCTTGACGGATTCCCGAGAACCATTCCCCAGGCCGAGGCTCTGGACAAAATGGGTGCTGACATCGACTGTGTAATCGACATTGAGGTTAAAGACGATGTTATCATAAACAGACTGTCCGGACGCCGCGTCTGTGAAAATTGCGGCAGACCTTATCATATTGAAAGCTTAAAGCCAAAGGTTGATGGGGTATGCGACGATTGTAACGGCGCCCTTGTTCAGCGCAAGGATGACCAGATTGACACCATTAAAAACCGCCTTGATATCTATCACAGAGAAACCGAGCCTCTTGTAAATTACTACAAGAGCCAGGGAAAACTCAAGGTTGTCGAGGGCAAGGATACCGTAAAGGAAACTACCGAAGCGGTATTCAAAGCAATCGGGGTATAATATGGTAATTGTTAAGACAGCGCGCGAAATATCAAAAATGATGGACGCTTGCAGAATTTCCGCAAACGCTCTGCGTGTTGCCGGTGAATATGTCAAGCCCGGTATCACTACATGGGAAATTGACGAAAAAGTCCGTGAATATATCGAGAAACAGGGCGCAACGCCTTCGTTTCTCGGTTACGGCGGATTTCCGGCAAGCGCTTGTATTTCCGTAAATGATGTGGTTATCCATGGCATACCAAGCAAAGAACAGATTCTTAAAGAGGGCGACATCGTAAGCGTAGATGTCGGCGCGTTCTACGAAGGCTTTCACGGCGATAACGCTTATACTTTTGCTTGCGGAAAGGTAAGCGAAAAAGCTCAGAAGCTTATGGACACGACAAGAATCGGTCTCGAAAAGGGAATCGAGGCGGCGCTTGCAGGTAATCGCGTAGGCGATATAGGCAACGCAGTTCAGACGTATGTCGAAGCTCGCAGTTACTCGGTGGTACGAGATTTTGTCGGCCACGGCGTAGGTGCGAAGTTACATGAAGACCCGAGTATTCCGAATTTCGGAAAATCCGGACACGGAATACGACTTCTTCCCGGTATGACAATAGCCATCGAACCGATGGTATGTGAAGGAAGCTATGAGGTAGATGTCCTCGACGATGAGTGGACGACTGTAACCGTAGACGGTAAGCTTGCCGCTCACTATGAAAACACAATCGCCGTTACAAAAGACGGACCGAAGATTTTAACCATCGCGGGTTGATTTTAAGGTGAGTTATGCAAACAGTCAGAGGACAAATAGTAGCGTCGAAGGCAGGTCACGACGAGGGAAGGTTTTTCGTGGTTTTAGAAGTTAAAAACGGTTTCGCTTATTTAGCTGACGGAAAAGAAAGAAAGCTTTTAAGTCCGAAAAAAAAGAATCTGAAACACATCGTAAAAACCGACACGGTCGTTGAAATGCCAAATTCAGATAAGCAATTAAGAAAACTGCTGAATAATTTCAGCCGGGTTAATCAGGAGGATTAGTTATGTCAAAACAGGACGTTCTCGAAGTAGAGGGCAAAGTCGTTGAGGCCCTGCCGAATACGCAATTCAAGGTAGAGCTCCCGAACGGTCATGTAATATTAGCTGTTATTTCCGGAAAGCTCAGAATGAACTACATTCGTATCCTTCCGGGCGATAAGGTTACCGTGGAGATGTCTCCCTATGACCTTACAAGAGGCAGAATTACCTGGAGAACCAAGTAATTCAAGATTCCGAAAGACTATTTTTGAAAGGAATGATTATTGATGAAAGTCAGACCTTCTGTAAAGAAAATGTGCGAAAAGTGCAAAGTAATTAAAAGAAAAGGCAAGATTTTAGTAATCTGCGAAAACCCGAAGCATAAACAGCGTCAGGGTTAATTTGAAGACTAAAAGGCAAAAGCCGAAATTAAATTTTTATATGGAGGTGCAACTAAATGGCTCGTATAGCAGGTGTTGACTTACCGAGAGATAAAAGAGTTGAAATCGGATTAACTTATATTTTCGGTATCGGACGTAAAACTGCAACAGACATTATTGCTGCAACAGGTGTTAACCCTGACACTCGTGTCAGAGATTTAACAGAAGATGATGTATCAAAGCTAAGAGATTATATTGAAAAGAACTGTCGCGTTGAGGGTGACCTCCGCCGTGACATCGCTTTTGATATTAAAAGACTTATTGAAATTGGTTGTTATCGCGGTGTGCGCCACAGAAAGGGACTCCCCGTAAGAGGTCAGCGTTCTAAGACTAACGCTCGTACTCGTAAAGGCCCCCGTAAGACAATGGCCAATAAGAAGAAGTAAGGAGGAACGCTTATATGGCAGCACCTAAGGGTAAAAAGACTGTACGCCGCCGTCGAGAGAAAAAGCATATCGAAAAGGGCAGCGCTCATATTCAGTCTACATTTAACAATACAATTGTTACAATTTCAGATACAAATGGTAACGCAGTATCATGGGCAAGCGCAGGCGAGCTCGGCTTCCGTGGCTCACGAAAGTCCACTCCGTTTGCCGCTCAGTCTGCCGCTGAAACTGCCGCGAAAACCGCTATCGACTTCGGTATGAAAAGCGTAGAGGTTTACGTTAAGGGCCCCGGTCAGGGACGTGAGGCGGCTATCAGAGCATTGCAATCCGCAGGTCTCGAGGTTACTATGATTAAGGACGTAACGCCGATTCCTCATAACGGATGTCGTCCTCCCAAGAGAAGACGTGTATAGTATATAAAGGAGGAAATTTAAGATGGCAAAAAACAGACAGCCTATCGCTAAACGCTGCAGAGCTCTCGGTATTTCTCCTGCAGTAATGGGTTATTCGGGCAAGAGTTCATTCAGAAACCCGAACGGTAACTCAAGAAGAAAAAAGAGTGAATACAGCCTCCAGCTTACCGAAAAGCAGAAGGTTAAGTTTATTTACGGTATAATGGAAAAGCAGTTCAGAGCTTACTATGAGAAAGCTGAAAAAGCTCAGGGAAAGACAGGTTCTGTACTCCTTACTCTTATTGAACATAGACTTGACAACGTAGTTTTCAGACTTGGTCTTGCGTCTACACGCCGTGAGGCTCGTCAGCTCGTCAGCCACGCTCACTTTACTGTAAACGGCAAGAAGGTGAACATTCCTTCTTATCTTGTAAAGGTCGGCGATGTTATCGAGGTTAAACAGAGCAGCGCTTCTACTACTCGTTTTAAGGCTATTGCAGAGAATAATTCCACAGCTACTCCCAAGTGGCTTGAGAAAGCTTCTAATAATCTCGGCGGCAAGGTGATTGCAGAGCCCGAGAGAGAGGATATTGACTTCCCGGTAGAAGAGCATCTCATTGTCGAGTTGTACTCCAAGTAATCCACATAAGTTTATTAAAGGCAGATTACAAAACGACAGCTATTTAGCTGCCTAATAAGGAGGATTCACTATGATAGAGATTGAAAAACCAAGAATAGAAACAGAAGAACTCACAGATGACGGAAAATACGGCAGATTTGTCGTAGAACCTCTTGAGCGTGGATTTGGTAATACATTAGGTAACAGTTTGAGGAGAGTACTCCTCTCGTCACTTGAGGGTTGCGCGGTTACTTCTATTAAGATTAACGGCGTACTCCACGAGTTTTCAACTGTTCCGGGAGTAAAAGAAGACGTTACCGAAATTGCGCTAAATATTAAAAGCCTTGTTCCTAAACTCCTTGACACGGCTCCTAAGGTAGTAGAAATTGCCGCCGAGGGTCCCTGCAAGGTAACTGCGGCTGATATAAAGCACGACGCGGAGGTTGAGATTTTAAACCCCGAGCTTCATATCGCGACATTAGCAGACGATGCAAAGCTTAATATTGAAATTACACTTGACAGGGGCAGAGGTTACGTTCCGGGCGAACGAAATAAACAGCTTGCAGGAAATAACGTAATCGGAGTTCTGCCGATTGATTCAATTTATACACCCGTTTTAAAGGTTAATTATACTGTTGATAATACCCGTGTCGGTCAGATTACCGACTATGACAAGCTTACGCTCGATGTTTGGACAAACGGTGTAATCAACGCGCAGGAGGCGGTTTCTCTCGCCGCTAAGGTACTCACAGAGCATCTTAACCTGTTTGTAAACCTTTCCGACAGCGTTACAAACAGCGAGATTATGGTTGAAAAGGACGAGAAGGGCAAGGAGAAGGTTCTTGAAATGACGATTGAGGAGCTTGACCTTTCTGTTCGTTCATTCAACTGCTTAAAGCGTGCAGGTATAAATACAGTTGAAGACCTGACAAACAAAACAACAGAGGATATGATGAAAGTTCGTAACCTTGGACGTAAGTCGCTTGAGGAAGTTGAGTTTAAGCTCGACAGCCTCGGCTTCAGCCTAAAAAAGGAAGACGAATAAAATCCTTTTAAAATAACAAAAAAGGAGTGAATTAGTATGCCAGGTACAAGAAAGCTTGGAAGAACTACTGCCCAGAGAACCGCAATGCTCCGCGCAATGGTTACTTTCCTTTTAGAAAAGGGCAAAATAGAAACTACGGTTACTCGCGCTAAAGAGGTAAGCTCAATGGCGGAGAAAATGATTACTATAGCTAAGGACAACTCTCTCGCAAATAAGCGTCTTGTTATGAGATTCGTTACTAAGGAAGACGTAACAAAGAAGCTTTTTGATGAGATTGCTCCCAAATATAAGGACAGAAACGGCGGTTATACCCGTATTACAAAAATCGGTCCGCGTCGCGGCGACGCGGCTGAAATGGCAGTCATTGAGTTAGTTTAATTTTATCAATACCAAAAGCGCTATCGTTTATTCGATAGCGCTTTTCCTTGCTGAAAATTTAAAACTGTGATATTATATTAACCGTTGAGGTGAATTAAGTAATGCGAAACAAAAAATATATGGGCATAATTATGATAATTATATCGGCGTTCTGTTTTGCGCTGATGAATATGTTTGTTCGACTTTCGGGAGATTTGCCAACGCCTGAAAAAAGCTTTTTTAGAAATTTTGTCGCATTTATATTCGCTCTTGCCATTATGATTAAGGATAAACAGAGCTTTCATTTTCAAAAAAGAAATCTTCCCCTTCTGCTTGGACGCTCGCTTGCGGGAACCTTGGGAATCCTCGGAAACTTTTACGCTGTTGACCATCTTGCCTTAGGCGACGCGTCAATTCTCAATAAAATGTCGCCTTTTTTTGCGATAATATTTTCGCTTATTTTTCTTAAAGAAAGACTGAAATTTCCGCAGGTTTTAATTTTAATCGGAGCGTTCATCGGCGCGATGTTCGTTGTAAAGCCGAGTTTTGTCAATGCCGATTTAGTACCGTCTTTGTGCGGACTTTTAGGCGGAGTAGGCGCGGGAGCCGCGTATTCTATGGTTCGCGCTCTCGGGAAAAGGGGAGAGAAGGGAAGTTTTATCGTTCTGTTCTTTTCTGGTGTGAGCTGTCTTAGTATGATACCGTTTATGATATTCGATTTTAAAATGTTCACACTGCAACAGCTTATTTTTCTCCTCCTCGCCGGACTTAGCGCCGCGGGCGGTCAGTTCTCCATTACTGCGGCTTATACCTACGCCCCTGCAAGGGAAATTTCCATTTACGACTACAGCCAGATTATTTTTGCCTCAGCGCTCGGATTTTTAGTGTTTGCAGATATTCCCGATGTTTATTCGGTAATCGGTTATGTAATTATCGTTTCTATGGCGCTTTTGATGTTCCTGTACAATAACAGAAAGCCTTCTCTTAAATGAGAAGGCTTTTTATATGAACACAACCTGCACAAAAATCATATATAAAACTGTGCTCGCTCCGATACTTAAAAGCACGTTTCCTTTCCAAATATGAAGACCTATCGCGACAGCTATGCAGACAAGCTCTGGAATACCGAAATTTCCGCCTGTAAAGTTTACATCTTTAAGACAGTAAATCAACAGAACACTCATTATTGCCGACGGGAGAACATAACCGAGGTATTTTATCCAGCTCGGCGCTTGTTTTCCTCTGTCAAAAAGTATAAACGGGATAAATCGCGTGAGGGCGGTTACTATCGCCATAGTCGCGACAATTGAAACCGAAACTGAAAAATCGCTCATAGTCTTTCCCCCTTTTCTTCAAGCATAGGGCGGAGACACATAAGCAGTACCGATACAATAAACAGCGCAGGTATGAGGAAGTTGTCCGCTCCGAGTATAATTAAACTCAGTACAGGTACGGCGAAGCCGATTAAAGCGGGAATGTG
Source organism: uncultured Clostridia bacterium (assembly GCA_947585745.1). Taxonomy (GTDB): domain Bacteria; phylum Bacillota; class Clostridia; order Oscillospirales; family Acutalibacteraceae; genus Ruminococcoides. The sequence continues at coordinate 60,136 of CANPXF010000011.1, read as the reverse complement.
ATTTTTGTTGCTTTTCCATTGCTCAACGACAAGCACGGCGAAAAGCGCCGTCATAACAAAGTCAATACCCTTTGAGTTGAACGTAAAAAGCGAGCCGAATGAGGCCCCAAGCACGCTCCCCGTTATCCAATAACAATGGTTTAAAAGCGTAATCGCCGTGTAAAAATGTGACGGCTTAACGTCTTTTGGAGGCTTGGAGGTCGAAACGAGCGCGTAAGTTTCATCGGTCAGTCCGAAAATCATATACAGCTTAAATTTTCCCGTACCCTTGTATTTGTTTATAAGTGACAGTCCGTAAAAAAAGTGTCTGAAATGAAGCAGAAAGGTCATTAATATAACCTGCGGAATCGACGCGCCGACCGCAAGAAGTTCAACGCAGAGGAATTGTCCCGTACCCGCGTATATAAAAACGCTCATAAAAAAAGCCCATATCGGTCCGTATCCAGCGGATTGAAGCAAAATTCCGAAAGCAAATCCCAGCGGTATGTATCCGAACAAAACAGGCAGGGTATATTTAAATGTTTTCTTAATAACATTTTTCATAGAAGTCACCGCTTATAATAACTCAGAAAATTATAACATATTTTTTCTTTACCCACAACCTGATTTTTAAATTAAAAGAGGATACCTTTTCAGATTTCCCGTAAGCTTTAATTACGGGTTAATCTATTAAGGTATCCTTTTTAAAATGATAAATTATTTATTAATTTTTATGCCCAGTTTAAGGTATCGTTATATATATTCAGATAATCCTGAGCTGAACGCTCCCAGCTGTTGTCGCTCATCATCGCGCGCCACATCAGCTTGTGCCAGCCTTCGTTATCCTGAATACCCCACAACGCTCTCCTTACCGCGCCCTGTAAATCGGCGGTGTAGTAATTCGCAAAGGTAAAGCCGTTGCCGTAACCGTCAGCGCTGTCGAATACGGAGTCCTTAAGTCCTCCCGTTTCACGGACTACGGGTATTGTGCCGTAACGCAGGGCAATCATCTGTGAAAGCCCGCACGGCTCCATTTTTGACGGCATAAGGAAAATATCAGCGCCCGAGTAAATTTTACGCGCAAGCTCGGGAACAAATCCGTGACAGAAGCAAAGACGACCCGGATATTTCCACTGCATATCACGGAAAAACTGCTCGTACTCCTCATCGCCTGAACCGAGAATTACAAACTGCATATTCTCCGTATTCATAAGCTCCTCAAGTCCCATACGCACAAGGTCCAAACCCTTATGCTCCACAAGCCGTGTAACCATCGCTACAATCGGAACGTCCCATCTTTGCTCAAGGCAGAGGCGCTCCTGAAGCTTTTGCTTACATACGCCCTTACCGCTCATATCGTCCTTTGAGTAGTTACAATAAAGCTGATAGTCGGTTTCGGGGTTATAGCTTTCGAGGTCAATGCCGTTTTTAACTCCGCAAAGCTTATAGTGGCGGAGATTAAGCTCGTGATAAAGGCCGAAGCTGTACCACGGGTCGCGGATTTCAAGAGCGTAGGTGGGGGATACGGTCGTAACTCGAACCGCGGTTTCGATAGCGCCCTTAACCATATTCAGCTTTCCGTCCATTTCGAGGATATTTGCCTCCTCGGGAGGGATACCTACACACTCTGTGTTGACCTCCCAGCCGTACATTCCCTGATACTGAATGTTGTGGATAGTAAATATGTTTTTAATATTTGCGTACCACGGATTCTTGGAGTAGAAAAGGTAGTAATAGGTCGGAACCAGGGCGGTTTGCCAGTCGTTTGTATGAATAATGTCGGGGTGGAAGTCTATATACGGAAGCATTTCAAGAATAGCTCTTGAGAAGAATGAAAATCTCTCCGCGTCGTCATAAGAACCGTAAAGCGTTCCCCGCTTAAAGTAATACTCGTTATCAATGAAATAGTAAACGCATTCGTTCCATTTTGCCCAGAAAAGTCCGCAGTATTGATGCCTCCAGGCTACGGGAACGGTAAAGTTCGCGATAAAACTCATTTGATTTTTCAAATCCTGCGGAATTGTACCGTAAAGCGGCATAACAATTCGGCAGTCCTGGCCTTTACGACACAGAGCGTGAGGCAGAGAGCCCGCTACGTCGGCAAGTCCGCCCGAGCCTGCAAATGGATTGGCTTCAGATGTACAGTAAAGAATTCTCATTTTATGTCCTCCTTAATTAATTACAGATTTCTTTTCAATGTGAATAGGATAAGAGTCGGCGCCTGCCATTGCTTTTCCGGGCGCGATTTCGACATCTTTGTCAATAATAAGGTAGTTAAGGTTGCAGTCCTCTCCGATTTCAGTATCCTGCATAATAATACAGTTGCTTACCTTTGCGCCTTTAGCAATATGAACGCCCTTTGAAATTACGCAGTTTTCAACCTCGCCCTCAATAAAACAGCCCTGAGATACAAGCGAGTTTTTAACCGAGCTTGTAAGTCCGTATTTGCACGGAGCGTCATCTCTGACTTTAGTGAGGATAGGTCTGTCGGTTCGGAAAAGCTCCTTTCTGAGTTCTCCGTTCATAAGTCCCATATTAAACTTATAGTATTCGTTCATCGAGCTGATTACCGTGCAGGTGCTTGGACATTCGTACGCGAATACGTTATATTCTGCCGCCCATTTCTGAATGAGGCGGTTAAAATTAAGCTCGTTTTCGCTTATCGCCTTATTGATAAGATTCAGGAAAAGCTCCTTTTTCATAATCAGCGTTCCGAGGTAAATATTTTCCTTGCCCTTAATGTTCGGCTGAATAAGAACCTTTTCAATCTTGCCGACGTTATTATGCTTGATAACTGTCGGAGTTGATTTTTCGGGTACAGCCATATGCTTGTAAAGCAGGGTGATGTCTGCGTCGTTAACGGAATGAAGATAGAAAAACTCGGAAAAATCCAAATTGAAAATTACGTTGCTTTCCGTGAGGAGAACGTAGTTTTCATCAGCGTCCTCAAAATATCCTCTGAGCTGATAAAGAGTTTCAATTTTATTTGAAAAGCTGACCCCCGCGTACGGAGGAAGAATAGTAATTCCGCTTCTTTTTTTAGATAAATCCCACGCGGAACCCGAACCGATATGGTCCATAAGCGACATAAATCCGCTTTTTGCAACAATTCCCACGTTATTTACGTTTGAGTTTGCTAAATTTGATAAAACAAAGTCAATCATTCTGTATTTTCCGCCGATTGGAACGGAGGCGGTAGTGCGGTGAGCGGTCAATTCCGTTAATGTTGTTTCACAGGAATTTGAAAAAATCAGTCCTAATACGTCGTTACTTTTCATCTGTTAAACCTCCATATCCTTATCTATCATAGCCTTAGGAGGTACAACAACGTTATCTCCGATTTTAATGTTATCTCCTATAACGGTTACTCCCCAGTCGTCGCGATTCTCAACGTCGCTCGGATTAGCCCCGACAACAGCGTTCTTTCCGATAATCGAATTTTCCGCAACAATGGCAAATTCAACCTTTGCGCCGTCTTCAATGACAGCTCCGGGCATAATAATCGACGAGTTAATTGTCGCGCCTTTTCCTATCGTAACCCCTGCGAAAAGGATAGAAAATTCAAGGTCACCGTTTACGTTACAACCGTCTGCGATTAAAGAGTTTTGAATTGAAACTCCGTCAGCTATGTAGTGCGGAGGCATCATCGGGTTGCGTGAATAAATATTGTTAAGGTCCAAAGCTACGTTTGGGTCGAGAAGGTCCATATTGGCTTCCCAAAGACTGTCTATCGTTCCGACGTCCTTCCAATATCCCTCGAACGGGTACGCAAACATTTTCTCGCCCGCGTTAAGCATAGCAGGGAGAACGTTTTTGCCGAAGTCGTTTGAGGAGTCGGGGTCGTTAGCGTCGTCAATAAGATATTTTCTGAGCTTATCCCAACTGAAAATATAAATTCCCATAGACGCGTTTGTGCTTTTCGGGTGCTTTGGCTTTTCGTCAAATTCATAAATTGAGCAGTCCTCATTGGTATTTAAAATTCCAAAGCGCGAGGCTTCTTCCTTGGGAACGTCAATTGAGGCGATAGTGCATGACGCGTCATTTTCCTTGTGAAATTCAAGCATTTCGTTATAATCCATTTTATAAATATGGTCGCCTGAAAGAATCAGAACATAATCGGGATTATATCTGTCGATATAGCTTATGTTCTGGTAAATTGCGTTAGCTGTTCCCGAGTACCAGTCCGCTCTGCCCAAAGCCTCGTATGGGCTTAAGCAATTCGCGCCGGAATGCATACCGTCAAGATCCCACGGCTGACCGTTTCCGATATATTCGTTGAGTACCAGGGGCTGGTACTGGGTGAGAATACCAACGGCCTCTATTCCGGAGTTTACGCAGTTAGACAGGGGAAAATCAATAATTCTGTATTTTCCTCCGAAAGGAACGGCAGGTTTAGCGAGCTTTTTTGTGAGAACGCCCAGCCTTGAACCTTGTCCTCCCGCGAGGACCATAGCAACAACCTTTTGTTTGGGTATCATTTTACAACCTCCGTGTATCTATATTGTATAATTTATATTTAAAAATATAATAATTTATGTTTTTTATTTTACAAGCAATTTTTTAGCAAAAAGGAAAACAAAGGAAATTTGAATTTCATTATATTTTTGCGTTTAAACTTACTGACGTACTGTATTGCAGACAGACGAAAGCGAACGCGCGCTATGTGCGCCCGCTTTTTTCAGTATCAGCAGTTGTGTTTGACGCCGTTTTTACTTTTTTCTTTGCGGGTTTCTTTTTTACAGGTTTTTTCTTTCCTGACTTCGCCTTAATTGGACGTTCAAGCTTTTCTCTGAGCTTTATAAAGCTCACCGACAGCGGAGGAATTTTAATTTTGATTGCCTGATTATAGCCGTGAATAGCTATGTCAACCGTTTTAATATCCTTTCCGTTGCTTACTCCGCTTCCGCCGTAACGCGGGTCGTCGGAGTTGAAAACTTCATCATAAATTCCGTATTCGGGAACGCCGATGTAATAATCCTTATGCGCGGTCGGCTGGAAATTGCAAAGAACGATAAGCTCTTCCCCGTCTTTGGCAATTCTTCTAAAAGCTATAACGCTTTTTGTGTAGTCGTCGTGATGAATCCAATTAAACCCTGCCCAGTTAAAGTCAACCTCATACAAGGCCTTGTTTTCAATATAAAAATGGTTTATATCGCGGTAGAAGTCGTGGAGCATACGGTGATTTTCGTCCGCTAAAACCGCCCAGTCAAGCTCGGAATTTGAATCCCATTCTTTTTCCTGACCTATTTCACTTCCCATAAACAGGAGCTTTTTGCCCGGGTGGGCTATCATATACGCGATAAATACGCGCACGGACGCGAGTTTCTGCGCAGGGTCGCCCGGCATTTTATCAATAAGAGAATGTTTTCCGTAAACGACCTCATCGTGCGAAACCGGGAGAATGAAGTTTTCCGAAAACGCGTAGAAGAAGCTGAACGTCAGACTGTCGTGGTTAAAGGGCCTCCAGAGCGGGTCAAGCGACATATAGTGGAGCATATCGTTCATCCAGCCCATATTCCATTTGTAGTCAAATCCCAGTCCGCCTTTTTCCACGGGAGTGGAAACATTCGGCCACGAGGTGCTCTCCTCGGCAATCATCATCGCGTCGGGGTGGTACATATGGATTGCTGTGTTCATTCTCTTAATGAACTCAACCGCCTCAAGATTTTCCTTGCCTCCAAATTCATTCGGGTCCCATTCGCCCTTTTGACGGTTATAATCGAGATACAGCATTGAAGCCACGGCGTCAACGCGTATTCCGTCAAAGTGATATTTCTCAATCCAGAACATCGCGCTTGAAACAAGAAAGCTTATTACCTCGTACCTTGCATAATTGAATACATAGGTACCCCATTCCTTGTGTTCGCCTCGGCGCTCGCCCTCATATTCATAACAGCAGGTTCCGTCAAAACGCGCAAGACCGTGGGCGTCTTTCGGAAAATGCGCAGGCACCCAGTCTAAAATTACGCCGATATTATTTTGATGGCACAAATCTATAAAATACTTTAAATCGTCAGGCTCTCCGTAACGTGAGGTAGGCGCAAAAAATCCCGTAACCTGATAACCCCAGCTGTCGTCAAACGGATACTCCGTTATCGGCATAAACTCAATGTGGGTATATCCCATTTCCTTAACATAGGGGATAAGCTCTTCCGCTAATTTTCTGTAGCTGAAGAAATTTCCGTCAGCGAATCTCCGCCAGGAGCCTGCGTGAATTTCGTATATATTCATAGGCTGTTCCTTGTGCGGATGTTCCTTTTTGTATTTAAACCATTCCTCGTCCTGCCACTGATACTTTTCAAGATTATACACGATAGACGTATTGTCAGGTCTTGTTTCTGTGTGAAAAGCAAACGGGTCGGACTTTATATTTTTTTCAAACCAAGGAGTTTCAATGCAGAATTTATAGCGTGTAAATTCGCCCAAGCCCTCGATAAAAAGCTCCCAGACGCCCTTGTCGCCGACTTTATACATATAGTTGCTCATATTGTTCCAGTCGTTGAACGGACCGATAACGGACACCGTCAGAGCGTTCGGCGCCCATACGCGGAAAACTACACCCTCGCGACCGTCCCAATTGACAAGGTGCGCTCCCATAATATCCTGCGCTCTTACAGCGTCGCCGTCGTGATACAGTTCAAGCGCTGTGCGTTCGTCGTTAAAGTTATAGTTCATAGTCCGCCTCCTTTGATGGATTTCCAAAAAATAACATATATACACAATATATAATATCAAATATTATTAGCAAATTCAAGTAAAAATATAAAATAAAGAACATTTTTTATTCAAATTTTTATTAAAAATATATAAAATATAGGTGCTTAGTGAGAAAAATATATTTTTTGATAAATTTTGAAACTTTTTTCAGCTTTTCTGACACTACTATAGTGAAAGCAGTTTTAAATAAAATCAAATTTATGATTTTCACAACCGCTTTATTTATTCTTAATAAGATTTCAAGTTTTACTTTGCATATATAGGAACACAACAACTCCCGCGATTAAAAATCGCGGGAGTTGTTGTTTGTAAAAATGATATTAATTATATAAAATGTATATTTTTAATAAAGCGTTGTTATATACCGTCTAATCTCATTGAAATTCAGATGATAACTGCAAAAAGGAAGATATTTTTAAAATGTAAATTTCTCTTTAAAATTTCCTTCGCTAAAAATAAATGTTCTACCCTGCAAATTGCAGTATTCAACTCTGCAATAGTTTTCAGACGGCAGGATATACTCTTTCGTTTTGTCAGTTATAAAAGTAACAGCTTTACACGTTTTTTAATAATTTGCAGGCAATGTATGTTTTATCAAATATAAATATTTAATTTATTCTAATAAATCTTCATTATCTAAATCTTCATCAGCAAAATACTTGTCCCAGTATTCAGCATCGTTATCAATTGAATAGTATTCTCTCCAATCATAATACTCGTTATTCTCCATATCAAGCTTAATATCATCTATACTTACAACGGTGTTATTTATCCATTTTATTTCTACATCATTTCTTTGATGTTGCCAAAATATATTTCTGCATCTACGTGTCGATGTTTCAATAACTTCACATCTGACAGAATCAGCATCCGTCGCGCCATTTGCACATAAATATGCCTTAACAATATATGCATTATTGGGAGAAGAAACCGACTTAATATACTCTCCCTCGGGCAGAGGCAGAGATAAAAATTGGCAACCACCAAGCAAAACAATGAAAACAGCTATTGACAATGGTAAAAAAATAAGTTTTTTCATAATCTTTACCTCATTATATTAAAAGTGAATTATTATCATAATTATATCATCGTGAAATTAAATATCAATAAAAAAACTTCATAAAAATTACGGATATTATTTGTTCAAATCACACGAAAAGGCGGTTAGCTTTTTGGGTACCTTAAATAAGTGATTATAAAAATATATACTGTAAAAATTATATAAAAAACCACCGCAGGAGGGCAAACATAATTGCATCTCCTGCGGTGGAAAAGTATTTTATTCAGTTATCAGCCTAATTCAGCGAAGTATTTGATTGTACGAACCATCTGGCTTGTGTAGCTGTTTTCGTTGTCGTACCAGGAAACAACCTGCACTTCATAGAGGTCATCGCCGATAGGAGCTACCATTGTCTGTGTAGCGTCAAAGAGTGAACCGTATGTCATACCGATAATATCTGAAGAAACGATAGGATCCTCGTTGTAGCCGTAGCTGTCTGAAGCGGCGGCCTTCATAGCGGCGTTAATGCCCTCAACTGTCACGTTCTTGCCCTTAACAACTGCTGTAAGAATTGTTGTTGAACCTGTGGGAACAGGAACACGCTGTGCGGAACCGATGAGCTTTCCGTTTAACTCGGGAATTACAAGACCGATAGCTTTAGCCGCGCCTGTTGAGTTAGGAACTATGTTGGAAGCGCCTGCGCGCGCTCTTCTGAGGTCGCCCTTTCTGTGAGGACCGTCAAGAATCATCTGGTCTCCTGTGTAAGCGTGGATTGTGCTCATAATACCGCTCTGAATTTCCGCATACTTGTTAAGAGTATCAGCCATAGGAGCGAGGCAGTTCGTTGTGCAGGAAGCGGCGGAGATGATTTTGTCATCAGCTGTGAGGACATCCTCGTTAACGGAGAATACGACAGTTTTAAGGTCGTTGCCCGCGGGAGCGGAAATAACAACCTTCTTAGCGCCTGCGTCAATATGAGCCTGGCTCTTAGCCTTTGAGCAGTAGAAGCCTGTGCACTCGAGCACAACGTCTACGCCGATTTCGCCCCAAGGAAGCTTGGAAGCGTCAGCCTCTGCATAAATTTTAAGTGTTTTACCGTCTACTGTAATTGTGTTAGCCTCGTCATCAGCGTCTACAGTGTGAAGGTTCTGACCGATAGTACCGCAGTAACCTCTCTGAGCTGTATCGTATTTAAGAAGATGAGCGAGCATTGAGGGCTTTGTGAGGTCGTTGATAGCAACAACATCATAACCCTCTGCACCAAACATTTGTCTGAATGCAAGACGACCGATACGGCCGAAACCATTAATAGCAACTTTTACTGACATAATAAAAATTCCTCCTGTTATTTTTTTATCATACCCATTATATTGTATTTTTATAATAAATGCAAGTCCAAAACGTAATTTAACTGAAAATTTTACCAATTAAACAAATCTCATAACATTTGTGATAAAAAGATGACAAACTTTCTACCGCGTTAAGATTATTTTCTTGACATTTTGACGGGAATAAGTTATCATATATGTGTATGTATGACGACATACCGAGAGCCTTTAGGGTTCAAATTTTTTAATCAGACTCGAAAGAGCCGTTATTTATAGATATTTTGTAATTAGCTTATACTCTTCCACATTTGTGTTCAAAATATTGTTACAATTTAATATCTTTCTAACGGCACCGAGTTTGATTTTATGTTAGAATGAAAGTTTTGGAATCATTAAATCAAGGAGGTGTCAAAATGCCGATATTAATTGCAGTTATTAGTATTGTTGCCGCCGCGGTAGTCTGCGGTTTTTTGGGCGTATTTATTGGTATAGCATACCGTAAAAATGTTGCGGAAAAGCAAATCGGCAGTGCTGAAAAAGAGGCTAACAAGATAGTTTCCGAGGCGATGAAAACCGCTGAAGCTAAGAAAAAGGAGGCTATTCTTGAGGGTAAGGATGAAGTCCACCGTCTGCGCAATGAAAGTGAAAAAGAACTTTCAGACCGCAGAAGAGAAGTACAGCGTCAGGAAAGACGTATTCAGCAAAAAGAAGAAAACCTTGACCGAAAGATGAATAATCTTGAGCGAAAGGAAGAAAAAGTAAGTAAAAAATTAAAAGAGGCGGAGGCTAAGGTAGCCGAGGTTGAACAGGTCAAAAAGAGCCAGTTTGAAATGCTTGAGAGAATTTCGGGCTATACAGCCGACCAGGCTAAGACGTATTTGCTTGAACAGCTTGACGAGGAGCTTTCACACGAAAAGAGCGTAAAAATTCTTGAGTATGAGGAGCAGTTAAAGGACGACAGCGAAAAGCTCGCGCGCAAGATTATTTCCCTCTCAATCCAGCGTCTGGCGGCCGACCAGGTTTCGGAGGCTACGGTTTCTGTCGTAGCGCTTCCCAATGATGAAATGAAGGGAAGAATTATCGGACGAGAGGGCAGAAATATCCGCGCTATTGAAAACGCTACGGGCGTTGACCTTATTATTGACGATACTCCCGAGGCTATAACGCTTTCGAGCTTTGAGCCGGTAAGACGTGAAATCGCAAGGGTCGCTTTGGAAAAACTCATTTCCGACGGACGTATTCACCCCGCGAGAATTGAGGAAACTATAGACAAAGCCCGCCGTGAGGTTAATTCAAAAATTAAACAGGCAGGCGAGAGGGCGGTTCTGGATACAGGTATCAGAGGAATACATCCCGAGCTTGTTAAACTGCTCGGTAAGTTAAGATACCGCACAAGCTACGGTCAGAATGTTTTAGACCACAGCTTGGAGGTAGCGTACATTTCGGGTATGATTGCGTCTGAACTCGGACTTGACCCGACTGTTGCAAAGCGCGCGGGACTTTTACACGACATCGGTAAGGCGCTCGACCACGAGATGGAGGGAAGCCACGTCGAGCTCGGCGTTGAGGTTGCCCGCAAATATAAGGAGAGCGACGCGGTTATTCACGCAATCCAGGCTCACCACGGCGACGTTGAGGCTAAGACGGTAGTTGCCTGCATTGTTCAGGCGGCAGACGCTATTTCGGCGGCGCGTCCGGGCGCAAGACGTGAAAATCTTGAAAATTACATTAAACGGCTTCAAAAGCTCGAGGAGGTTGCGTCTTCGTTTGACGGAGTTGAAAGCTCATACGCTATTCAGGCGGGCAGAGAGATACGCATTATGGTTAAGCCCGAGGTTGTTAACGATGAGCGTATGGTTCCGCTTGCAAGAGAAATATGTAAAAAAATCGAGGAGGACCTCGAATATCCCGGACAGATTAAAGTAAATATTATCCGCGAGGCAAGAGCGGTTGATTTTGCAAAATAATAAAATAAATTTAACATTTTAAAAAGAGGTTGCGATTGCAACCTCTTTTTATGTCTGCGCTTAAGACTATACAATTCCTTTTAAAATCCGTTTAAACTTTTCTTTCTATATTTTTATAAAGGTTTTATATTTTTCAGACAGGGAAAGTTTCATAACTAACATTTACGTTTGATTTGCTTTCACAACTTTTGCTTAATTTCATATTATGTCATATATCCCAAAAAGGTGTTTGATATGAAACTTGATACTATAGCTTTAATAGGCGGAGATAAACGCCAGCTTTTCTGCGCGAAGGCGTTTTCCGATTACGGCTTTCGCGTTTTGCTCTCGGGATTTGATTCGCTTGAAAGCTACGGCGCGCTTGAGCTTGTGGATTTGGATACAGCGTTAAACGCGGGCGATATTTACATTCTTCCCGTTACGGGAGTTAAAGGCGACATTATTCCCTGTAATTTTTCTGAAAAAGAAATAAAAATAGATGATAAGCTTATAAAAAAGCTTTCCGAAAAGCCTGTTTTTATGGGTAAGGCAGGTTCTCTTAAAGGAGTAAACGCGGTTGATTTACTAAAACGCGAGGACTTTGCAGTACAAAACGCTCTTCCTACTGCCGAGGGCGCGGTGGGAGTTGCTGTTAAAAGCTACGAGGGAACAATTTTCGGAGCGAAAATTCTCGTAATAGGATACGGAAGAATCGGAAAAATCCTTTCTAAAATGCTTAAAGCGCTTAACGCGGACGTAACCGTCGCGACACGCAGTTCGGTTAATTCCGCCTATATAAAGTCTGACGGAAACAAAGCGGTAAATACCTCCGAAATAAAATCAATTTCCGATTACGATATAGTTTTTAATACCGCTGACGCACTTGTTATTGACAAAAATATTCTCGAAAACAGCGATTTTGATACTCTTATAATAGATTTATCCTCTTATCCGGGAGGAGTGGATTTTGACGTTGCCGACAGGCTCGGCTACACGGCGTTTTTAGCCTCCGCGCTTCCGGGAAAATACTCTCCTTTGTCGGCGGGTAAAATCATAGCAGACACCGTCTTAACTATCATTAAGGAGGAATACAGTTGGCGAAAGCGGATATAGGATATGCTGTTTGCGGTTCGTTTTGTACCTTTTCAAAAACAATTTCTCAAATTGAAAGGCTAAAAACAGACGGTTATAATGTTATTCCCATAATGTCCGAAACAGCGGCGTCAACAGACACGCGTTTTGGACTTGCCCGGGATTTTATAGATAAAATTGAAAACATAACGGGAAATGAAGTGATAAGCTCAATATGCGGCGCGGAGCCTATAGGTCCTAAGAAAATGTGCGATTTAATCGTTGTGGCGCCCTGTACTGGAAATACTATAGCCAAGCTTTCTTTAGGCCTTACCGACAGCGCCGTGTCAATGGCTGTAAAATCACATCTTCGCATAAACCGTCCCGTATTGCTCTGCGTTGCGACAAACGACGGGCTCGGAGCCTCCGCTCAAAATATCGGCAGGCTTTTAAATACCAAAAATATTTATTTTGTTCCTATGAGTCAGGACGATTATGTGAACAAGCCTAAATCTCTTGTCGGTCATTTTGAATTGATACCAGAATGTGTTGAGAAAACGCTTAAAGGAGAACAGTATCAGCCTATTTTTATGTAGAAAATCTCAATTTCAGATGGATAAGCAGTAAGTCTGCTAAATATCATACGGAAATTATGATGTGATTTGACCGATGTTTAGTAAAAAAATGATATACGATTTAATATGGATTATGCCGGGAAGATAGTTTTTGTTTCAAGCTGTCTTTCCGACATTAGTTTATGTCCTTTGTTATCCTCTTGAAAAAAATCGCTCCCTTTGGTATAATTTCATTAAATTAAGCATTGCACAAGGGGGCTTGTTTTGTGAAATACTGTCCGAAATGTAAAAAGCTTTATAATGACGAGGATACAAACTGCACCTGTACGGGCTGTAAAAATAAAGCTCTTAAAGCCGTTGAGGACAAAACAACGTCGGTTTATCTTTGCAGCGGAGATGTTTTGGAGCGCGACCGTGTTCAGGCGGCATTGTCCGACAGCGGTATTCCGAGCGTTTATACACGCCATATGGTAAGCGCAAATTCACAGGTCGTAACGGGAATGGATTTTGACAGTTTTGATATTTTAGTACCATATGAGCTATATGAAAAGGCGTATGATGTCGCCGTGGGAATCGGCGCGATTGAAATTGAAGGCGCAGAAATTGTTGACGAAGCTCCCGAAAGCCAATCGGAAGAAGAAATTGAAGATATGTCACGCGCAAAACGTACGTTTGTAAGGATTTTAACCGCCTTGCTTTTTATCATCGTTTTAGCATTAGTAATTTACGGAACCGATTTTATAACCGCGTTTATAAAATCTCTGTTTGGTTGAGTATGAAAAATTGTTTTGTAAGCGCGGTTGTAGTTGCCGCAGGAAATTCCACCCGAATGGGACTTAAAATAAGCAAGCAGTTTATCGACCTTAACGGTGAACCCGTTATCGCCCGCACGCTCAGTGCCTTTGAAAGGTCAAGCGTGATTGACAGCGTTGTTGTGGTTTGCCGTGACTGCGACAGAAAACGGATTGAAGATATTGTTCTGCAAAAAAATTTCAAAAAGATAAGGTCTGTCGCTTCGGGCGGTTTAACGCGCGACGAAAGCGTTTGCAACGGTATTTTGAAATGTGATGAAAGGACTACGCATTTTGCCATTCACGACGGAGCGCGGCCGCTTATAAGCCAAGATGATATTAAAAGGGTTGTTTCCTGCGCTGTTGAAAACGGCTCTGCCGTTTTGGCAACTTTTGTAACTGACACTATTAAGGTTGTAAACGAAAACGATGAGATTGTTTCAACTCCCGTAAGGAGTACCCTGCGGGCGGTTCAGACTCCGCAGGTATTTGAAAAAAATATTTATCTCAAAGCCCTTGAATACGCAAGGAAGAATAAAGAACCCGTAACAGACGATTGCAAGCTTGTTGAAAATATCGGTGAAAAGATAAAAATAGTTATCGGAAGCGAAACTAACATTAAGCTGACGACTAAAAACGATATTAAGCTTGCAAAAAGTATTTTAAAAGAGGAAAGGCTGTAAAAATGAGAATAGGACACGGCTATGACGTACATAAATTAACAGAAAACAGGAGGTTGATTTTGGGAGGGGTTGACATTCCGTATGAGAAGGGCCTGCTCGGACACAGCGACGCTGACGTGCTTTTGCACGCCGTTATGGACGCGTTGCTCGGAGCGGCGGCTCTCGGCGACATAGGAAAACTGTTTCCCGATACCGATGAACGCTTTAAGGGCGCCGACAGCATTTTGCTCTTAAAAGAGGTGCGCGCCGCGCTTGAAAAGAACGGCTATTATATTGAGAACATAGACTCAACTGTAATTGCTCAGAAACCTAAGCTCAAGGATTACATAATTTCAATGCGCGGGAACATCGCTGACGCCTGTAAAATTGACATATCAAAGGTAAGCGTAAAGGCGACAACAGAGGAAAAGCTCGGCTTTACAGGTTCGGGAGAGGGAATTTCGGCTCACGCGGTCTGCCTTATAAATAATATTTTATAAATGTATAAAATAAACACCTTGTTCGTATATTTGAACGAGGTGTTTTTTATGTTTAAAAAATTGGTGTCAATATTTATATGTATTCTGATAACCGCGTCGGTTCCGATTGCAGTATCCGCAAAAAGCAACGTCGATGTGAGCGCGCCGTCCGCGGTTTTAATTGAGGCGAACAGCCGAAAGGTGCTCTCCGATAAAAACAGCCACGAAAAACGCGCCTGCGCGTCAGTTACAAAGGTTATGACGTTGCTCCTTGTTATGGAGGCTGTAGACAGCGGAAAATTAAAGCTTTCCGATACTCTTTCAGCCTCTGCTCACGCGGCGTCTATGGGAGGCTCGGACATATGGCTTGAGGAAGGCGAAACGATGTCTGTTGACGACCTGATTAAAGCGACCGCCGTGGCGTCGGCAAATGACGCCGCCGTCGTTTTGGCTGAAGCAATAAGCGGAAGCGAAACGGCATTTGTCGCTCAAATGAATAAAAAGGCGAAAAGACTCGGAATGAAAGATACGACCTTTAAGAACTGCAACGGACTTGACGAGGAGGGTCACCTGACGTCTGCTTACGATGTGGCGCTTATGTCGGCGGAGCTTATCACTCACAAGAAAATTTTCGACTATACTTCAATATGGCTTGACAATCTGCGCGGAGGAAAGACGCAGATTGTCAATACAAATAAGCTTTTAAAGACATATAAGGGAATAACGGGACTTAAGACCGGCACGACCGATGACGCTGGCTGTTGTATGAGCGCGACCGCACAGCGTGACGGACTTTCACTTATCTCCGTTGTTCTCGGATGTGACAGCGGAACCTCTCGCTTTGCCGACAGCGCCGCGTTACTCGACTACGGATTTGCAAACTACACGGTGAAGAAACTGACCTTGCCTAAAAAAGCGACCGAAAACGTCAAGGTAAAGGGCGGAATGAGCGACACTCTGTTTCTCCGTTGCGAAAAGCCCGGCACAATGATAGTAAGCCGTACAGCAGACGAAAAGCTTGTTACGGAGTGCAAAGTCAAAAAAGAATTGCAAGCTCCGATAAAAGCGGGGGATACTATTGGTGAAGTTAACTACTATTCGGGCAAGGAACTTTTAAAAAGCTGTAAAATTACGGCGAAAAATACAATAGAAAAAATGACGTTTTCGTCTGTGGTGTCAACTGTCTTTAAAGCGTTGGTTGCTTTATAGGGATTTGAAAAAAATTTATATTAAATATTGCATACCCTGCCTTTTTGTGGTAAAATGATTCTATAATTATGCAGTATGGCATAACTATATCATTTGGGGGTAATCAAATGTCAACAAAAATTATAGAAAAATATCTTAACGGTTTTGTAGGCGAGGATGAGTATAAGGGTATTGAAACGCAGGTAAAAAATGCTCACAAGGCTCTCCACAGCGGAACAGGACTCGGAAACGATTTTACAGGCTGGGTAGATTTGCCCGAAAATTATGATAAGGAAGAGTTCGCGCGCATCAAAAAGGCGGCTGAAAAAATTAAAAAGGATACCGATGTTTTTGTTGTAATAGGTATCGGCGGTTCGTACCTCGGCGCGAGAGCGGCTATCGAATTTTTAACCTCTCCCAATTATAACGCGCTCGCAAAGGATACTCCGCAGATTTATTTTACGGGTAATTCAATCAGCTCCTCGGCGCTTTCGGATATTATTGAGCTTTGCGAGGGCAAGGATGTTTCTATTAATATGATTTCAAAATCGGGTACTACTACCGAGCCCGCGATTGCCTTTCGCGTATTCCGAGATATGCTTGAGAAAAAGTACGGTAAACAGGGCGCTAAAGAGCGCATTTACTGCACTACAGATAAGGCTAAGGGAACCTTAAAACAGCTTGCCGACAAGGAAGGCTATGAAACCTTCGTTGTTCCCGACGATGTTGGCGGACGTTACTCCGTGCTCACTGCCGTAGGACTTCTTCCTATCGCTGTGGCAGGCGCGGACATAGACGCTCTTATGGCTGGCGCTAAAAAAGCGCAGGACGAGTTTAACAATGACGATTTATACTCTAACGACTGCTACAAATACGCGGCTATAAGAAATATTCTTTATAACAAGGGCTATTCAACCGAAATTATGGTAAGCTATGAGCCTGCCTATACGCTTATGAACGAGTGGTTTAAACAACTCTACGGTGAGTCTGAAGGTAAGGATAAAAAGGGAATTTTCCCCGCAAGCGTTATCTTTTCAACCGACCTGCACTCACTCGGTCAGTACATTCAGGACGGCAGACGCAATCTTTTTGAAACTGTTGTTCTCTTTGATAAATGTAAAAAAGAAATTACTCTCGGCGAAGATTCTACGAATGTTGACGGACTTAATTTCCTTTCGGGCAAAACTATGAGCTTTGTCAATAAAAAGGCATTTGAGGGTACTGTTTTGGCGCATAACGACGGCGGTGTTCCGAATATCGTGTTAAGCGTTGAGAAAATGGACGAGGAAAACCTCGGTTATCTTATCTACTTCTTGGAGAAAGCCTGCGCGATTTCGGGCTATATCCTCGGAGTAAATCCATTCAATCAACCTGGCGTTGAAAGCTACAAGAAGAATATGTTTGCTCTTCTCGGCAAGCCGGGCTATGAGGACGCCAAAGCCGAGCTTGAGGCGAGATTGAAGTAATTTCTAAAGTTAAAAACATAAGGAGGAGTAAAAGTATGGTTACTTTACTTATCGGAAAAAAAGGTTCAGGAAAAACTAAAAAGCTGATTCAGCTCGCTAACGAAGCTGTCGCGGCTTCTCAGGGAAACGTTGTTGTTATTGAAAAGGGAGCAAAGCTCACCTATGATATTACATCGAAGGCCCGTCTTATTGATACCGACCAGTATTCAATCTCCGGCTATGATATGCTTTTCGGATTTTTGAGCGGTATCTGCGCGGGTAACTATGACGTAACCGATATTCTTGTTGACTCCACATTCAAGATTTGTCCCAATGGAGTAGATGGACTTGAAGCTTTCACTAAAAAGCTTCAGGATTTAAGCGAAAGCTCAAACGCTAACATTATTCTTCTTATCTCTGCGGCAGAGGATGAAATTCCAAACGACCTCAATGCTGTTTGTGAGAAAGTTTAATATTTTTAATATTCATTAATTAAGTTATAAGTTAAAGGATTCCAAAACCCAATTCGGCTTTGGAATCTTTTATTACATATAATACTGATTTTCCACTATGTAAATACCTTGACTTTACATATAAAATAGTATTTATTATATTTTTCAAGGAGATGTACTTTATGTTAACGAGATTTGATATAGAGAACTTTATAAAAATCTTACTTGACCGTTATAATGCCGAATATGCTCTTCTTTTCGGTTCTTATGCAAGAGGCGAGGAAACTGATGATTCAGATATCGACGTGGTAGTTTACGGCGGAAAAGATTTCAAAAAATCTAATATATTTGCATTCGCGGAAGAGCTACGGAAGATGACCGGAAAATCTGTAGATGCTTTTGAGATTTGCGAGGTTAATAAAGGCACATCATTTTATGAAAATATGCTCAGAGAAGGAATTAAAATTGCGTGATTAAAGCTGATATTGAGCGCGACGCGTTCATAGCCTTAATCAGCATAAAAATTATTTACTAAAAAAAGCAAAACCTTTTAATGGTATTGCTTTACCTTTTATATACTTAATTTGTAATAACTTAAAATATCGTTGAATTTTTTTGAATTGTGTTATATAATTATTAAAGTATTCTATAACTTATGAAAGTTGAGATTTATTATGAAAAAAGGTTTAAAAATTTCTTTTGCAATTATTATAGCTTCGCTTATGGTTTTATTATCCTGTATATCCGTGTTTGCGGCTTCGGATTTAACAATTAACAAAAAGGTTAAGGCGTCTAAGGGCGATACCGTAACATATACTCTTAAGCTCGGAGATTGCAGTGACAAGCTTGAAGGAATACAGATGTATGTATTTTACGATAAGGATTATTTAGAGATTGACTCCAAATCTTTAAGCTTTCCGCAGTTAAGCGGTGCTGTTTCAAACTCGAATTTTTCTGACGGAATTGCTTTTAACTGGACCAGCGTAACCGACCTTGTGAGTTTTAAGGAAACAAAGACTCTTATGACCGTGGATTTCAAAGTAAAAAAGGCGGGCAAGGTTAATATTACATATTTTGTTACCGAAATGTACGGAAACGATATGACCTACTTTAAGGACTATACGTTTACAAATGACATTGATGTAAACAATCACAATGCAGTAAAGGGAGAAACTCCGATTTTAAGCGGAGACAGCGAGCTTAACAACAAATATCAAGGTTCGTTCGTAAACTATGCTGACGGTAAGGGAGAAAAGAACGGTTCGGGAAAGAACCACATAGCCGTAACAGGCGTTACAACACTTCCGTCAAAATCTGCTTCCGATAATGTAACGGATGTGACTAAGGGCGAGCAAGCTCCTGTTGCAACTATTGTTATGATTCTTGGAATTATTTTGGTAATTGTTGCGATTATTATTGTTGTAATACTCCGTAACCATTTTATGAAGAAAGATAATGACGCCGAAATATCCGAAAGCGGAGAAATTGACGAAGCTTACGAAGATAATGCAGAAGAAAATACTGCGGAAACGGAAGAATAATTAATATAACAGCTCTGTATCAAATTTTGAGTGCGGAGCTGTTTTATTTTACCTTTATATCAAATAATTGTGCATATTGTTCAAATATTTACCATAATCTTTGTGTAAAACGACATTACATTTTCAGAAATTTTTTATTGCGAAATTGTAACTAATATTGTATAATATCATTAATGGGACTATGTCTTAAATATGTCTTAATATTATTTTGGAGGAGATTTTAATGATTAAAAGAATTATTTCTATCGCGTTAGCAGTAGTTATGATTTTTGCTATGGCTGTTGTAGCAGTTTCCGCAGCAGAAGTTACCGACTCTAACGTAGGCGCGGACAGCAGTAACTCTGCCGGCGCGGATACTTCCAGCGCTGTTTCGGGCGCGGGTAATATGATTTACTTTGACGCAAGCGGTTGGAAGAACTTTACAACAATTTTCTGCCACGTATGGCAAAGAGGCGGCGACGCATTCTTCTCTTGGCAGTCTAAGAAGGAAGCTTGCACAAAGCAGGGTTCTAAGTATGCTTACGACCTTTCTAAGCTGGATTCCTCAACAACAGTTTCCGGCGGACTTCAGTCCGGAAAAGATTACTGTGTAATCTTCAGCGCTGACACAGGCGTTCAGACTTACGACTTGACATTCGGTAAGCCCTGCATCGGCGATACAGCTAAGCTTACAGGAAAGAAAGTTGAAAATCCTGTTGACTCTGAGAAACAGGCTCTTGAGGCTGTATGGTCAAGCAACAGCTCAGCATACGGTCCTCACTTGGCAATTACCTCAATCGGTAACATTGTAGGTTCTAAGCTTTGCCCGAACGAAAAGGGTACAGAAGTTATCGGCGACTGGCTCCCGACTTATTACAAGAGCAAGAACGTAAATGCTGAGAGCACTCTCGTAAAGGCTTATCCTAAGTTTGGTATTAAGACTGCTGATGATATTCAGGTTGCATACGCTTATATCCTTTCCAAGAAGACAGGCGAGGACGAAGCAGCTATGAAGAAGATGCTTGAGGATGCTTTCAAAAAGGCTTATCCTTCACAGAAAGCTGCTAAGATTGACGATAAAAAGGCTAAGAATCAGTCAGAGGCTATCAAGAATGGCGGCGGCAGCACAAGCGCTATTTCCTCAGGCTCAAGCAGTTCGTCTTCAAGTTCAACAGGAAGCAGCGGTTCAACAACTAACAGCTCAGGTTCAGGCGCTGACGGCGAAGAAGATACAATCTTCTTTGTACTTGCAGGTGTTATGCTTGCAGCAGCAGGTGTAATGTTTGTTACACGCAGAAGAAGAGCTGAATAATTAAATAAATATTTAATTAAGACATAAACTAAAAGGTCTGTGCTTCGGCGCAGACCTTTTTATTTAGGCTCTGTTTGTTACCCCAACATTTATTATAGAGCCCATTTATTATAAAGCTTTTTTATTAGCTTTATTATGTAGCTTTTATTATAGAGCCTTTATTTGCGCTAAATATCGCAGTCCTCCCTCAAGTCCGTTTTTCAGACATACTTTCTGTTTTGTATAGAAAGGAAAGGTTCTGCTTTTATATATGTCAGATAATTAAGTTCTTATCCGAATTGATATTCTCAAATATTTTACCCGTTTTACTTTACAACTTCTCTTATACTTTATATTTCTAATTTATACATTACAAGTGGTTTCTAAAAACAAATTTTTCCAAAATACATATAAAAAACAGATTAACTCCACTAAGAAAACAGACCTGCGTGATATTATAAATTTACAGTAACGAAATAATAATTTTGCTCAGGGGACAGCGACAATGATTATTTCGATGCTATTCATTCTTGAAACAATTTTCAAGATTTTTAGGAGGAGATATTTTAATGTTGAAAAAAATCATTTGTACTGTTTTATCGGCGCTTATGATAGTTTTAGCAACTGCTTCGGTTAATGCGGTCGATATTGATAATGCTGTAGCGGGAGCTGACAGCAACAGCTCGGTCGGGGCAGATGGAAACAACAGCGTCGGCGCTGATAGTTCAAGTATGACAACAGGGGCAGGAAACATAATCTATTTTGACGCAAGCGGTTGGAAAAATTTTGCGAATATTTACTGCCACATTTGGGTAAGAGGCGGTGAAAAGTTCTTTAACTGGCAGTCCAAAAAGGAGGTTTGCAAAAAGAACGGCTCAAAATACTCTTACGACCTTTCAAGACTTGCGGATTCCACACTGGTGTCGGGAGGAATGAAATCAGGTACGGATTATTGCGTTATCTTCAGCGCGGACACGGGAGTTCAGACCTACGATTTAACCTTTGGCCTGGATTGCGTCGGCGATACCGCTAAAATGACGGGTAAAAAGATTGAGAATGTTATGGATTCAAATAAAGACGCCTATGAGGCGGTATGGGGCAAAAACAATTCTAAATACGGTCCTCATTTGGCTATAACATCAATCGGTAACATTGTCGGTTCAAAGCTTTGCCCGAATGAAAACGGAATACAGGTTATCGGTGATTGGCTTCCGACCTATTACAACAGCAAGTTTGTTAACGCGGAAAATACTCTTGTTGACGCGCTTAAAAAGTTTGAGGTAAAAGATATTCAGGAGGTTTACACTTATATACTGTCCAAAAACCTCGGACTGTCTGAGTCGGAGTATAACACAATGCAAAAAATGCTTGAAAACGCATATTCAAAAGCCTATTCAACAAAAGGAAAAATTAATAAGAATGAAGCGAAAAAGCGCGCAAAAAAAGGCTATACTCCAAGCGCGAACAACCCCCAAAACAATGGCGTAAAAGCGCAAAACACTAATTCGTCAGTCAATAATTCAGGCTCCGGCGCAGACGGCGAGGAGGATACAATTCTTATAATCTCGGCTCTTATTATGGCTCTGTCTATAATAACTTTACTTGCATTTCATAAAAAGAAAGAATAAAAATTCTACTCCATTTCCAAATTAATATAAAATCCGAGCTGTACCGTAACGGTATGGCTCGGATTTTATATATCTGCGTCAGACATTTCACTTCTGCCTGATAATTCATATCCCCCTGATGTTTCTTTCTCCGATTCACTTTGGATAGGGAGGGCAGGTTCTGCTCTTTGTTTTTTTATAAGATTCCATTACATCTTATAATATATGACTAATGCTTTTTGTTAACTTCTATTTCTTGATTTTTAAATCTCAACATCGAACATTAATAACATATCCAAAAAGCTTGCAAAGATAAAATTAAATTTCCTCATATGTACTCGGGCAGACCTCTTTAATCTTTTCCCTGAGCTTTAAAAAATCATCAAAAGCGTCGGGCTTTTGATTAGGATTTCTCAAAATTGCGGCAGGGTGAAACATCGGCATCATAAGAAATTTCCCCTTTTGAAAGAAAAGTCCGTGTTCCTTTGTTATTCTCAAATCGGGTTTTATTAATTTCTGCGAGGAAATTCGTCCCAAACATACAATGATTTTAGGATTAATTAATCTGACCTGATTTCTAAGCCAGTCAATGCACATATCCTGTTCCTCGGGTTTCGGGTCGCGGTTATGGGGTGGTCTGCATTTTACAATATTAGCGATGTAGATGTTTTTATGTCTGTCTAAGTCAACGGCGTTCATCATTTTATCAAGCAGTTTACCGCCTCTGCCTACGAACGGCTCGCCCTGCAAATCCTCGTTTTCACCCGGACCTTCTCCGATAAAAAGCACGTCAGCGTTTTCATTTCCTACTCCGACAACAACATTGTGTCTTGTTTCGCACAGTCCGCACTTCCTGCACTCAACACAATTTTCCCTAAGCTCGCTGAAACTGTTATACATTTTTAACCTCCGCAAAACTTTCTAAAAATATAATATACCCTATTATAACTCTTGAATTTTAATCTATAATGAGTTAAAATAACTATAAACTGCTTTTGCAGAAATTTTTTGATTGGTGGTTAGTAAAATGAAAGTTTTAGTCGAAACCTCCGCTCGTCACATTCACGTTTCGAGAGAGGATTTTGAAGTCCTTTACGGAAAAGACGCACAGCTTACTAATAAAAAAGATTTATCACAGCCGGGACAGTTCGCATGTGTTGAAAAGGTAACGGTAGTCGGACCGAGAGGAGAGATGGCTTTATCTATTCTCGGACCCGAGCGGGCTGAAACTCAGGTTGAAGTTTCGCTTACAGACGCCCGCAAGCTCGGTATAACTCCTCCCGTTCGCGAGTCGGGCGATATCAAGGGAACCCCGGGCTGTAAGCTTATAGGACCTAAAGGAGAAGTTGAAATCGAATGCGGTGTAATCGCGGCGAAAAGACATATTCACCTCACTCCCGCCGACGCGGAGGAAATGGGACTTGAGGACAAGCAGATTGTTTCTGTTAAGGTAGGAAATCCGGGAGCCCGTGAAACAATTTTCGGAGATGTTGTTGTTCGCGTAAGCAAAAACTATGCAAAGGCTATGCACATAGATACAGACGAGGCGAATGCCGCGGGACTTTCGGGAGAGGTCTACGGAGAGATTATTAAATAATAAAATCATATTTGTAATTAAAAAGCAGACATTCAGTCTGCTTTTTTTGTTTAAAATAATTTAATTTGACTTTTGGCGGAAATAAAATTATATTTTCTGAATTATATTGGACAATGTCTAAAAAAACAGGCGATATTTATTATATTCCTTTGTACCTCGGTTATACTAAAAATGAGGTGATATTATGATTAACGATGAAGAAATGCTACAGTTTATTATGAAAAATGCGGAAATGGGCTGTCACGGAATAAACGACCTTAAACCTTACGCCAAAAACGCCGACATCAGCAACGCTCTGCGTTCTCAAAACATTGAGTACAGTCACATTTATCATAATGCGTACAACATACTGCGAAACCGCGGTTATTCACCTGTAAGGGTTAGCAGGGCGGTATCCGCTCTCGCAAGAGCAAAAACAAGACGCGAGATGAAAAACGACAACTCCGCTTCCCATATCGCCGAAATGATGATAGAGGGTAACACAATGGGAGTTAAAAAAATTGCTCAGCATATACGTCATTATGACAAGAAAAATCAAATTGTTAGCAGTTTAGCGGACAAGCTTATGAGTACCCAGCAGGCGAACATTGAGGAAATGAAATCGTTCTTATAAGCTGTAATTAACTAAGAAGCTCGGTCAAAAAACAGTATAAATCAGCATTAATCCCGATAGATTTTAACGCTCTTTTTGAGGTCGGTAAAATTCTGTCGGGAGAAAGTATTTTGCCGTTTTATTTTCTTGTTTATTAATACATATTATTTATCAAAAATCACTTAAATAAAACTCTTGACAAATTCACCCTGTTTTGATAAAATAACTTATTGTCGGATATTGTGCGGTAGTGCGTAAAAAAACTATCCAAAACATCCGAAATGCCCGATAAAATCTACATTTTATTGTGCATATTAACATTGTTTATTTTTCGGTTTAAGTTTTAAAAACAACCGTTAAAATAAAAATTTATAAAGAAGGAGGAGAAATATGCCTACATTTAACCAGCTTGTTCGCAAGGGCAGACAGGTAACTGAGAAAAAGGCAAAGGCGCCTGCTCTTTTAAAGGGTTGGAACTCGCAGAAGCGTCGAGCTATCGACCAGAGCTCGCCCCAGAAAAGAGGCGTTTGTACTGCCGTTAAGACAGCTACCCCTAAAAAGCCTAACTCTGCGCTTAGAAAAATTGCCAGAGTAAGACTTTCAAACGGTATCGAGGTCAGTTCCTATATCCCCGGCGTAGGTCACAATCTTCAGGAGCACTCCGTTGTTCTTATAAGAGGCGGCCGTGTTAAGGACTTACCTGGTGTACGTTATCATATTATCCGAGGCACGCTTGATGCTCAGGGTGTTTCAGGACGTATGCAGGCTCGTTCCAAGTATGGCGCAAAGCGCCCAAAAGCAGGTAAAAAGTAAGGAAATGACAACGACCGTTTAAGTAAAATTAAACTTGTATAGCTATACAAGATGTTCATATATTTTTAGAATGTCTTGTTGGCATACGGGAGTTTGTCGCTTTCGAGTACCTATGATATCTCAATTATTGTGAAGGAGGGAAGCAAAGTGCCAAGAAGAGGTTCTATTGCAAAGCGAGATGTATTACCTGATCCGCTTTATAACTCAAAATTAGTAACTCGTCTTATCAACAACATTATGCTCGACGGTAAAAAGGGCGTTGCTCAGAAAATCGTTTACGGAGCATTTGATATTGTTGCTGAAAAGACAGGCAAAGACCCGTTAGAGGTTTTTGAGCAGGCTATGGAAAACGTAATGCCTGTACTCGAGGTAAAGGCCCGCCGTGTCGGCGGCGCTACTTATCAGGTTCCGATTGAGGTTCGTCCCGCAAGACGTCAGACGCTCGGTCTGCGCTGGATTACAACCTATTCGAGAACCCGCAGCGAGAAAACTATGAAAGAAAGACTTGCAGGCGAGATTTTAGACGCTGTTAACAGCACGGGTTCAGCGTTTAAAAAGCGTGAGGACACTCACAAGATGGCTGAAGCTAACAAGGCTTTCGCGCATTACAGATGGTAATGTAAAAAAGGTAATTTGAGAGGAGGATATTTTATGTCAAGACAAGTATCACTCGAACAAACCAGAAACATCGGCATTATGGCTCACATAGACGCCGGTAAAACAACAACGACAGAAAGAATCCTGTTCTACACAGGTATCAACCATAAAATCGGCGAAACCCACGACGGCGGAGCTACGATGGACTGGATGGTACAGGAGCAGGAGAGAGGTATTACAATTACCTCCGCTGCTACAACTTGTTTCTGGAAAGACAGTAAGAAAAACGATGTAAGAATTAACATCATTGATACACCGGGACACGTTGACTTCACAGTTGAGGTTGAGCGTTCACTCCGCGTACTTGACGGCTCTGTAACAGTTCTCTGCGCTAAGGGAGGCGTTGAGCCTCAGTCGGAAACGGTATGGCGTCAGGCTGATAACTACGGCGTTCCGAGAATGGTCTATGTAAATAAAATGGACATTATGGGCGCCGATTTCTACAGAGTTGTTCAGATGATGAAGGACAGATTAAAGTGTAACGCTGTTCCTATTCAGCTTCCTATCGGTGTAGAAGATACCTTCAAGGGAATTATCGACCTCGTATCTATGAAGGCTGAGGTTTATTATGACGACCTCGGCAAGGATATGAGAGAAGAGGATATTCCCGAGGATATGAAGGAGTTAGCGCAGAAATACCATGATGAGCTTATCGAGGCTGTTGCGGAGCAGGACGAGGCTCTTATGGAAAAGTATTTCTCGGGCGAGGAGCTTACAGAGGAAGAAATTAAGGCTACAATCCGTAAATGCACAATCGAGAATACAATGGTTCCCGTAACCTGCGGTACTTCCTACCGTAACAAGGGAGTTCAGAAGCTTCTCGACGCAATTGTAGATTATATGCCGTCTCCCGTAGACGTTCCCGCGATTAAGGGTATCGACCCCGAAACCAACGAGGAGGTTGAAAGACCTTCCTCCGACAGCGAGCCGTTCTCGGCTTTAGCATTTAAGATTGCTACCGACCCGTTCGTAGGTAAGCTTTGTTTCTTCAGAGTTTACTCGGGTACACTCGCTAAGGGTTCCGCGGTTTACAACTCTGTTAAAGGAAACCGTGAAAGAGTCGGACGTATTCTTCAAATGCACGCAAACGACAGAAAAGACCTTGATATTGTATATTCAGGCGATATTGCCGCTGCCGTTGGTCTTAAAAACACTACAACAGGAGATACTCTCTGCGATGAAGACCATCCTGTAATTCTTGAGTCTATGGAGTTTCCGGACCCCGTTATCCGCGTAGCCATTGAGCCTAAAACAAAGGCGGGTCAGGAAAAAATGGGTATCGCTCTTGCGAAGCTCGCCGAAGAGGACCCGACATTTAAGGCTTATACAGACGAAGAAACAGGTCAGACTATTATAGCAGGTATGGGAGAGCTACACCTTGAAATTATCGTAGACAGACTTCTTCGTGAGTTCAAGGTTGAGGCTAATATCGGTAAACCCCAGGTTGCTTATAAGGAAACTATCCGCAAAGAGGCTTCCGTAGACTGCAAATATGCACGTCAGTCAGGCGGTAAGGGTCAGTACGGTCACGTTAAGATTAATGTATTCCCGAATCCCGGAGAGGGATATGTGTTCGAGAACAAGGTTGTCGGCGGTGCTATTCCCAAGGAATATATTCCCGCTGTTGACCAGGGTATTCAGGGCGCTATGCAGAGCGGTGTTGTCGCAGGATACAATGTAGTTGACTGTAGAGTAGAGCTTTACGACGGTTCTTATCACGAGGTCGATTCGTCTGAAATGGCGTTTAAGATTGCGGGCTCTATGGCGTTTAAGGACGCTATGAAGAAAGCCGACCCTGTTCTTTTGGAACCCCTTATGAAGGTTTCTGTTACTGTTCCCGATGAGTATATGGGAGGCGTTATCGGCGACCTTAACAGCCGCCGCGGTATGGTACAGGGTACGGAGTCAGAAAACGGCACGGACAGAATTACCGCGCAGGTTCCGCTTTCGGAGATGTTCGGTTACGCTACTGATATGCGTTCTATCACACAGGGCAGAGGTCAGTATGTAATGGAACCCGACACATACGCAGAAGTTCCGAGAAGTATCGCTGAAAAAATTATGTCTGAAAAGGCAAAGAATGACTAAACATTAAAAAAACTATTGCAATTTTTCCAATTAATTGCTAAAATAGCTATGTAAAATTTAATTTAAAGGAGGATTTTTTCAAATGGCAAGAGAGAAATTTGAAAGAAATAAACCGCATGTAAACATTGGTACCATCGGTCACGTTGACCATGGTAAGACAACCCTCACGGCTGCTATCACAAAGGTGCTCAGTCTTACAGACGCATCTGCTGCCGACTTCGTTGATTATGCTAACATTGATAAGGCTCCCGAAGAGAGAGAGCGTGGTATCACAATCAACACAGCTCACGTTGAGTATCAGACAGAAAAGCGTCACTATGCTCACGTTGACTGCCCCGGACATGCTGACTACGTTAAGAATATGATTACAGGTGCTGCTCAGATGGACGGCGCTATCCTCGTTGTTTCCGCAGCTGACGGTCCTATGCCTCAGACAAGAGAGCATATTCTTCTTTCACGTCAGGTTGGTGTTCCTTACATTGTTGTATTTATGAACAAGACTGACCAGGTTGATGACCCCGAGCTTCTTGAGCTCGTAGAGATGGAAATCAGAGATATTCTTAACGAGTATGAGTTCCCCGGCGACGATACGCCTATCATCCCCGGTTCTGCTTATGTTGCGCTTCAGTGCACATCTACCGACCCTAACGCTCCTGAGTATGAGTGCATCCACAAGCTTATGGACGCTGTAGACGAGTATATTCCTACTCCTGAAAGAAAGTCTGACCTTCCTTTCATTATGCCTGTTGAGGACGTATTCACTATCACAGGTCGTGGTACTGTTGCTACAGGTAGAGTTGAAAGAGGAAAGATTAACACTAACGACGAGGTTGAAATCGTTGGTCTTACAGAGGAAAGACGTAAGGTTGTTGTTACAGGTCTTGAGATGTTCAGAAAGACTCTTGACTATGCAGAGGCAGGCGACAACGTAGGCGCGCTCCTCCGTGGTGTTCAGAGAACAGAGATTGAAAGAGGACAGGTTCTTGCTAAGCCCGGTTCTATCAATCCTCACACAAAGTTCCGCGGTCAGGTTTACGTTCTTACTAAGGACGAGGGTGGCCGTCATACACCGTTCTTTAACAACTATCGTCCCCAGTTCTATTTCAGAACAACTGACGTTACAGGTACAATCACTCTTCCCGAGGGAACAGAGATGTGTATGCCCGGTGATAACGTAGAAATGGACGTTGAGCTTATCACTCCTATCGCTATCGAAGTTGGTCTTCGTTTCGCTATCCGTGAAGGCGGTAGAACAGTAGGTTCAGGCGCAGTTATCGCTATCAACGAATAATTAAAATCACATAAAAGACCGAAAGCATTTGCTTTCGGTCTTTTTTTTATCTCTCAGCGTCGGACAATGAATTTATTTTTGTCAATTCATATCCTCCAATAATACCCGCACATCTTATTTCAGATACAATTTAAGTATTTAAATTTCCTCTATTTTGCTTTTAATTCTTTTATATTCGCTATTAATATTATCCGAATATAAAAAGAAATTATATTCCATTATGTTTTTATTTTCTGGCAATACGCCTTTATCTGTAACTATTACGCAATATTTATGGTCCGTCAAATTATTTAAAAGCTTCTTATCGTTTTTTTCTACTTTTATTAAAGTGTTATCAATCGGATTTTCAATTGTAGAGGTTCCGTGCAGTTCAAAGTTCCAGTTAGGGTAGACGCCTTTCATATTATAACTCATTTTTTATCTCCTTTCAGTATTTTTGTATCGGTATTTCTTTTTTTATACTGTTCAAATTTTTTGAACAAGTCTTTTTCTAAATATTCAGGCATTCTTTTATGCACCTCAAAATTATTACCGTGAAAAACTCCGAGAGTTCTTCCCTCGCAAACCTCTTCAACCGCGTCAACGAGGGCGGATATTTCACTTTCGTAAACCTTGGTTGCAACCGAGTGAAAGGTATCATATTCGGATACATTAATAGTTTTTCTAATCAAAACAATTCCCGCGTCAACCTCATCTCCGATTAAGTGGGCGGTTACGCCTATAGGCTCGCCGTCCCAAATTGCCCATTTTAAAGCGTCTAACCCACGGCAATTGGGAATATATCCCGGATGAGCATTAATTATTGTTCTGTTGCTTATAAAATCATCGGGCAGAATACCTGCTCCGCATATAAGATATATTCCGTTCTTGTCAAGCTTTTTGTCATCGTATTCGGATATTTCCTGATATTCATAATCAAAGGCAGTACAAATTTGCTTTGGAGGTATGTTATACGGCATATCGGGGCGGTGGCAAATTAAAGGATATTTTTTCTTTTTATAGTGCATAGGTTTTGCGTAAATATGAACATTTTCATATCCTCTTGATTTAAGCAGGCACAATACGTCATAGGTTTTTCTATGCGGAACGTTGTATGTAAGTACGATAATTTTTTGTTTGCGGTTCATTTTCTTTCTCCCCATAAAAATAAAAAAGCGTACAACCGAAGTCGTACGCCAAAAACACATAGCTCCGATTGTCGCCAAACAAATCTGTAATTAACATAACGCAAGTATGCAAATAAAGAGCTTGTATTTTTATCATAAAATACAAACTTACGTTATGTAAAAACAGTAAAATTATTCAGATTTGTTTGGCAAAAATAGTATATCATATATTAATATGCGAATCAAGAAAAATATTTCATTATAACTAAAAAAGCACCTTGAATGTCTATGACATTCAGGGTGCTTGCTTTCATAATTTATTTAACCGTAATTTTGCATTTAAGCTTCATACCGTTTGTCTTTACGGTGATTGTGGCTTTACCCTTCTTCTTGGCTTTAATGTTACCCTTTTTGCTGACGGTCGCGACCTTTTTGTCGCTTGAGGTAAAATTAGGCTTTCCAACCTTTCCTTTAATACTTAATTTAAAGGATTTTCCTTTTTTAATAGTTAATTTGCTCTTGTTCAGCTTCGGGTTTTTAACTGTAACTTTAAACTTCCTTGACGCGCCGTTGTTTGTTACGGTAATTGTTGCCGTGCCCTTCTTAACGCCTGTTACCTTTCCGCTTGAATTTACCTTTGCAACCTTTTTATTGCTTGTTTTATAGGTCGTTTTTCCTTTGCCGTTTTTAACTGTCGCTTTGATTTGCGCCGTTCCTTTTACATAAACAGTAGCGGAGGATTTTTTGAGTTTGATGTCTGTTCCTATATTTATAAATTTAAATTCGTTTTCCTTTGCGTATTTTTCAGCCTCTGTACCGCTGAAGCCCGTAATAGTAAAGTTTTTTACTTTATAGTATTTATCATTTTTATCATTATAATATCCAAACGCTTCAAAATCTATTTTCGTAACGCTACTCGGAATTGTTACGTTTTTAAGACTTGTGCAATTTTCAAATGCCCAATCTCCTATACTTGTAACACTGTTGCCTATTGTTACACTTGTAAGGCTTGCGCAATCTTTAAACGCGACAAGACCTATACTTGTAACACTGTTGCCTATTTTTACACTTGTAAGACTTATGCATTCATAAAATGCATAATCACCTATATTTTTAACGCTGTCGGGAATTGTTATGCTTGTAAGGTTAGTACAATTATAAAATGTATAATCACCTATACTTGTAACACTATTGCCCATTTTTACACTTGTAAGACTTGTGCATTTTCCAAATGCACTTACACCTATACTTGTAACACTGTTGGGGATTGTTACATCTTTCAAGCTTGTGCATTCATAAAATGCACTTACACCTATACTTGTAACACTGTTGCCTATTGTTACGTTTGTAAGGTTTGTGCAATCTTTAAAAGCGCTATCACCTATACTTGTAACATTGTCGGGGATTGTTATACTTGTAAGACTTTCGCAAACCCAAAATGCATAATCACCTATACTTGTAACTCTATTTCCTATTTTTACATTTGTAAGGTTTGAACAATATCCAAATGCACTTACACCTATACTTGTAACACTGTTGGGGATTGTTACATCTTTCAAGCTTGAGCATTCATAAAATGCATAATCACCTATACTTGTAACGCTGTCAGGTATTGTTACGCTTGTAAGTGTTTCATAAGAAAATGCAGAACTTCCTATACTTGTAACAGTATATCCGTCAAGCGTGCTGGGAATTTCGAGGGTTGTTGCATTTCCGTAATAAAACGTAATTTCCGCCGTACCGTCGTCAAGAATGTCGTACCCAAAATCACCGCTTATTGCAGATGTTACCGCTCCCGCGGTAAATGGCAGAGCCGTAAATAAGCTGATAATCATTAAAAATGACAACAGCAAGCCGACTGATTTTTTTGCTTGAAACTTCATACTGTTTCCTCCTTTAATAAAAATAAAAAAGCGCACAACCGAAGTCGTACGCCAAAAACACATAGCTCCGATTGTCGCCAAACAATTATACAATATCAATTAATGCCACTAAAGCGGAATGATAAATAGAGCCAGTATTTTTAAAAATAAAATACCCGCTTATAATTACATTATACATATCATAACTATTAATTGATTATTAAATTGTATTATTATTTGGCACTATCATTATAGCATGGTAAATTGTAATATTCAACATAAAGTTAAAAAGTATATAAAGAACCCCCGCCGTTAACGCGGAGGGGGTTAAGCTTAGTTGAATTTATAAATTTTTCTCGCAATTCTGTAAAGAGATATGGCGAGCTTTCTTCCAGGGGTGTTCTGAATATTTGCAAAGCTCCATATTGTATGGAATCTGACGTGGTTGTAAAGCTTTTTATCTTTGTCTTTCAGGTAGTTCCAAAGGTCTTTGCGTTTTTCGTCTTTGTCGGGATATTCGCAAAGCTCGCAGAAAATGTTGGAAATTGTCATCATCATAGTTATGTATTTTCTCATATATTTTCCGAGCTTTTTGCTTATTTTATATACGTCGTCAATTTTATGAGAGTCAATCATAATCTTTGTAACACGGAGCTGTTGGTCGATTCTTGACGCCATAACCTTTTCGTTAACGCTCTGGTCCTCTCTGCCGATGAAATAACGGTACAAATCAACGTCCATATAATATATGTTTTTAGCGAAAGGTAAAGGCTGATAAACGAAAATATTGTCAACATAAAAAGTGTGTTTTGGAAGTTGTACCTTGCAGTCTTTAAGGAGTTGCGTTCTGTAGATTACCGAGTGCATCAGCAAGCATTGTGAAATGCTGAACCCGCTTATATCGTCCCACGAGAAAACCGTGTTCTGCGGAAAGACATTTTTGTAGTGCATAGTGTGGGTGGTGTTGTCCTCGACGTGCTCATAAACGTAGTTGCAAATCATCATATCAAGATTTTTATTTTCAAGCTCTTTGAGCTTGACTATAACCTGCTGTAAAGCGTCGGTATCAAGCCAGTCGTCGCTGTCTACAACCTTATAATAAGTTCCCGTCGCGTTTTTTAAACCCTGATTAACGCCCTCGCCGTGACCGCCGTTTTCCTGGTGTATGACCTTAATAATGTTTGGATATTTTTCAGCGTAGCTGTCGCAGATTTCAGGGGTGTTGTCCTTTGTGGAGCCGTCGTCGACAAGAATTATCTCGGCGTCCTCTCCTACAGAAAGGAGCGTGTTTATACAATGGTCCATATATTCCGCGGAGTTGTAGCAAGGTACCGCGAACGTAATAATTTTTTCCATATTCTCCTCCGTACACTTCAAAATGAAATGTATAGAAATATTTATACAACATTATATCATATAAATAGGGATTATAGCAACATTTATGACGAAAAATTAATATTTGTTTTTAATTATATTATTTTATGACGAAAGAAAAGCGCCAAAATGGCGCGATTCTTTATTTTTTATGATTTGCCAAGTTCGATGTTTCTCTCGTAAGAAGAAAGCACGGCGTTTATAATTACATCTTCGAGGTTGTCATTATCGAGGGATTTAACGCCCTCAATCGTACTGCCTCCGGGGGAGCAGACCTTTTCAATGAGCGCTGACGGCTCCTCACCGCTTTCAATAAAAAGCTTGGCGCTTCCGAGTACAGTTTGTGATGCCAATGTCAAAGCGGTTTTTTCGTCAATTCCACATTCAATTCCGCCTTGCGCAAGTCCACGTATGAACATATAAACAAAAGCGGGTCCGCATCCCGACAGCGAACAGCCCGCGTCCATAAGACTTTCGGAAATTTCGGTCAATCTGCCCGCATATTTCATATTTTCAAGAAATGCGTCAAGCTCCTTATCAGTCACGTTATCGCTTTTGCAGTAAAGAATTTGTCCCTCGCCGACTTCCACGGGTGTGTTAGGCATAATTCTTATAACCTTATAATTACTGCCAGACATAGCGCGGATTGTTTCAATAGTAAGTCCTGCCGCCATTGTAACAAGTACAAAATCATCGGTTCTGTTTTTTAAATTATCTTTAATTTCTACAAGCATATCAGACATCATTTGCGGTTTAACACCGAGAAAAATATATTGGCATTTTTCCGCGATTTGAATGTTATCTACGGCTATACCGCCTGTTTTGTCCGCAAGATGTTCGGCTTTGTCAGAAAAATGGTCGGAAATTAAAATATTTTTCGTACTTTTTGAAACTGCCTTAGCGAGCGCTCCGCCCATATTTCCCGCGCCGATAAATCCGAATGTGTTCATTTATCTCACCTGACCTGTTCCTTTTATGATGTATTTGTAAGTATTAAGCTCCTCAAGTCCCATCGGGCCTCTTGCGTGAAGCTTTTGAGTTGAAATTCCCATTTCGCACCCCAAACCAAACTCTCCGCCGTCAGTAAAACGTGTGCTTGCGTTGACGTAAACGGCGGAGCTGTCAATTCCCCTCGTGAATTTGTCGGCAGACACACTGTCCTCTGTTATTATTGCCTCGCTGTGTCCCGTTGAATGGGTATTTATATGCTCAATCGCTTCTTCAACGCTGTCAACAATTTTAACAGCGAGAATATAGTCTAAAAATTCCGTATCAAAGTCGTCTGCCTTGGCAGTGACGCCGTCTATAATTTTTTGCGCTCTGTCATCAAGCCTTAGTTCAACTGGATTTTCACTGCGTTTGTCAACCAATTTTTCTTTTAATTTGGGAAGAAATTCCCTCGCTATTTTTTCATTTACAACTAAAACTTCCTCCGCGTTGCAGACAGACGGACGGCTCGTTTTGGCGTTCTCTACAATGTTCAGAGCCATATCAATATCCGCGCTTTCGTCAACATAAATGTGGCAGATTCCAGTTCCCGTCTGAATACAGGGTACGGTCGCGTTGTTTACGCAGGCTGTAATCAAGCCTTTTCCGCCCCTCGGAATAAGAAGGTCAACATATCCGTCTGCGGTCATAAGTTCATTCGCGCTCTCGCGCGTTGTGTCCTCGACGAGGAGAACGAAATCCCTGCTCAATCCCGCGTTTTCAAGTCCGTTTTGCAGGGCGTTCACAATAGCCTGCGCGCTTTTATGGGCTTCCTTTCCGCAACGGAGAACGCAGACGTTACCGCTTTTTACCGCAAGCGCGGCGGCGTCGGAGGTGACGTTCGGTCTGCTTTCGTATATGATAGCGACAACTCCGAGAGCAACCGAGGTTTTCTCAATTACAAGTCCGTCGTCACGTTCTGTTCTCTTGATAACCCTGCCGATTGGAGAGGGGAGAAGAGCAACGTTTTTTACGCCGTCAGCCATATCCTTAATTCTTTTTTCGGAAAGCGCAAGGCGGTCAATCATAACGTCGCTTATGGTACCTCTTGCGTTTTCAATATCCTTTGCGTTTTGCTCAAGTATTTTATCCGTGTTTTTAACCAGCGCCTCCGCCATAGAATTGAGAGCGCTGTTTATTTGTTCAACGGAAACAGAGTTTAATTTTGATTTTGCGTTTTTTGCTTTTATAAGCAATTCTTTAGTTGTCATTTTTTCTCCCTTTAAAGCGTGTGCAAATTCCTTTGCCGTTTAAAATGTCGTAAAGTATTTCGGGGTTGTTGCCGTTTGCGACAACCATATCAATTCCGTTTTCATTTACCATTTTTGCGGCGTTGATTTTTGTAACCATACCGCCCGTTCCGAGTACGGAACCGCGACTGCTTGCAAGCTTTTCAATATCCTTTGTAATAGTATCTACAACGTCAATGCGCTTTGCGTTCGGGTTCTTATTGGGGTCGCCCGTATAAAGACCGTCAATATCAGAGAGAATAATCAGCAAATCCGCGTTTACCGTATTAGCGATTGTAGCGCCTAAGGTATCGTTGTCCCCGATAACAATTTCATCGGTAGTGACCGTATCGTTTTCATTTATAATCGGAATAACTCCGAGTTCTAAAAGTCTGAACAGAGTGTTGTTCAGGTTTTTGCCGTAGTCATCCAAAGCGACATACGCGCCTGTCATAAGAATCTGCGCTACAGTATGATTGTATTCGGAGAAGAGCTTATCGTAGGTGTACATTAGTTCGCATTGACCGATAGCCGCCGCCGCCTGTTTAGTCGGAATATCGTCGGGGCGTTTTTTAATTCCTATTTTACCGAGCCCCATTCCGATTGCGCCTGAAGAAACAAGAATAATCTCGTTTCCCGCGTTTTTCAAATCGGAAATAACCTTGCATAATTTCTCTACTCTTTTGATATTTAAAAGTCCCGTTTTGTGCGCTAAAGTTGATGTTCCGAGCTTTATTACAATTCTCATATCCGCTCACTCCGTAATCTGTTTTACCGATTTATTATGATACCACGATTGAAATTTTTAGTCAACGTTTCTAAACGATATAAACCAGCTGACCGTCGCCGAAAATGAAAGAGCGAGGAAAATTAAAATCTGATGAACAAGCGAATTGAACGTTTCGTGGTAGAGCCTTATGTAAAACAGATTTCCGACAAGGGCGGTTCGGTTAAATTCATTTACGGATTTTGTAAGCTGTTCGAGGTAATACGGAATATCAAAAATATTATTGTACGGTATGTAGCTTGGGATAATATAAATTCCGAAATTTCCGAATATGAACAGCGCGATTAAAAGAGCGGGTATTCCGAAAAAGGAAAGGTAATATACAACATAGCTTTTTAATGATTTTTTAACGCTTTTGAGCGCGTAGTTCGTTTCCAAAGAGTAGTTGATTTTTGCCTTGGATTTTTTGCACAGATACTTTCTCAGCTTTAAAGCGAAAGCCAAAAACACAAAATAAAGGATGAGCATAGAGAGCTTTATAAAATCATTTATTACGTTTTTCTTCTCCGCTAAATTTGTATAATAGTAGTTTTCAAGCTTCATTTGGGTGAAAGCGACAGCCGACTGCGAGCCGTTTTTGCAGGCGAATTCCGAAACCTCAAAGCTTTCATAGTTTTTAACGCTGTTATACGGTATATACACACGCTCCTTTCCGTCATAACAAAGTCCGTCTGACCTGTCATAAACCGCGGATACCTTATAGGTTTTGCCGAAAAGTTCAAGCGGTTTTCCTACGGCGTTGGTGTTAAGATACAGCTTTAGCGCTAAATCTTTGCTGATTACAGCGCTGTTTTTTTCAAAATTTCCCGCGTCAATTTTATAATTATTAAAAAATCTTTCATTGACAAGCACGGGAGTAACGGAATTTTCACGCACCTCGGTTTCTTTTGCTTCGGCGCAGAATGAAAGCGTAGGTTCGCCTACATAAATTTCGTTTATTCTTTTGTCTGTTTCAACCGCCTTTGAAACGGTAAAAGGTTTTATGTCGGAAGATTTGTTGTAATTGATTTGAGTGACAGATGGAATACTGTTTATGGCATTTGAGGCGGTTAAAAGCAATAAGAAAAGGGATATAGAGCCAAAAACGCTCAAAATAATCGGGACAATCTTATTCTTCATCAAATTCCTCCTCAACGATATAAACCCTGTCGCCGTCGGAAATATTTTTGGAGGTCGAGTATATAAGCTGTAAGCTTGTGGTAAACATATCTCCGTTTGAATTGGAAACCTCATAATAAAGCTCGTCGCTTCCGATTATTGAAACCTGTAATTGGTAAACATACGCCTCATCGCCGGAGTCGGTAATTCTTTGCGCGTAGTAGACGGTTCCCGTATCTCCGTCAACCGTGATTACAGATTTCGGAATAAGGTATTTGTTATATATTCTGGTGTTGCCTTTTAAATCGCTTAAAACAGCCTCGCAGGTTTTTACCTGCGGTAAAAGCATTCGGTCAATTGTATCCGAAAAATATGTTAAAACAGCGACCAAAGAGAAAAATACAACGGCAAAAACCACGGTAATTTTTTTAATTTTCTTTCTCATATGTCCTCCTTACAGTTTATCAGAAGTTGTAAACGGCGAGCGTATATCATTTTCGCCGTAAAGATAAATTAATAGAGGCGGTATCAAAAACATCACTCCGCAGGCGAAAATTATTCCGTAGTCGGAGTCGGCAATATCCGAGAGCGTTATTGAAAGCGGATACATACCCTTATCCGTAAAGTAAATCATAGGCTGTTCGACCGCGCTCCAGCTGTCGATAAATGTTAAGAGAGTTAAGGTTACAAGTCCTCCCTTTATCTGCGGAATTATTATTCGCGTGAAAATTCTCAGGTAAGACGCTCCGTCAATTCGCGCCGCCTCAATCGAGGAATAGGAAATATATTTTATGCTTTGTCTTAAAAGGCATATACCGAACGCTGAAAATGTACCCGGCAGTATAACCGATAAAAAGGTGTTAAGTATTTTGAGATTGTCCATAACAATATAGTTCGGCACGAGCGTTACCTGAAGCGGAAGAATAAGCAGGACTATATAAATGAAAAAGAGTTTGTCCCGAAACGGAAATTTTAGTTTGGCAAACGCAAATGCCGCGAGCGATGAAAAAACAACCTGCAAGATTACCGTCGGCAGGGTTATTATAACTGAGTTCCAAAATTTAAGCAGATACTCCGCTCTCCTGAAAAACACCTCGTAATATTGCTCCGCGGAAAACATATCAGGTATCAAATTAACGGACTTGAACGTTTCCTCCGAAAAATTTAAAGTTTTTTCGATTTCGCCTGACTGCATAAAGGAATTTGCAAGCATATATATTATCGGAAAAAGGAAAACGGCAGTCAGCAGAATTAAAATTATGTATTTAAAAACAGATTTAGTTTTCTTCATTTTGCGCCTCACTCCATATAACCGCGTTTTCTCTCAAATATAAAGAATACAAGCAGTATAACAATGATAAATACAGACAGAATTATCGAGGCGGCGGAAAGCCTCGGATAGTTAAGATTATAATAGTTGTTGTTTACAAAATTCTGCATAAAGTAAACGTGCTCGTCGGGATAATCTCCGAAAAGCGCGAAAACCTCGCGGTAAATTTTAAACGAGTATATAAGCTCCATAAGGAAAACAAAGAAGATAGTAGGCACAATGTTCGGTATTTTAATTCGTGTGACTATTGTAAAGGCGTTAGCGCCGTCGAGCTTTGCGCTTTCGACATAAGCGTTCGGAACATTCGCAAGTCCCGCCGTAAAAAGAATCACGCAAAATCCGCAGTATTTCCAAATGAAAATTATTATAATCATTACCATTGAAAACGGCGAACTGAAAAACTCTACGCTTTCAAGTCCCATAGCGTTTAAAAGTCCGTTTATCGCTCCGTAATCCTCGAAAAATACCTGCCATACTACGATTAACGACGACACGGGAATTATTACGGGTATTAACAGCGAGCTTCTGAAAAAAGCCGAAATTCTTTTGAAAGAATTTAAAAACAATGCTATTAAAAAGGAAATAACCATTAAAAGCGGAATCGCAATCAAGGTAAATATGGCTGTATTTTTTAAAGCAAGTGTAAACGAATAATTTGAGAACAGCTCGATATAGTTTCCGAGTCCCACGAATTTATTGCCCGCAAATAGGCTTTCAATAAAACAGATTATGTACGGAATAATATAGAACACCGTTATGCCCAAAAGGCTCGGCAAAATAAACAGTATGGCCGCGACGGCTTCCTTTGCTTTGTGTGTCATTTTTTCTCCTTTATTCCTCAAGATAAAATTTAGTAGCGGTATTAAGCTGGCGTATAAACTTATTTTTAGGGAGCATACCGCTTGCGTATTTTTCTACCAATTCCCCGATTATTGCGCTCTTATAGTAGTTTCTGTTCAGCTCGCATTTCTTTACATTCTTAACCGCTTTGACGCTTGCTTTCATAATATCTGAATTTAAGCCTATTTCATTTCCAAAGCTGTCCTCAATTTCAGACGCGTTTCTTATTCTTTTTTCCATAATCTTGTTGTTAACGGGAAAAGCAGGTATAGCGTTTGAATTGAAGTTGCTGGTAAAATGCGACTGCCCCGTGTCGCTTAACGCGAATTTGATAAGCTCGATTACTTTTTCCTTTTTATCTGAATTTTTATTTACCGCTATTCCAAAGTCGATTGAACCCGTATTATCGTTTTTGTTTCTTACCGGACCTCTGTAAAGAACGGCATCGTTCTGACGCGCTTTATTTATAGTAATACGACTTCCTTTTCCCTCGGTTGACCATTCCTCGTCAAAAAAACTTATTTGAAGGTCATAAAAGCTGTTAAGCTCGCTTGAAAAAAGACTTTCTCTAAAGTTTTCGCTATCCTTGTTGTTTCTTTCGCCCGCCTTTACAAGCTTAGCCGCCGTGTCCAGAATATTTTTAAATTCACGGCTGTTAAAGTCAATCTTTTTGCTGTCAAAGTCAACATAATCGCAGATTATATTGCTTATAAGCGACGCGTCGTAGCCCTGTGAGGGGGATATTTCATATTTATCGCAATTTTTTAAAAGATTTTCAAAAAAACCGCTGTCGCCGTATGTAATAACGGAATTTTGGGCGGTCGGCATATTCAGCTGTTCTAAAACATATTTGCTCGCTATGTGCGCTTTAGGTGTAAAAAGGAGAGGAACTATATATCTCTTGCCGTCAAAAACTCCCGAGTTTAAAACATCTTTGTTGAGTTTTGATTTTTCAAGCTTTTCGTTGTTTTCCTCAAAAATCTCGTCAACGTCAGCGAAGAGCCTTGCCTCAATCATTTTTTCAAAGGGTAAATATTCGTCCGTTAAAAAAACATCGGGACCGCCTCCCGCCATTATTTCGGTTGACATTTTATTGTAAAGCTGTGTTTCGTCGTCAAATGTCACGTAATCAACCTGATACGAGGTGTCAAGTCCGTCCATAGACGCGCAGTAGGAGTTATATGTATTGAAAAGCCCCTTATACCATTCAACAGTGCCGTCAGTACAATAAATAAGAATTTTATCGCTTTTAACTTTCGGCTCTGATTTAGAACAGGAAACGGAAAAAATAAGCGTAAATATTATTAAAATAACAGAAATTATCTTTAATTTTTTATTTTTCATACAAACCACCAAACTAATCATAACATATAAATCTGTATTTTATGTGAAAATTCGGAAGAAAATATATAAAAAAATATATTATTTACTAAAAAAATTGTAATTTTTTTACATTTCTACAGATAAAATACAGATTTATGTGCTACAATGTAAAAGTAAAAATCAAAGTCTGAAAGGTTTTTACTAAACTCCTTTTACGAGGTGATACTATGTATAGAATTTTGCTTGTCGAGGACGATAAAAATATTTGTGAAATGATACAAGACTATTTTCTTATGAAAAGAAAAATAGATTTTAAAATTGACACGGCGTACAGCGGTCAAACAGGACTGGAGAAAGCGTACGAAAACAGGTACGACATTCTTTTGCTTGACGTTATGCTCCCTGAAATTGACGGATTTGAAATTTGCTCGGAAGTGCGCAGGTACAGCGACACGCCGATTATTTTCATTACCGCGAGAACTTCGCAGAGGGATATTTTAAGGGGCTACGCCCTCGGCTGTGACGACTACATAGTAAAACCTTTTTCTCTGCCCGTGTTCTACGAAAAGGTAATCGCTACGATAAAGCGCTCAAAGGGTCTTGTGAGAAACAGCGTGCTTTCTGCAGGAACGGTTTCTCTTAATCCCAACAACGGGATTGTAATTTCTGACGGGGAGGAGATTAAACTCACCGCAAAGGAATATACAATACTTAAAATTCTTTTAGAGAATAAAAATAAAGTTATTTCCCGAGAAAAGCTAATAAACGAAGTTTGGGGATATGATACAGGCGTTGACGACAGAGTTCTTGACACCCACATAAAGAATATAAGAAAGGCGCTCGGAGCAAATTCGGGATTGATAAAAACTATTATAAGACGGGGATACAGAATTGAGGACTGAAAATAAAAAACTAAAGAGAAAAAAACGCAATCATTATATAAAAATAATGGGCTTGTTTTTGGCTGTGTTTTTAATTGTATCGGGAGCATACGCGGTAATTGCGCTAAACAATGCGCACAATATGCTGTATATTGAAAAGCAGGAGGAGGCGGCAAGGCTCCATTATGAGGCTTTTCAGTCTAAATCAGATACTCTTAATTATACAATAAATAATAATTATAACGACAATTCCGTTGAAATTGAGGTATTAAAAGACGATGAAGTAATCGCGAAAACGGATAATATTCTTTCGGTTAATTTTAAAGATAAGGATACGGGAAATGTTGGAGAGGGGACAATCAATTTTTATAATTTTAAAGATTCTATGACAATCAGTCAGTACGTAGAAATAATTAATTACTTGGAGGAAGCTCCCGACGCTGACCAAAGTGAAATAAGCGGAAATCTCCGATATGAGCTTGTGTGCAGGGAATTTTATTTTGATGATGAGCAAATAATCCCGAAAAGAGTGGAAATCGTTATCACCAATGATATAAATACCTGGTACGCGCAGGATGAAAAGGTCAAAAGCTTCACGCTTAATGTCGATAAAACAAAGCTTAACAACACGGGGGTTTATAAAAGCGGAGATATGTATAAAAATGTTATCGACCGTGATTTTGTTTTGGATAAATACCGTAACAAAGGACTTTTTGAGCAGATTGAGAAAATAGAAAACGGCAAAGAGCTTGCGGTCAATGAAAGTTCGGAGATAAAAATTTCTCCGTTTGAATTTGTTTTCTTTCAGTACGATACCGTCGGGCGCATTTATTACTCGTTTGAAAGTCCTTACAACACTTCGGACGATGGCGAACTGTACGAGATAAAATACGCAAGCTGTTACAACATTTTAGACGTTTGCCTTTTAAATATTTTATTTGCCTCAATTATAATCTTCTTGTTTTTCCTGATTGTCGGGTATCTGATTACACGTCTTAGCTGGCGGTCTATATCGACCGAAATTGAGCAGGAGAAAATACGTCTTGATATGACTAAAGCAATGGCGCACGACTTAAAAACTCCGCTGTTCATAATAAGCGGTTTTGCGGAAAATCTTCGCGAGGCCGAAAGCTTTGAAAAGCGTGAGCATTATACTGACGTTATACTCGAGCAGAGCAGGCATATGAACAATCTTATACACAGTATGCTTGATTATTCAAAATTTGAGTCTGACGATTTTGAGCTGAAAAAAAGCGAGTTTTCTTTGCTTGCGCTTGTGCTGGAGGCGGTTGAAAAATATCACGATGACAGAATTGAAAAATCCGTACACGGTGATATTTCCGTCTTTGCGGACAGGAACCTTTTGACTGCGGTTGTTAATAATTTTATAGATAACGCTTTAAAATACGGCAGTAAAAAAAGCCCGATTGAAATTGAGATAAAGAAAAACAGGCTGAGCGTTTCAAACTCTGTTGACGAAGAGATAACAGACGAGCAAATTGAAAAAATGTGGAAGCCGTATTCAAAGCTCGATTCCTCCCGCGTATCAACAGGCAACGGACTCGGGCTTG
Organism: uncultured Clostridia bacterium; assembly: GCA_947585745.1. Taxonomy (GTDB): domain Bacteria; phylum Bacillota; class Clostridia; order Oscillospirales; family Acutalibacteraceae; genus Ruminococcoides. The sequence goes on along the minus strand of CANPXF010000011.1, from coordinate 16,659 downwards.
CCATTTCAAAACGAATTTTAGACCTTCATAATTTTAAATACGGAGCAATAACGAATAAGGACCGAATAACATTTTATATTGAGTTTTAAACCGGTTTAAGTGATAATTAATTTTTTGCGTTTGGTAGAAAAATACCTCTTTAAAAGGATGTGAAATTTGTATATAATAAAATTAAATATTTCCTGTCACAAATTTGAATTTTCAGGGTTTAAGTGTATAAAGGGAAAATTATTCAGAGTTTGGAGAAGAAATGATAGCGTTATATCTTTCGTTGGTTGAAAACGAAAAGGATAAGGGAAAATTTGAAGAAATTTATATCCGCTATAAAAGCCTTATGCTGGGCCGTGCCTATGAAATTCTTCGCGACAGGGAGCTTTCGGAGGACGCCGTACATAATGCTTTTATCCGCATACTTAAAAATCTTGAAAAGCTTGACGAAACAGACAGCAATCGTACTAAAGGTTTTGTTATGATTGTGCTTGAAAATGTCGCGAAAACTATGTATGTAAAGAACAGAAGGCAGAATATTATTGAGCTTAATGAAAATATTTCTGAGGATACAAACGTTGAGATTGATACCGAGAAAAAGCTTACCGCTGAGTTTATCGCTCAGAAAATTGCTCAACTTCCCGATACTTACCGCGAGGTAATTACGCTTAAATACCTGCACGGACTTAACGATAAGGAAATCGCGTCTGTTTTGAATATTTCCCAAACCTCGGCGCGAAAGCGCCTGCAACGCTCACGGGAAAAGCTCAAAAAGCTTGTGGGAGGAGAATTTTATGGATAGAATTATTGATAATGAAATGTTAATTAAAGCGCTCGAAATTTATGAGGATAAACGGCTTTCAGGCTACAATCTTAACGAAAGCTTTACACCTTCAAAAAACTTTGAGAAAAAAATGGAAAGGCTGATAAAATCTCAGACAAATCTTTATTACCGAACTACCTGTACAAAAACAGGGAAAACCGTTGCCGTGCTTGTCGCCGCCTTTGTTTTGTTGATGTCCGCTATGAGCGTAACGGCTGTCAGAGAAACTATTTTGAATTTCTTTGTACATCAAAACGGCAGTAAAAACAGTGTTGAGATGATTGAATATAATTCAAAAGACGCGTCGTCTTATCCTAAAAAGATTGAGAAAGTCTATTCGCTCTCATATGTACCGAATGGCTATAAGCTTAGCGAAAAAACATCTGATGAAAATAACGCGGGCGAAATCTATATATATAAAGAGGATTATCTTGATTTTGAGCAATTCACAAAGGAGGATTATTCCTCGGCGTCGGACAGCGAATTTTCAGCGCCGAAATCAGAAAGCTTTAACGGCAGGGATTATATAATACGTACTGACGATGATATGACTATGCTTATTTGGGAAAAGGACGGATACGTTTTTGAGCTTGTCGGTTTTTTAGAGAAAGGCGAGATGTTCAAAATCGCGGACTCCGTAAAGGATAAGGAGGCGTCACAATGAAAAAACTAACGGCTTTTGTTATTGCTTTTATGCTTTTTGTTTCCTGCTTTAACGTTTCCGCCGTATCGGCTGTTGAGGAAAAAGAAACCGATTTTTTAGCGGAGTATGATTATTCTTTTGGAGAAATAAATGAGGAGTATACACTCGCCTATAAAAACATTAACTTAACTTCCGATACAGAACAATGCAGTATAATAGGAGACTTTTGCTTTTACTCTAAAGAGCCTGTTTCCTCGCTTTTCGTTGTTAATAATAAAGGAGAAAGCAACTCTCTCGATATTGCTTACGGAAAAACTGTCGGCGATGAAGATATGAACGTTATCGTACGTCTTATATGTTCTGCTAAGGAAAACGGAGTTGAACCGTTTACAACGTGGAATATTGTCTGTATAAAAGACGAGAACAACGCTCAAACCGAACCTACCGAAAGCTCGTTGGAAACTGTTTCTACCGAGCCTCAGTCAAAGCCTGATGTTCCGCCGGGGATTACGACTGAATCCGTACACGTTGGAACAGAGCCAACAGACCCTAAAGCGTCGGATAACAATAATTGTACGACTGTAGCGCCCACAGCGCCCAAACCCACGTCAGGAACTGATAAAAAACCGCCCGCGACCACTAAGCCGCCCGCAGGTACGTCGTCAAACAGTAAATCAAAGCCTAAGCTTAATTTAAAAAGCGCAACCTTAAAATGCGGAAAGACTGTAAGACTTTATGTTAAGAATAAAAACGGAAAAAGCGTTAAATTTTCTTCGGGCAATAAAAGGATTGCAAAGGTAAGCAAAAAGGGAGTTGTAACCTCACTCAAAAAAGGCATTGTAAAAATTTACGCAAAGGTTGCAAAGAAAAAGCTTTACTGTACCGTCAGGGTCGTTTCAAGCCCGAAGCTTTCAAGAACGAGTGTTAAGGTGCGCCGTGGAAGAACCGCGATTATAAAAATTACGGGACGGGCGAGTTCGGTGAAAAATACATACAAGGATTCTAAAAAAGCAAAAATTCTCGGTAAAAGGAAGTCGAACACCTTTAAAATCCGCGGACTTAGGCGTGGCAAAACGTTTGTTAAAGTCAAGGTTAACGGAGTTGTTTTCAAAATAAAGGTAAAAATAACTTAAACGTCACAATTTATTGAGATTAAAACAGAGCTCTAAAAGGATGTGTGTAAATATGATGAAACACTTAAAAAAATTATACCAATTTTCCTCTCAAGGGTAATACAATAATTAAAATTACCGTTAACGGTAAAAAACTTAGCTTAAAAGTTAAGATAAAATAGCTGTTTCCAATATCATTTCTATATTTTCCCCAATGTGTGCCCCTATGCGGTTGAACCGTATAGGGGCAAATCCTTTAATTTAAAAAAAATTAAAAAAATTTTCAATAAAAGTGTTGACAAATGAGAAAAACTATTATATAATATGTACAACAAACAAAAGAGGAGGTTTTAAAGATGTTACAAAGACCATACAGAATTTCTATCAAAGACCTCAAGCGGAGCTTACCGCCTAACTGATTAAGCCGGAAACGGCAAAGCTGAAAATTAAATCATAAGTTTATAAAAATTTTAATTAGTTTAACGGAGACTGGTCCGATGTAATATTTAATTATAGATTTGAATTAAGAATTTTTATAGATAGGGGATAGTCCCATGATTTGTTTATAGTATTTAATTAGTTTTAATTAGTTTATACATCATTTTAATTTAATATGAGGATAGACCAATGTTCTAAATAATTTTGCCCGTGGCTTTTGCCACGGGCTTTTTATATATCCTCGTCAAGTATTGCAGTCCCTATATTACCGCTCATATCCCCCAAACCGTTCTTCCTCTATTTCACTTTGGATAGGGAGGTAAGGTTCTGTGTTTTTATATATCCTCGTCAAGCATTGAAGTTCCTATATTACTGTTCATATCCCCCAAAACCGTTCTTCCTCTATTTCACTTTGGAAAGGGAGGACAGGCTCTGCTGTAGGCTGTTTTAAAAATAAAACGTGTGATTATTCTTGTATTTTACTTCTTACTTATTAATTATAACCTAAGGGCAGATGTCCCTCGTTCTTACACGGCGGGGCACATTCAGAATTTCATCGGGAGTACAATCTCCCGCTGAAATCCTGAGGAGCTGATGCTCCCTGCGCAGGATAAAATCTGTCGAAAGCTTTGATTTTTTTATTAATTTCCCAACAAATTTATATTTGTAATCAATTTTTACCAAATTTCCTCATCATACTTTACTGTCAACTAACTTAACTCTACAAATTTAAAATGCGCATTATTATCAAAAGCATATTTCTGTCGTTGTTTTTCTACAAAATTTTCGGCAACCGTATTTTTATACCCTTTTACTGTTAGTTTATCTTCAAACAGGCTCTCGCAGGTAGCGTATATTTTTTTAACGTTTCTGCCGATTGTAATTGACTTCAAATTAGTTGCGCCGAAATCTACCGCCTCATCTATAACGCTTACGCTGTCGGGTACAACAAAGCTTTTTCTTTCATTTAATTCAGGATAAAGCAAAAGAGCGGTCTTATCCTTATTATACAGAACTCCGTTCTCGCTTGAATAATACTTATTCTTTTGCGACACCTTAAAATTACAGACTTCCGCTCTGTAATATACCGCATACGGAGCGCCCCAAGTATAATCTCTGTAATTCGTTACCTTCTTGTTTCCGTATTTGTCAAATTCTTCACCAAAGCTTATGACGCTTGAGGGTATAATTAACGTATCTATGTTTTTACCGCCCGAACAGTAAACCGCTTTTGTCCCCTTTTCAACCTCTACCGTTTTCTTTTTGTAGTTGTATGGAATTTGCAGAAGGCAGGTTTTGTCCTTGTTATACAATATCCCGTCTACAGATGAATAATATGGGTTTTTGGTGTCAACATAAATATTTTCAAGACAGTTTTCATCGCTGTTGACTCCACAACCGTCAAATGCGTTCAAAACAATTTCTTTAACTGTTGAGGGAATAGTTATTGATTTTATTTTATGGTTTTCAAACGGCAATTCATAGTTAATATCATATTCACCTTGAGATAGGCTTGCCCCGATTTTTATTACTTTCTTTCCGTTAATTTCAGACGGTATTACAACGTGTTCATCAGAGCCTTTATATGAATTTATACAAACTCCGTCTTTATAATTAGTTATATTAAAATCTGAGTGTTTCGGTGTTATACTTAGATTTTTTTCATACTCAGATAATAATTTCTCATATTTGTTTTCAAGCTTAGCTTCATCATCATTATACGTTCTGTTTGCGTCATAATATTTTACATACATTTCATCAAGTACGTTGAAATAAGGAGAGTTGTCATATAATACAAGGTTGCCGTTTGAATCGGGGCGATAAGCTTCGCCCATATTTCCGTCTACATAAATATTCATTTTATATTTGTTTCTCATTTTTATATATTTTTTGAATGTTGAATTTTGAGAAACATTATTTTCGCCTTTAGTTTTCGCAACAGCATTTACGGACTTTTTTTCTAAACTTTCACCGTTGTTTTTTCCGTTTTCAGCTTTGCACCCTTGCAAAAAAAGAATTGAAATTATTATGCATATAAATAAACAAAAACACTTTTTCATAAAACCTCCTTACCATACCATTACTTTTATTTTCATTTAATTGCCTTTAATCCAGCGCGATAAACTTAAATCCGTTTTCCTTAGCGTATTTTTACAGCGTTAGTCTTAAATTCAACTTTTACATCAGCCTATATTTAACCTTATATTTCTTAGCGTATTTATAAGCGGCAGAGTTATATTTACATCTTATTATCGTATTTTTATTAACTCCGCCGTATGAACCGCACTCACCGTATAGAATGCCGATAGCGTGTTTGCCTATCTTCTTTACGGTTGACGGAACTGTTATCGTTTTTAAGTCAGTACCGAAAAACGCTTCGGCGCCTATCTTCTTAACGCTCTTAGGAATATTAACTTTTCTTAAACAACTGGCGCCGAACGTTTGATTTGCGATTTTTTTCAAGCCTTTAGGCAATGTTACCTTGTTAACCTCGCTGAAATAAAAAGCGTAGCTCTCTATAGTTTTTACACCCTTTTTAAAAATAACTGTCGGCGTTTTAGAATGAGCGAAGGCTTCTTTTTCAACTTTTTTTACATTACCTGTAACAATAACTTTCTTTATTTTTGCGCTGTTAAAAGCGCCCCGACAGATTGTTTTAATGCTTTTCGGCGTTTTAAAGGTTTTCTTTCCTCGTTTTGGCGGGTAATAAAGAAGCTGTGTTTTCTTTTTGTTGTATAAAATACCGCTTTTGGAGCTGTATTTTTTATTTTTCTTAGAAACCGTTATTTTTTTGAGCTTTTCGGAAAATATTCCGAAATCCGTTTCCTTGATGTTGATATTTGTTAATTTCTCGGGAATTGTTATCTCGGTAATCCCTGTCTGGGAAAAAGCGTCACTGCCGACTTTTTTAAGAGTTGACGGAAATTTAATCTCCTTTAAATTCTCACAATAGCAGAAAGCCTCCGACCCGATACTTTCCAGCCCCTTTTTGAGCTCAACCTTAGTCAAAGGACATTCATAAAACGCCCAATCTCCAATTGTTTTTACAGAAGAGGGAATAGTAATCTCTTTGAGTTTTGTGAAATTGAAACCGTTTAAGTATGTTAAACTGTTCGGTAAATCTACTGATTTTATATTGGTAAATTCAAAGGCGTTCTCTCCTATTTTTTTCAGCTTGCGGTTAAAATTTATCTTTGAAAGCTTTTCGCAATCCATAAAACAGGAATAGCCGATTTCAACAAGGCTGTCGTTCAGCGTAATCGTTTTTAATTTGCTTTTATCCTCAAAAGCGGAGGAATCAAGCTTAGTAACCGTATAGCCTCCGAGCGTTTCGGGAATGGTTAAATTTTCCTCATTACCCGTGTATTCTGTTATAGCCGCGGTATTGTTCTTTAAAATATTGTACTTATATTTTCCGCTCGTCTTAGCGCCTGCCGCAACAGAAAATGTTGTAAAAATACCTATTGTCAGAGATAATATTAAACTGATTATTTTTTTCATTGTTTTTCTTCCTTTTAAAATAAAGTTAATTATATCCTTTTATATAATAGTGTCGGAAAATCAGAAAAAAGTTTCAAATAATTAAAAAAACTTAAAATTTTATAAAATAATGTATTGTAATTACAATTATTCTGTCATTATATATTAAAAAATTCCATTATCAATGTAATAGAAAATAATAATTTGTGAAAAACGCAAAAATATTTATTCGTTTTAAACTTCCCTTTCTGTTTTAATATTGAGTTTTGACAAAAGATGTAGTAAAATAAACTTTAAGGTGAGTTATATGAAGATTGATTTTAATGAAATTGAGTTAAATGTAATAAATGAGTTTAAGGGCGGAAGAAAGAAAACAAAAGCCCGTATGCTTTTTGACGGAAAAAACAGGATTATGCGCGGCAAATTGGAGGTCGGAGCGTCAATCGGACTTCATAAGCACGAAACAAATTCCGAAATAATTTACATATTAAGCGGAGAGGCGCGTTGTATTTACGATGATACAGTTGAGCTTTTAAATGCGGGTCAGTGCCACTACTGCCCGAAAGGACACAGCCACAGTCTTATAAATAACAGTGATTTTGATGAACTCGTGTTTTTTGCGGTTGTACCCGAACAGTAACTGAAATATTGAAAATTGATAAAATATATTATGTTTTATTAAAAAACAGTACTGAAAAAGCGCTTTGTGAACTTGAACCACATATACTTTTTTATATATTGAAAAAACTATTGATTTTAAAACTTTAATATAATATAATATCCTTAATTATAATTTAAGAGGTAAACCTATGAAAATTATTATTGTCGGATGCGGACGCGTCGGCAGAACAATCGCCGACCAGCTTAACAGAGAAGGCCACAGCATTACGGTAATTGACACCGATACCGACGCCTTGCAGTCGGTAGCGGGTACTCAAAATGTTATGGGAGTTGTCGGAAACGGCGCAACCTTTGCAACCCTTATCGACGCAGGTGTTAAGGACTGCGACCTTATGATTGCGGTTACGGCTTCCGATGAACTTAATCTTTACGCGTGCCTTATAGCGAAAAACGCGGGAGCGCCGAGAACGATTGCGCGTGTGCGTAATCCCGAATATACTAACGATGTTCCGAAGCTTAAGGACGAGCTTATGCTTTCGCTCGCGATTAATCCCGAGCAGACCTGCGCGCGCGAACTCAGCCGTCTGATAAAATTCCCGGGAGCGGTCGAGATTGATTCCTTTGCCAAGGGCGTTGTAGATTTGATTAAAGTAAAAATAAGCGATAAATCCGTTTTGGCGAATAAAAAGGTCGTAGACTGCGCGGGACTTTTCAAGAGCGGACTGCGGATTTGCACGGTTGAGCGCGGTAACGAGGGATTTATTCCAAACGGCGATTTTGAAATAAAATCGGGCGATGTAATTTCAATTATATCCGAGAGCAAGGCGGCGGCGAAGCTGTTGAAGGACCTCGGGGTAATTAACGGAAAGAGCCACCACGTTTTAATCCTCGGCGGAAGTAAAATCGCCTATTATCTTGCAAAATCACTTGTTGAAACGGGAATTAAGGTTAAAATTATCGAGAGTAACATACAGCGGTGCGAACAGCTTAGTGAAAATCTTGACGACGCTGTCATTATTCACGGAAACGGTATGAACCAAGACCTCCTTATCTCGGAGGGTATTGAGCACGCTGACGCAATTGTGGCGCTTATGGATACCGATGAGGAAAATATTATCGTTTCGCTTTTTGCGAAAGATGTTAATCCCGACGCGAAAATAATCACGGAAATTGACGATATAAGCTTTAAAATAATCGACAGTTTACCGCTTGACTCGGTAATTCATCCAAAACACCTTACAGGAAAATATATTATCCGTTACGTTCGCGCGATGCAAAATTCGTTCGGAAGCAATATTGAAACGCTTTATTCTATTTGCAAAGACCAGGCGGAGGCTCTTGAATTTAAGGCGAGAGAGGATAATATGGCAATCGGAGTACCGCTTTCAATGCTGAACCTGAAATCGGATTTGCAGATTGCCTGCATAAACCGCAAGGGTAAAATCATTATCCCGAGCGGTAAAGATACGATTGAGCTCGGCGACACTGTTATAGTTGTCACAAAGCATAAGGGTTTGTTTGATTTAAAGGATATACTTAAATAAATTTACGTTTCTTATTTTTCGTATGTTTTCTTCGCGTAGATAATATTATAAGAGGATATTTATGAACAAAAGGACTTTAATTTATATACTCGGCTGGGTGCTTTTAATCGAAGGCCTTGCGATGCAGGCGTGCACATTGGTCGGATTGTGGTACAAAGAGAATACATACAGTTATTTTCTTTTTATCGGAATCGCGATGATTGTCGCGGGGGCTGTAATTGTCTTTAATAAACCCAAGAGGTTTGAAATGCAGCGCAAGGACGGCTTTGCGGCTACGGCATTAAGCTGGATTTTGCTATCGTTTTGCGGAGCTTTACCGCTCTGGCTTAGCGGTTCGATTCCAAGCTTTATTGACGCTGTTTTTGAATCTGTTTCGGGCTTTACAACAACGGGAGCTACAATTCTACAGGACATCGAGGCGCTCGATAACTGTATGCTCTTTTGGAGGAGTTTGAGCCATTTTCTCGGCGGAATGGGCGTAATAGTCTTTCTGCTCGCGCTTATTCCTAAGCTCGGCGGAAACGCGGGCATTAACCTTATGAAAGCGGAGTCCACAGGTCCCGAAGTTGATAAAACTATGCCGAAACTCAGAAACTACGCGGTACTGCTTTATTCGATTTATATAGGACTTACTATAATAGAAACGGTTCTTCTTATGTGCGGAGGAATGTATTTCTTTGACGCTGTAACTACCGCGATGTCAACCGCAGGAACGGGAGGCTTCTCTGCGTACAACAAGTCAATGGGTTACTTTGACAGCTATTATCTTCAAGGCGTCGTCGCCGTGTTTATGATGTTGTTCGGAGTTAATTTCTATGTGTATATTTTAATCCTTGCCAGAAAATTAAAATCTATTTTACATTTTGAGGAGCTTTGGTATTATATAGGAATAGTTATTGTATCAACGGTTATCATTGCCGTTAATATAATGAAGATATACCATAACGCTTTCGATTCCTTCCATCAGAGCTTTTTCTATGTAAGCTCGATTCTTTCGAGTACGGGCTTTGCAATCGACAATACCGATAAGTGGCCTGAGTTCAGCAAGACATTAATTTGCGTTTTGACCTGTATAGGAGCCTGCGCGGGAAGCACGGGCGGAGGATTTAAGGTTTCGAGAATTATTATCCTTTTGAAAGAGATGCGAAAGGAATTTCGCCTTATTATCCATCCGCGTACAGTCCAGACGGTTAAGGTGAACGGTAAGAAGATAAGCCACGAGGTTGCCCGTAATGTAAGCGTTTATCTTATAATCTATATTTTGTTTGTATTGATAAGCACGGCGCTGATTTCGCTCAACGGCTTTGATTTTACAACTAACCTGACGAGTGTTCTCGCGACCTTTAATAATACGGGACCGGGATTTTCAATTGTAGGCTCTGCCGGAAACTACAGCGGTTTTAACATATTCTCAAAAATTATTTTCTGCTTTGATATGATAGCGGGACGACTTGAGCTTTATCCGCTTTTGTTGATTTTTATACCCGCTGCCTGGAAGAAAAATTAATATTTTACATCTCACGGGTAATAATATCCGTGAGGTGTTTTTATGTCAGAATTAGTACTTGATTATCACGAACAGGAAGAAGTCCGTCAATACGGCTTTGGAACAAAGCTGTTTTTTCTGTATTTTTTAAATGTGTGCGACTGGTTTTGTACGCAGGTTTTGATTGATACGGGATATTTTCACGAGGCGAACCCGATAATGGGCTGGATAATGGATTATCCGATTGTCGGCTTTTTTGTAAAATGTATTCTTCCGCTTGCTCTGAGCGTTTTGATTTGGCTTTTTTACAGAATTTTTAACCTTGAACAGAGTAAATTTACTAACTTTATTATCTACAGCGGAGTTGTAATTTACTCGGCGGTTATCCTCGTTCATATTGTAAATTTCATTACGCTGTATTCAACTATGGGATAAATGGGGGTGAGGTTTTGCCTGCGCTAAGTGTCCGTAATTTATGTAAAAGCTTCGTTGAGAGAACATTGTTTGAAAACGTTACCTTTGATATTGAAAAGGGAGATAAGGTCGGTTTTATCGGCGCGAACGGTACGGGTAAAACTACGCTGTTAAAAATCATAAACGGAGAAACAGACGCCGACAGCGGAGATGTTTTTACATCTTCGGATACGTCGCTCGGTTATATGGAACAGCACGCCTGCGAACACCCTGAAAGAAGCGTTTACGACGAGCTTGTTTCGGGTTTTAGCGACCTGATTGATATGGAGAGAGAAATTGAACAGCTGAATAATTTGCTTGAAAATTCTCCGACCGCTGAAAATATAGAAAAACAGACCGCTTTAATTGAGCGTTTCGAGAGCTTGGGCGGTCTTACATATAAATCGCGCACACGCTCCGCGCTGATTGGTTTCGGGTTTGAAGAAAAGAATTTTAATATGCCGACGGGAAAGCTTTCGGGAGGTCAGCGTTCTAAATTAAGCCTTTTAAAGCTTTTGCTTTCGCAGTCGAATTTTCTGCTTTTAGACGAACCTACTAATCATCTCGATATTAGCTCCGTCAATTGGCTTGAAAGCTTTATAAAGGATTTTCGGGGTTCAATGCTGATTATAAGTCACGACAGATATTTTCTCGACAACGTTACGAATAAAACGATTGAACTTGAAAACAAAAAGACAATGATGTATAAGGGCAATTATACCGAGTTTAAAAGGAAAAAACAGGCGTTTGTCGAAAGCCTTGAAAATAAGTACAAGAACGATTTAAAAGAGATTAAACGCATTGAGGGTATTGTTGAACAGCAGAAGCGCTGGGGCAGAGAGCGTAATTTTATAACCGCCGAAAGCAAGCAGAAAGAGGCGGACAGAATTAAAGCACAGCTTGTAATACCCGATAAAGCGCTTGAAACAATTCATATGCGCTTTGAGCCGAAACGCACAAGCGGTGACGATGTTCTTATTGCTGAAAATCTTTCAAAAAGCTTTGGGGAAAAACATCTTTTTTCAAATGTTGATTTTCATATCCGCAGGGGCGAAAGAGTTTTTATAATCGGGGAAAACGGATGCGGAAAAACTACGCTCTTTAATATATTGCTCGGACGTTGCGCCCTTGACAGCGGTATGGTGGACTTCGGGGCGCAGGTTGATGTCGGATATTTTGACCAGATGCAAAGTACGCTCGACTTAAATAAAACGGCTTTGAACGAGGTGTGGGACGCGTTTCCCGATATGACTGAAACTAAGGTGAGAACCTGCCTCGGAAGTTTTCTTTTTAAAGGCGACGAGGTTTTTAAACCGCTTAAAAAAATGAGCGGAGGCGAACGCGCGAGAGTCAGCCTTTTAAAGCTTATGCTCAACGGCTCTAATCTTCTTCTGCTTGACGAGCCTACCAATCATCTTGACAGCGCGTCGCGTGAACAGCTTGAAAATACTCTTGAAAATTATGACGGAACAATGCTTATCATAAGTCACGACAGATATTTTATTAACCGTCTTGCGACAAGAATTTTACGCCTTGATAAATCGGGGATTAGCGAATATCTCGGAAATTACGACTACTATCTTGAACGCACATCAACGTCAAATGAAAACGTAATTGATTCAGACCGCGATACAGTCAAAAAACCGAATGACTATATGCTTGAAAAACAAAAACGCGCAAAAGAACGCAAGCGGGAAAATGAAATAAAAAAGCTTGAAAAGCTTATCGAAAACCTTGATATGGAAATCGAAAATCTTAACAGAGAAATTCAATGCGACGATACGGCAAGCGACTACAACAAGCTTATGGAGCTTTCCGAAAAGCTCGAGGAAAAACAAAATGAACTTGAAAAAGCGTATGAGGACTGGGAGAATCTGAACGCTTTGGAGTAGACAATTAAAGAATTTTGTAGTATTATAATTACATAAATCTGCCTGTAGCACAGTTGGATAATGCAACAGACTCCGACTCTGTAGAGCGCTGGTTCAAATCCAGTCAGGCAGGCCATATGAAAACCCGTTAAATAGGCTGAAAACGGCTTATTTAACGGGGCTTTCTTTTTTATAACTGAATTAAAATGCGGGTAAATGCAGTTGAAATATGTTAAAGCTGATATTCCGATATATAGTGAGATTAATTTTATAAATCACCTTTTTATGGACGAGCATAGAATATAAAGGAGAGTTAAATGTGACAGCAAGGACAAATTTATTGAAACAGACGAGAATAATTTTTGCCCGAACCTTTTGACAAGCCCGTAGAAAGCGAGAGTGAATAATGATTGAGTTTATAATGCAATATTGGTTGGAGGTAATATTCGGAATAGTCGTAGCAGGGGTAGGAGCCGTTTTCGTTTCTTTGCGCTCCAAATTAAAAAAGCAAATAGAAAAGGAGAAAGCTCTTGAAAAGGGAGTGTGTTCCCTGCTTAGAGCTGAAATGATACGAAGCGGAGAGAAATATATTCAAAAGCGTTATTGTAATATATACGCTAAAGACACGTTCGACAAAGCTTACAAAGCTTATCACGATTTGGGCGGTAACGGAACTATGACCGAGCTTCACGAGCAAGTGATGAACTTGCCCGCACAGGAGCAAGAAAAAAATAAATGTTCAGAAAGGGAAGATTGATTATATGAAAGAATATTCGAAAAAAATCTTACTTTTAATAGCTGTTCTTTGGCTTTTAATTGCGCTTTTTGGAGTTGGTATAACAATTTATCAGGCAATTACTTCCCCCAATAATGTTAATCTTGAAGGATTATACAGTTATGTGGGCGCTCCTATGGCGGGAGGAATTATAATGTATCTGATAAAATCCGCAATTGAGAACAAGCATAAGATTAAAAACAGTTTAGATAACGAAGAGTTAAACGAAGAAATAACAGACGATGATTTCATCGAGGAGGATTAAAGTTATGGGATTTCAATTTATACTTATTGTCTTATTTGTCGTAAGCATACTCACAACTCTAACTGTGCAGGGAGTAAAGTACATACTTGATACGAACAACAAGAACTATTCGTCAAATATTCTTGTTGTGGTTATTTCTGTGGTGCTTTCTGCCCTTATAGTATTACTTTATTGTCTGTACTTCAACAAACCTATAACAACTCAAATTGTGATTGAAACGGCTGTGCTTATGTACCTTAGCTTTCTTGTCGCGACAAACGGCTATGACAAGGTGATTCAGACAATTAAACAAATTAAGGAAAAATCAGGAAAGGACATTTTTAAATGATTACAGCTAAAAAAATATTAAAAAAAGCAAAATCTTATATAGGCACAAAGGACGACGGCAACAACAAGGTGATTTTTAACACGGAATTTTACGGACGGGCTGTCAGCGGAGATGCTTATCCGTGGTGTGTGGTATTTATATGGTATCTGTTCAAATCGCTCGGAGCGTCTAAACTCTTTTGCAAAGGAGATAAGGTGGCAAGTTGTGGAGTGGTAATGTCCGAGATGTCGGCTCAAAAGCTTAGTTACAAAACTAAGCCGAAAAAGGGCGACCTTGCTATTTATGATTTCAGCGGAAACCATAAAGAACATACCCACATAGGGATTGTTTCCGAGGTTATAAACTCAACAGAGTTTAAAGCGATTGAGGGCAATACGGGCAGTACGAACTTTACAAACGGCGGTTACGTTCTTGAGCAGAAAAGGAATATAAATCAAGTCAACTGCTTTATCCGCCCGAAATACTCTGCGGAAACAAAACAAGCCGTCGCTCTGAAAGAGAACGGCGCGATTTACAAATATGCTTATAAAGACGTTGTCGGTAAAAGCTCCAAAAACTTAAAGAACCTAAAAAAAGGTTCAAAGGTAAAACCTGTTGCCGATACTGACGACGGCTACGGTTGGAGCAAGGTCAAGTACGGAAAAGTAACCGGCTGGATGATGAATAAGCATCTTGACGTTAAAGGCCTTTCAAGCTTTAAGAAATATACTCTTAAATCCGATACAAACGCTTTTCTTGTTGAAGATAAAAAGCTTTCCGATAAAGTAAAGCTCAAAAAAGGTGCAAAATACACTTTTATAAGTGAAATTGAAAAAGGTGATTACAAAGGTTATTCCTATATCAAAGTCAACGGCAAGCATTATTATATTAAGTTGTATTAACGGGGTATGAGAAATGTTGATTGATTTATTTGAAGAAGAAATCGAAAGATAAAATTACTTTTAAAAGATAATAAAATCAATAATTTGACTGTTAATTTAAAAAAGCGGTTAATAATACCGAAATTCCGATTATTGTATTTATACGTTTTTGTCAAGCCTACGGTCACGTTAGAGCGCCGATTCAAATCCAATCAGGCAAGCCATAAGACAGGCGGTTTCAAAAACCGCCTGTTTTCTTGTAAAAATAATACACAAAAAGCGTTTGAGGAATTTGTAATTTATATCAATTGAAAATAAACTCTCCTTATGGTAAAATTTAACACATATTACATAAAAATTGTGGCATTATTTCTAAAAATGAGGGTAAAAATGGAACATAAAAGAAATTCTTTTTCGAGTTCAATAGGTTTTGTGCTTGCGGCGGCGGGTTCCGCAGTCGGATTGGGCAATATATGGAGATTTCCGTACCTTGCGGCTAAGGACGGTGGCGGACTTTTTCTTGTAGTATATCTCATTCTTGCGTTAACGTTTGGATTTACGCTTCTTGTTACGGAAATATCTATAGGGCGAAAAACACACCAAAGCTGTCTTACTGCCTACGGGAAGTTAAACAAAAACTGGGGTTGGCTCGGCAGTATCGCGAGCGCCGTTCCGTTTTTGATATTGCCTTATTACTGCGTTATCGGCGGCTGGGTGCTTAAATATTTTGTCGCTTTCCTTACGGGACAGGGAATGGACGCTTCCGCAGACGGCTATTTTACAGGCTTTATTTCAAATCCTGTTGAACCGATTGTGTACGATTTAATTTTCCTCGCCGTTACCTGCGTGGTAGTTTACCGCGGTGTGAATAAGGGAATAGAGGCTTTGTCAAAAATTATTATGCCCGTTTTAATTTTGCTTGTTGTCGGAATTTCAGTTTATTCTCTTACCATAAAGGGCGGAGAACAATTTGGCGGAAGAACAGGTATCGATGGCTTTATGGTATATGTTGTTCCGAATTTAGAGGGAGTAACCGCGAAGGATTTGCTTGTTGTTACAACAGACGCTATGGGACAACTTTTCTACAGCGTAAGCGTCGCTATGGGAATTATGGTTACCTATGGCTCGTATTTTAAGGACAAAAGCAATCTTATGAGGTCCGTAAATCAGATTGAAATTTTCGATACGGTTGTAGCTTTTCTTGCAGGCGTAATGATAATTCCCGCGGTTTTTGTATTTCTCGGTCAAGAAGGGATGGCGCAAGGACCAAGCTTGATGTTTGTCGCTATGCCGAAAATTTTTGCCGATATGGGAATAGTGGGAAGAATAATCGGTTGCGCATTCTTTTTAATGGTGCTTTTCGCCGCTCTCACAAGTTCAATATCCGTTTTAGAAGCGGTAGTTTCGGGAATTATAGACAAAGCAAAAACGACGAGAAAAAAAGCCACTGTTATAGAGGGCGTTGTTACGCTTATTTTGGGAGTGGTGATATGTATGGGATACAATATTCTGTATTTTGAAATCCCGCTTCCAAACGGAGTAACGGCGCAGTTGCTTGACGTTGTAGATTATTTCAGCAACAGTATCCTGATGCCTGTCTTGGCGATAGGTACCTGCGTGCTTATAGGCTGGATAGTTAAGCCGAAGACTATTATAGAAGAAGCAACAAAGAACGGTGAAAAATTCGGGCGGAAAACGCTGTATATAGTAATGGTAAAGGTGATAGCCCCGATAATGCTGTTCGTTTTGTTGCTCGGCTCTCTCGGAGTATTTAAAATATAAATATTGAGAATGTTAAAAGCGCTGAATTACTTTCAGCGCTTTTAAAATAAAACTCAAAAAAGTCTTGCACTTTAAAGTGATTTATGCTATAATAGCACGGTTGAATAAATTATCCGGGTGTGGCGCAGTTTGGTAGCGCGCTTGAATGGGGTTCAAGAGGCCGCTGGTTCGACTCCAGTCACTCGGACCA